>CAWJGR010000011.1:0-49136 GCA_963842545.1 Candidatus Bathyarchaeota archaeon
AAGCCAGCGAGCAGATTCGGTATAAAACTAGTTGGACCAGATTCTACGAGAAATGGCTTTTTGCCTTTAATCACATAACTACAAATAAGATTGTTGAAACCCCCAGTTATCAACTCGACCATAAACAGGTTTTTCCCTATTTCTTTCGTATGCAAACGCTGCACCTGATTAATGTTGTTTAAAGAAGCATTGTAGAATAAATATTTCCGTGAAAAAGGATTCGGCGCAAAATTTAATTATAGTTGATATGTATGAAAAGATACAGGTTAAAGCTATGTTGAAAGCAATTATTTTCGGA
Organism: Candidatus Bathyarchaeota archaeon; assembly: GCA_963842545.1. Taxonomy (GTDB): domain Archaea; phylum Thermoproteota; class Bathyarchaeia; order Bathyarchaeales; family Bathycorpusculaceae; genus Bathycorpusculum. The sequence goes on from CAWJGR010000011.1 coordinate 299, forward strand.
GCGCCAGGTGCTGGAAAAGGTACGTATGCATCTAGGCTTCAAGCTAAACTTGGCGTTGACGTTATTTCAATGGGTGATATTTTCCGTGAATTAATTAAGGAAAACTCAGACCTCGCCAGAAAAGTTAAAGGTTACATGGAAAAAGGAGCCTTAGTCCCTGACGATGTTGTTGTAGAAGTTTTAAAAGCTCATTTGGATAAAATTTCTAAAGGAAAAGGCTTCATCCTTGATGGATATCCGCGAACCCTTGACCAAGCAAAAAAACTCGACTTTATAACACCCATCGATGTCATCATGCAATTAAATGTTCCTGACTGGATAATCATCGAACGCTTATCCACGCGTAGAATCTGCAAAAACTGCGGAACAGTCTACAACATAAAATTCCTAAAACCCAAAGTTGAAGGCGTCTGCGACAAATGCGGTGGACCACTCTACCAAAGAGCTGACGATAACCCAGAAACCATAAAGAATAGACTCAAAGTCTACCAAGAACAAACCCGCCCACTCATAGCCTTCTACAAGGAAAAGAAAGTTCCATTCATTGAACTTAGAAACAAAAACCTTGGACCAGCCGCCAGAACCCATGGTTGAAAAACTGTTCTCTGAACTGAAGAAGCTAAAGCTTGCTTAGATGTCGAGGATAAACTCCAAAATCACCCTGTCCATTTCACGGATAATCACCATGCGGTGGTAAGTTACTGCTTTAACAGCGACCTTCTGCGGGTGCTTTTTGGGGTCAAATTTTTCTCCCCAAATTTTTGCTTTAAGCATAAACTTTTCAGTGGTTTCTTTCCAGGTGGTTATCTGGAATTTCGAGTACAACATGTTCTCAGTTTCAAATTTGACTAGCAACGCTTCAAGCCAATTGTAGAGAAGTGCATATTGGTCTTCAGCTTCAACTTCAACGGTATCTTCTTGCGTCTGAGCGATTTTGTCCGTGTCAGTCATTGTTTCAAACATGGAGAGCGCAGCGTTCTCGTAAGCTTCCTCCGTTGATTTGCCATGGGCTCGAACATAAACGTCGGCTGTATGTTCCAGAAAATCGAATTTTCCAGCGAACTTGTCAGGTTTACTCATACTAAAGACCAATGTAGAATAGAAGAAAGAGAATAAAAAACAATTGCTAAAGACAAAATTAGAAGTATTTTGTGGCTTTTCGGATAGCTGCGGCGGTTAGTTTTGCGCTGTTCTCTATGTCCTTTAGGCTAAGCATTCCGACTGGGCTGTGGATGTAGCGTGTGGCGATAGAGATGTTTCCGCTGGGGATCCCTTGGCGTGTCATAGAGATTCTTGCTGCGTCTGTACTGCCCAATAAACCCGATTCAATCTGAAATGGAATTTTTTCTTCTTCTGCCGTTTCAATTAACCACCGTAAAACCTTGGGGTGCGTAATTAGACCTGAGTCAGAAATTGTTAAAGCAGGTCCTTTGCCCATCTTTACGGTCGTGTCGAATTCCCTTACGCCTGGAACATCACCTGCAATAGTAACGTCTAAAGCTATGGCGAGGTCTGGGTCAACACCAAACGCTGCTGTTGCTGCTCCGCGTAACCCGACTTCCTCTTGGACAGTACCGACAGCGCAAACGGTGCATTCGGTTTTTTCGAGGAGTTTGAGTGTTTCAACCATCGTTATGCATCCTGCTCTGTTATCAAATGCTTTTCCGATTACGACGTTTTTGCTTAATTTAACGTATTTTATGTCAAATGAGACAGGGTCGCCGATTTCTACACCCATATTGGATGCGTCTTCTTTGTTTTCTGCTCCTACATCTATGAAAAGGTCGTCGTAGGTTATAATTTTCTTGCGTTCTTCTTCCTTTTGAATGTGCGGAGGTTTGGAACCTATTATGCCTGGGAAAACGCCTTTCTTTGTGTAGACGGCTACTTTTTGAGCAGGAAGAATACGGTCATCTATGCCGCCCATCTTGGAGAACTGCAGAAAGCCATCTTTGGTTATTGTTTTTACCATTAATCCAACTTCATCCATGTGTGCGGCCAACATAATTTTGGGTGCTTTGGCGTTTCCTTTTTTAATGGCTATCACGTTTTCCATCTTATCCACTTGGATTTCATCAGAGTATGGTTTGAGGAGTTGGATCATGAGGTCTTTGACTTCATTTTCTCTGCCAGTTACTCCACAAGCGTTCGAAAGTTTTTCTAGGTTCTCATTTATGGACAACTAGGATCCCTCTTAATTGTTTAGGTAGAATTCTGATGTTATGGTTATTAAACAGTTGCGGTTCAATAAGAGAGACCTAGATTCTATGAACATTAAGGTGGGATTCTAATGGAGACTTTTGGCAGCTGTGCATATTAGGTAAGTCGTGTTGGTGCTTTGAGTTGTCATCGCATTTGAAACATTTTAAGTATTTTGGGTTTAAATAACAAAGGGATTCTTCTTAAGGTGTTAGCCGAACTCTGTCGCGTGGGTATAAGGTTACTTCTCTGATGTTCTTGTTTCCAGTTAAAATCATCGTTAATCGCTCAAGCCCCAGTCCCCATCCAGCGTGCGGTGGCATGCCATAATCGTAGGCTTGCAGGTGGCTCTTGAATGATTCAGGGTTTAATCCTTTTTCTTTTAGTCGCTTGATTAGTTGGTCTTTTTGAGCGATTCGTTCTCCGCCTGAAACTAGCTCTATATATCGCCACATTAAGTCAAAACCCTCGCATACTTCAGGTTTGTCTTCACGCGGCTTAATGTAGAATGCTTTTGCATGTGTGGGCCAATCAGTTATGAAGTAGAAGAATGGGTAAAGCTTGCCCAGCTTTCGAAAAGCCTCTGTTGGGATGTCTTCACCCCATTGAATCGTTACACCTTGTCCTTTTAGGTCTTCAAGGACTTGGTCGTAAGTTAAACGTTTGAAAGGGACAGTAGGAACCTCAAAACTGTATTTGAGCAAAGACAATTCTTTACCACATTTTTCTTTTACAACGGTAAATGTATGATGGATGACTTGTTCAAGAAGCACCATAACGTCAGCGGCATTTACAAAAGCAGCTTCAATATCCACAGAAGTGAATTCACTCAGGTGTCTTCTCGTATGTGATTCTTCAGCGCGGAAAAACGGTCCAACCTCAAACACCTTTTCGAAACTTAAGATTAGTTCCTCTTTGTAGAGTTGTGGACTCTGAGCTAAGTACGCTTTTTGACCGAAATAGTCAACACTGAAAAGCTCTGCACCCCCTTCGGTTGCCGAAGCAATGATTCTCGGCGTGTGAACCTCAGAAAAACTCTTATCGAAAAGGAAAGTACGCATTGCCTCGAGAGCAATGTGTTGAACCTTGAAGGTTGCCATACTGTGTTCTTGGGTTAGATCCAAAGGTCTAGCGTCCAATCGGGATTCAATTAGTGCGGGCGTTTTACCTGTTATGTCTATTGGAAGTTGGTCAGTGGCTGTGTTAAAAATCTTAATTGCATTAGGAATGACTTCGATACCTCGCGTAGTCATATTTGTCTTTTTAACCTTACCCTTCACTGCTATGCTGAATCTTTTCTGCAACAAATCAGATTTGGCTAAAACTTCGGGTACTATTTTCTTCTTGGGAATCGTTAACTGGATTGTTCCTTCACGATCCTGCAGAATGATGAAGCGAATTCCGCCTAAATCTCGGATGTCTTGAACCCAACCAAATAGAGTTACTTCTATACCATCACTATCGGGTACAACCTGACCAGTATAGTGAGTTCTAGTCCAGTCACCTATCGAGTCCAAATTCATGTTGCTCGCCAACCTTAGTCTGCGATTTCAACGCGTAAGGATATTTTACGTACTTGTCTGGCAATTTCCTTTAAAGCTTTAAGGTCAAAGGGTAGCTGGGCTCCACGTTTTCTTTTGAGGATTACTCGTGTTTCTGTAGTTCCGTCTGGAAGCCAGATAGTGTTGATTGTCAAGATGCTGAAGGGGACAAAAAGGTCTTCAAGGAATTTTCGGTCATCAACACCATGTTCCAATATGCGCACGTTTTTGCCTGTCTCGTCACCAAGGGTTTTAACGATTTTGCCGCCATACCCCAGAAGTTTAGGGACATCGCCGTGTCCAACGAGGACAGCAAGTGTTTTTTCAACCTCAACAGCCTTGTAGAAGCAGACGTTTTGCAGGGATGGATACTTCTCTTCTAAAGAGAGTAATATACGGGCGATTTTCAAGTCTATCTCGCTGATTTCGCCAGCTTTGACTTTGGCCGAACATTTTTGGCAAAGAATGCCGCTTTTTAAGCAGAAACTGCATAGTTCTGTTTTCATTTGTGTGTCTTTTTTCCTGCAAAGAAGGAGTTTAGCTTAATCGTGATTTACCTTGTCAGTGTAATTTCAATTGTGCTGACATTGGTTGCTGTATTACCACCATCATCCTGGTCTTGGGGTAGGAATCTGTCGGTTCCAATGCTGATGTTTTTGATTTTAGCATCCGGAAGGAATCTGTGTCTAACAACTTCGGCGACGTCTATTGCTCGGCTGATGGATCTCCCACGTGCTTTTATACTGACTTCTTTTGCTCCGCCATGGAAGAATGTGATGCACGCGAGGACATAATTCATTATTGGTTTTTTGCCAATTAAGACTGCGCTGGCGTTTTCGGTCACGATCCGCTTCACTCCTAGTTTACTTTTAAGTGGCTTGACTTAAGCTTTTTTTCAAAATAAATACGTTGTGGTGATTACCTTGTGTTATTGTAAGAAGGAAAATCCACCGTTTTGGCAAACGCGACAACCAATTTCATATATACTATTGACTTTTAGAAAAGCCAAATCGATCTCACATTGGTCCTTTCACAAAACAGACACCTTTAGAAAACAAGTAAAATAGTTGTGGTTTCAGGTATTCTACGAATTCTATTTCTCAACCTGTCTATTGACAAAAAAATCAAACACTTTAGGGCTTGGGAGAACGAAAAGGTGAAAAGCTAGGTATACTGAATTAGAAGTACGTTAGGTGAATTTTGAAAATGAGCGATGTAAATATGGCAACCATTCAGCTATGTGGCGATAAACAGAATTTTATCCTTGACAAAAAAGACTTCAAAACAGGCAGCAAAGGCTACTATGGAACAGGCAAAATGGTAGCTGGTGGGAAAAGGTACCAGATAGGCATTCAAGTAGTGGAAATCGGTTCTAAGCCTAAAGAGAAAGAAGAAAAGAAAAAAGAATAATCCATTTTTTTAGTCTTTTTTAAGATACGACTGATGCATTGATTATTGTTACGTTTGTCCGTGGTTTATCGTTTGAGCCGGTTGGTACTTTAGCGATTTTATCAACGACATCCATTCCTACGATGACTTTTCCAAAGGCAGGATGCTTACTATCTAAGAAATTGTTATTCACTTGGTTGATAAAGAATTGGCTGCTTCCAGTATTTGGACCCGCATTCGCCATAGATATTGTGCCTCGGTCGTTGCGGTTTGTCCTTGTGAATTCGTCTTTAATTTCTGGAATTGAGGAGTCGCCGTATCCTGTTCCCGTTGGGTCGCCACCTTGAATCATAAAACCGGGGATAACTCTATGGAATATGGTGCCGTTGTAGACTCCCTGTTGGACTAGTTTTTTGAAGTTGCCAGTTGTGATTGGCATGTCATTTCGCAGAGCGATTGTAATGTCGCCCATGCTTGTATGGAGAAGTATCTTTGTTTCAGGTTGAGTTGTCTGTTTTTCTGACATAATTATCCTAAAACACCAATTAGAATCATATCTATTATGCATTTCCAGTTAAATGGAAATTTTAAAAAAGAAAAAAGTGATTTTTGGGGTGGCTTAAGAAATTATTGTTGCCTTTGTTATCGTGACAGGCTGCAGGGGCTGGCTGTTTTCTCCCATGGCGTTGGTAGTTACTGGAGCATTGGCTATGGCGTTAACGACATTTTGTCCGTCGATTACTTTTCCAAATACTGAATATGTTCCATCGAATGTGGTGCCGTCTTGATATGTGATATGGCTGTTGTCTGCGACGTTTATGAAGAATTCACTGGTTGCAGAATTAGGCTGGCTTGTTTTGGCCATGGTAATCGTATAGGCAGTATTGTGGTTGTTACTGCCTATTTCATCTGCGATTGCTGAAATGGACTGGCTAATGCCTCCACCCTGAATCATGAAACCCGCGATGACTCGGTGAAAAGGAGTACCTGCGTACCATCCATGATTGACTATATTGATGAAGTTGCCAGTGGTAATCGGCTTATCGTTTCGTAATTGGAGAGTGATGTTTCCGACAGTGGTTTGAAGCAGAACCTTTGTTCCGCCATCATAGAGCGGATCCGAGGTCGATGATGTAGTTGAAGGAGTTGGAGTTGAGGTCGATAAAGAAGAAGGTGAGGGAGTTGGAGTTCCGTTAAAAGTGGTTGGAGCAGGGGAGGGTGTTGGAGTGGGCGATACGTTTGTAGGTTGATTTGATTGACCTAACACGATGAATACTCCAGTGCCAATTAGAATTATAGCAATTATGCCAATCGCAAAGAACAATGTGTTATTGGATTTGTGTTTTAATTTGTTACTTTTATTGGGAGCCATGCCCATGTAGTCAACGACTTTTCATATAAGATTTTTCCCAATTTCAAAATAATAGGGACTTTATTGGGTTGAGCAGTTCTTTGGAAGAAGAGGCAATGCAAAATTTCTTTAAGACTAAGCAATCTAATCAAAATTGACGACTGATGAAACTAAAGCTCCAAGCGGCCATTATACTTCCGATCTTTTTATTTTCAACAATGGCAAATACCGCCGTTCCCAAAACTTGTATACCATGAGTTGAAAAGAGCGACTATTTCACTTATGAAATGTATGGTGTTTTCACTTCCAACTGCTCGAACTCGACAATGTTGATTCCACAGTTCGAATACAACAACAATTAATGGGTTAGAATCGACATAACCAGTGTCGAGGGCTCCATTGTTTGCCAAGTTTACACTCTTCATTTCAAAAACGGAAGCGAAACTGAATTTAGCTATGAAACCAACGTGAACCCCCTCCAGCCAAAGCAATGTCTTCGCTGGGCAGTCAGTTCCAATTTACGCAACCAACATGGAGCTGGCGACCGTATTCCAACTGCTCAACTAACAATAAAACGATACGTTAAGTCGGTCTTATTCGTGCGGTTTGAGAGAAATAAATCATGTTGGATGGAATGGTACCGATGATTGGGGCAATTGTTATTTTGACAGAGAAACTGGTATGCAGTTTGAGTTTCTACGAACACACAGATTCACAAGCAATCAACATGGGCGAAGTCGTTTTAAAGACTGATGTGATAAACTTAATCAGCACAAATCGGTGGGAAATTAACAACTCTAAATCACCCTCAACAATGTATTTTGTTATTTGGGCTACAGGTATCATTGCATTTTTTTCCTTAATTGTAGTGACTTACCATCTTGTTTCAAGAAAAACAAATAATCGCTCCGACGCTATGGAAAACGACAAATTACAAATAAATACAGCCTGCACCTATTTTCTGCTTAGGTCGAAGAGTGCAATGACGGATGTTGTGTTTGTATTTGAAGTTCATCAGCCGCATAGGTTGAGGCGTAACCTGTTTTGGGAAGGCAAAGTTTTCAGGCGCTTATCGAAGGCTGAGTTGTTCGATTATTACTTTGACACAGAGGTTGATAGAGAAATCTTTAAGCGGGCTGCACGCAAATGTTATTTCCCATCAAACCAAATCATCCTCGACATAATAGACCGCTACAAACACGATCGCAAACTACCCAAATTCTCCTTCAGCGTATCAGGAGTTTTCCTTGAACAGTGCGAAATGTTCGACAAGGATCTTTTGGAAAGCTTCAAGCATCTCTCAGCCACAGGAAACGTAGAATTCCTAAACCAAACTTATTATCACTCAATTGCTAGCCTCTATCCCGAAAAAGAAGAATTCATCGAACAAGCCAAAATGCACAAACAAACCGTCAAAGACTTGCTAGGTTACACACCACGGGTTTTCGAGAACACTGAGTTGCTCTACAACAATACCATCGCCAAAACTGTTGAAGACATGGGCTACAAGGGCATCTATACAGAGGGTATTGAGAAGATTCTCGGCGAAAAATCACCCAACTTCATTTATACGCCTAAAGGCGCGAAGAAAATCAGGGTTTTACTCCGCAATTACAAGTTAACGGACGACATCGGTTTTAGGTTTTCAGCGCGATGGTGGCCCGAGTGGCCGTTGACGGCAGACAAATATGCGCGATGGTTATCTGAAACTAAAGGCGAGTGCATCAACATTTTCCCCGACTACGAAACTTTCGGCGAACACCATTGGCCAGAAACAGGTATCCACAGTTTCCTTCAGCATTTACCAGATGAGATTTTGAAGTATGACCATTTGAAGATGGTTACACCATCAGAGGTGGTTGATAAGCATGCTTCGGCTGGAGAAGTTGATGTTCCTGAAGCGGAAGGCACGGTTTCTTGGGCAGACATAAAAAGAGACCAGTCAGGTTGGCTTGGCAATGTTATGCAATGGGCATACTATACGTCGTTGCGCAGGTTGGAACCCTTCATTAAAGAAGCCGACGACGCTGAGCTTTTGAGACTATGGCGTGACTTCCAAACAAGCGACCACCTATACTATATGTTCACCGCAGGAGGCGGACCAGGCGAAGTCCACTCTTATTTTAGCCCATATGAATCACCCATGGATGCTTTCGTGTCTGCGCAGACGCTACTTAACGATTTTGAAGCCAGACTAAGAATGGTTATCTTAACTGCTAACGAGCCCTTCCTATTCTACACAGGAATTGGAAAAGAGTTTTACACAGGTGCAATGGCGTGGGGTCTCAAAGGCTTCGCGAAAGCTCTCCAAGAAGTAAACGTCAAAGCCATAGAGTTTCACAGTGGCAACGGAGACTTTGAAAGCTGGGCAAAAAGCTCGCTCAAAGACCAGAAATTAGCATTCAAACTAAAAGAACTGGCGGATTCCAAATTAAGCGGCGAAAAATTGAGAAAAACCATAGTTGAAGTCACAAAAAACCGATATACTTCCCAAAGCAAAGAGTTACAGGATGCAACTCAGCTTTTCTAGAAAAACTGTCTCGCATGCGTTTATAAGATAAGTCGCTGTACACTTCAGTAACAGGGTGCACTTTAAAATGAGAGAAGAGCTTCCGTTTCCAGATAAAGTCTTGCAAACGCTACACAACCTGTGCGCTACCGCCGCCGATTTAGCAAGACGAGGCGAGGAAGTAGCACGACTTTTGCAGAAAGACCCTAGTGAAATTGAAAGCATTCTAGACCGATATAAGTCGGAAGGTTTTGCTGAGAGTTTCTATGATAACGAAGGTAAGAAACGGTACTATCTAAATGGAAGAGGAATTATTAAGGTCTGTTCGCTTTTCACGTAGTGGAAAAATGCGTGCCATTATTTTTTCTTGGGAGTATCCGCCTAGAGTAGTAGGTCAACTTTCTGGATATGTAAGTGCCCTATCGACTCAACTTGCCGAGAACAAAGTAGATGTTAATGTAGTAACTTATGATGACTCTGCAACAGGCCAAACCCAAGAACCCAGTGGAGTAAAAACATTCAGAGTAGCAAACCCCGTTCGAAATCATATAGGTGTTTTAACTTGGGTATTAACCCTTAACCAAGAGGTTGAGCGGGTCGCTGCAGATATCTACTATGAATCAAAAAAGCAAGTGGACCTCATAGATGTTCATGATTGGCATTTTATTCCAGCAGCTGTAACCCTCAAGAACGGTCTTGGGATACCTTTTGTTTACTCAGTTGAAAGCTTAGAGGACCATCGTTCCCCTAATGCTAACGCATCCTACAATATGGCAATTAAAAGTATAGAGTGGCTGGGTTTCTTTGAAGCAGAGGCAGTGTGCGTTAAGTCTGAGTGGATGAAAGAGGAAGTCATGAGAATTTACGATGTTCCCGAAGAAAAAATAACAGTTATTTCAATAGATCCAGCTTTGTTTGCTAAAGAAGTCTTAGAATTGTACAGCAAAGTGGCGGAGGCAAAAAAGTATGAAAAATAAACTAACCGTAATGATGCTAAGCTGGGAATATCCGCCAAGAGTCATCGGAGGCATATCCCCCCATATCTACTTCTTATCCAAACACTTAGCCAAACAAGACGTAAAGGTCTACGTGGTAACCTGCGATTTCCCTGGTGCTCCAGCCCACGAAGTAATAGACGACGTAGAAGTCTATCGAATAGACTCCTACAAGAATCCCTCTCCTGACTTTGCCACTTGGGTTTATTTAATGAACATGAATATGCAGAAAGAAACAGCTATTCTAACTAGAAAACTCTCCGACAAAATCGACGTTTTCCATGCACATGATTGGCTGGTCGCAAACGCGGGCATCGGGTTAAAGCATGTTTTCCGAAAACCTCTATTGGTCACTATGCATTCGACCGAGATGGGTCGAAGGGATGGGTTGCACACGACGACTGAAAGAATGATTCATGAAACCGAAGCCTGGCTCACTTACGAGGCGTGGAAGGTAATTTGTTGCAGCGACTACATGATTTCACATGTTAAATATGCTTTTGGATTGCCTAGTGATAAGTTGGTAATGGTTCCAAACGGCGTAAACATACACAATTACGATGGGAATGAAGACTTAAGCCAATTCCGAAGCAAGTTTGCCCTGCCAGAAGAAAAAATCGTTCTCTTTGTCGGACGTTTGGTCTATGAAAAAGGCATCCACGTCTTAATCAATGCAGTGCCCAAGGTTCTAAGCAAAACAAACGCCAAATTTATTATCGTCGGGAGCGGTTACATGAAAGAGCAACTGCTAAACATTGTACGTAGCATGGGCTTGGAACATAAAGTGCTTTTTGAAGGCTTCATGGATGAACCCACATTGCTTAAGCTGCAAAGGGTTGCTGACGTGTCGGTTGTACCATCGCTATTTGAACCCTTTGGAATCGTCGCCTTGGAAGCGATGGCTGCGAGAAGCCCTGTGGTTGCATCTGATACTGGCGGCTTATCAGAAATCGTCGAGCATGATGTAACTGGTGTTAAGGTTTACCCCAACAACCCTGACTCTTTGGCTTGGGGTATATCAAAAGTGTTGCTTGACCCAAATTACGCCAAATACGTTCGAGATAACGCATACAGGCGAGTTCAAGAAAAGTATGATTGGGAAAAAATCGCCCAGCAAACCAAACACATCTACGAGGGCGTTTTAGGAGAGTACTCAAAGAGTTTCTGGGCAAGATAGCATAAAAATTGCTATTGCCCGATTACCCTAACATTTTCCACTTGTATCCAAGGCGAAATCAATTGTCCCATCTGCCGCTCATTGCCACCGATTACGCTAATGTTTTTGAGCAGTTCAAAGACGTTGCCAGCCAGCATTACCCCTCGGGAGCAATGGGTGATTTTTCCGTCCTTAATTTTCCAAGCTGGTGTTGCTACTACGGAGAATTCGCCGCTGACGGGGTTGCTGCTGTGGGCGCCTTGGAGGTAATAGACTATTAAGCCATCTTCAACTTCGCTTAGCATTTCCTCAGATGTTTTGGTTCCGGGCAAGATGTGGAAGTTTGTTGTGTCTATGCCTGGTGTTGATAAGTATCCAGCTCTTGAAGCGTTACCAGTGCTTTCTTTGCCATCCTTTCTGGCTGAGTAGTTATCATACAAGAAGTTGCGAAGAACACCCTCCTCTATGACTACTGTTTTTTGATGTGGTACGCCTTCGCCATCAAAACTTCCTGTTCGCAATCCGCCCGCGAACAATCCGTCGTCGTAGATTGAGAGATTTTTTGAAGCAACTTTTTCTCCGATTTTACCCTTGAAGGGCGACTGCCCCCTCTGAACACTGTCCGCTCTAATGGCATTGATTAGTGTGTAAGATAAAAGGTCCTGAAGTGCGAACTGTGTGAGGATTACTTTTCCGGATTTGGTTTCTACTGATTTGGTTTTTAGTGCTGAAAGTGCCATTTTCGATGCTTCTTTTCCTACCCAAGCAGGGTCAAGTTTGTAGTTTCTTGCAGCGTTAAATTCAAAACAGACGGGAGTAACTGAGTTGCCTTCTTTTGCTAGTGTTGCTACACTGCATTCAATGATCGTTCCCTTATCGAAGCCTATTATGCCGTTTGAGTTAGCGATGGCGTTAGCGATGTAGCCGCTGCCCACGCCGCCTTCGATTGGGAAAACTCGTTTGTCCACTTGTCCCGCGGCATCCAACATGGTTACGGCAATTTGGACTAGGTCTTCGGAGGTGAGGTCAACGATTTTTTTGTCAAAAGTCTTCTCTGTTGCTGCGTAAGGTTTCTTGTTTGGCAGTCCTTTCCAGTCTGGGTCGGGTTTACTTGCCCTAGCCGCACTCAAAGCGCTGACAACAACGCTCTCTACAGCTTTGGGATCCTCCACGATGTTTGTGTACGCAAAACCAATTGCTTTGTTGGTGGCTACTCTTATTCCTAAACCTCGGTCGATTATGCGATTGGTTTTGCTTATTTGCCCAAGCTCAATACCTATGTTTGAGGCTTGACCCTCGTAAACGTAGGCTTCCGCGTCTTGGGCACCTTTATTAAGCGCTGCCTTAACAGCGTTCTCAGCTAAACTTATCATAATGTTTTTTTCAAGCACTGCCACCGACAACCACCTCACTTAATCTAATGTGCGGTCCACCATCACTAATAAAAGCTGTTTGACCCTTACCGCATCGCCCAGGATCTAACATGAAATCTTTTCCCACCCCGTTAACGTGGTGGAGGGTTTCAAGGGTGTTGCCACTTATGGATGCGTTTCGGACTGCGACGCCTAATTTCCCGTTCACAATTTCATAGCCTTCCTGGATCCCAACTTGGAAAGTACCGTCAAGGTTTGCTTGTCCACCCCTAAAACTCTTAAAATAATAACCCGACTTAACATCCTCGATTAATTCTTCGACTGTTTGGTCTCTAGGTGCCATGTAGGTGCACCTCATACGAATTATGGGTTCCACTCGAAAGTCTTCCGCCCTTGCATTCCCAGTGGGCTCCGTTTTGAATTTTTGTGCGGTTTCACGGTTATGCATCAAGCCCGTTACGACACCGTCTTTTATGAGCAAAGTCTTTTGGCTTGCTATGCCTTCATCGTCGTACTTGAATGCGCCAAACGCACCGGGTATGGTGCCATCGTCATAGAAAGTTACCAAGTTTGACCCAATTTTTTTCCCCAAATTACTCGCTAACACTCCGCCTGAGAGAGCTAAATCTGCCTCCGCCAAATGCCCAAACGCCTCATGCACAAACACACCAACCACGTTGGTCCCCAAAACCACTGGAAACTTTCCGCCCTTTGGAGATTTCGCAGTTAACTGTTCAATAGCAAGTTTCGCAACCTTCTCGCCTAAAGCCTCGGGCACTTGCGCATCGAAGATTTCGTAGCCTGCTGGTGGAGCCGATTTCTTCGCGACTAAATGTGAAAACACCTTCATCTTGGGCTGAAGCAGTTATTCTTGCCCAAACATATAGCTTATCTTGTTCTATGCTAGTACCATCACTGTTCACAAAAAAGCTTGAACCCGTTAAATCAAAATAGTCTACTGTACAGCTTTTGATTTTCCTGTTGAAGCCTAAACTTGCTCTGTTTATTGCCAGTGCAGTTTTTATTTTGTCCTCCATCAGTATGTCGGCTGGGTTCTTTTTCGGCTTCGATACCACATGGTCTTCTACTGCTTTGGTGTCTGCAAGTTTAATTGGAGTTTTCAGTCGTTCACTTGCTAATTTAGCCATTCTGCTTGCATCCGAAACCGCGCCCTCTAAAATAGCTCTATCAAACGAGCCTACAGATGCAAACCCCCAAGCACCATTAACCAGTACTCGGATGGCTACGCCATTTTCGATACCCTGTTTGGCGGCTTCCACCCTTTCCTCTTTTAGTGTGAGGCTGGTTTTGTAGAGTTTTTGGGCTCTGGCTTCGGCGTATTGGGCTCCAAACTTTTGGGTGGCGATGTTGTTGATTTTTGTTAAAAGGTCTTTCAAGAGTAGACTGTCCTTTTCAAAAATAGATTTGTTTGAGAGAATTAAATGATTTGTTTTTGATTTTACCAGAAATCGTTCATGCTCTTCTGTTTAACGATTGGTTGGATTAGTCTGGGCTTGAGTTTAACCTGCGGCTGCACATCAACCCCTAAAACGAGTTGACCATACACTCCGTCATATCCAGGTGTGACCTTGGCGGTGCCATCTCTAACCTTAACGATGGCTTGAGCCATGGACGCATCTACCACTTGAGCTAACGCATCCAAGGGTGCATCAATCAGCACTGAATATTCGTCACCGAACTTTTCAGTTAATAAATTATAGTTTTTCCAGACGGCCTGCGTCGAAGGTGAATCAGTCGCAAGCACCGCCGCAATGATTTCGGAGAGTGGAAGCAAACGCATAAACCCAGGCACGCCCTCACGCTCGAAATCTGCTGGTCTATCGGCGAGTTCTTCGACCCGTTGTTCAACACCTTTAGTTAGTGGTCTCCGGCAAACAGGGCAGATGTTCCCGAATTTTATGGCTTCTGCAGGTGAGAGGGAAACTTTGCAGTTGCGATGACCAGTCCAATGGTATTTGCCGTAAGCTGGGTTAGTTTCGATTGTGAACTTAAAGTGGGAGGAATCGTTGGCGATTATTGAATTGGTGACTTCTTTGTAGCTGAATTTTTCAAGCTCAAAAACATTTGCTTCCCTGCCGATTCGCCATGGCCAAAAACTGTGGCAGTCACTGTTCGAAACCAAGGCATATTTGTCAAGTTTGCTCAGACGCCAGTTCATTGCAGGGTCAGACGACAAGCCAGTTTCCAGAGCGTGGATGTGTTTGGTCATATCTTGGTAGCAGTCTTCCACGCTATCAAAGCCGCTGAAGGCGCCAAAAATACTGAACCATGGAGTCCAGGCGTGGGCAGGAAAAATCATGTTTTCGCTGCAAACCTCCATCACCTGCTCGACCAGTTGAGGTGCTGACATGTTTAAGATGGGTCTGCCGTCTGAGCTTAAACTGCCAAAACTCTGGAGGCGCTCATTGATTTGTTCGACGGTTTCAAGCCACGGAGTAAGTATGACGTGATGAACCTTTTTTGATTCACCCTTGAAATCGAAGATTGTGCACACTTCCGTTTGCAGCATAAACCGCACAGAAGAATCTTTGTTGGTTAACTTGAAGAGCCCGGAGTCACCTTCAGGAATAAGTGTTTCGTTGATTTCTTTTAGCCAGTCTGGATGGGTAAAATCACCCGTGCCCACCAAGTTGAGACCTTTAATTTTTGCATATTTGGCGATTTCTGGAATGCTCATTTGCTCGCTTGTAGCTCGGCTGTATCGGCCGTGAATGTGCAGGTCAGCTATGACTCTCATCTTAATTCGCCAATCCCTAACGTGGCACCTTGCCATTTTAAGGCTTTGCTGTATCAACACAGAAACTCTGCAATATGCACATTATGTTGCTTTTGTTTGAGTTTAATGGTCCACGCTGCAAGTGCTTTAAGTAGTTGTCTTATGAGTTGGCGTATTTGCTCGTTGGTTACTTTTCCGTCAGCATCAACGTTATGCTGTTACATCCGACAGCATAACTTCGGGGCGGTTAACTGGGTGCATGTCGAGAAAAACGAACGTTTGCCGCAAGTGATATTGCGCGCGGGCACCGCCAAACCTTCCAGTTGATGCGCTCATGATGAGCACGGGTTTGTCTTCCAGAGGTGTGTCGGCTTTGGGTCTTGAAGCGCAGTCGATTACGTTTTTGAGACACTCATGGAACTGAGTAGTTGTATTCTGGGTGTTGCGATTAAGAGAGCATCGGAATCTCTGATTTTATCCTTGAATTCCTTAACTCTTGATGGTGGATTAGTTTCGAATTCCTGGTTGAACAGTGGAACGCCCTCTAAATCAAAAACCCCGATTGCTACGTTTTCGGGTGCCAATTCTACGGCGGCGCGGATTAGGCGTTGTTGTACGATCCTTTTCTTAGGCTTCCTTCAAAAGCCAGAACCTTGATTTTTTCGGACATTAAAGCCCACCCAACAAGTTAAAATGAATAAACCGAGCGGATTTAAACTTGCTTACTCGGCTTATTTGATGGGGTTTTTGTTTTGGCACTGAAAAGCGACCATAGCGACCTATCCCTCTATCGTTTCTACAATGACCACTATTAGGCTCCAAATATGCCTTGATTTACTGCAATATTCTTTTATTGTTGCTCAAAGCCTGTTATTCTATGCACGAATGGGCATTGGCTGAAGCAATCCTCTCATCGGCAAAGCAAATCGCCGAGAAAGAAAACCTGAAAGAAGTCACAGAAGTCACCATCAAAGTCGGTGAACTCCAGCAGGTTGAGCCACCGATTTTGCGTTTTGCACTAAACCAGATGAAACCCCGCATCTTCAAGAAAGCTAAATTCCGCATCCTGAAGGCTGAATCCACGCTCAAATGCCGAGTCTGCGGTACGGCATGGCATTTGATTTTAAAAAACTCGACAAAACCACCGCGGAAGCGATCCATTTTGTACCCGAGGTCGCTCACACTTACATTAAGTGCCCAAAATGCGGCAGTCCAGACTTTGAAATCGTCAGCGGACGCGGTGTTTGGCTTGAGGACATAAAAGGAGTAAAATTAGCTTGATTGACCCGCGGACAAGCGTGATTAATCAGCGTTTAGCTGGGATAGGGCGAATTGTGGCGGTTTCAAGCGGCAAAGGAGGCGTCGGCAAAAGCATGGTTGCCACCGCTTTGGCACTCTCCCTTACTAAGGAGGGTTGCAGGGTTGGCTTATTTGATTTGGATTTCACGGGTCCATCAACCCACATAATCCTTGGCGTTCCATCAACCCTGCAGCCAAAAGAAGACAAAGGCATCGTGCCCCCCACCTTTGAGGGCTTATCTTACATGTCACTTGTCTATTTTGTCGGCGACAACCCTGCGCCGTTGCGTGGAGCAGACATTTCAAACGCACTCATAGAGTTGCTGTCGGTTACGCAGTGGGGCGAGCTGGATTTTCTTGTGATAGACATGCCGCCTGGAATCGGTGATGCAGTCATGGATTTAGTGCGGCTTGTAGCACGGATAGAGTTTTTAATCATCACTACGCCGTCACTTCTGGCTTTTGAAGTAGTCAAAAAACAGATTGCGCTTCTCTACGAGCTCAAGATGCCCATCATTGGCGTAGTCGAGAACATGAAGATGGATAAGGGTAACAGCATTCAGGGGGAAATCGAGAAACTGGGTCTCAGGTACCTTGGTGCAATCCCCTATGACCCACAAGTTGAAGCAGCCATTGGCAACCCAATAAAATTACTCGATACGGCAATTGGTAAAGCGATGCTGAAAATAAAAAAATCGGCGAAAACAAAAACGTGAAAAAGAATGGCTTGTAAAGCAATAATATTCGATTACATCGGAACCTTGGTTAACTGCAGAAATTACACCATGGATGAGTCAAAACTGAAACTCCACAAGTCACTGGTGGCGGAGGGATTTGACATTGATAAAGACAAGTTTTTGTGTGCCTATGATTTGGCGCATGAGAAATACCGCAAAGTACGCTACGAGCAACTTCGGGAAGTAACCAATGCAGTTTGGGTTGCAGAGGCACTTTGCAATTTAGGTTTTAAAGTAACTGCAGATGACGTTCGAGTTAAGGCGGCTTTGAACGTTTTTTTCCAAGACTTTATAGACACGCTTGAGTTAAGAGAAGACGCAAAAAAACTGGTTGAACAATCCGAAGAGCAGTGCAAGGTGGCGTTAATCTCGAATTTTACTCATGCACCAGTTATCTACAAGAGCATAAGAGTGGTGGGAATAAGCGAGTTCTTCAACGTGATTGTGGTTTCGGAAGAGGTGGGCTGGAGGAAACCCAGCGCAAAGATCTTCCAAGACGCCTTAAACAGACTCCAAATCAAAGCACATGAAGCCGTCTACATCGGTGACAGCCCAAACGAAGACATCAAAGGCGCCAATATGGCGGGATTAAAAACAGTTTTTGTTCCTTCACAATTCAACACATTAAAAGACCTTAAAGAAAGCAAACAGGAACCAGACCATATCGTCAAAGACCTAACAGAAATCTGCAGGAGTCTAAGTCAAATTCTTTCCCTCTAAAGCATTTTTAGCTTTTGGGTATTGGAAAAAATCATGAGTTACTAAAAAAAGAAAGAAATTAGATTTTCTTTTTCTGAACCGCATTTTCCAAAGCCACAACGCCAGGAAGCTTCTTACCCATCAAAAACTCGACGAGAGCTCCTCCAGCGGTACTGATGTAGCCGATTTTTTTGTTTAAGCCGTATTCGTTCATGGCAGCAATGGTATTTCCTCCGCCTGCAAGACTGAAGGCTTTGCTGTCTGCAATGGCTTCGAAGACTTTTTTGGTCCCGTAGTTGAATTCTTTATTTTCGTAAACTCCCATTGGTCCGCTGACGACAATGGATTTGGCGGATGCTATCATTTTAGCGTAGGCTTCGACAGTTTTGGCGCCGATGTCCATAATTGAGTTGTCGGTTGGCAATTGTGCGGCGGGGATTTCTTTTCGTTTGCCATCAATGTCTAATGCAAAGTCCACTGGAACCATCACTTTATCCCCGAACTGCTCTTCAAGCGCTTTAATTCCTGGAATCAAACCTGTCAGTTCCTTCTTTGCCAAATACGCCATGTTTCCTTTGCCCAAATCAACGCCTTTCGCCGCCAAGAATAACTGCCCCGTTACACCGCCAGTAAGCACATGATCAGCAATGCCATTACCTAAAACATACTTGCTGATTTCAAGGCTGTCGTCGGCCTTAGCTCCGCCCATAACGTAAACGGAGGGTTTTTCTGGTTTTTCCAAAGCTTTGCTGAGAGATGTTAGTTCACGTTCCATGATGCGTCCAGCAACAGACGGCAACACCGCAGTGAAGCCAACCATCGAGACATGTCCACGATGCGCTGCGGCGAAAGCATCGTTAACGAACAAATCCGCGAGTGGCGCGAGGTTTTGTACAAGCTCGGTTTTGCTTGCATCTTCAGGCGACATGCTCTTGGTTTCTTTATCCCAACTGCGAACATTCTCCAAAACAAGAATTTCTCCGCCCTGCAGGTTTTTGATGGCGGTTCTGGCTTTGTCGCCGAATAGGTCGTCGACGTATTTTACTGGGCACTTGAGGATTTTTCCAAGGATTTGTGCGTGTTCTTTTAGGGTGGTGTAGTCTGGGTCGCCTTTTCTGCCTTGGTGTGCAAGGATCACGGTTTTGGCGCCTTTCTCAGCGAGTTCTTTTAGGGTTGATTCGCCGTGGGCTCGAATCCGCACGTCGCTTGTGACTTCCTTGGTGGCTGGGTCGATTTCTGAGTTAAAGTCTACTCTAACCAATACAACTTTATCTTTAACTTGAAATTCATCCAATGTCTTGTACTTTGCCATTTAAATCACTTCATTATTGATTTAGAAAAAAGGAAAAGAATGATGGATTTATGTTTGTTTGATTAAGTCAAGCCTGCTTTTTTGGCTACCATCTCGATGAAGTCAACCATTCGGTTGCTAAAGCCCCATTCGTTGTCGTACCATGCAAAGACTTTCACGAAATTACTTTTCTCGCCTAAGACCATAGTTAAGTCTGCATCAAAGACGCTGCTATAAGTGCTATGAAGTACGTCAGTGCTGACGATTGGGTCTTCAGTGTACTGCAATATACCCTTAAGTTCGCCTTCCGCTGCCGCTTTCATCGCTGCATTGATTTCTGCTTTTGTGGTTTCTCTACCGAGTATTGCAACTAAGTCAATGATGGAGACGTCTGGGGTTGGGACACGCAAGGAGTAGCCATTCATTTTTCCAGCGCAACTTGGCAGAACTAAGCCGATTGCTTTTGCTGCACCAGTGCTTGTCGGAATGATGTTGATTGCTGCAGCTCTTGCACGCCTTGGGTCTTTGTGGACTATGTCTTGGATTTTCTGGTCATTTGTATAGCTGTGGCAAGTAGTCATGAAAGCTTTTTCTAAGCCAAAGTTGTCATTTAAGACTTTACTGATCGGTGCAAGTCCATTGGTCGTACAACTGGCGTTTGAGAGTATGTTATGTTTTTCGTGGTCGTATATGTTGTCGTTTATGCCTAAAACGAAGGTTGCGTCAGGATTTTCTGCTGGCGCTGAGATGAGGACCTTTTTGGCTCCTGCTGTTATGTGTTTAGTTGCGCCTTCACGATTAGTGAACAGACCTGTGGATTCGACTGCTAAGTAGACTCCTAGGTCTTTCCACGGTAGTTGCGACGGGTCTTTTACACTCAGACACCTGAGTTCTTTTCCATTAACAACCAGGTCGCTTCCTTTTACTTCAACCGTGCCGGGGAAGCGTCCGTGAACGGAATCGTACTTGAGTAAGTGAGCGTTAGTTTTTGCGTCTGCCAAGTCGTTTATGGCTACAAAATCGATTTTTGCGTTCTTTTCAATGGCTGCTCTATAGAGAAGTCTTCCTATTCTTCCAAAACCATTAATTCCAACTTTAATGTTCGCCATTAATAATCACCTATGTTTACTCGTTTGTACAATTAACTATGGACTTATTAATTTTCCGACCATAAAATTTTCCTATACAAGCGCAAACTTCAATGCTTACAAACGCCCCGCCCTCTCCGGCCGCCCTTCAATTAGTTTTAGCACCAATTTTCAAAATGTTAAACGCTTTGATAAGTGCCAGTAGCGCCTACCCCTCAGGGATTTTGACCCTATGTATCGTTTCTGCAATTAATCATTAAAAGGTTCAAAAAGTGTTGTGCTGACAGAGAATTCTTTCCTTATAAAAGCGTTATCGTAGAAAAGTTGGTTTAGTAGAGGTTGCCTTCTTTGAAGTAATGGTATTCTTCTTTTTTAGGACCAAAACTTCTTACGCCATCACGTTTGAGCTGGCACCGCATCTGTTCAGCGTTCTCTTTTGATATTTCGCCTTTCTTCTGCAAATAAGCAATAATCTCTTCTGCCTGCACTTCCGTGTCACAACGGCGGATAAAATCCACGGCCGACGGATTAAAATGGCGTAGTCTATCGGGTGTCTCAGAGCAACTAAACTCCTCTTCGGTGCAGTCGCATTCTTCCCCGACCGCAGTTTCCTCAGCTTCAACAGAGTTTTTTCGTACAGCGTTTATTGGAACTTTAACTTCCCCGTTTTCTAGTTCCTGATAGAGGTGCGGAAATATTTTCTTGATGGATTTCTTATCGATTGCCATATTTCATCAGTTGTACAAAAATAATATTTGAAGCGGTCATTTATTTTCTTTTTTGATGAAAAAACAATTTTAGACGAGAATTAGGTTGGGATAAACTGCTGGGTTGGGTTATTCTTGAGTATTTTCTCGAGTTCCCTAATAGTTAATCCTTTGAGTTCGTCACCGAAAGTTTCACATTTTCTTTTCTTCCCTGCTTCCTCTCGACTGCGAGCGACAATTTCCAACCCATGTTTAGAGCCGGTTTCAGCGTAAATATGGAATGATTCCAATGTCGCTCCGCGTTTGTTCACGGTTGTCCAAGCGGTCTTCAAAACCTTCACCCCTCCAGCCTTGAGAACACCAGTAATCTCTTCTGGTTCATCAGTGTAAACGGCAATGTCGATATCGCTTCCCTGCTTAATCGTTCCCCGCCAAACACTCCCAATCAATACAGGACAAAACTCACCCAAAAGACATAAAACGTCCAATGCTTCATTTCGCATCTGTAATTAGACGTTCCTTCCTTCTTGCTCCTTCATTCTCCTCAGCAACCTTGTCGAGTTCCAACGCTACTTCAAGGTTAGAAGGCAAAAAATGAACACCAAAGGTTTCTGCTGCTTTCTCCTTAGCTTGCTTGTACTCTTTTTCAGCCCCAAAATAAAGAAGAGTGGCTGCTTCCCTTGCGACTCGACGCTTTAAATCAAAGTCATCAGACAAATTATTTACCTTTTTATGATTGATTCGTAGAGTTCCACAGTTTTTTGAGCAATCTTGCTCCAGGTAAACTCTGCCAAGACACGTTTCCTGCCGTTTTTGCCTAACATTTTCCGTCTTTCAGGGCTTTCTAATGCGCTGATAACGCCCCAGGCGATGTCGGAGGGGTTGTTTGGGTCTATGTGGTATCCGCATTGTTCTTCTCCACAGCAAATCACAATTTCACGCATGCCACTAACTCCAGCGGCACCGACTACGACGGGTTTTTCCATTGCCATTGCTTCGAGGGCAACTATGCCGAACGGTTCGTAGTGGCTTGGAAAAACTGCTATGTCGCAGGCTGCATAATGTTGAATTCGTTCTTCTTCAGGAATGAAGTCGAAACAGAATTTAACGTATTCATCCAGTTTTGTCATTTTGGTCAGGTTGGTTAAATATTCTTGCAAGTCGCCAACACCAACAACGACCAATTTAACTTTAGGAATCTTCGAGATAATGTGGGGCATGGCCATAATCAACTTATCAACTCCCTTGACCATGACGAGTCGTCCGAGGAAAAGAATCATTAACTCATCATCTTTTATGCCATATTTCGCTCTGATTTTTTGGATATTTTCCTTAGATATGTTTTCAGGATTGTACTTTTGCGGGTCAACCCCATTGTAGCTGACTTGAATCTTTTCTCTGGGAAAACCCAATTGAACCAACTCATCTTTCATAGCATAAGAGACTGTAACAACTAAGTCAGCCATGTTGCCTGCACGCAATTCTATGTTGCTAACCACACTTGAACCTGTTCCCAAGGTTCTGCCCTTCTCAGTTGAGTGAACATGGAAAGCCAAAGGCAAGCCAGTCTCTCGTTTAACCGTGATGCCTCCCATTGCAGATAGCCAATCATGAGCAACAACGATGTCATACTTCATCCCTTCTTTCTTAATTAATTCGTTAACCAGTTTTGCCGCTGACAAGTAATTATATACCATTAGTTTACCAAACAGGTGAATTCCTCGGCCCCATTTTCGTATGTCTTCTGCAATTACATCTGGCAAAGAATCGGACACGTCAATATGGAGAGGACGATGAATTTCTATTCCGCGCCAAATCTCCCTTGTAGGTAACGAACCGGCATCATCATTCATCGTGAAAACGGTAACATCATGATCATTCAAAACGAACTTGCGCGTGATCTCAGCAGCATAAGTGCCCAATCCACCCACAATCTTAGGTGGATACTCGTAAACAAAAACAGCAATCTTCATGTCGTATAGTCACCATTAATCATTTAGCATTACAAACCTTGGTACTAAAGCTTTACTTTTTCGGCACCTATCATTTGAAATCCAACAAACCAATTGCATTAATAGGCAAAGTTTAAGGAAAACTTTGATTAGACCGTTATACATACCACTAACACAGGTGCCTAAAATGAGTTTATCACCTATTAAACAAGAAATACTGGAAACCATGCTCCTAAAAGAGAAACCGCTCAAAGCCATGGATATTGCCAAAGAAGCAAAAAGAGAGTACCAACCAGTAAACATGCACCTTCTTAGGTCTCATCAAAATGGGTTACGTGAATTTGCCCGAGAAGGGATTGTACGCGCTGACTGAGAAGGGAAAACGGGCACTCGGCATACCTGAAATTACCAAAGAAAAAGCAGCCTCAATAATTGCTTATGCACCGCACGACAAAGCATTCAACTTCTACTCCACAGTTGGAAAACCCCTAAGCATCCATGCTCATAGTTTAAGAGACTTCGCAAACAAACTTGATCGCGCTGACATAGTATCAGTCGAGTTTCATATGAAAAGAGGCGACTTTGAAAATTGGTTCAGAGGGTTAGGTGATGAGGAATTAGCCAAAAAAACAGCGTTATTAAAGAAGAAAAATCTAGTTGGAGAAGATTTACGCAAACAACTATACGAAATCTCCGAGCAAAGGTATCTTGAACTGGCACGATTATCGGGTGAACCCATCGCAACCGAAGATGTCGAACATACCCACACTTAACATTCATTCTTGCTTTTCTAGAAAAAAGATAATTTTGCCCAAAGAAGGGCTCTCAGGTTATTTCTTTGTAGATTGGGTGGTCTCTAAACTTTAGGTTAGTCGTTGACCATTCAAGAGTACCGCTGGGCAACCTGGTACATATGGATTGAACGATTGCACCTCCCGCAGTGAATCGAACACCATCAAGCATTTCGCCTTTCGTTACTCCTGAAGCGGCAAAAATCATTTCATTACCCTTTGCCAACTCGTTTTCAGTGTAGGTCTTGTTGATGTCAACACCTGCTGCTATTAACCGATCCATCCGTTTGGCATCGTCTTTCTTGTCCTTCCAAACCTTAACCAACATCGTTCCGCCTAAACATTTCACTGCTACTGCCGCGATTGTTGCTTCGGCTCCTGCGCCTGCTCCTACGAGCAGGTCAACGCCTGAATCAGGTAAGCAGGTGACGATTGCGCCTGCAATGTCGCCGTCAGCTATGAGTATGATTCTTACGCCTAATTTTCTTAGTTTTGCAAGCAATTCGTTGTGCCTTTCACGTTCAAGCATAATTACTGTGAAGTTTGCCAAAGGTCGATTCTTTAATTTAGCTATCGTTTGCACGATCTCTTCGACAGGCATTTCAAGATTGATTTTTCCTTTGGCTTTGCCGTCGGTTGCAACTTTAAAGTAGTAGCCGTCGTCTGGCAGAACCTTTAGGCATCCCGCAGGTGCACAACACAATGCTGAGATGGCGTCTTTTTTGCCTTTGGATGTGGCGGTTGTTCCATCCACTTGATCGATGATGAATTCTACTTTGGGACCATTTCCATTGCCGACTTTTTCCATGTAACTGAAGGCTGGGGCGTTGTCTTTGGGTCCTTCGCAACAGATTACTTCGCCATCAACTTCGGTTTGATTTAACACTGCCCTTGAAAAATCTAGGGCGGTTTGATCTACTTTATCTGGATCGCCTTTACCAATGTGAAGGGCTGCACCAACTGCTCCCGCGGTTGTGATTCTTGTTAGGGAAGGGGATAAGGATCTTAGAGAGGTCATTTTTTTATCTCCTTTTTACTTTTGCATTCGTTTAACCACAGTTCGGTGAATTCTTGATAGTTCTGGGCGACTCTTTCGACTGCTTCTTTTCTAGTGGTTTTGCCTGCCTTGTGGTCTGCCAACGGTTCCCAGAAAATGGTCCTGCCAACCGCAAACCCAATTATGCCTGGGATTTTTGCGCCAACTTTTAGCCATTCCTGAACTTTCTCTTTGGATTCTCCGCGCCCAAGAGTGATAACACCTACTTTTCTTCCACCATTTTGGGCTTGTTTAACAACGGCTGTGGCTGATTCAGGCTTATCAACACCTTCTAACTTCCAAATGGCTGGTTCTACACCTGCTATCTGAATTTCTTTTATACTTTCTACCATCAGCTTTGGCCGCAGCTCTTGGTCATATTTTTCTTTTGACCCTCCCAGTTTTGCGAGTTGTGCTACGGTTGAGGGAACTATTAGTTCGAAGAGGAACGTTCTCTTTTTCTGTGCTAAATAATCGCTCAGTTTCTTTAGACGCAGCAACTGCCTCTTGTTCATAGCTGCATCGCCCTCAGGGTTGTATCTAACCAGCACCTTGACGAAGGTTGGGTCGAACTCTTCAATGTGTTCAGCAAAATCGTCTCCATAGTCAAAGTCGAATTCATCCTGACCTGACTTCTCCACAGGCATTGCAAACATTAAGCTGTTCTTTTTTGCCTCACGCAAAACACCTGAACCAAACTCTTCATCCACCAGCAAACCGGCAATCTCTTTGGGAACTTTAGTCTTTGTGGATAGTTGAAAACCTTCAAAAATCATTTTCTTGTAGTCTTCGATTTGTTTCTTTTCTTCAGGGGTTGGTTGACGACCTTTTATTCCAAACATTTTTTCAAGGAAAGATGCTCGATGGTCAAACGCTAAAATAAGTAACTCTTTTTGCGACCAATCAATCACATAAGTCACCGTGCGTGTATTTTGTGTGTGTGCCTAATAAAACATTATTGGTTTTGCCAGCATCAAAGATTGATTCACTTGTAGAATTTTTCTTTTGACGTGAGTTACGGAGCCCTTTCTTGGTATTAGTACCTCCTGAGAGAGAAACTATGAAATAATAAAAGAGCCATAAGACGTTTGAGAGGAGTCTGCAATGAGTGAAGCGCGAATAGTAACAGTGAAACTCCCGGAAGAAATCTACCAAGAAATGTCGCTACGTATTCCAGAAGGTGATAGAAGCACATTCATCCGGGAAGCCATCATTGAAAAATTGCAGAAAACCCCCAAACCAGACAAACTCCTAGCTCTACAGGAGCGAATGGGCAAAATCGAACAGGAATTTGGGCAAATCAGAAAATACCTTGCTGACCTCGAAATTCTCACTTTCCAGCATGGAAAAATTAACCCCCATACCTTACTGCATTGACGAGGTAGACCACAAAATAATGGAGTACCTATTACACTACAAATCCGCTACCACACCTGAATTGGCGGATTACGTCAAAACAAACCGATGGCTCATTCTAAACCGGCTAAGAAAAATTCAAAGAAACTCCAAAAAACAAACTGGAAAATCGATAATCGAATACTATGCTGGCGAGCGATCTGGTAAAAAGAAGGCTTGGTGGATAGACGAAGAATTAATTCAAGAATAAGTTAGCTTTAAATCGAGAAGACATGTTTGTTTGGCATCGTGGGCTCGTAGTCTAGGACGGATTAAGGCATCGGCCTCCGGAGCCGAGAATCCTGGGTTCAAATCCCAGCGGGCCCGCCACCCCCGTGTGAAAATGAACTTTTCAGTTATGAGTAAGAGGGAAGGGAATTGTACCTGAGTAATGCCAAGCGACATACATTATTGGGTGAGAAAGCATACACTAAGGAGACGTGAGAGGGTTGGTCTTGGAAGTAGATAACGTGTTCAAAATAGCGGTGACTTGTTCCAGAGTTCGCGTGTTCTTGACAATCAATAGTTGGGAATTCCAAGGAAAGGATGAGGAAATGGAAATGGACTCGTTTAGAAACAAGAAGACTGGGAAGAGGGTGTTTGTCGAGGACATTTCGGAGGATTTTCCAGTGACCTTCCTTATGGGGGAGCTTAGCGCGTTGGAGTTCAGTATCTTTGCTAGTGAATTGACACCGGAAATCCAGTTGTTGGAAGTTGACAGTAGTTGGGAAGGTAAACCAACGACCATCGTGGTTGCGATGACAGAAGAGCAAGTTAGGAACATGTTTGGTAGAAGAACGAAGATGAGAAAACTTGCGGCTTACCCGCGCGCTAAGTGATCCATTTTGTGAACCGCAGTGCGGCTGTAGAAAAAATGAAGTAGCGCAGGTGACGTCTCTACGGGTGAAGGAGTTCAAATTCGAGTCCATACCACGTCATATTTATCCTTTGATTGCAGTGGTTTTCGCTTAATAGTTTAAACGGATCCCTGAGGGGCGCCATTGTTTAGCGCTTAGACTTTATTTGCGGTTGGAATGTTGTTACAGATAGAGTCGTTAACCTGCTTGCACACTCACACCCACACTATTCAACATAGGTCGAATGTTGCCTGTGTGGAACAAACCGTCTCTTCACACACAAAACACAACAGGAAAACAACCCAAACCAAGAAAACAAACAAATCCAAAGCCACAAGTGTGGTGTGCAATTTTAAGGCATCACACCCACACAAAGAGAAAAACGAAATAATCGGTTAAAAAAAATAAACTCGCCAAATTCTTAAAAAGGATCCTAATAATAAACCGGTGGGTTCGCCATTTTTGTTAAAACAGGTTTTTAATGTATTTTAGGATGAGTTGCGGCTGTTTAAAGACTGTTTTAAGTGCTTTTCCAGGATGCTTGATATGGCCTAACAGAGAAAGTTTCTTGTATTCGGCAAGTGCTTTGGCCGCTATTTCTTTGACTTCGGCTGGTGTAAACTCGTTTGTTGTTATCAGGGGCATGCCTTTTGCTTGTCGTGCCTGGGCGAAGCTGTTCCACGATAGATCTGCTGGCAAGTAGCCTTTAGCTTTACAGTCTTCATACAAGCGTGTACCATAAGACGGCGTTGCAGCAAACAAGTGCATGCCTACATCGTATTTGCGCTTGAGTTCCAGAGCAAAATCGACGGTTCGCTGCATGTTCGCTTTGGTTTCACCTGGGAACCCGATGATGTAGAAGGCACCTGTTTTTAACCCGATTTGTTGGGCGTTCTTAGCGAATTCGATGACTTGGGTAAGGTCGAGACTTTTGCAGATAACGTTGTCGAGGATTTGCTGATCGCCAGATTCGACTCCGACGAAGATGCTATTGGCGCCTGATTTTTTCATTTTCTTGAGTAATTCCAAATTTAAACAATCTGCCCGTACACCGTTGGGGGTTTCCCAACCAATCTTTATTTTTCGTTCAATTATTCTGTCACATATTTCTTCGAAACGTTTAACGTCCAATGTCAAGTTGTCGTCTTCAAAAAAAATATTTTTAACCTTAAACTTGTCCACAACATATTGAATATGATTTGACACATATTCAGCGGAGTGAGCTCTGAATCTTTGCCCCATGTGCAGGTGAACAGCGCAAAAACAGCAGTTAAACGGGCATCCGCGGCTAGTAATCATAGAGATGGCTCGGTTTTGGAAACTTCTGTAACCGATCTTTTTGGGATTGAGATACTGTTCCATATCCACCAAATCGTAAGCTGGAAAGGGCAACTCGTCCAGATCCTCGATAAGGGACCTAGGTGAATTCACCACTACTGCGCCATTTTCCCGATACGCAATGCCTTTAATTTTGCTGAGCTGTTTTTTACCCTCAAAAGCTTGAGCAACATCCAGCATAGCATATTCGCCCTCACCAATAACGGCTATATCCACGTTTTGCACTTCTTCCAAAAAATCTTTAGGAACCAAGGTGACATGTGGACCACCCATCACAGTCCAAATGTTTGGGTTAACCTCTTTGGCTATCTTGCTTACTCTTATAGAATTTTCAATTTGGCAAGTGAACGGTCCAGATATCCCGACAATTTCTGGTTTTCTTAAGCTTATTTGCTGCTTTATCAAATCAAAAGGCAAGCCAACAGTTATTGTTTCATCCCCCTTTTGAAAAAATGCAGCTATGAATGCGTCTAAAATTTCAACTTCATATCCTGCGTTCTTCAAAACCGCGCCTATGTAAAGCAATCCAATAGGTAAGTTACCAGCAGGTTGTTCTGAACCTGGATAAAAAGTCTGAGGTGGATTGATGAGAAGCACTTTCATTGTAAACCAGTTAATTATTTAGTTGACATATTGGGGATATTTAAATTAATTTATGAACAACAGTTACTCTTAGCAATCATATCGTTACATGATTTATGTCTAAATATCAAATGTGACCCAATTCTGTTCAAGCCGAAGTTAGCGTGTTACTGCTATGCCACTACAACATAAGTTTATGAGCGGTCAGTTGGCATTATTTCATGTTAACTTTCCTTGTAAAATAGGAGGTGAATTTTTTGAGTACTCGAACTGAAGAGCGAAAAGGTAAGATGACCGTTGCTGAAGCAGGCAGAAAGGGTGGTGAAAAAACCGCTTCAACTCATGGTCGAGAATTCTATGAAGAAATCGGACGCAAAGGAGGGGAAAAAGTCTCTATGGAACGTGGACCGGAATTCTATAGTGAAATAGGCAGCAAAGGAGGATCTGAACGTGCCAAACAGCATGAAGGTTCAGCTGAAGCAGAGGGTAAAACAAGTTTAGAAGAAGCGGGTCACCGAGGCGGTCAAAGGGTCCGTCGATTAATCCAAGCGGGAAAGGAGCATGAAGAAGAATAAGCGAGATATTTTAGGGCAGATTCTGTCGGTTTAGCTTATTTTTTTAATTTCTTAAACTTGGTTATTTTTTGAGGGGAGGTGATATTATGGAGGAAAAGAAAGGTAAAATGACCGTTGCAGAAGCAGGAAGAAAAGGCGGCCTCCGAACTTCTGAGACTCATGGAGGAGAATTCTATAGTGAAATAGGCCGCAAAGGAGGAAAGATCGGTGGACCTAAGGGAGGACAAAGAGTCCGAAGGCTTATTCAAGAAGGAAAGATGCATGAAGTGGAATAAGCTCCTAAAAAATTTTTGAAGCATCTCTAAATTTACCTTTTGTTTAGTAATTATTTTAAACTGTTAATTCTATCCACATGGAGGTTAAAAAACGAGTAAACAAGAAACAGCAACCGGAAAAAATGAAGGAACTTGGCAGGCAAGAAGTGGAAGAAAGCGATATACTGATAAAAGCGGTGGGTCTGGGCACATTAGTCCTGCGATAATCGTGAAGTATTTATCAGGAATACATTTTCCTACCGAAAAAAGTAAGTTGGTTGGTAACGCCAAAAACAAAAATTCTCCTGAGAACGTGATCATCATCTTAAATAAACTACCGGATAAGATATACACCTCACCCATAGATATAACCAAGGAATTGCACATGTTGAAATAATTTCAAGCTATGTAGCAAGCGGCTTTCTGTGTTTGTATCTAGTGTGTTTGTGATTGCTCCTTTGAGCCCACATATGCTTAAGGATTATTCTTAACAATAATAACAAGGCGGTGTTGTGGGTCTAATTTTGGAGGTGCAATGCCTATGGTAATAAAAAATGGAGAAAATAGAAAAATGTCCAGACAGGAAGCTGGCAGAAAAGGAGGAAAGAAAGTAGCAACAGAAAAAGGTTCAGAATTTTATAGACGGATAGGCAAAAAAGGGGGGGGAAAAAGTAGCTGAAGAAAGAGGGTCAGAATTCTATAAGAAAATTGGCAAGAAAGGCGGCCTAAAGTAGAGGAACACAAAGTAGAACGTCTTAATTAATAATTCACTTAGAAGCAAAAAGTAATTTTAAAATCCGTTCTTAAATTTGAAATAAACCCTAATTCTAACTTTTCAATTTAAATTTATAAAGCAAAATGTTGAAATAACTTATTGTTTAATTTTTGGTTATGAAAAAAATACTTGTTCTTTATTATAGTCGAACTGGAAACACTGAAAAAATGTCGAATGCTGTTGCTGAAGGAGCCAAAAATGTCGGCGGCGTTGAAGTAGAATTAAGTTTTCATGTAGAAACTGAAACTCTAATCCATTATGATGCCATAATTATCGGTGTACCAACCTACCATCATGATATGCCATTAGAATTCAAGAAACTCTTTGAAGAAGCTTCCGTGCAGGGTCTAAATTTAAAGGGAAAGATAGGTGCAGCTTTCGGTTCTTATGGGTGGAGTGGTGAAGCTCCAAGACTTATTTTAGAAATTATGAAGTACAAATTTGAAATGCAGTTAATTGAACCGCCCCTTCTTCCAAGTACATCCCCGACCAAAATATTCTCAATGCGTGCAGAAACCTTGGAAGGAAGGTTTCCGAAAGCTTGATGAATCAGGCTTAACACTTAACCGTTGGAGAAAAGATTATGGAAAAAAAGAAAGATCTCCTTGATTTTTTGAAGAATCAGATTGTTGTTGAAAATGAAATAGTGGCTTCTCTTGAAAAAGCGCTTGTCGGACATGAAGAACCCGGCTGTTAAAGGTGTTTTGAAGGGTGTATCGTTGGATTCTGTGAAGCACGCAGAACTCTACACATCCGCCATTACCTTGTTGACTAATGCTTCTACTGCTTTAACCCAGGATAATCTTGACGAGCAAAGAGCACTAGTCAAAAAACACATCGAGATTGAAGCAAAATTAATCCAGAAACTCCAAACGATGATACCTACCATCGAAAATGAAAAAGTAGTTTTCCTCCTGAAAGCCATCTTAAACGATGAAGTCAGACACCACGCGATGCTAAAGATGGTTTTAGAAATAATCGTTCATGGCGAAACCATAACTGAGGCTGACTGGTGGAAGATGCTCTGGGAAAATGTTCCGTTCCATGGCGCCCCCGGCGGCGGATAAACAAAAAAAGAAAATAGTTGCTAAGCGTTGTCGTTGCTGTTAATTAATTGTTGTGAAGAGCTCCAAGTCTCATCAACTATCTGCTTGAAGCTCCGTCAGAACTGCAGCTAACATTTCGCCTTTGCTGGTTAAGCCGTAGGCTTTGGGGGTTTTTCTAATGAACACAAGTTTTTTGCCTTTTAAACCTCTCAGGTACTTGTAGGTTCTTCTCATGGATAATCCTGTTTCTTTGGCAAGTTTTCCAGCAGAGATTCCTTCAGCTAAGATCGTCGTCGTAGACTTTTCGTTCTGTTTCTGTTAATGTTTCTTTGCTTGGGTCACGTTTAGACTTAAAGAAGAAAATATAATCTCGGTCTTCAGGGGTTTCTATTAAACCAACTGAGCGCAAGCGTTTTAGAATTCGTGAGGCTATCTTCGAGGAGATTAATGTTTCTATTTCCTCAAAAGTTTTGGGTCCTGATAGTAGCGCGCGCAGGAGTGTTTCTTCGTAGCATTCGGAGTGGGCGGGCAGCATTTCTGCAAATTCAGGGAAATCTGCCAAGTAGTGTTTGTTAGGCGTCCGCCGAACGTGGTGGCATAGTATTCATCTCGTGACTCGGTTGCTAATCCAACTGCCATTAGAGGCTGAAGGTATTCTTCATTTATGGTGTCTTGGCTGTGTGAGTGCCCAGTTTTTTTTAGTTCTTGTTGAAGCTGGCTCACTGAATACCTGCCGTTAACTATTGCTTTTAAAATATGGAGTCGTGTTTGGTTCTTTAATACATTGAATAATTCTTTTATGTAGTTTGGATTATCCATTGTTTCGCGGAGTTTTCTAAGTTCATTTTTTAATTTGTAAACCTGGCAGCGAGTTATGCATTCTAGTGGGGATGTGGGTGCGCAGTTTCTGCATTCTGCGTCAAGTGTTTTGAGCATTTCGGACAAGTCTTTGTTGTGTCGCTAATTCTGGTTGATGATATGACATTGCCCATTTTTTTGTTCTCCTTGTTGCGTGTGTCAAGGCAGGTGAGGAATTGGCGATGGGATGTTTGATTGTTATTTTTTGCTGCTACCCGTCTTGACACGCGTCATAAGATATGACAGCCGGCATATTTAAATAAGTTTCCCCGAAAAATAACAGTAATTGGTGCATAACTTGATACTACCATGCGAAGTCGGAGTAAAAACGGTCCTGCCAGCAGTAAAAGCAATAATGGCAAGATCCATCGTCGAAAAACATGGTTTAAACGAAAAACAAACCGCAGACCTCCTCGGATTATCACAATCCGCAGTCAGCAGATACGTCGGGCGAGAAAGAGGCAACCTCCTAAAAATCGAAACAACCCCCGAAATATTAGATCTAATAGACCAAATGGTAACACACATCATAAAACAACCTGACAACAAAACAGAATTCCTCAAACTCTTCTGTCAAACATGTCAAACCGTACGAGAAAAAGGCTTAATGTGCCCCCATTGCCAAAAAGAAATGCCCCAAGCATGGGCAGAAAAATGTTTGTTCTGCAGAGAATAACAGAAATTAATATCTATCAAAAAACCTTTTAACTGTTTTTTGAGGAAACCACTTGTACAATAATGAGAATTCCCTTTTTGACACAAGCTAAAGTCGAGCCATAAACTTCTTTGCAGAAATAAATTATTTTGAGCCAGAACCAAATAAAAGATATTCTAAAAAAAGCAGAACTATTGCAGTCGTCGGATTATCCAAGGACCTTGAAAAAATCAGCTACAAAGTCAGCCTTTACCTGCAGCAACTTGGGTACCGGATAGTGCCCGTTAACCCATTTGTTGATTATTTTTTAGGGGAAAAATGCTACAAAAGTCTTCTGAACATTCCAGAAGAAATCCAGAGAACCATTGACATAATTAACATTTTTAGGAAGTCAGAGGATGTTCCGTCCATCATTGAACAAGCAATCCAGTTAAAAACAGCTTTTGATAAGTCTTTTGTGGTTTGGATACAATTGGGCATAGTTAATGAACAAGCCGCGGAAGCTGCAAGAAACGCTGGGTTGTTTGTAGTTATAGATAAATGCTTAATGATTGAGCATCAGAGGCTATCTTAGCCTATATTGAACTAAGAAGCAAAGACACAACGACAGTGATAAGAGACGATGACTATTGTTTCTGCAAGCGTAACTTTCCAATTTACTCTCGTTTTTTTTGTGCGGTAACGAGTTAAGAATACAATTGAGATGATACAACTTCCCCAGCGATATCACTATATTGCAGATTAGTGGAAAAGCGAGGAAGGTTACAATTAGAATAATGCCAACCACAAAAATGGTTATTCCAGAAATTTTAGCTCTATTGAACTCTGGTAACTTTTTGCATATATCTGAGCTCAAGGAATCTCTGAACTTTAGGTAGAGCTTTTCGATTGTAAGAAAAGGTCATTTACATATTCGTTGACGGATTTTTCGTGTTTTTTTGCGATTCTTTTTATTGCATTGTTTATTCCCGTAGAGTACTGCACTGCTTTTTTTGGTTTTTCAGCTATCACCGTTGGCAACCCAACGTTCAAGGCAACCTTTCTTAAGATAAGTTTGCGCAAGGTGTCAGTTTTATTTTCAATTTTCAAATCAATAGGCAAATTAATAGCGAACTCAGCTAAGTCAAAGGAGCCAAACGGCACTCGCAAATCAACATCGTGAAAACTTGTAATTTTCATATCTCGTTCAAGGTTACTTTCATGAATCCTAACGACATCGTTGAACATGGTTTTCCGCACTGCTTCCTTGCCATCTTTGCAGCATTCGTTCACGTACCGTTGGTATCCTCCGAAGAGTTCATCAGCGCCTTGCCCAGCAAGCAGAACTTTGAAGCCTGCCTCAGCAGATTTTTCTGCAACCCAATAGAAGGGCACCCCAATGCTTGCTTTAATAGGATCAGGCTCTTCAATGAGCTCTACAACTTTAGGCATTGTTTTTTCTACATCGGAATCTTTGAACAAATCCACCTGTAAAGGCAAATTCAATGCTTCCGCTGCTTCGATGGCTTCTTCGGTTTCATCTTGGTTTTCCAAACTTACATGAAGCAAGTTGACTTTGACGCCACATTTGCTTGCCAGAAAAGCCACCAAACTACTATCCAAGCCTCCCGAAAACGCAACAGCAATGTCTTTTAACCCTTGTACTCGTCTCTGGATTGATTGTTCAAGAAGAACTTGAACCTGTTTTGCGGCATCATCCATCGTTGTTTGTGCAGGTTCTTGGTAAGTTAGGGTTTTGATGGGTTTGAATTTGAAACCTTCTTTATTGATAAATGCGAGATTTCCCGGTGGAAATGATATGGGATTTTCTACTCCGAGTTTCCAGAGGGCCGTTCGGTTTGTGGCAAGGGCGAATATGTCTCTATTTTCACCGTAGTAGAGTGGTTGAACGCCTATTGCATCTCTTCCAGCTGCAATCCAGCCTTCCTTGAGCATTAGGAACGAGTAGTCGCCATCAGTTTGCTGGATTATTGTTTGGAGATTGGCTTCGCAGTGTTGCAATTCCTTTGTAACTTGTTCGATGACCGCGGTTTTTCGAACGGGTGAGTATACTCTGCCTTCGAAGAGTAATGCAGCATCATCCAACTGCAAATGCTCATAGTCACTAGTTGACTTTGGTTTGGAAGTAACATAACCTCCCACAGTGGAGGATTTTAAACCTTGTTTTTTTATGATTTCAACGTTTTTTTCAAACAAACCTTTCTTGGGCGAAATTAAACCGAAATGTGAAGGCACCCTCAAATCAAACGAGTCCAAAACGTCTAGAACTCTGGTAACACTATTGTCACCGTTTTTGTCTAACACTGCAATGGTTATTTTCATGCCCCAATCACCAAATCTGCTTGCATTGTGATATTGCATTGGTAAAACATTAATGTTTAATCTGTATAACCTTAACTTTGAGGTACACTAACTTGCCTATCTTGCCAATCGATACTGGCCGTTATGGAATGCCAGAAATGCTCAAAATCTTCGAAGAGGAGACAAGGGTTCAGAAGCTGCTGGATGTTGAAGCGGCTTTAGCTTTGGCGCATGCTGAAGTGGGTAATATTCCAGAAAGCGATGCTGAAAAAATCGCTGCCATGGCTTCCACCAAATACGTTAAGGTTGAGCGAGTCAAAGCCATCGAGAAAGAGATTAAGCATGACATAGCCTCGCTAGTCCGTGCGCTTTCAGAGGTTTGTGGTTCAAGCGGCGCTTACGTTCACCTTGGCGCAACAAGCTATGACATCGTCGACACAGCCAACGCCCTTCAACTAAAAGACGCTTTAAACGTTATTGAGAAGAGACTTATCGATTTCAAGGCTATCCTGCAAAAACAAGCGCTCTTACATAAAGAAACAGTAATGATTGGCAGAACTCACGGACAACACGCCCTACCCATTACTTTGGGCTTCAAATTTGCTGTCTGGGGATATGAAGTCAACAGGCATCTTAATCGTTTGGAAGAGTGCAAAAAACGTGTCTTAGTGGGAAAAATAAGTGGCGCTGTTGGTACACAAGCAGGCTTAGGCGAACACGCCGAGCAAATTCAAGAACTTGTAATGAAACGACTGGGTTTGCATGCAGCTGAGATTTCTACGCAAATCGTCCAAAGAGACCGTTATGCCGAACTCATTTGCATTTATGCTTCAATGGCTTCTTCATTGGATAATTTTGCAACCGAGATCCGAGAACTTCAGCGCCCAGAAATCAGCGAGCTATTTGAGTCGTTTGAAGCAAAAAAACAGGTCGGCAGCTCCACAATGCCCCATAAACAGAATCCTGAAACGTGCGAGCGTGTTTGCGGTTTAGCCCGAATCGTCCGAAGCCTCATCACGCCAGCGTTAGAGGACATGGTTACTTGGCATGAACGCGATTTAACTCAATCCTCAGCCGAACGCTTCATCATTCCAGAGTCTAATATCCTGCTCGATTACATCCTTAGCCTAACAATCAACATCGTTGTGAACTTACGAGTTGATAGCGAACGGATGCTTCAGAATCTCTCGTTGACTCAGGGACGCGCAATGTCGGAGTCGGTGATGATGGCTTTGACAAAGAAGGGTGTCAATAGGCAAGAAGCACACGAGATGCTACGAAAATTGACTATTCAAAGCGCTGTTGACAACAAACCATTCAAATTGGTCCTCCTTGAAGACAAACTCATAAGCAGTAAATTAACTGAAAAAGAAATTGACCGAGCCTTAAACCCTAAAAACTATCTGGGCACAGCAATTAAACAGGCAGAACGATTTGGGAAGAACGCTTAGAAATCAAATAAGCCTTTTTGCTCTGCTTCCTCTACTGTTTTCCAGGTTTTCCCATATTTCCTTCTTAACGAAACCCCCAACTTGTTCCTTGATCTTTTTCGCCAACTTGGTCCCACTGAAGGCAAGTTGGTCAGTTCTTCGATTGTAGCACGTTTGAGGTCTGGGATTGTTTGGTAGCCTGCGTTGAATATTATTCGTCCGCGGACTCTGCCGACGCCTTCTAATTGGACAATGGGTAAGAGTTCTTTTTTTATGCCCTTTGAAACTCTCTCGACAAGTTCATGGCTTAAAGATGCAACATCTTTGTTCTTAGCCACAACGGGCGACAGCTCATCTATTGCGTGTAGGAGCCATTTGGCTGTTTCAATTGCACGGTAGAGGTCGCCTGGTTGAACGTTGAAGCGCTCAATTATTTTTTCTTCCGGCAACTCTTCAATCCAATTATTCATAACCATAGCTGTTTTGACTTCGCCTAAAAACTCGGCGTAGCCTATGTGGTCGCTCAATTGATCTGGGGGTTCTATGAACAATTCTTGTTTGTGGTCTTCTGTTTGGAGGGCTAACTTTTCCATTTCGCGCTGGTAAGGCCTCATAATTGGACCCATATCAGGCGTGTGAGATATTAAGTGAAGTAAACTGAACTCGGTTAAAATCTGAGGTTTGCTCTTCAATGCATCTCTAATAATTACGCCTGAAAGGGGGTCGATGTAGAGTTCACTTATGCGTTTGCCAAATTTAGTGGCGAAAATTTTGTCTCCTGCAACAACAATCATTTCTTCATCGTGGAGGAAACGGAGGATTTTATTGATGACGTTTTTGATTGCTTTCACGTCGTATTGGTAAGCATAGAAGGTTTTGCCGAAAAACTCGTAAATCCCGTTTTCCGTGTGAGCAAAATCCGAAGCAATTGTCGACAGAACGTGCGCTCGCATGATTTTTTCAACCGCAAGCCTAGACCAAATGCGTTCGGGTTTAGCTAAGACATAGTTTTCCATAAGGTAGTCTTGTTCGTCTGCAGTTTTGGCAATAAGAACTGATTCACCAAACTTGTCATATTTCGGTCTTCCAGCTCTGCCTGCCATTTGCTTGTAATCTAACACACTTATGGGATAATTGCCAAGTCCAGCCTCAAAACGCCTGTAATCTTGAATTATTACAGTCCGCGCTGGCAAATTAACTCCCCAAGCCAACGTGGGCGTGGCGGTTAAAACTTTAATTTTTCTTTCTTTAAAATCATCCTCTATGATTTTGCGGTGAGCCCCGGACAATCCGGCATGATGATAAGCTGTTGCACGCCGTACCAATTCTGCAAGTTCTTCACTAAGCTGGGTTCGCTCTCCCGCGTCCAATATTTTTTTTGCTTCCTTCTCCAAAACTTTTTTTGCTTCTTCCTCAAGGGAACGTTTAACAAGTTTTGAACCTGATTTGGGAGATAACGCTTTATCCATATGGCTAGCCACGGTTTTTGCGGCTGAAACAGCATTCTTTCGTGTTGAAGCAAAGATCAATGCTTGCCCCCCATTCTTTAAAGTATTTAGTACCAGATTTACGAACGGAAGACTGGTTTCCTGTTCTATTCTTGTTGATTCACCATCTTTGTATTGGATTTCATCTTTGAGTATGACGCCCTCTTTGAGGTTAATCGGGCGCCATTCCGTAACGATATACTTAGCATTTAGCCACCCAGCGATTTCATCAACATTGTTGATGGTTGCGCTAAGGGCTAGAATTTGGATGTTGGGGTTAACCTGCAAGAGGCGCGCAAGCACAATTTCTAATGTGGGTCCTCGTTCAGCTTCGTTTAAAAGGTGAATTTCATCGGCAATTACCAGAGATATATTGTCCATCCATTTAGCGCGGTGCCTAAGCAACGAATCGGCTTTTTCATTAGTTGTAACAATGATATCATAACGTTCAAGCCAGCTGTCGGCGCTATCAAAATCTCCAGTGCTAATACCAACAGAGATTTTTCTTCCATCGTCCTTTTTTATTGAAGTGTACTTACGGAAGTCATCGAATTTTTCGCTCGCCAACGCTCGAAGTGGCGAAAGATAGATGACTTTGCCGCTTTTTTCGAGAACATGTTTGAGAGCGCAGAGTTCGGCGACGAGGGTTTTACCTGAAGCGGTTGGACTGGCAAGGACAATGTTTCTGCCTTCAAGCACTCCTGCCCTTATGGTTTCTTCTTGAGGTGGAAACAACTCCAGGAATCCCAAGCCTTGGAGGATGTCTTTGACAGATTGGGCTATTGGTAACTCTGCAATCTTTAACATTAATTCGCCATAAATTCTATTTATTGAATAGTATGGGTTTGGAGGGGTTATTAGAGTTTTTTTGTCTCCATATTGTTTTTTAGTCAGTTCATTGGTGTCAATTTAATAAAAAGAAGCTAACAATTCCCCAAAATTTGTTCCTCAAAAAAAAGAAAACAGTTAGTTTAGAGTGTCTGATCGTTGATCGTGGCAAAAATTGCATTACCAATTATGCATTCAATCCCGTTCTTGCAACCTTGTTTTGTCTCGTATACTTCACTTACGGCAACTATTTCGCCGTTTATTGCTTTAAATCGCCAGTAGAATTTTCCGTTCACAGTATTCCGGATTTCAAACATTGCAGCCACTCAATATCCCCGGGGGTTATTTTTAGGGAACATCTATTTAAATTTAGGTAAATTCAGGGCGCATTATTTTATTTTGATAATTGTTAATTATAAAATCTATAAAACGTCGCGTCCTTCAACCATTTTTTCTTCAGATTTACTATTTTAGGTTAAGTTAGGAAGCTCCTTGGTTAGGTTTTTTTAGTTGAACTAGATATTAACAAGGGTGACGAGTTATCTGTCCCAAATATCAGGTAGGATACTGTATGGTTGAAAACGTTAAAGAGCTCCTCAAACTGCATGAAGGAATTAAACATGAGGTTTACTTAGACAACGAAAACTCCTGCATCGTTCCCCAACAAGTAGTGGACGCAATGTTGCCCTACTTCAACAAAACCGCTTATGGCAACCCCACACTAACGCACAAACCCGGCTGGGAAGCCTTCGAAGTAATAATGAACAGCTTTCAGAAAATCAGCAAATACATGGGTGCAAAAATTCTCGAAGAAATCACCTTCACCCCCAGCGAAACCGAAGCCAACAACCTAGCCATTATGGGCGCATGCTTTGCACAGAAAAGCAAGGGCAAAAAAATCATAATCTCAGAAATCGAACCAATCAACGTGCTTCAAGTTGCAGAGATGATGGGAAAATATGGTTTCTCAACAACCAAAATACCAGTAGATCACGAAGGCTTCATCAACCTCGAAAAACTCAAAGAAGCAGTCGACAAAGAAACCATCTTAGTTAGCATTTCAGCAGTTAACAACGAACTTGGAACAATCCAACCCATCAAAGAAGCGGTAGACATCGTTAAAGCCCAAAACCCTCAGACTCTCTTTCACACCGACGCCTCAGACGCTTATGGCAGAATCCCATTAAACGTGCAAAACCTAAAAGTTGACTTAGCCACCGTAAGCAGCTACAAGATTCAGGGACCAAGAGGCATGGGCGCCATGTACCTGCGAGATGGAGTAAACATGGAACGCATTCTTGAAGGGCAAATTGGAACCCAAAAACTCTGGCCAGGCGTCGAAAACACCCCCTTAATCGTTGGCTTCACTAAGGCTTCTGAGCTTGCGTTTGAGAATTTTGAATCAAACATCAGCAAAGATGCGCATGCTCCGCGACAAGCTGGTTGACGGGATATTCAGTGAATTGGGTGACTTGCGATTTAACGGTCCAAAAGGTGACAAACGTTCCCCAGACAACGCTAACATAAGCATCCTTCGAGCAGAAGGCGAAGCATTAACAATTGAACTTAGCCTAAAAGGCGTATATGTTTCAAGTGGAAGCGCCTGCAGCAGAAGACTATTGCAACCCAGCCATGTTCTCATCGCCATAGGGCGCATATTTGAAGAAGCACATGGCAGCATCCTCATGAAAGTTACCCGTAGCCACACAGAAGAAGATATAGCTTACGTTCTCAGTGTTTTACCTACAGCTGTCAATCGTATTAGAGGGATAGTTGGCTCAACAGGAGTGCATTAAGTATGTCACGTATACCTTTACCATATAACCCAAAAGTTATGGATTTATTCCAACACCCTAAGAATCTTGGCAAAATGGAAGATGCCACAGTCGTCGCAGTTGCAGGAAACCCTGCATGCGGAGACATGATAACTTTTTACCTAAAAATCGACGAAGCAAAACAAGTCATTGAGAAAGCACAGTTCGAAAGTTATGGTTGCGCAGCCAACATCGCCACTTCTAGCATAGTCACCGAAATGGTAAAATGCCTAACTCTGGAAGATGCATGGAACAACATAACTTGGAAAAAAGTCACAGAAGAAATCGGCGGTTTGCCAAGCGTAAAATTTCACTGCGGAGTCCTCGCCGTCGGCGCACTTAAACGAGCAATAAGACAATATTTCACACAAAAAAATGTTGAAGCTCCCAGCTGGCTACCTAAAGAACACACATTCGAAGAAAAACAAGCATTAGAAGAAGAAGAACTCGCAAAAACACTCTCTAAGAGGCTAAAGCCTGAGGCAGAAAAAAAATAATAGATTCCCAAGCACTTAGACAAGACTTCCCAATTTTAAACCGAAAAATAAACGGCAACCCCTTAATTTACTTTGACAATGCCGCAACAACCCAGAAACCTCGCCAAGTCATCGACGCTATAACCGATTTTTACGAAAACCACAACGGCAACGTCCACCGTGCCGTCCATACTCTCTCTTTGGAAGCAACGGACCTCTACGAGAAATCCCGAGAAAGAATCGCAAAATTCATCAATGCAAAACATGCCAGCGAAATCATTTTTGTCCGGGGAACAACCGAAGCCATCAACTTAGTTGCTTATTCTTGGGGGTTAAATAATCTTGGCAAAGGCGACGAGGTTTTAGTTTCGCTTATGGAGCACCACAGCAACATTGTTCCATGGGAAATCACCTCCAAACTAAAGGGTTTCACAATCAAATACGCTAAAGTCAACCCTGATGGCACATTGGATTACGATGATTTTGAAAGCAAACTTTGCAGCAAAACAAAAATTGCCTGCCTAAGCCATGTCTCAAACGTCACAGGCGTAATAAACGACGTTAAACGCATTGGCAAAGTTGCCCATGACAACGGCGCTTTGATGCTGGTTGATGGTGCCCAATCGGTTCCGCACATGAAGGTTGATGTTCAAGACTTAGACATGGATTTTCTTGCTTTTTCAGGACACAAAATGCTGGGTCC
Source organism: Candidatus Bathyarchaeota archaeon (assembly GCA_963842545.1). Classification (GTDB taxonomy): domain Archaea; phylum Thermoproteota; class Bathyarchaeia; order Bathyarchaeales; family Bathycorpusculaceae; genus Bathycorpusculum. The sequence continues at coordinate 42,523 of CAWJGR010000011.1, forward strand.
AACAGGCATCGGAGTGCTCTATGGCAAAAAAGAAGTTCTTGGAAAAGATGCCGCCGTTCATGGGCGGAGGCGAAATGATTAAGGAAGTTTCTATTAACGAGAGCAAGGGGCAATGCAGTGTTTCTTGGAATGAGTTGCCCTGGAAGTTTGAGGCAGGCACACCCAACATCGCTGGAGCAATCGGTTTGGGAGAAGCAGTAAAGTACCTTGAAGGTTTAGGCATGGATAACGTGTTAAGCCACGAGAAAGACCTTAACGAAGTATGCAATTGAACGAATGGAAGAATGCAGAAAAGTGACGATTTATGGTCCAAGTAATCTTTCCGAAAAATTAGGGATAATACCTTTTAGCATTAGAAGGTTTATCTTCGCATGACGTGGCATTATTCTTTGACAACTATGGCATAATGATGCGAAGCGGTTTCCACTGTGCACAGCCACTCCATGAAGTTTTCAAACTGCAATCTTCAGCGCGGGCAAGCTTCTACGTCTACAACACACAACAAGAAGTTGACCGCTTCATGGAAGTTTTAAAGGAGATTGAGCAACTCTAATGGCAACAGTCGACGACTATGTTGCTCGAATCGAGGGAACATGCGGAGCGGAAAGCGACGTCATAGTAGTTTTCAAGTATGAAAAAAAAGATGAAGCCATCGCAAACATTTTAAAAAAAGCCACCCTCAAAAATACGATTGCCGGAATAATTTTTGAGTTAACTTTCCAAGATGCTGTCTTTTCGCCTCTACACAAGCGGCAAAGCAATTTTTAGAGGCGTCAAAAACAAGCAAGAACTAAACAATCTTTTGGCTAAATCTTTTACTTTAGTTTTCTTAGCCGAAGTTTAAGTTGACTTTAGTTCTGCTTACCCAGTTGGTCGGAAATAACGCGGTCTTTCAGCGAATTTCTGGAGTGACAAAGAATCTTTCAATTCCTTATGCAAACCCAAGCGAATAGCAAGTCTGCCCTTATTTGAGAAGGCTATGTAGTAACGGGCGATTGTGACTTTAACAAAGCCATTGTTCTCTTTAAACTTGTCTAGCGAGGGGTGATTTCCTATTCTGCCATACATTAGCCACCGTTCACCTTTGGATGCACAGACTTCAACTGCTTTGGCAAGCAAGGCGTTGTTTACTGATTTATCCCAATGTATCTGCAGCGACAGAATGTTAGAAATGATGGCGATGTTGTCGCCGTAGACTATTTGGATGAAACCCACAAGTTCCTCGTCCAAATACGCACCTATGAAACTGTTGTTTTTAGCAGCATACATATGTTCCGTGAACTGATTTGGATGACTCGCCATAATGTGGGAAAGCCCGTGCTCCTGCCGAATTGGTGTTTCATTGTAAATTTTCCATATGCCTTCAGCCAACTTGTCGCTGGGCTCGACAACTTGACTTTTATGCCGCTTTTCTCGGCTTTGCGCACCATGTTGCGGGTTTTCTTGCCAATCGCCTGCCACCATGTCATCATAAGTTTTTTATTTCCAGCAACCCAACATTGTCTTCGGTTCTTATCCAAGTGTCTGGGTGGATTAGGTATGGGGCAACACCATGTTCGATCAAGAAAAGTGAAGATGTCAACTTCTCTCTCGTCAATTTCTTAATGAATACGTCGTGATGGGTTGATGTTTTTTTCGTATTCGTTGATGTCATGGGCTATTTTAAAAAACAGTTTTTTTTTTACGCTTAAGGTTTCAAATTCTTGGTCAACTTTCAAAACTGTCTTTAAGGACATCGTAGTATTGGTCCTCTGTTGATTCTTTTCGTCTTCTTCAAATAGCCATTCAGGATGAAGAGACAATACAACATCGTGGTCAATCCATTCTTCAGCTATGTTACAGTTTTTTCCAAGCCCAAGCCTGTAGCGTTCCCTATCTAAACTCATAGTGGTAAAATCATGGAAGGAAGTTAACGGAAAATCTGCGGGATAATTGCTTGTGGTTGGCCGAGTTTGCGTCCCCAAAGCAACCTGAGCAAATACGCGTTGGGTTCCATGAATAGTATAGTATTTTACTTTGCGGTTGGTTTTTTTCTCCAAAACCTTCCATTCTTCAACAGGGTTGTTTGCCACATGAAGTGCGATTTCATGTCTTTCGGGATTTAGCAAATCGAGCAGTTTTTTGTTTGGGATGGTGTAGGGTGTAAAAAACCAGTATGCCTCTAACTTCTCTGGGTGACTCGTTAATCATTCTGGCAATGATGTAAACGCGTTTTTTAAGTAGTCTTTGCTTTTTTGGTTTTTTATTCTCAAGGCTACATACAGAAAACTTTTAGCCCTCGATGGGTAAGGATAATCAACGTCGATTCTTAGCTTTATCATTGCTTACTCAATTGCCAACTAAGGGACACTGTTTTAGTTATAAACCCTCTGTAAACAGATCCCTCTTAACCTGTCAAAATAACAAACCCACTTTAGTCGGAGCATATAAATCTGTCAAACAATCTACTCAAATGTTGACTCACTCGATGAAAATTTCGTTCTGAGCTTCCAGAAAAAATCTAAAATGAAAAAAACTACAATGAGTTTCGGTGGGATTCAAGATTAAGTTAGATGTAGGTTGTGGCAGCTAGGCCGACGGGCGATGTAAACGTTGACTGTTTCACTCGCGGCTGGAACAGTCAAGAAGGAGACCAAAAAAAGGAGAGTTTTTAAACCCACGTTTGATTCCTAACTTTGTTGTTGCGCACGCTGAGTTTTTGCCTTTTAAAGATGAATGTTTTGAAGTAGCTTTCAGCAGTCACACGATTGAGCACATTAAAAATCCTAGAAGATGCTGCGGAACTTTTGCGGGTAAGTAAACGCCAAGTTATTGTGAGGTGCCCTCACAGAAAAGGCTCCGGCGCAAAAAGACCTTTCCACATCAACTATCTTGACGAAGAATGGTTTTATAATTCATTGGCAACATTAGGTTTTAAACCCAAAATCCTAGTAACAAATTCTGAGTGCCTAATTACTTCAAGGCTTCTGCTGCATTCTGCTGTGCATTGTCCCAAACGGTTTCTGCCCTACATTGAAGCTTCAATCGTTTACCGCATCATAAGGAAAATTGAAAGAAGTCAAGATAGACTCAGGTTTCCGTTCGAGATAGAAGTTCAAGTGCTAAACAAGAACAGCAAAGGTTTGTGAGGCATAGCTAATTTAACTGATGCCATACTATAATAAAATCCAGATTAAAATCAGGATGGCAAACGATGACTGAACACGCAAGCAGCCAAACAGCAAGCTCAAACGAAAAGACCTCCCGAAAGTTGCCATCATCATTCTCAATTGGAACGGCTGGAAAAACACAATCGAATGCCTCGAAAGCCTCTACCAAATCAACTACCCTTCATACGAAATAATTCTTGTAGACAACGGCTCAAAAGATGACTCAGTAAAAAAAATTGAAGAATACGCAAAAGGGAAATTGCGTGTTGAATCAAAGTTTGTTCAATACTCTCCAGATAACAAACCGCTAAGACTAATCAAGCCCCAAACAGCAAAGGTTCCATGGGAATTTAACAAAGAATTGCTATTTGTTGAGAATAACGTGAACTATGGATTTGCAAAGGGCACAAACATTGCCATAATGTTAGCCCAAAAGCAATGTGCAGACTATGTACTTCTCCTCAACAATGACATAGTAGTGGATAAGGAGTTTCTCTCTGAAATGATTGCCCAAGCAGAAAAGACACCTCAAATTGGTGTCGCAGGTCCAACCATTTACTATTATGATGAGCCCAACAACCGTTGACTTCGCTGGAGAAAACCTCACATTGTGGCGAGTGAAAGGAAAAGAATTCTGTTCGGTATCAAAGCGACCACGTGAAGTTGACAAAATCGAAGGTTCATGCATGCTTATTAGAAGAACCGTTTTAGACAAAGTCGGGCTACTATATACAAAATATTGGGCGTACTGGGAAGAAACTGACCTTTGCTTTAGAGCAAAAAAAGCTGGTTTTAAAGTCGTCTACATCCCTGAATCTAAGGTTTGGCACAAAGTAGCTTGCTCAATCGGAGGCGAAAATAACCTTAAACGCCAATATTACCTAAATCGTAATCGACTCTTGTTTGCAAAGCGAAACCTCACATTAGGGGACCAAGCGAAGTTTTTGGTTTATTTTTTCGGTTTTGAATTGTGGCTTAAGACTGCTGTGGAGCTTAAGCACCATACCTTGCAGGTGCGTTCACTTATTTGCGGGCGGGCTTTGATGGGTTGATTCTTTTTTGGATCCAAGAAACCAAGCTTAACCAGTTTTTGAAAGGACTTCACGGTATAGCTGAACATGTTTTTGGGCGATGTTACTCCATTTAGTTGCGTTCCACATTGCCAAACAATTTGACTTTAACAAATCTCTTTGATGTTGATTCGCGAGTAGCTCTTGCGTTTTTGCAAGAAGGTCTTGGGAGTCTCCACTTTTGAAAAGCATCAAGCAGCCGTATTCATCGTAGACTTCTCTGAAAGCCTCTAAATCTGAAGCTATTATTGGCACACCATAGGCTGTTAATAGATGTAGCACGCCACTATCGGTGACGTTCCTATACGGAAGCAAAGCTAGGTCAGTTGCATTCAGAACATCCGTAAAATCAGGAAGGTACCCCATGAACGTTACTCTATCTGTGCAGTGGTTTTGTTCGGCGAGTTTCTTTAGTTTGGCTATGTATTGTTCATCTTGGGCATTTTGGGGTCCACCTGCAATTACAAGGTGAACGTTTCTGTCTAGGTTTGGAAGAAGAGGAATTACTAGATCGTGCCCTTTTTTTGGGGTTACAAACCCCAGGATAGTTACCACAATTCTATTTTGTAAGTTGAGTCTGCGTTTACATTCATCTTTGTTTTTGAAGTTTGGTTTCTGGTAACTTCCATGTGGAAGTATGCGCAATTTGGATTCTTCTATGCCATAGACCGTTTTCATCAATTGCTTGCTTTCCCTCGTATGTACAATTATCATATCGGAAACAGCAAAAATGACTTCATCGAGCAAATTTGTATAGAAATGTCCACTTCGAACACCTGCTAACCCAGCTTTTCTGGGTTCATGAATAGTTGTTACCACGCGTCGGTTTCCCATCGCGAGTCCAAAATAGAAAGGTAGAGCAGAAAAAGCTGTCAAAGTCTCGTTTTCCCAGTTTTAAGCTTGAAAATAAGCCGTACTCAAATTGCACGTGAACTAAATCATGCGATCTGCCAACGCTGTAGCCTAAAATTTTGAAGCAAGGGGTTATGGCGTTTTTGGTTGGTAAACTTGTGATGTATAGTTTAACTTTCTTTTGGAGTTCTTCAGCTAAGAAAGTCGAATATGTTGCAATTCCACATTGCTTGTTCCATGAAGTAACTAAATTGATTTCAAGTTGGCTATGATCCATAGGGGCATATCTGTGGCGATTATGAAGTTTTTTGTAAAATTCTCTTTCAACAATATTTCCCAATTTTTTTGAAGCGGTTTTCATCATCAACGTTCAGATGCCCTTTTCAGTAGGTAACACAAACTCCTTAGCATCGCCAATAAGCGTATTTTGTGCAGCCGTACCCTTTTGCGCACTCTTCATTCAACGCCTTAATTCGCCAGCCTGCAGCCTCAAACTTATCACATAATTGCAAGCCATGAACTTCTATGGCAGCGGGAGTTTCAAGTTTAACTCCAAGCAAAGCTTCTTCGTATCCCTCGATGTCCATTTTAAGAAAGTCATGTGGAATTTTGAGTTGGCTAAGTTGGAATTTGTCGTTAATGGCGGTTATTTGATCTGGATGATTATGCGCGTTAATAGCAAGGAACTTGCTGGCGTCAGCGCAAGACTCAATACACACAACTTTGGAAGCGCCATGATTAAGGAAAAACATTGCGGTCTCACCTTCCCCAGCCCCAACATCCAAAACAACTTTGCCGCGAAAATCAATCGATAAATAATGTTTTTCCCAATCGACAATCTCGTACTTAATCATTCCAATGCGAAAAGGGCTAAAACTCCAGCCAGCCAAAGCGATAGCTAACCTCTTTTTTTCCTGCTTTTCGATGAAGTAGTTTTGGAAGGTTCGACTGAACGGCAACTTCACTTTTTGGCAAAACCCCTTTTGATTTACATGGTTTCTGCGTATATTTAGCATTTGCCTACATAGAAAGGATTCATTGTCGAATCGTTAAGCACTGAAATAATAAATAGTTAAATCCGTCATAGAATAATTCTAAAAGAATGGAAAGAGGCACCATGAAAATATCCGTGTTTTTTGATTTATACTGTCCTTTCCATGAACTAAAAGATCCAGGCCAGATTCCATTAGGATTAATGGATATTGGAATAAACTCTGGCATTATTACAGCCGTAAAAAAAGATTTAGAAAACTATAACCCAAAATTTACGCTTGTCCAACGCAACCTTAAAGAATTCTACGATGAAGAATTTTGGTTAAAAAACGATTCAGACGCAATAATCGCTTACCCTTTGCAAGGCGCCTACTACTCACCTCTTATTGTGAAAATGAAGCAGGGCAAAAAGAAGGTTTTTCTCAAATTTGATAGCGACGGCAGAATGGCATATCCGCTCGAAAGACACTCGTTTAGAGTCCCTCTAAAGGAACGCTTTGCTGCACGTAACTTCTTCAAGCGATGTTTGGTGGCATCTTGCATCCACATC
>CAWJGR010000012.1:0-30355 GCA_963842545.1 Candidatus Bathyarchaeota archaeon
GTGTGGTCGAGTTGAGTCTCACGGTGTGCGCGGCGGCCCTCCTCACGGGAATCGTCACCGGGGGCGGTGAGGCGTATCCGTGGGCACCGGCTTTGACCGCGTAATCGCCAGCCTTTACGCCGCCAAAGGCGACCCTTCCGTTCGATCCCGTGCTGCCGGAGAAGCTCTTCGGGCCGTCGGCCGAAACGTCGGCCCCCGGGATTGGCGAGAGCGTACCGTCGTCCAGGTACAGTGACGGTCAACTCACGTCCGCGGCGGCTCCACGCAACAAGGACGACGAGCACAGCCACGACTGCGATGATGAGGATCAGGATCCACTCGAACAGTGAGCCCCACGACGAAGAACTGGAAGAAGGGGGTGGCGAAAGGGTCGCCGATGCAACCAGCTGCTCCTAACCTCTCTTTTGATCGATAATCAACATAATCGGTATAATCTCCATGGGCGTCTATGACAATCATAGGATAGGAAACATATTCACCTTTGGGAATAACAGTCAACTGTTCCATTAATGCACCATTATCAAATGATTTTCCACTACCGGTAATTCCAAAGATTGCAAAATGCATTGGAATATTTTCCACATACAAAGGAACTGGTGCATCATCATATCCTGCCAAAGAACCATACCAAATATATTTTGGATCTCCAGCTAACCCAGAAATTTCCTTTTCGTGGATTTTAGGATCAAGTTTTTTCACTTGGTCTCCTGGCTGTGGCGGATACTTGATTTCAGCTTGCGGGATTTCAATTAACAAATCAAGCTTGCATATCTCATATCGTCTGGCAATTTCGTCTGGAATCGACAAACCTTTTCTTCTTGCTTCGCTCCACGGATCACCTTCGGTAAAGAAAGCGTTATAGGGACAATCTGAGATACCCGTCCTAACAACTGATGCCCGCCAGTTTCCACGAGCAACAACATACCTTCGTAAATTTTTCCTTTTTCAGCTTCTTCTAAAAGTTGAAAGGCTGCCTCAGTTGTTGTTCCTGCTTGACTCTAATATAATTCCAATATAGTCTTTTTCAACCATTTGGTTGTCACCTTAATTGTATTGATATGGTTTGATTAGAGGATCTGAGCATTTACTTCGCGTCATTATTTCATCGTATAAAACTTCAGCACACCCCTCGCGAATGTTGCACTTATTATGAGCTAAGAACACTGGCAATGGATAATCTTGCCCAGGATAGGTCCATTCTTGTACAGCTTTAGCGATAACTTGAAGATAACCATCAATTCTATCAAAACTTGTTGGGAGGGCGAAATCCACCCTTAACACTTGAGTGCTTACATGATTTTGGAAGCAAAAGAGACGAAGCCCTTTTGAAGCATAGTTATTAATAAATTTGCAGCCACTAATTTCAATAAGCTGCGTAAAAATTGGTCCCTTATACCCTTTGTATCTCAAATGCCCAAAAATATAAGCCATTAGATGTTGATCACTAGGGAAACGTTCTAAGCTATTTTTGTTTAATCCTTTCATTTTCTTAAGTTCTTCAATGTAAAAACTATCTCTTGATCTCTTAACGCAACCAATTAATTTTGAATCTCTGAGACAAGTTTTCAGCGCATCAGTTCTATATTCGACGTAAACATCATTCGAATAAGCAGGTGGGTCAACAATTGGACCATCTATGAATGCAAACGCCGGTTGTCGAGATGCACCCCAGTCCATTATTGCTTTTGTTTCACCGGTTAGCATTTTGATAGCTGCTTCGAATTCAGGTTTCAAATTGCTTTCTTGAATTTCTTCAATTCCTGCCCAAAAAATATCAACTTTAGGTTGTGATCCGAGCCCGTTTTCAAAAATTACTCGAGCAACGCTAATTGGCGAATACCAAACCACCTGCTCCACCAACCAATTGAAAACTACCATCAATTCCAACTGCTGAATTGAATTCCAGAGGGACATCGTTTAGTTCTTTGCCATCATAAACTAAATGCTCTTTTACAAAAAAATCCGCAATGTCTGATGCTAACTTTCTTAAATTATCCATATCTTTTTGTGCTTTTTCACCTTTAATCTGTGCATCCGAAACGAGTTTAACTAACGTTTCAGACTCTGTTAGATTGATTCGATTTTACGTTTCATATCAAGTAGGTCTTGATACTTCATGCCAGACTCTTTTGTTATGAAGATTGTTATAACACTTTCTAAAGCATGGTGTTGATTAGTGACTCTAAACTCCTTTTCCGCATCGTTCAAAAACAATATAAGCATATTATGGCGTAAAGCCATTGATGTCTAATTCCAATTTATTAAATCCAATCACAGAAACGTCTTGTTTAGTAAATATTATGCACGAGATACTGGTTCACCGTTGGATAAAAAATATTCCTTGCATAGCCATTTGTCCCACTCAAAGACTTGAATCTAAAGTTGGCTTTGACACAGCTTTGCCAAACTACAACAAGGCTTTTGTTTGACAGTTTAAAGCTTTCAAAAGAAGAAAAAACTTAGCCCTTGATTATTTTGGTATCGATTTGGCTCAACACAATACTTTACTTCAATATCCTGTCAATTGTGCTTACTATGTCTTTCCTGATTACAAAACACATGACCAAATGAGTAACGATAGACAAACAGAGAAGATTTCAAGGTCATCATTTCTAATACTTAACAATTGTTGGTTTGTGGACGTGCATTCAATAGTTTATGGAACGAAAAAAATTCTAAGAGATGATTTGGTTAATTGCGTAATCCCTTCGATTAAATGGCTTTGGACCGTTAGGACTTTCTGAAGCTTTATCTAAATGTCAAGCTGGATTCAGGATAATCAAAATTAATAATGCCTATTTGTTCGAGTCACCAGATGAAAGAATAATTGAAATGATACCAATTCCATTTGGCTCGTTTTCCGTATTTTACACTAATCGCAAGCCAAATAAAGACGAGAAGGTGATCTTCACTTGAGAGAAAAAGACTACTGCATTTTTCACCAAAATATCTTTTCTCGCAAATGAATATTAATGACAGAAAGAAAACCGTTGATGCCTTCAAAGATAGAATAATTGGATACTACTTAGAGCCAGCTATACTTTTAAACAAAAACTACTTTGGTTTTGATTGTGGTTTATTATGTGTCTCAACCATTGATGTCTTGTCAAGAAGTTCCAATCCTAAAGCGCCAGTAAAAAGAAAGAATAGTCAATTGGCTGAACGTAAAGATCCCCCGAGCTTGGAAGTATTTCTGCATAGCATCCTTTCATGCCGCGTGATAGTAGTACTCTGTAGGTGTTTTTGACTAGGTCTGTGAAGTTGTCTTTGGATCGTTTTACTACGTTGTCTGCGGAGTTTTCTGGGTGGCCTTTCCATGTTTGTTCATCAAAATCGTAAATGAGGTCGTTTCCAAATATTACTCCTGCGTAGTCGAATTCGAATCCTTGTGCGGTGTATACGCAGCCTATTTGGTTTATTCCGTTTGGGTCGTATGCCCAGAGATTTGATTTTGGGATTCCATGCGGCTAATATTCTGGCTTCGGGTTTGGCATTCCAGGGTCTTCGATAATCGCCGATGACTACATCGTCTTGGAGTGTTCCATCGGATTTTGGATTGGACCATGGCCAACAGAAACCCGCTGTAACTCTTCCTGTGTAGCCTGCTTTGACTTTTGCTCTTATTGCGTTTTCAAGTTCTTCTGGGCTGTCAAATACTTTGAAATCGAATTCTTCATGCTGATCCCAAATCACATTAGCAGTTCGTTTGATTCCTAAGGTGTTGTTTACCCAGTTTACGAAAGCATCTGAACCATTGCAGCGGAACTGGGCTTCCAACTCATACTCGAAAATTTTGCAGTTGTTCTTTTGGGCATATTCTTTGATGTAATTGACGGAGCCGATTTCGCCAGGTCGCACAACTTGGTCATCGTCAATGAAGAATGCCGTGACTTTGGAGGCGTTAAGTAGCTCTTCGATTTGTGGAATATGTTGACCTTTTGTCTTTGGGAGTGAATCTGTTGAAGCTTGTTTCTCTTAGTCGGTGGGCTTCATCAGCAATTAAGACATCTATTGCGTTGTTTTCGGCTTCGGTGTAGCTGTTGAAGTATTTGAATTGGGCTGCGCCTCGCGATTTAATTATTTTCTTGAGGGTTTCAGTGAATGCACGTGATCCAGTCGCATATTGAGCGTTGTAGCCTTTCAGCAGTAAGTCAGCCATGAGGTTGATTGCGATTACTGATTTGCCTGTTCCTGGACCGCCTTTGATTATTATAACCGTTTTTTGTTTATCATGAAACCCTGATTTCGCGCATGAAAATACATTGTCGTAGACAATTTGTTGCTCATCCAAGAGGATGTACTCTGGGATTCCTTTGATGACGTTGCCAACGTGATCCATGAGTTTCTTGCTTGGCCTGTATTTGCTTTCTTCAATTCGCTTAAGCACATCTATGCCGCTGCCCAACTCAAGCTTTGTAGTCAAATATCCTGATAACTTGTTAACATCATCGGCAGTGAAAAGAGGTGAACTCAAAAGAGCCTCCGCAAACTTTTCTGAGAACAAAATGTCTTCTGAATAAACGTTATAGTTATGAAGATATGCGCATGCGTTGAGAATTACTGGGTTGGGTTCTTCGTAAAAAGCAGTATGAGTATCTTTTAGGTATCGTTTGTACTGGCTGACTTGAACGGAAGGATGCAAAAGCTCTCTTCTGCCTCCTACCCAAGAGATCACTTCGTTTTTTCCCGGTGCTTCTTGGCAGCGGTCCCATTGCTTCAATTCAATTATGATGGCATTATCTTTGCCGTTAGCGTCTTTTCCACAAATCATACAATCCAGTCGTTTAGACGTCATTGGCAATTGATATTCAAGCAAGATTCCTTGATCGGTAAGCTTTGCATTTTGAAAAACCATCGAAACTGCACGCAGCGAATTTCTCCACGAATTCAACTCACTTGGAGAGGGATAATATCTAAAGTAACTAAAGAAGGCAAGTCTTAGTTTCTCGGCGATTTGGTTTTGAACCGTATCTTCGAGAAACTGCTCTGATGTCCCAGCAAACAACCGCATGCTAATATCCTCATTACAAAATAATAGCGTTTCATCCTTTAAGCTTATCAAAATATGAACCCTTAACAAAACTAAAAAAACACGTATTTTTCAACTCTTGTTGTTCTCACGACAGCGAAACAATCTTTAATTAAAAGAAAAAAAGTTTGAAAGACACGTGCTCATAGTAGTAGTTGTTCTAGGTGAAATTTCAGAGTGAACAACAACTTCTATCTTGACTTTCCAAAAGAAGCTATACGCCAAAAGATCAGGGATTAAAAGAAGAAGAAGATTGAAAAATTGCTCTTCTTCTTCTACTATGTTAACTATACATTTTTGAAACACATTGCAAAGTAATCGGTAAAAAAAGTTTTTCAAACAAGAGAAGTAGTAGTCTAGTTGAAATTTGCAGCATCGACTACTACTTCTAAAGCTCAATGAAAGTGATGAAGGTATTGTCCTAAACTAGTGGAGTCTTTGATTTTCTCCGCCAAATAATCAATGCAAGCAGACCAATAGACGCCAAAATAATTCCTGCTAAAATGAAGGGCAAGTATGTGTTGTAAATAGGCTGTGAATGGTTGGTTTGTTCTTGGTTGATTATCACCTGATGAGTGCTATGGTGGTAGGTGAAGGTTACTACCCACGCATCTGCGTCTGAAGTTATTGAACAGCTAATTGGATTTCCATCTAAGTATACTTTGATGTTTTCAGAGTTAGCCATTATGGTTTTGCTTATGGTTGCTCTAACGTAGCCGGTTGTTCCGGGTATTCCGTTTACTGTGAAGCTGAATTGGTTGGTGGCGGGGTTGAAGTTGAGTGCGGTTATTGTTGAGTTGGATTCTACTGAGAAAACGTTTTGTTGCTGGAAAGGCAATATTGCAAAACTTAAAGTTTTGATTGTGCTGGAATATGTTGCGGATTCTTTGCTGGTTGCTTTTAGAAGGTATTCGCCTGTGACTTGGGGTGTCCAGGTTGCCAGAAATTCGCCATTATTGTCTGTGTGTACTGTGGTTAGGTCTATCCAGGAGTCTCCTTCGTTAACGCTGTAGGAGAGGAGTATTTGTGAATCGGAGATTGGTGTGCCTTGATTTGTTAAGGCTCCTTTTATGTCTACTCTGAAGTTGGTGTATGAGGTTGTGCTTTTGCATGTTAAGTCAAGTAGAGGAGCAGGTTTTTGCGGAGGAATGGATGGGGTGGGTGTGGTTGTTGGTGTTTGATTTGGGCTTGGGGATGGCGTAATGGTTGGATTCTGTGATGGGTAATGGTTGGATTCGGTGAAGGTGCACTTGTGGGAGATGGGGTTGGCGAAGGATTAGGGGTTTATTTCTGTTGATGCTGGTGCTGCTGGATTGGGCGCGTTTAAGAAAGGAGCATATGTTACTCTTGCGAGGGTAGGATCGCTTTGGCGGTCATAGATTGATTGGGCAATTTTCGATGAGTCAGATGTTCCCCACCAATTAAACGGCATGCTGACTATTGTGGTTGTATTTTTTGCTTCAACATATACGTTATAGTTGTTGGCGTATATGTTATTGTACATGATTGCTGTTGGGGCTGCGTTTCTGTAAAAAGCGTAACTTGACAAGAATATTCCTTTGTTGCTGTTAGCTATGGTATTATTTGTTATGGTTGGGTCACATCCGTAATCGTCGATTCCCACGGTGTTGTTGATGAGTAAATTGCCAATTATTGTTGGGTGATAGATTGGGTCAGTGGACATGTAGCCGCAGGAAATGCCAACGTCTGCGTCTTTGATGGTGTTGGAGAGGATTGTTTGATTAAATTGCGCAACGATGCCGCGGTACCCGCCAAGAATTGTATTATTATAAACTAAACCGAAAGTTCGAACGGCGCCTGCGTCATTTCCATAGTTATAGATTATGTTGTTTGAGATTTTTGGATAATCGCCCATGATGGTTTCATATTGGTAGTTTGGAACACTTAATTGTGCATGGTCAATTATGGAGCCTGTTCCAGTGTTTTCATCCCAGGGTGTACTGCTGCTGTTAAAGTAAATTCTTGGTGGCCAAGAAAAAGTTAATCGTTTCTGGCCTTGAAGAACTATCCAATTTGCGTCAGTTCCCCTCGCGTTGAGGGTTCCATCGATTATAAAGTTGGCTAACTTTAAGTCGATAACTGTTCCAGGCATGATTGTTAAGGTAACATTTTTAGCCACTGTGACATTGTCAACAAAAGTGTAGGGGTTGCCTGCAGGTGTCCAGGTGGAATCAACCGATATTATTCCGCCAACAGAGGTACCGCTCCCTTGAGCTTTTGCCGTATTACTATTAAAATCTGCAAAAAAGATTGTATTAACAATAAGAAGAGCAATCAAGATGTAGGTGAGCGTTTGCTTCATAATTTCTCTATAACTTCACTACCTATATGGGGTTTACTGAAAACTTAACAAGAAAAGGGCTGTCCCTAAAATTGATCAAAAACTTCGCGTTTAAGAATAAGACCAAAAAACATTGATTTTTGATTCTTCAGCTGGATAAAACAGAACCAATCGTTTATCCAATCAAGATGAACATTATGAAAACCTGAATTCTTATACCAAAATTAGCAATTTACGAGCTACTTGAAATTATGACAAAAAAACCTAAAAACAAGAGTTGCTAAATAAACCTTAGTTTTGGAGGTTGGTTACGTATTTTCGGGTTTCCGTCTTAGGCGTCTGATGGCTATTACTGTGTAGATTAATATGATTTCGGGAACGGTCAATAGAACGGCTGCCATAGACAAAAATGATGATGAATTCGTGATTGCCGGTAATGTGAATTGAATTGTTATTTGATGGGTACTAAATTGCACAGTAAACCACACATAAAAGTTGTCGGTGTCTTGTGTATAGCCTTGATTGGGGGCTTGCTGACCGTCTATGTATATGACTGGGGTTGTTCCGTTCTGTATTGCGGTTTTTGGAATAGTCATATTGCCTAATCCTACTGTTCCGTTTGGTCCTGTTATTGTGAAGGACACTGTGGTTGTTTTGGTAATTTGGTTTTTTGTGATTGTAGCGTTAGATATTTGTGAACTGGTTATGTTTCCTGTGATTGCAAGTTCAACTATTGTCCCATTATCTGTTTTAGCGGGCACAGCTGTTGGCAACGGAGTTGGTAAGGGTGTTGGTGATGGCGTTTGAGTTGGAGTATCTGTAGGTTTGGGTGTTTGTGTGGGAGCAAGATTCTGTGTTGCAGTCGGTATAGGTGTGGCTGTTGGTGTTGGAGCAAATACTGCAGAGATAGTATTTGGGGTCTGAACGTTAGTGAACGTGTACGAGTTAACAGCACCAACTGAACTTGCATTTACCAAGACATCAACTATATAATAATCTGGGTTGGCTGTTATATTGAAAGTTTGATTATCACCATAGTTAACGCTAATAGACCCGCTGGGACTGATAGATCCTCCTGGACCTGCAGAGACAGAAATATTGAACGTATTAATTGCAAAAATGGCTATAATCGTGTGAGTTGCCTGAACACCTGTGAAGGTGTAAGTTGAAACTGGTCCAAGAGAAATATTATCTGCAGTTACATTGGCAATGGAGTAGCCCGTGTTGGCTGTTATGTTGAAGTTTTGACTGCCGCCATAGTTGACGCTTACGTTTCCATTTGGATTGATGGCTCCACCAGCACCTGCAGATGCAGAAATAGTGGGATTTACCGAAAACGAGTTAGTCGTCCCAGAGTGATTATTATCAATAGCCTTAATTGTTACGTTTGAACCAGCAACATTTACTGTAACAGCAGTGGACCCAACACCGCTAACAAAAGTATCAATAGTAGTAGGAGTAATCGACCCTGCCGAATACGTCAAAAACGGCCGACCAGAATAGCTTGTAGCCGTATTGTTAAACGTGTCTTTTGCCGTAATCGTTATGTTGAAAGGTGAACCTGTTGTCTGAGGTCCAACTGTGTTGAATGTAAAATGGTCAAGACCAGCCGGATTCACTGTCAAGCTTGTATTGTAGGCTGTGGAGGTATAGGTTCCTGTTACAGTCCATAATCCAGCAACCGCAGAAGTGAAAACGTTGCCGCTCCAGGAACCTCCAGCGTCAGATGTTATGCTCCATGTAATCAAAGGAGTAACATCCCAACTGTTACCATATGCGTCTAAAGCAGTTGCTGAATAAGTCTTGGATGACCCTGCTGTAACTGATGAGCCAGAAGGAGAAATCACAACATTAACAACGCCAGCTCGAGTCACGGTTATACCAGTTTGTGAACCTGTAATCGAGCCAGTCACGGTATCAGTTGCAGTAACCCAGATACCCGTACCAACCGTTACCAACGTAACGCCGTTAGTGAAAGTGTGAATGCCAAAATCGCCAGATTGGAACTTGTAATCACTTGGCAAACTAACTCCGGATCCTGCATCGGAAGAGCTAAAATGAACTCTGCCCGTGTAACTCGTAGCTGTGTTCCCATATGCATCCTCAGCTGTAACTGTTACGGAAAAAGCAACACCCGCAACCTGAGAAGTCCCACTTGAAACCACCAAGCGATTAGCTACACCCGAATTCACACTAAACGAGTTACTCGCCCCAGAATGGCTTCCATCAGTAGCCATAATAGTAACATCTGAACCTGCACCAGTCGTCGAAACTGTACCTGTCCAAACACCATTCGAGAAGGCACCAGTGACGGTTGGATTTAAAGTTCCAGTTGAAATACTTAAGGTAGGTCTTCCAGTGTAGCTGGTAATTGTGTTTCCGTTTGAGGCTTTGGCCGTTATTGTTATGGTGAAAGCGGAACCCGCTGTCTGAGGAGTACTAATAGTATTAAAGACGTAATGGTCAAGAGATAGCGAATTAACGGTGAAAGAATTGCTTGTTGCTGATTTTGAAGAACCAGAGGTACTGATCGTTATTGCTGAACCAGCTGTAGATAGAGTTACTGAACCCGTCCAGATGCCTGATGAGAATTTTCCAGTGCTGGTTGGATTTATCGTTCCTGCAGACGCCGATAGAGTGTTAGTTCCAGTGTAATCTGTAACTGTGTTGCCATTTGCATCTTTAGCACTAATGGTTATGCTGAATGCGGTGCCCGCTGTCTGTGCGCCAATACTGTTAAAAACGAAGTGATCAAGAGCACCTGCATTAATATTGAACAAGTTGCTTGTACCGGACTTTGAAGAACCAGATGTACTGATTGTAGTTCCTGAACTAGATGCAGAAATTGAAACGGACCCAGTCCAGACACCTCCAACAAATGCAGAAGTACTTACGGGGCTAATCGTACCCAAAGACGCTGCTAGACTGTTGGTTCCAGTGTAGCTTGTGACCGTGTTGCCGTTTGCATCTTGACCTTTTATTGTAATGCTGAAAGCTTTTCCTGCAGTTTGTGGACTGCTAATTGTGTTAAAGAGGAAATGGTCAAGAGCGCCTGGATTAACTGTGATTTTGTTGGTTGTTCCAGATTTGCCGGAACCGCTGGTTGAAATTGAAATTCCTGTTCCTGCTTGAGAGAGTTTTACTTGACCAGTCCAGACGCCTGCTACAAAGGCGGTTGTGGTTGTTGGAGTAATCGTGCCTGAAGACACTGTTAGAGTGTTAGTCCCAACATAGCTTGTAACGGTGTTTCCGTTTGAAGTCTTAGCAGTTATCGTTACAGTGAAAGCAGAACCAGCCGTCTGAGGAGTACTCAGAGTATTGAAGACAAATTGAGAAAGAGTGTTTGTTTGGGCTTTGACCGGCATACTAGCAAATGTGCCGATTGACAGCAAAAATAGGAATATGATTATTAGAGTTTGCAGTTTTTTCATATTTTTCCACCTAATTTTCCGGTGACCTTTTTTTGATCCGCTTAGAAGCTCAGCTTGAGTGGAACCATTGAATTAACTAATGCGTAATTAGGACCAAAAAACAATTTCACTAATTGATTAGTGTATATTGAAATTTGGATTTATTTCTTTGTGTTTCGGACATATCAACAGTCGATTTCTTTTAGTGAAAAGTGAATGGATATGACACCTGATATGCCTGAAAGCATATCTGGCAATAAGAAATTCCAGGCATTATTTATTTAGTCAATAAACTGATCGGAAAAACGAAAATTCTCAATGGCTCATCTAATCTATTTCTTAATCTTCAAAAAATTTGAAAGATGGAAAATTTAGGTTTCCTAGCCTTTTGTAAGCACTATTTCAATTGTAGAAACCATTCGTGATCTAGTTTCGCCCTCTCTTGCCGGCATCTCTTCTGTTCCTATCGCGATTTTTTTCACTTTGAGGTCTTTTAAGAAGCGATTTCTCGTTATTTCTGCTGCGTCAACTGCTGTTGTTATTGCTTGTCCTCTGGCTTTCAAAGTTATTTCTTTGGCATCACTCGCGGACATTCCTGTTATTATCGCTAGTACATAGTCCATGGGCATTTTGTTTCCAACGAATACAATTCCTGATTTTTCAGACATTTCATTCACCGTTTCAATAATACGTTATGCCTTATACAATGCATCATTGCTTATAAAAACAATTAAAGAAAGTTCTGATATTCTGTTAAGTTTGAAAGAAAAATTTAGTCATCGCAGTTCAGACAAAGGATTTTTCAGCCCTCAAAGAAAAACTTCAACACCTTGCGCCTAAACACATCAAATCAAGCTAGTTCTATGGGATTCCATTGTTGCTTTCCATTGTCGGAATGCAATTTAAAAAAGGATTTTGTATCTGAAATCTCCACTTTCGCCTGAATCAAATCCTCCAGCGACCATAAATTCTTTATACTTTAACCACTTCTTGAATATTTAGGTGACAGTTAATGGAAGTGGAAGTGAAGACAGTTGATACCCAGGGGCGCATTATGCTCCCAAAAATATGGAGAGATAGGTATCTTAAAGACAAAAAGGCGGTTGTTTCTCAAAAAAGGGGATTTAATTGAGATCAGACCGTTCACAGATATTGACTTAACAAAGTACTTCGACTCAATCGAGGTTGATTTAAAAGCTGACCTTTCCGATTGGCACAAAGTTCGCGAAGAGCTTCGGAGGAAATAGGTTGCCCTTAGCTTTCGTAGACACAAACGTCTTTGTATATGCTCTGTTGAAGCCCACAAGAAAACTTCAACCACATGAGATAAACGCCAAAGAAGCAGCAAAACAAATTGTAAGCAGAATAAACGCCGGCGAAGAAGTAGCCTGCTCAGTTGTCCACTTCAGCGAGATATGTAATATCATAGAATACTATTTGCCTCTTGAAGGAGCTCTTATACTTGAAAAAGGCTTGCTACTTCGAGAAAACATCCAGATTTGTGAGGTAACACCCGACGACTACCTGAACGCAGTTTCAATTTCGGAACAGTACCCAGTAGGATTGAATGACGCATTGGCATACGTGCTCATGAAAAAAACAGCAATAACGAAAATTTACTCTTTTGACAAACATTTCGACTGCTTTCCAGAAGTACAACGCATAACAGAATAGCGCCTTTCTGTCATGCGAGTTGCCAGCCATTATGAACCCGCACCAGGCGGGATTCAAATCCCCTCATCCACTCAATATTTTTTTAACAAACCTAATAATCGGCGTAGGAGCTGGAGATTATGACTGTTTATTGTTTTGGCAAGTGCAGTATGTAAGAAGAAAGAGGATAAAGCAGTTAAGCCGAGACTTTGCCCACAGCTTTATGGTGTAATTATTTCTAAGTCAGAAATCCTGTTGAAGTGCTCTTGATTGCGTGTAGCGACACTGCATTCCCTCGTTAGGGCGATGGCAGCGATGAGGGTGTCTCTTAGTCCTATCGGTTGTCCTTGACGCTCAGTTGTGCGTATATGTGGCCTGCTTTTTGGGCGGCTTTTGACGTAAATGGAAAAATAGATAATCTGCTTATGAGTACTTGGATTGCTTGAAGATTTTTTTCGCTTTCCACAGATTTATGTGCTCCATGATGGAGTTCAAAGATATTGATTGCAGTGGTTGCCAAAATGTAGTTTTTTTCTTCAAGCTTGGTGATGAAGGCTGTTGCTTGTTTTTGGTTTCTTAACAGGTCAATTAAGAGGTCGGTATCGATTATTGTTTTTACGGTTTCCATGTTTCCCATGCCTTGGCAATTGACTCTTTGACTTCTTTTGCTTCAGTATCATTCATACTCCATGAACCTGCTAAATCAGAAATCTTTTTTCCTTTTCTGCTTTTGCGTATTAGGTATTTCATTGCTTCATCCATCGATACAGGTCGTTTTCTTTTGATTTGTAATTCGCCTGCGATAGCGCTTAATTCGGAGTATGTTTCTTTGCTGATTTTTACTGCTTTAAGCTCAGTGGTCACATCACAACACTGGTGGTAAAAGTAGTAAAAACCCACTTATTAACCCAACTGCAACTTCAATTATTTTTTGTTCTTTTCGATCCACGATTTGCTCTCGAGTTCTGTTGTTCTTTATTAGAAGAAAAGATGGTTGGCTTGATTTTTCTCTTTTTATTATTAAACTGCATTTCTGTGGTGATTATTGAAAGGTGAAAAATTTTCACTTCTTCTTCCAGTCTATTACAGGAAATCACCAGATTCCATAGTTATAAATCGGTTGAAAGAAAAAAATTAAGACTCAACTTTGCTGGGCAATTATTAGAGGCCTGGTATGTTTGTATCTACCAGGTTTATGTCCATGTTGTAGGATTGTCCTTCAACACTTGGAGAGGTCATTACCATTTTGATTGGCCATTGGATGCTTTGGTCAACGTAGTATGCTGCGCTGATTCCTTGGCTGCTGTATTCGTATACTGTGCAGGTTCTTGTTCCAAGGTTGGGTAGGGTTATTTGTGTGGTATATGTGTTGTTTAGTGGTAGGTTTTCTGGTTGGAAATTCATGTCTTGTCTGCTTACCCAGGTTGTGGTTGTGTTTTCTGTTGCGCCGAAGGGTGTGGACATGTTGTAGTTGGTCGATAGTTGCATGTGTGTTTGGTTTAGATCAACTATTTCCATTCTTGCGGTGAAAGTGACCTTCATTGATAAGATTTCGGCTTGGCCTGCATAAGTTGCGTAGGCGCCTTTTTTGATCCAGGATTGTGGGCTGTTCTGATCGTTTGTTAATCCATTCTGACCATTAGTTTGGTTAGTGGATGATTGGTTACCTGAGGTCAAAACCGCCGCGGTAGAGACGACTGCAGCAACTGCTATAATAGCTAAAACTATGGCGATGATTTTTTTGTTAAAAACAGATTTTTTTATGACTTGTGGATTGTTTTCCAATTTAGCCACCATTTCATAACATGAATCTTAATAAACAATATATATTTTGTGGAGACAAAATAAGAACCACAACGCAACCTAACCAAAACAAACCCACAAACAAAAATGCACACAACCCATTATCTAAAATTATAATTTTAACTCCATAGAACTACTCAATATCTTAAGCTAAGAAGAGCTTTAAGAAATTATCACCTAGAAATCAATTGAAATGAATAACCTAAAGTCTCAACTACAACCAGATCAAATAGAGACAAATATTAATGCCCTGGCGGCTAAAAGCAGAAAAAATAAAGAAAAATCAAAAAAATGTGTCAGAATCCTCCATATTGATGATGAACACTCGCTTTTAGAAGTCTCTAAATCCATTCTAGAAAATGGAAGGCAATTTCATAGTGGACTCAGTGGGATCCATTGAGGAAGCTGAAGAAAGAATAGCCCAAAAAGAATTTGACGCAATAGTCTGTGACTATGAAATGCCACGCAAGAACGGACTGCAATTCTTAAAAGAATTAAGGGAAAAAAGGATTGATACTCCATTTATTGTCCTGACAGGCAGAAGCCGTGAAGAAATAGCTATTCAAGCTCTGAACTTAGGAGCAGATCATTATGTATGCAAAGCCAACTCACCTGAAACAATTTATGGTGAATTAGCCCATCATCTAACGCTTGCAGTGGAAAGAAAGAGAGCTCTCTCTGAGAATCAATATGCCACAACAATTCTTCAAAGTCTAGATGAAGCCATAGTTGCCACCAATGACTCTTTTATAATAACAACCTGGAATAAAGCAGCCCAAGACCTTTTTGGCTGGGAAGAAAAAGAAGCCTAGGCAAAGAGTTTAAAGAAATTTTCATGAATATCCAAATAAACCCATCCTTTGAAGAAGTAACCAAAAAAGTACTAAACAAAGGCAAATTTTCAGGCGAAATTGTCTACCGAAACCGAATTGGAGAAATACGAAACGGAAAATTACACCAAATAAAAGTTAAAGACAAAAATGGCAAATTCATAGGCACAGTTGCCGTTTGCCACGATATAAGCGAAAACAAGAAAGTTGAAGAAAAACTAAAACAAAAAAATAAAACAATTAATTCAATTATCAACAGTACAAATGACGGAGTCTATGCCCTTGACAGAAACTGGAATTTCATATATATCAACGAAAGAATGGCAAAACTAGGAGGGTTGACCCCAGATCAAGTAATAGGGAGAAATGGATGGTCAGTTTTCCCTAAATTAATTGGTACCCCTCTTGAAAAGATTCTCCGTGAAACAATGGAGAAAAAAGAAGTAAGGACTTTCGAATGGGGAGGCCGTATTTACTCAAATGAAGCTTGGAAATATACTATTATTCCAATTGAAGATGGAATTACTGTTTTTGCAGAAGACATAACTGAACGCGAAAGAACAGAAAATGCTCTTAAGGAAAGTGAACAGAAATATCATGAATTAATTGACAGTTTACCTGAAGTAGTTTTCGAAATTGATCTTAACGCAAATCTTGTTTATGCAAATTCAAAAGCATTTGAGCTTACAAAATATTCAAAGAATGATGCCCTCAATGGTTTTAATGTACTTACACTGATTGCTCCAGAAGACTCAGAAAGAATCAGAAAAAACATAGAACGGGTATTTAATGGAGACTTCTTACAACCAAGCGAATACACTTTACTAAGAAAAGACGGCACCAGTTTTCCAGCAACAATTAGCAGCTCACCAATTATAAAAGATGGAAAAGTAACTGGTGCAAGAGGCGTTATGATTGACATCACTCAACACAAGAAAATCGAAAATCAGTTAGAATCCGCCTGGAATTATTTAGAAAGAACTCTGCATGCTGTTTCAACAGGAATTATGGTTGTAGATTGTGAGAGCCGAAAGATTATTGATGCTAATCCAGCTGTCCTTAAAATGTTGGGTGCTTGTGAAGAAGAAGTGATAGGTAAAGTCTGCCACAATTTTATCTGCCCTAACGAAATTGGAAAATGCCCTGTTTTAGATTTGGGTCGGACAGTGGATAAATCTGAAAGAGTCCTGTTAAAATCAAATGGAGATATATGCCCAATAATTAAAAGCGTTACAAAAATAGAGCATAATGGACAAGAAATGCTTATTGAAAGCTTTGAGGACATTTCAATTCTTAAGGTTAAAGAGAATGAAATTGAAGAAAATCGAAAGAAGTTAGAAATACTAAATGAAAAGCTCAGAGTAGTAGGCAGTTTATCTAGGCATGATGTTAGGAATAAACTTGGAGTAATAGGTGGGAACGCTTACCTTCTGAAAAAGAGATACGGCGATAAACCCGAAATTACTGAAAGACTAAATTCCATAGAGCAATCCATCCGAGAAACAACAAGAATTCTTGACTTTGCTAAAACATATGAGCAACTTGGAGCTGAAAAACTAGTCAACATAAATGTAAAAAACGCAATTGACGAAGCTAAAGGAATGTTTTCTCAATTACCATTTAACCTCATCAACGACTGTGAAGGTTTAGTTGTTCTGGCTGATTCATCTCTAAGACAATTAATCTACAACTTAATTGAAAACACCATAAAATACGGCCAAAAAACCACAGCAGTACACATCTATCACAAAAAAACAGACAAAAACACTCTACAACTCATCTATGAAGACGACGGCGAAGGCATACCCTCTAAAAACAAAAAATTCCTCTTCAAACAAGGGTTTAGCACTGGAGGAAGCACAGGCTTCGGCTTATACTTGATTAAGAGCATGGTTGAAGCCTATGGCTGGAATATTCATGAGAAAGGAATACCCGGCAAAGGCGCAAAATTTGTTCTAACAATTCCAGAAAACAACAACACACCATAAAACCAAACTAACCTACATTATTTTCCCTAAAAAAAGCCCTACAAGCGATATCTCCATTGATTAGAAAAATGCTACTCAGTTTGGATACCTATTGTAAAATAGTAAAAGCAAACAATTTATAGTATTTTGCCCAATAATATAGTAGGTTAAATCTATGTCTTACGAAGTAAAAGTCACCCGACAATGCCAAACCACAATCCCGCGAGCAATCAGAAAAAAATATGGCATCGATGAAGGCGACAGCATAATCTACGTTGACTTAGGAGACCACATAGCAATCGTACCCGTTTCAAAGCATCCAATTAAGGCATTAAAAAATTTCAAAATTGACGTAAAAGAATCCGTTTCTGAAATGCGTAAGGAAGCTCTGCAGACAGCGCAAAGGCTTGTGAACAAAAAATTAAAAGGTGACTAAAATCCTTATCGAATCCGACCTTTTGCTGGCAGCAATTAAGAAAGAAGACCGCTTGAAGCCCGCAGCAGAGAAAATCCTTGAGAAGATAGATTCAGGTGAACTCAAAGGAGTCTACGCATCAACAGCAGTCATTCAAGAAATCATATTTTGGTTTTTCAACAGACAATTATTCAGTGAGCTTGCATTAGCCGTTAATATACTGTCTCATTTAAGGAACATAGAGTGGATCGCCGTAACTCCAGAAATATGCCTAACAGCCTCACTTTTGATTAACGAATACAAAACCTCACCATTTGACGCCTACCACGCAGCCACCGCAATACCCAAAGACAAAACAATCTTGAGCACCGAACACATATACGACAAAATCAAAGGAATAACAAGAATAGAACCCACAGCGTTTGCCAAAGACCTTTAATTCTAAAGGGCATAGTGGACGGGAAGGGATTTGAGTACAATTCCCGATTTTTCAGCCATCTCAATCATCGTATCAACAAAACCTTATGCATAATACAAAACAACATTACTTTTAAAACCGATTAAATAACAGATTTTAGCGATAAAGAATCCTTATATCGCTTTCTCGGCAATAGGTTGGGCATGACAGAACCAAAAGATGGTCGACCAATTTTCTTCCCCAAAAAATTGGTTGTACTTGGCAACCTCGCCCTTTTCCTGTGGATTATTCTTGACGCCGTTGCTTTTCTACTGTATGATTTAGCGATTGGCATTGTGTTTCTTTTGGCGACACTGATCTTAGTTTATGGTCTACTGCATCTTCTAGGTTGTCTACGTCCATGCTACAACTGCATAAAATGCACTCATGGCATGGGACGCTTAGCAGCATTATACTTTGGCAAACGCATCTTCAAAGACTACAAATACAGCTACAAACTGCCAACAGCAATCATCTTCACGTTGTATATTGGGGCGTTTCCAGCAGCATTCGCGCTATACTCTGCTGTTATAGATTTTACAGTCGTTAAAGCAGCGGTTTTTGTGGTTCTTTTAGCATTTACAATCTATAGCGGCTTAACATGGCGAACAAAAAAACGCTCAACCCCATAGAAGTAAAATTTCACTTAGCGGCAAATCCAAAATAGAGAAAATCTTCAACCAGTCTATTTAGGGAAAAACGATTTTTTCTTCCTCTACACTTTCGAACGTTATCTTTTTCTTCATAGAATTTTTTCAGGGTGGATGAAGTTGAACGGGGTAAATTTCGGGGTGAAGAACAACTTTTATCTTGACTTTGCCAAAAGCACTTAAAGATCAACTCTAAGCGTAATTTCTCGTCTGGGAAAGAATTATATGGCTTAATAGGTTGTTAATTATTTTTCTTCCACTGAATGGAAACTGATTTATCCTACTTTAAAGTAGTAATATTTGGTGAGAATAATTTGGTACAGCAATGTGTAACAGTTTCTACAAAAATCCCCAAGCAACTTAAAGAAAAAATTCAGAAATTCAAAATCAAGCCATCCAAGATTTTACGAAAAGCCCTTGAAGATGAAGTAAAAAAAAGAGAAGTGGAAGAGCTAAAAGTAGAGATAGACAAGCTAAAGCCAATACTTGATAAGGTCAGCGTCGAAGACATCGTGAAAAGCATAAGAGAAGACCGGGAAAGCCGATGAAGGCTCTTTTTGATTCATCAGCCATTTTTAGAGCCGTTAAAGAAAACAAAATCGAGTTTTTGGCTGGAAATTACACGTTAGAGTTAGCAAGATATGAATTGGGAAACATCATTTGGAAAGACTGCATCTTGCAAGCAAAGGTTTCTGAGCAAGAAGCCAAAATGATGGCGAAAACAATCAATCACATCCTAAACTTAATGGACCTAATAGAAATAGCGGGGAGCGAAGACGAAATCTTGGACTCCGCAATAAAACTCAAGATTACTTTTTACGACGCTTCATATGCTTATTTTGCCAAAGCAAAAGGTTTTAGATTAATAACAGAAGACGCCCGATTAATTAAAAAGATAATACCATCAAACGCTACCACGCTAGACAGCATCAAATAATTCTCCCTTACAGATTGCAGACCTTTTATATTGGGTTCAATTCCCTTCCCAGCTTCAATTGTTTTAACTTGAAGTTGCAGAAATCTTCTTATCATACGCAGTTGTTATACTATTTCGGTAATACCTATGGGTATGCAAGAAACAGTATGCGCCAAAGTCCCCGCTGAACTCAAAAAAAAGTTATCCAGCCTAGGAGTGAACATAAGCGAGGTAATACGTGAATCCTTACAGTCAGAAGTAGACCGACTGGAAAAAGAAAAACTAAACAAACTTGCCAAAGAGGTATCCGCCATACTAAAAAAAATCCCGCCGGAAGAGTTCACCCAATCCATCCGTGCCTCAAGGGACAGCAGATGACAGAACAACGGTTATTATTTGATGCCAACGCCATATACAGGCTTATCAGAGAATGCCCTGAAAAAGCCATGGACAAGCTAATGGAAGGGACAACGATTAGTTTAGCGTATTATGAGCTTGGCAACGCTTTGTGGAGAGAGGCTCATTTGCTTAAGAGGATAAGCATTGAAGAAGCCGAGAAATCGTTGAACCTAATGTATGCGATGCTTATGCGTGTGAAGGTAGTTGAGGTCGATGGCGAACAAGGAATCGAAATACTTCAAACAGCTCATAAGTGCAATCTAACGTTTTATGACTCCGCATATCTTGTAGAGGCAAAGAAAGCCAGCGGTATCCTAGTAACAGATGACAACAAACTTGCTAAAGCTGCGGAAATCTTGGGCGTAGAAACTCTCTCAAGCGATACATTGACCACTGGCAATTGGCGAACCAAAAAACCCTTGAACCCATAGAGGTAAAATAACACTGCAGCTGCCAATCCAAAAATAGAGAAACCATTCAACCAGTTTACTTTAATAGTGGATTGATTTCGCATAAGCAGCTGAGAAGTTAGCAATGGAACATCATATTGACCTTCATATTGACCGTGTCAAGTTCTTAATGTCCGAAGAAAGAAAGCAATGGCATAATCCAGAAACCGTTCTAAACGAGATAGGGATAACGGAAGGAATGATTATTGCAGATTTGGGTTCGGGACCTGGCTTTTTCACTATTCCAATGGCTCAGATGACAGGTGAAAAAGGCCTCGTGTATGCCGTTGATAGCGACCAAACTATCCTAGATGGCTTAAAAGAAAACATTGCCAAGTCAGAAGTGACCCCAAATATAATAAAAATAGTAGATAGTGATGTATGCCATACAGGTATTCCCAAAGAATCCGTCGACCTTGTCCTATTCGCTAATGTTCTACATGAGGTAGAGGATAAGAAAGCGTTCTTCCAAGAGGTTAGACGGATATCTAAACCAACCGCTTACATTGTTGATGTAGACTGGAAGAAGGCCCAAACTGAATATGGACCGCCGCTTAAGATACGACTCTCCGAAGATGAAGCCAATCGAGTTCTTGCAGAGAACGGTTTTTGTGTAATAAAACAAATAGACTTAGGATCAACTCATTATGAGTTAATTTTTAAGCCAAAAGTTGATTTTTAAGATAATTTAGACACTGATTTGCACTGTCTCAATACAAACTGGATCACTCTTTTAGATCCTACTTTGTGGTCTACAATTTTAAGCAAAAATCGCTCTCAAAACCTGCTTTTGAAAAGGAGAAAGAGAAAAAACGCGAACTATTAGCATAAGCTGTTCTATGTGAAATTTCAGGGTGAACAACAACTTCTACCTTGACATTGCCAAAAGATCAGGAATTAAAAGAAGAAGAAGATTCCAAAAAGTGCACTTCTTCTTCTATCAGTTCTGTCCAAGAGCTGAACAAGAATCAATCGGCATATGCAAAACTTGATTTATTTCATTTCATTGATGGTTATTGCAACTTTGCATTTCTTGAGCAAGTCGGTATCTGCCGTAACTAACTTGAGGTTTTCCTTCTCCGCCAGATAAGCGTAAGATGCATCATAGAAAGTAAGATGACGCCCTATCGCAACCTCCAAAACATTTGCTATTGAGTCAATCTCAAATTTTCTAAGAGGCGCTAAGGCTTCGGAGAAGATCGCCGCTATCCTTGCGGGATCCTTGAGTTTTTTCTGTTGATTTTCCCGCCAAAGCACATTCCCAATCTCGTACTCTGTTAGGGAACTCACCGCGCATTCCTCAACATTATACGGTATGCCCGAAATTAAGAGGGGGTAGAGTGCAGAGGTGTCTATGAGGTATTTACATTTCGTGTCTTGTCGCTTTGACATCTGTTATCCACTCGTCAGCTTTAACATCCATGAGACTGCTGAGTTCTTTAGCTACTTTCTGTGCTTTAGCTTTCTTCTCAGCCACAAGTTCCTCTAAAAGCTGCTCTACAGCCATTTTTAAGTCGACTCCTAGCTTCTCAGCTTCATCTTTGAGACTTTTTTTGACCCTTACCGATAAGACCTCAGTCAACGTATACACCTAACAAATAATGTATACAAAAAACCTATAAAACTTTAACCGAAAGACCCTAAAAAAGCTAGTCAATGAATAAGACAAACCTGTGATATAATGGTGGGTCTTGCAGATTTCTTTTAATCATTAGAGTTAGCTTGAAAGTTGGAATTCTTTTTGGCAACAATTTTCTTTCTTTTCCAACCTTAAGATTCTAGAAACCGAAAAATTGAAATTTGCTCTAGTTAATCCTATTATTAGGTGAATTTTTTGACAGTTAAACAGAAAGGAACAAAGGATGATCCTTGGATTCTCAAGACTCCTCCCGGAACTTCTGAATTTAAGGCATACAAAGATGAAAAAGCAGATCCACCAGCAATTGTTGTTTGGGTTGGCAAAACGGAGCTAAAGTACCAACTTCGAGCCTTAGATGATTTACATAAGATGTTGAAGACAAAAGGCGACTGGGTGCCGCTGGGTAGCGCTGACGAGCAGAAACCCGCTGAAGAGGGAACTGTCGAAGCTTGGGGTCGCTCACTAAAAAACCCAGTTGGCGGATGGTATGGACTCAAGAAAAGCCTGCGAGGCAGATTTGCAAACTATCTACCACCTATAATGGAAGCTTTGGGGCTAGCTGAGGTTGAACACAACCCAAAAAACAACCGAATGCGGGCACTATAGCCCTTCTTCCCAATTCTATTTTTGAATTTTGCCTCTCGGATTTTATCAAAAGCCCAAACTTGAAGCTGAACAGACCTTATTCTACTTGGAAAAAATTTCCGCATTTTGAGCATCTGAATGTTTGCTTCCCAGTTCCTTTAGAATACACCAAAAGATAACCACAAAAAGGACACTTGATTGTTTTTATCTTATGATCCAATGGTTCCGTTCTCGCAGCTGGTTCTGTTCTAGGCGCTGGTTCAGTTCTAGCGGCGGGCTCCGTTCTAGGAGAAGGTTCGCTTCGAGGTTCTGGCTCATATCTAGGAGCGGGTTCTGTTCTAGCATCGGGCTCCCATTTGCTTCCTTGAACGTTTATCAACTAACTCATCCCAATAGTAACTCCAAAACATCTGCGCTTTTATGTCTACCTAGACTCAGATGAAGGTAAATACCCGATTTAGTCACAGAAACCGTTGAGTATTTGCGTAGTTTCTCAGTCTTCGGCGCTTCTTTTTCCAGTTCGGTAAATTCACTTTCAGTAAGGTTTAGCGGTCGCTCAATCAGTTTTCCTGGGGTTATGGCAATATCCGAATCTGAGATTAATTTTGTCTAGGACAAAAATCCGTTAGTTTTTTTATTGTCTACAACATAATTAGTACTTGAGGATGTTAGCTTGACCGAACAAGCCATTCTAAATAAAATTAGAGAAATAGAAAAAAAGATAGACCAAATAGAGGCGCACTTGAATAACATCGACCATAAACTAGACGAAATTCATCATGATCTCCCATAGATCACTTTTTCATTTACCCGCATACATACTATTTTTGAACCAAATCATAATGAAAAGCATAGGAAAATTATAGTTCATTTAAGTACTTGGAACCTTATAAATACAATTAGAAATTAGTTTGGAACTTTTATTCGGGTGAACATTTTGAGAATCGGATTTTTTGTTTATGAGTATCCTCCAGCGATTGTTGGTGGTTTAGGTACGTATGCTGAAAACGTAACGCAGGAATATATCGCGTTAGGACATGACGTTTCAGTCTTCACACTGAATTTTGGCGGCAATTTGAAAACCAGAGAAATCATAAGAGGTGTGGAGGTTCATCGACCCCTGATTGCCGATGCCAGCAACGTTTTTCCATTTTTCGTAGTTGACGATTTAAAGAGATGGGGCACCAACATAAAATTCTTCAATGACATTTTCATGTACAATATTCTCAGCGCGACTAAATTCATCAATGGTTTGATAAAAAAAGAGAAATACAATTTTGACGTTGTCTGCGTACACGATTGGCTAAGCAGTATTTCTGGCCTTATAATAAAGAATGAAACAAAAATTCCAGTGGTCTTCCATACACACAGCACCGAATGGGGAAGAAGCGAAGGTCAAGGGTCAGAAGTAGTGTCACATTTTGAAGACGCCATGGCCCAAAAATCAGACAGAATAATCACTGTTAGTTTCGCCATGCAACAAGATCTAGTAAGGCACGGTTGGGAGCCATCAAAAATAAGCGCGGTTTGGAACGGCGTGGACCCCGAACGTTACGATATGGCAAAATGTGATCCAAAGGACATTGAAGCGATTCGAGAAAAATATGGCGTTCCAAAGGACTGGAGTATGCTTCTGTTCGTTGGAAGGCTATCTTGGGTAAAGGGCGCTAGAAACCTTTTGTTAGCAATGCCTTCTGTCTTGAAGGAATTCCCTAACACTAAACTTGTTATTCTGGGCAAAGGGGACGAAAAAGACATAATTGAAACAGCAGAACGGCTAAACATTAAGAATAACGTAGCTTGCCGCTTTGATTTTGTTCCGGAATCTGAGAGAATTATGCATTACGCCGCTTCCGACGTATGTGTATTCCCCTCCGTCTATGAACCCTTCGGAATAGTTAGCCTAGAAGCTATGGCAATGGAGAAACCAGTGGTCGTAGGCGCACGCGGCGTGGTAGGTTTCAGAGAACAAGTATTAAGCTCTGGCCCAGACCAGAACGGGGTGCATGTTAACGGTGAAGATCCCCTCGACATAGCTTGGGGAATAAAAGAGACCCTGCGAAACCCCGAAAAAGCCAGAAACTGGGGCGAGAATGGACGCAAAAGAGTAATAGAATACTTCACATGGCGCAAAGTTGCTGACGAGACACTAAAAATCTACGAATCATTGTCTATAGTAGACTAATAAGAATGTTTTACCTTAGGAATATAATAGTCCAAACAAAGGAGCATTCGT
The DNA here is from genome assembly GCA_963842545.1 of Candidatus Bathyarchaeota archaeon. Lineage (GTDB taxonomy): Archaea > Thermoproteota > Bathyarchaeia > Bathyarchaeales > Bathycorpusculaceae > Bathycorpusculum. The sequence continues at coordinate 24,741 of CAWJGR010000012.1, forward strand.
ATGCCTGAAACAATCGGTTCGCTTTTTAGACGAATTGTTAAAGACTTGAAGACACAAGACGACAATCCAAATAGCTGCCTAAATAATCCAAAAAGCGACATCTACAATCCAAATTACGACATCAACAATCCATGCAGCTGGATCAACAACCAAAATAGCCAAATCAACAACGCATCAAATAACCAACATAACAAGGAACTGCGAAGGAATGCTTTGAGAGAACTCATTAAGATGTATCTGTCAGATTGTCTATCTGCAGAAAAAGCAGAGGCGCTATGTTACAGAGTATATCCCATGACTTCATTAGGCCTCTTAAACAGAATAAGGTATTTTGATGAGCAGTCCTGAAAACCGATTAATACGCCTGCTGAGAAGCGATTCTTATCTCACGCCATTTTCTGATCAGATTCGACACCGATTGGAAAATATCGAAGAAACAGAACATCGCCTTACCCAGGGTAAAAAAAGCCTAGCAGAGTTTGCCTCTGGCCACGAATACTTCGGTCTACATTTTCAAAGAGGAGAATGGGTATTTCGGGAATGGGCTCCAAACGCAACAGCGATCTACCTGATAGGCGACATGAGTAAATGGCAAGAGAGCAAAGAATTTGAGCTCAAAAGGATCGACGACTACGGCGTCTGGGAAATTCACCTATCCGTCAACAAACTGAAACATGGCGATCTGTATCGACTCCGTATTCATTGGGCAGAAGGCGAAGGCGATCGTATCCCGGCATACGCTCGACGAGTCGTGCAAGATCCAAAAACATTGATTTTCAACGCCCAAGTATGGTCACCACCACAGCCATATTGTTGGAAAGAACCCAATTTCAAACGACCTAAAGAACCCCCAATTATTTACGAAGCACATATCGGTATGGCACAGGAAGAAGAAAAAATCGGGTCCTTCCGAGAATTCACTCTCAAGGTGCTTCCTCGAATTGTCGACGCAGGCTACAATACTGTACAGTTGATGGCCATTCAAGAACATCCATACTATGGTTCATTTGGATATCAAGTATCAAGCTTTTTCGCCTCTTCATCACGATACGGAACGCCCGAGGATTTAAAACTCCTAATCGATACTGCTCATGCCAAAGGGCTCAGCGTCTCCATGGATCTAATCCATTCCCACTCCGTATCCAACGAGGTAGAGGGATTAAGTCGCTTCGACGGGACACTATTTCAATATTTTCATGGCGGCCCACGCGGAAAACACAAGGCATGGGATTCACGCGTCTTTGATTACGGCAAACCTCAGGTTCTGCATTTTTTACTTTCCAATTGCCGATATTGGCTAGACGAATTCCACTTTGATGGCTTTCGATTCGACGGCGTCACCAGCATGATTTACCTAGAACACGGTCTTAAGAGAGTATTCACTTCCTACAACGATTACTTCGATGACAGCGTGGATGAAGATGCCCTTACCTATCTTGGCTCTGGCTAATCGAATGATTCATGATATCCGACCCGACGCCATCACCATAGCTGAAGATGTCAGCGGCATGCCGGGCTTGGCTGTTCCCCAATCAGAGGGCGGTTTCGGTTTTGACTATCGCTTTGCAATGGGAGTGCCTGATTACTGGATCCGCCTGATAAAAGATTACAAAGATGAAGACTGGCCCACCGGACATCTTTGGTTCGAACTTACCAACCGCAGAACAGATGAGAAAACCATTAGTTACGCCGAATCTCACGACCAAGCATTAGTGGGAGACCAAACACTTATTTTCCGACTAATCGGCGAAGACATGTACCATCACATGGGGATCAATGATGACAACGCTAAGGTCGCCCGGGGAATAGCATTGCATAAGATGATTCGCCTGATAACACTAAGCACAGCCAGCAACGGATATCTAAACTTCATGGGCAACGAATTCGGCCACCCAGACTGGATAGATTTCCCCCGCGAAGGAAACAACTGGTCATTCAAACATGCACGTCGACAATGGCATCTCGCAGACGACCCCCACCTAAAATATCATTTACTAGCCCGATTCGACCACGACATGATTGCATTAGCCAAGACACACCACTTACTTGAAACACCTACCCTGCAACTTCTGCATGAGGATTCAACACAAAAAGTAATTATATTCAAGAGGGCTGATCTGATTTTTGCCTTCAATTTTAATCCCCACCAATCTTTTACTGATTATCGATTTGAAGCTCCTCCTGGAAAATACCGGATGATACTAGACAGTGATGCACAAAAGTACGGAGGACACGGGCGATTAGACTCCCAGCAGGCTCACTTCACTATAGTAGACAATACTGAAGGAAAAAGTCAAAATATGCTCAGCCTCTATCTGCCATCTCGCTCCTCTTATGTGCTCTGCCAAACAGAAAACCTGCAACCATGAACGTTTCAACATTGTCTCCATTGCTTTTTCTGAAAACTTAGTTTTTTCCAAAGTCGCAGATGATTCGTATGAAACTCCAATTCCCAACTTTTGCACCATCTTTAAGTTTCAATTAAAAAAGTGCCATAGCTGCAGATTCGAAGAATGCCAATATAGCACACAAGTAAAACTTTACAATCAAAGAAGAAAAATAGAATATTGAAAGAATCACACTTCTATTCAGTTGTCTAGAATCAAATGGCTAGCGATTTTGATAGTTTATTTATACAACGTTGAAACTTATTCCGTATTATCAGTATGGTGGAAATTTGGGAATGAGTGAGGAGCAACATTCTGGTTATAAGCCGAGGCCAAGGATCCAAACTCTTTCTGATTTGATTTTTGGGTTAGCTTTGTCTATTGGCGCGCTTATGTTGATTGGTCAGCAACCTACGGATTTTCAGTCGATTGTTGCTTCTTTGGTGTTTTATAGCTTCAGTTTTCTGGTTCTTGTTAGCGTGTGGCGTTCATACTCCACAATCTTAGCAGTTCTGCCGGTGGAAACTGAACGGTTAATTACCATCAATATCCTGCTCCTCTTCACGGTCTCCATTGAACCTTACCTTTTCAACCAACTCTTCATCGACAACGGAGCACTGTGGAATAGCGTGTCGCTGCTCTACGCTTTGGATATAGCGGTGATGTTTCTGGTACTGGCTTTTTTCAATCATGTCCTTGGCAAAGAAGAAAAAAGTTTGATACCAAACAACTACCTAAAAAAATATCGATTCGACAGAAACTACGGCTTGGTTATTGCAGCAGTTTTCATTATTTCCATTTTACCCTATCTTTGAATTTAACATTCAAATTGGTAGGCTCACTTTTCCGTTGCGCGTAGTCATTTGGATTGGAGCTTTATTTTTGGGTTTAGTTAAACGTCACATTTTGCCTATGAGAAAAGAAGACTAACAGTGATCCACAATTAAACGAGCAATAAAATGAAAAACTAAGCCAAAATCATCTTAGCAATCTTGCAGAGTAATTCAAATTGTTGCTTCATAAATGATAAATCAAATCAAAGCTAACATATCATTTCGCTATGAATGATGATTCAGAAATTCCTTGCTCTTACTGCTCTAAGTGGAATTCTAAGAAAAGAAGTTTCTCTTGTAACCCGGATCAATGCCAAAAGGTTACTGATTGGCTTTTTAGCCATGCAAATATAGAGCCTGCAGAAACCAAGCAAATTATTTGTCTCCATATACCGTACATAGTTTAAAAATTTCCAGCCGTATGGAAAATATGCATTTATTGATCCCCAAGCATGGAAGACTTTTATTACTTCACATCTTTCTTTTGCCATAAGCTATTTTTTGATCCTGTTGACCATTCGCATTGTTTCTCGCATGAATGCAGGCAAGTCCCCAGGATAGCGTGACGTGACAAGGTTGCCATCAACAACTACTTCTTTGTCCTCGTATAAGCCGCCTGCTTTTTTTATGTCCTCTGGAACACCATCATACCAGTAACAAGTCAAATGTCTTCCTTTCACAAGCGCCTGAAGAAGCCAAGAGCCAAGGACCATGGCAAATAGAGGAAACAGGTTTATTGGAGTTGAAAAAAGACTTTGCAATAGCTTGAGCTTTGGCTGTCTTTTCTAACAACCGAAGGAGCTCCAGTCGGGGGACCCGCCAGGAATCAACAACAGATCATAATCTTCCGGATGGACATCGTCAAAGGTCTTTTCGACTTCAAATCCGTAACCGTGCTCTCCTTCGATATGTCCCTTCTTCGGCGCGGCTACTATCAACCTCTAAGCCTTCTTCGAGTAAGCGGAAATATGGAAAGAACAACTCCATGTCCTCAAACTTATCGGCAGTGAGAATAAGCGCTTTAATCACTTTTGGCATAGATTCTTGATATATAGTTTAGATATATTAAATTTATCAAATAAGAAAAGAAGGCGGTTCTACGTTCAAATTCTCATCAGACAGATCGTTAACTCGATTTCAAGGTTAGTTCTTTGGCGTTGCTTGGCGACAAACCTGCAATAAATCTATATAACAACATATAGGCATTTATTTTCCAAAAAAATACAATTATCGATCCAATGCAAAGCATCAAATCCAACATCTACTCAAATAACACTATTGCAATGAAAAAAATAAAGATTTTAGGAGCGGGTCTTTCAGGTCTTACTGCCGCAATAAATCTCGCAAAATCAGGATATACGGTTGATGTTTATGAAAAGAACAAAGACGTTGGAATGAGATTTAACGGTGATATTCAAGGATTGGAAAACTGGTCCGATAAAAAAGATATTATTATGGAGTTGAAAGAAAGGAATATCGACATTGATTTTAACTACTCACCTTTCCATGACATAACTCTTACAAATGGCTTCAAAGAAAAAGAAATACATTCTAAAAAACCGCTATTTTACCTCTTAAGGCGAGGCCGATTTTCTGGAACAATTGATTATAGTCTCAAAGCGCAAGCTATAAAATCAGGTGTTAATATTCACTTTCAAGAAACACTGTCATCAAATGAAGCAAACATTGTTGCAACCGGTCCAAGTGTCAATGAAACTGTTGGGATGGTTAAAGGAATAATTTTTGAAACAGATATTAAAGATACCGCGGTCATAGCGTTTAATGATAATTTGGCGTTCAAAGGTTATTCCTATCTCCTTATCACGAAAGGATATGGCTGTTTGTGCACTGTAGTGAGGCGAAATGAGGCCCACAGAATTAGTTTGTATTTTAAAAGGACAAAAGAGTTTTTCTTAAAGAAAATGGGTGGCATCCAAATACAGCCTATAAGAGATGTATTTGGTATTGGGAGTTTTTCGTTAAAGAAGTTCTCTAGAAGGGAATACATTGTATGTTGGTGAAGCTGCGGGGTTACAGGATTTTCTTTTTGGCTTTGGAATGAGATTTGCTTTTGCCTCTGGCTATATTGCAGCTCAAAGTGTTATTTACTCAAAGGATTACAAAAGAATTGCAGACAAACATTTTGGACAGCGGTTGCGAGCTGGAATCGTTAATAGATGGTTATGGGAGAATATTCTATCAAAAAAAGATTATTCACTGTTAGTTAAATTTCCGCATCTAATTGAGAAATTCTATTCAGTCAATAATTACACTTTGTTTCAACAAATGATGTATCCTTTAGCTTTATTCAGTTTAAACAAAACTTATTTTAAACTTAAATCTTAGCGCTCACTGTTTTCTGTCTGACTGCTTGTTCATTAATTTCTCAAAATTA
>CAWJGR010000013.1:0-49820 GCA_963842545.1 Candidatus Bathyarchaeota archaeon
GGAACTGGACGGAGCGGGGCGTCGTGCTGACTGTGGCGAACGGCTCGGTATCGATGGCCGGCGGTGTATGCCATGAATCGAACTCGAACTTCGCACCGGGCGCAAAGAATATCCCGTATTGTCCGCCTTCCGGTCCCAGCCAGAACCGTTCCTCGCCGCCGAAGACGTAAATGTGGTCCTCCAACTTGCCGCGCCGCGCCGCCGGCGCCAGCAGCCCCGCCGCGATGACCTTGTAGTTCAACCAGCCGAAGCTTGGGCCGGCCTCGCCGCCCGTCGTGCTGGTCATGTCGCGGCCCTGATAGTCCGGCGCCACCGCGACCTTCGCGTCGCCATCGGCCAGCACGATCAACTTCGTGTGTTGGCCGAGGAACTCCGCGTCATACCCGAACGTGCCCGGCTGGGCCGCCCGGAGCGACAGGCTGGCCAGGACGGTTACGGCCAAGACCAGATTCACAAGAAGGAGTGTGTTCATGCTTGACCTTTTCGGTTCAGCAGTCTGATTTCGCTATCTTTCGCCGGTCTTAATGACCAACCATTTAAGAACCCGCAGTGTAAGACGCGCGTAGTTGGTGTCAACCCGCCGGTGAGCCCGCATCCAGAAGCGGCAACTTTGAGTGGACTGCGAAGAAGCGGGTGTCCTGTTCGTTTTGGCTACTATGCAACGCTGGGTCGTCGCAGACAGCGATTACCATGCCGCCTTCAACGCCAGTGTAAGCCAGTGTCATAGCCGCGTCAGCGGCAACGTTAAGCCCAACATGCTTCATAGAAACAATCGAGCGCACCCCAGCCATCGAAGCGCCCGCAGCAACTTCCGCCGCTACAATCTCGTTAATACTCCATTCAGCATAAATTCCAAAATCTTTCGCAACTTCTGCGATGGTTTCCAAAATTTCGGTTGCAGGTGTTCCAGGATATGAAGCCGCAACTTTAACAGTGGCTTCCACTGCGCCTCGTGCAACTGCTTCATCACCGTTAAGCAAGGCAAAAGTGCCCGGCTTATCCTGCTGCAATCTTGGAAGTCATAAGTTTGTCCTTTACATTTTGCCCTTACGCAAGTCCAATACTCTTTTTGCTTTCCTTCTGTTCTTGGAAGTTCGCCTGGCTTCACAATTTCCACATCAGCCGATATGCCTGTTACTATGTGGATTCTCTTTTGATGTCATTTTTCAACGCGTTTTTATCTAGTCTGAGGATTTTTGGAGGCTTTCTCAGACAATTCAACCTTAACCACGAAGGTGTCTAATGCTCCTGGTCTATCAAGAACGATTAGGTATTGGGTTGCGAGTTCTGAGAAGCACATGACAGCGTATTCGATTTGTGATGGAAACACGTTTACTCCACGTATAATTAGCATATCGTCTGATCTTCCATGTAACCCGTTCCATTCTAGCATGGGTTCTTCCGCAAGCGCATTTCTAGTATCAATTTTTGAGATGTCTCTTGTCCTGTACCGTAACATGGGTAAACCTGTTTTGCTAAGCGCAGTAAAGACCAATTCGCCTTCTTCTCCAGCAGGCAACACTTCTCCTGTGTCGGGGTCGATAGTTTCCACGATAAAGTGGTCTTCCCAAATATGCAGACCATTATGCTCAGGGCATTCGATCGAGACACCTGGACCGCAAAGCTCAGTTAACCCATAAACGTCAAAGGCTTGAATGCCCATTTCTTTTTCAATTCTTTCTCGGATTTTATCTGACCAAGGTTCCGCTCCGAACATGCCTATTCTGAGTTTAAGGTCTTTTTGTGGAATTACGCCTTCCTGAGCCATAGTTTCAGCAAGGTAAACTGCGAAGCTTGGTGTGCAGGCTAAGATGGTGACATCTAAGTCTTTCATGAGTTTAATTTGGCGTTGTGTCATTCCGCCGCTTGCTGGAACAATTTTTGCTCCGACTTTTTGGGCGCCATAGTGGAAGCCTAAGCCTCCTGTGAATAAGCCGTAGCCATAAGCGATGTGGATGACGTCTTGGCGTCTGCCGCCCGGTGTAGATGGAGCGTGCCATGAGTTCTTGCCACATATCCATGTCGCTTTTAGTGTAGGCACCGATGATTGGGTTTCCTGTGGTTCCGCTGGAAGCATGAATCTCAACTATCTCATCTGATTTAGCGGCAACCATCCCGAATGGGTAATTATCCCTCAAATCACTCTTTACTGTAAAAGGAATCTTTTGTAAATCATCAAGTGACCGTATATCTTCGGGTTTCAGGCCGATGTTATCAAATTTTTTCCGGTAAAAACTGCTGTTTTCGTAGCAGTGTTTGACTTGTTCTTTGAGTTTTTGGAGTTGAAGCTTTTTTATTTCTTCAGTAGGCATGGTTTCTATTTTTTCGTTCCAGTATTTGCCATCTGCCAAATTTCTTGTCCCTCTCTGGTTTAAAGGCCTAGATACACTTCTTTTATGTGACTATTAGATAAAAGTTCCCTACTCTTTCCTTCCAAGATTATCTTGCCTTCTTCAAGAACATAGCCTCTGTTGGCAACGTTTAAGCTGTCGTGAATGTTCTGTTCCACCAAAAGAACAGTTACGCCTTCCTCGTTTATTGTGCGCACAGTATCGAGAACTTTCTCCACAATGATCGGCGCTAACCCGAGTGAAGGCTCGTCAAGATTAGCAGTTGCGGATTAGACATTAGACTTCGGCAAATAACAAGCATCTGCTGCTCACCGCCGCTAAGAGTTTGAGCCAAGCTTTCTCCTTTTTCTTTAAGACGGGGAAAATGTCAAGGACTTTTTCTTTGGTTTCTTTAACTTTCGTCTTTGTCTTTTATGCTGTAGGCGCCAAGCATGTAGGTTTTCTTCGACAGTCATGCGGGGAAAGATTTCTCTGCCCTCAGGAATCATTGTTAACCCTTTTTTTACTATCTCATAGGTGGGCAGTTTCTCGATGTTTTCTCCCTTAAACTTGATTGTACCCTGTTTTTGGATGCAGAAAACCCATGATGGTTTTTACCAGAGTGGTTTTGCCTGCACCGTTTGGCCCGATGATACTGACGATTTCTTTCTCTTCTACTTTAAAGTTTACGTCATATAGAATCTGCACCATGCCATAAGCAGCTGATAAGTTTTCGATTTCCAGCATTACTCTTCCTCGCCAAAATTAAACGTTTACCCAAGTAAACCTTCACCACATTCTCATTGCAGACTACTTGTTTTGGTGTTCCTTCGCAGATTTTTTCTCCATGATGCAAGACAACAACACGGTCACACAACCCCATGATTACCCGCATAACATGCTCCACGATAAGCACGGAAACGCCTTGTTTGTTGATTAGTTTGATTAGTTCAATTGCTTCGTCAGATTCTTTCGGAGTTAAACCCGTAAGCAACTCATCCAGCAAAAGCAGTTTAGGATTGGTTGCCAAGGCTTTCGCAAGTTGGATGCGGCGCAGTTCGACAACGTTAGGTTTTTTGCTGGCAAATCAAACTTTTCTTTATCTAAACCCACAAACCCCAAAAGCTCCTGAGCCTTCGCCAAAGCATCGGTTTTGTCAATAGTATTTTTTTTCGTTGAAAAGTACGCTTGTCAGTACGTTTTCGGCGGCTGTCATTTCTGGGAAAGACTGGACGGTTTGCGCTGTTTTGGTGATGCCTTTGGCGCAGATTTTGTAAGGAGGCAGCTTGGAGATATCTTCATTATTAAAAAGAATTTGTCCTGAGTCGGGTTTGTAGACGCCGCTGATGAGGTTTAGTAGCGTGGATTTGCCTGAGCCATTAGGTCCCACAAGCCCCGCTATCTCGCCATCGTTTACTGTGAAATCTACGTTTTTTAATGCTTGAAGTCCTCCAAACTGTTTGGAGACCTCGGTGCACTTTAGCAAACTTGCTTTCTCCGATTAGCAAGGAATTATTCATGTGGAAATATAAAGGTTGGTTAAGAACGGCATTCTATTGAAAATTTTGGTTAAAGTTAAATATCGACTGAAACTATTGGTTTGTTGGTGTATTGTTTGCCTATAACGCAAGTAAGCGTGTTTCTAGATAACCATCCAGGTTCACTTTTTGAAACCATGTCGAAGTTGGACAAGAACAAAATCAAAGTCTTTGCTCTCTCGATTGCTGACACAGGCGAGTTTGGCTTGGTTCGATTGATAACAGAGGATCCAGAGAAAACTGCAAATCTCTTGGAAGATGCAGATTTTAATTTAGCAAAATCAAAGAAAAACACCGAAGTCACGGCTACTTTCATTTCCGAACAAAATACGCTCTCAAAGATAACAAAGATTCTCGGCGACGGTGGCATAAACATAGAGTATGCTTATTCTTCAGCTGTTCATGTAGGTGGTAAAATTGCATTGATTCTGCGTCCAAGCAATGTGGAGAGTGCAGAGCAAATGTTGACTGCCAATGGCGTTGCAGTTCTCTCGCTTGACTGAAATCAAAAAGTATTTCGAATAACTCAAATTTTTTATAATAAAGCCATTCTGACCTATTCGAGGCATTAAACCTTAGTCTTTTAATCCTAGAATGCGGTTTATATTCACAGAATACTGATTCTCGAACAGTAAGCTTTAATTTCCCCGTTTGCACGACCCTAAGCAGAGGTAAAATTAATGGGTACCATAAACCTCGACAAGATTTTCAATCCTCAAAACGTAGCTATCGTTGGAGCTAGTGACGTTGAAGGTTCGGTCGGTTACGCAATAGTTAAGAATTTTACTCAAGTGGGTTACACTGGAAAAGTTTATTTTGTTAACATTCGTAAACCAGAGATTTTAGGTGTTAAAACTTACCCAACTGTCGATCAGATTCCAGAACCCGTCGACTTAGCCATAATTGCTACTCCGGCCAAAACAGTCCCTGATGTCATGGAGGAATGCGGCAAAGCGCAGGTAAAAGGTGTAATTATCGTTTCTGCTGGATTCAAGGAAACAGGTGCTGCAGGAAAAGCTTTGGAAGAGAAAATATCTGAAGTAGCCAAAAAATACGGTATCAGAGTAATCGGTCCAAACTGCATTGGTCTTATCCGTCCCAGAAACAATCTCAACGCAACCTTCCTAGATAAAATGCCAAAACCAGGCAACATAGCTTTCCTCTCCCAAAGCGGCGCCTTAGGATCTGCAATTCTTGACTGGGCAATTCACGAAAACATCGGATTTAGCAACTTCGTCTCAGTTGGATCCATGATTGATGTGGACTTTGGCGATTTGATTGATTATTTTGGTTCTGACCCAAAAACCAAAAGCATACTCATGTACGTTGAAGGCATAACAGAAGCCCGCAAATTCATGAGCGCCGCAAGACACTTCGCAAGAACAAAACCCATCATAGTCGTTAAATCAGGCAAATTCTCCGAAAGCGCAAAAGCCGCTGCTTCCCACACTGGCTCACTTTCAGGCGAAGATGGCATTTACGATGCAGCATTCAAACGCGCAGGTATAGTCCGAGTTAACGAAATAGCTGACTTGTTTAATGCTGCAGAAGTTTTGGGAACTCAACCGCTGCCTCAAGGGACCTAGACTTGCCATAATTACTAACGCAGGGGGACCTGGCGTAATGGCAACTGACGCATTGATTGCTCAAGACGGCAAATTAGCCAAGCTTAGCCAAAAAACCATGGATTCCCTTAATGCTGTTTTGCCTCCTTTTTGGAGCCACGGAAACCCAATCGACGTTTTGGAGACGCTAAATCTGAGCGATACAAAGCAGCCGTCGAAGCCTGCTTAAATGACGAAAACATCGACGGAATACTGATTATTTTACTCAACAGGCAGTTTCTGAATCGGTTGAAATCTCAAAAAACATAGTTGAACTTGTTCGCAACAAATCCTATCAGAACAAAACAATTCTTACATCATTCATGGGTTACGGTGCCGTACAAGAAGCAAATAGCATTCTCAATGCAAACAACATCCCAACTTATAGCACGCCCGAGCAAGCGATCAGGACATACATGTACATGTACAATTACCAACGCAACATCGATCTCCTCTACGAAACCCCTGAAGAACTACCGGTTGATTCTGCACCACCAAAACGCCCCATCATGGCTATCCTGAGAAATGCCGTGTTTGAAGGTCGTGAAATCCTAACAGAAGAGGAAGCCAAAAAAATATTGAAATATTATAATTTCCCAGTCGTAAAAACATCCGTCGCCAACAATGTTGATGAGGCTGTTGCATTTTCACAGGAAATGGGGTTCCCAGTTGTTCTAAAGATTCTGTCGCCTCAAATAATACACAAAAGCGATGCTGGCGGCGTAATCCTAAACGTTAATTCGCCTCACGAAGTCCGCGAGGCATTCGAGGTTTTGATTCAAAGAGCAACAGCTTACAACCCAAACGCCCAAATCATCGGAGTCACCGTTCAACCAATGATTGAGAAGAAAGGTCACGAAATCATCATAGGCGGAAAAACCGACCCCGTCTTTGGTCCAGTAATTCTCTTTGGAATGGGCGGCGTAGGTGTAGAACTTTTCAAAGATTACTCAATAGGACTGCCACCACTCAATACTACTCTCATTCACCGCATGATGGAAGAAACCAAGATATACCGTCTACTAAAAGGCTGGCGAAATGCACCGGCAGTTGACCTCAAAAAACTCGACGAAACAGTACTAATGTTCTCTCAGTTACTGGTTGATTTTCCACAGATAAAAGAAATCGATATAAACCCATTGCTAATCAACCAAAAAGATGCTACTGTTCTGGACGCCCGAATAGTTGTTGACAAAGAAGCGGTTTGCAAGAAATTTGAACCCCATGAACACATGGTCATCAGTCCCTATCCTAAAAAATACGAGGTATTGTGGTTACTCAAGAATGGGCAAGAAGTATTATTGCGCCCCATTAAACCTGAAGATGAACCAATGTGGCTTGAAATGTTCCAAAGCCTTTCAGAAGAATCTATACGATATCGCTTTTTCCAAATGCTAAAAGATACGCCACACGAAGTCACGAGTACGCTACTGTAACGTTGACTACGATCGCGAAATCGCATTAGTTGCTGAAATAGTTGAAAACGGCAAAAGAAAAATACTTGGTGTCAGCCGCCTCAGCATCGAATCTGACGAAAAAAGCGGTGAAATGGCTTTCCTTGTGAGCGATTACTGGCAAGGTTTAGGCTTAGGCACCAAAATGGTTGATTACACACTTGATATCGCAAAGGAAAAAGGCATCGAAAAAGTCGATGCAATAATTTTACAAGACAACTACAGAGCCTTAAGCCTTACGAAAGAAGATGGGTTTCAACATCGAATACTTGACCGACGGCACCGTCAAAGCCACCCTTAACCTCAAAGATGAAGACATTGATTTCCGATGCATAAACTTCCCGAGCCACCAATAGAAATCGCAGAAAAACAAACGCAGGAAATCCCTGCTTCCAAAAGCAAAAAAGTGCTTCAAGAACGTAAGGAAGCAACACCAGCATAATTTTTTCCCCATTTTCAATTTTATTATTCTGGATAGTTTTAAATTTTCAAGCAACCAACTATGAATAGTGGAAACCTGACAAAACTTCCTTTGTTATTAATTTTTATTATTATCATGGGCAGCGCATAGCCGAGCCCAACCCCCAAAATAATGCCTGGGTCAACGCTCTCTTTGGGCGGCACAACATTCGCTGAAGCCATAATCGCAATTCGACCTCACAGGCGTCGCCGAGTTAGTACTCGTTGCATAGGGGATAGTTTGTTTAATCAAAATTCTGTTTCATGTCGATAGGGGTTTCGTCAAAAGAGAATAATAAGTCAAAGGATTAATTTCCTTTTTAAATTTCAAATTTGAATTTCAAGCGATAAGTTCAAAACAATAAACGAAGATGTTACAGTGTTGGGTTCTTGATGGTGGAAACGTTTTATCTGCATTTGGAATTCACAAACAAAAAAGATTTGTGGTCTATTAACTTGCCTTTTTTATGCAGCAAATGTGGCGTTTGTTGTACCCTTGATGATTTTTTAACTGCGGGAGAAGTCAATGCCAAGCCAGAAGAATACCCTGAAGTTCACATTAAATTAAAAGCCCTTTTTGAATCGTTAGGCGAAATATTTGAAACGGGCGAATCAAAATACGACCAATTCATCATGCATACCCCTTGCCCGTTTCTGGTGAATAGGTCATGTTCTATTTACGAAATCCGACCTATCGGCTGCCGGCAATTCCCCAATACCCTGTTTGGTATGCAAACCCAAGATTGCGAAGCCCTCAATCGATTCAAAAAAATGCGAGCGTCTCTCAAAAAAGGCAAAATTGCCAAAGAAACATACATTCAAGTAACAAATGATTATGTAAAACCTGTAAAGCTCACCGAAAAACAGCTCCAAAACTGTATCGCGAAGCTTCGCCGAGCAGGTATGACAGAGATGGAATTTTCCCTTTTCAAGCAATTCAATGTAGAAAATAAATTTCCATTTTAACGAAGTTGATTATATCGGAAGCAGTCAACTAAATGGTCGTTTACCAGTCCTGCAGCCTGCATGAATGCATAGCAGATTGTTGGTCCCACAAACTTGAAACCTCTCGCTTTGAGTTCCCGGCTCATTGCTCTAGACTGTTCTGTCTCAGCTGGCATTTCAGAAAAATCTTTAAAAGCATTTTGTATTGTTTTGTATTCTACGAACTGCCAGATAAATTTATCAAAAGACCCGAATTCTTTTTGAACCTTAAGAAGTTGCAGAGCATTGTTTATGGCTGCAGAAATTTTCGCTCTATTCTTCACTATACCAGGGATATTCATTACAACTTCAATGTCTTTGGCGGTGTAATGCGCCACCTTTATGGGTTCGAAATCGTTAAACGCAACCCTAAATGCTTCGCGCCGCTCCAAAATCAGCCACCACGATAACCCTGCTTGGAAGCCATCCAAAACCAAAAATTCAAACAATTTTTGGTCATCATGGACAGGAACGCCCCATTCTTCATCATGGTATTTTATGTAAAGAGGTTTGTCAACATTCCAGCATCTTTTGACCGTCGAATTCATCGCATGTTTCACCACGTTGTCATTAACAGTTCTGGTAGATTATTTGTTTAGTTCTTTGCCAATGTTCCAAGCTTTAGCCAATTTTTCTCCTATGCCGTAGTAACTTTGGTCGTTCATCACAAAAAGAATTGGCTGGACTTTTTTAAAATCTACTTCCCCATCGGTGAGGACTGATTCATCGCAGTACGTGTTAACTACTTTGCCGATGAATACATCATGGTTTGGGAAATCAACTGTTTTTACAAGTTCGCATTCCATATTGATGCTACATTGGTCAATCATAGGCGCGGTTTTTAGTGTGCCATAAAACGTCTTGAAAATTTCTGCTTTGTTCTTATCCCTTCCTGAAACTAAGCCGCAGTAATCGGTTTCTTTAATCATTGCTGTTGAGGGAATATTAATGCTGAAAGTTTTGGCTGCTTTTATCCCTTGATTGGTATAGTGCCGTTTGTTCATGCCAAGCGAAACCGATTCAAGATCCATAATTCCGACATGTGCTATGGCAAGGTAGTTGGGTTTGCCATTCACCAATGCCCCAATCAACACGGTGGGCAATGGGTACAAACAATTTTTTGCTCCAAGTTCAGTCTTCATTTTTGAACCCTCCAAAAATCTTCTCCCATTTGAAAATGAGTGTTCATAGTATTTTAAGGAAGCGACAGATAATGCTTTCACCTTTGCAAGCCGAAGATTAAGAACGTAGAGAACAATAGAGAAGAGCTAAATTCCATTTCCAACAAAAAACTTTTGACAACCGGAAAAATCGTTTTCAAACCCTTGAAACTCTTATATACGCCAATTGATAATTCTCTGTTGAGTGTCATGGCTGAAGTTTGTTCAACATGCGGACTACCTAAAGACCTTTGCGTTTGTGGAGAAATAGAGAAAGAGCAACAGCGCATTCGAATACGTCTTGAAACAAGAAAATTCGGCAAAGCAACCACCATAATTGATGGCATGGATGATAAAAACTCGAATTTATCAAGCATTGCTCAAAAACTCAAAACATACTGCGCATGCGGCGGAACCAGCAAGAACGGGCAAATTATGCTTCAAGGCGACCACCGCGACCGAGTACGCGAATTCTTGGTTAAAATGGGTTATCCGCAAGAAAACATCGAACTGCAATAGACCCAATTAATCCACTAAGCAATGGTGGAATTTCCTTATGAAAAAACCAGATGGCTTACGCGACATCCTCAAAAACACTAAACACAGAAAACCAACCCAAATCTACTGCCCAAGATGTGCCAGCCCAAAAATTGCACTATCAAGCAGCCTTGCAGTTTGGTTAACTCCCAAACAATACTTTTGCGAAGAATGTGGTTACCTCGGTATAATTGTTATGGAACTTGAAAAAGACGACAAAAAAGAAGAAACTTAACTAATAATTAAAGAAAAAGCCCTTAATCGGGCAATTCAAGGTTTAGTTGTTTTTTGAGTGTCTTGTAGCGGTTGCGTACAGTTACTTCAGTTACGCCTGCTGCTTCAGCTATGTCTTTTTGTGTTTTCTTTTCGTTGTTTTGTAAGCATGCGATGTATAGGGCAGCTGCAGCTAATCCCATTGGGTCTTTTCCTGCCGCAGCGCGTTTTCGTCTTGCTTCTCGAAGGATTTGAATGGCTGCGCCTTGGGTTTTGCCTGAGATGCCTGTTTTTTCAGCAATTTTTGACACATAGGTCAGTGGGTCAGCGATGGGCATGTGAACGTCGAGTTCTCGCAATAGAAGCCTGTAGCATCTTGCGACATCTTTCTTGTCAACTAAGCTGGCTTCAGCGATTTCACGTAGTGTACGTGGGGTTCCGCTTCCTCGGCAAGCAGCATACAATGCAGCTGCGGCTATGGCGGCTATTGATCTTCCTCGGACTAAGCCTTTGTCAAGTGCTTTTCGATAGACTACGGCAGCTTTTTCTTTGATTGGTGGTGGAATGTAGACTTTGTCTGATAAACGGTCAAGTTCTGCCATGGCTTGGGCAAGGTTGCGGTCGATTGATGAGTGGACTCGGCTTCGTGATTTGCCATTTGCGTAGACGCCACATTTGAAGTCTTGTGGATAGAGGTAGTTTTCTTCCAAACGCATCTCGGTCTACTTGGCTGATAGCAGTGGATAAACCTTTGTCATGAACTGAGTAAGATGTTGGGACACCGACGCGGCTTCTGGATGCTTTTTCTTCTTGCGTGAATGCGCGCCATTCTGGTCCTTTATCCATCATTTGCTCGTAGACGACTAATCCACAGTCGCCGCATACGGTTTCTCCAGTATCGTAATCGTGAACTAAATTCTCGCTACCGCACTCTGGGCACTTGTCTGCCAAGCGCTGTGCTGTTTTAGGTGTTTCTTTTTTGCTCAATCTCTTCTACCTCGATTTTGATATGCGTAGAACCGTCACCATAGGCCAATCTGGCTAAGAAAATAGTACATTCGGCCCGCGCAAACTAAGCAAAGTGAACGACTTAATATTTAAGCTTTGTGGTTTATTAAACCTATTGCACATAATGGCTCCGAATTACTTAACAATATGGTAATTTGCTAATGGAAAATAATATAGGAACAGTGTAAAAAAACTGGAACTGCGCGGCAGAAAAACATGATTTATTCACAGTTTTGATTAAACTCGGGATGTTTGAAAATCGCAATCAATTTGAAAATCCCTAAGAGAACGCTTATTAACAAAAAAGATAGTCCATTAAACCTCTAACAATAAATAAAACAAGTGTTATTTGAAACCGTGCAGCCCGGTGGTGTAGTGGTCAAGCATAGTGGGCTTTGGACCCGCCGACGAGAGTTCGAATCTCTCCCGGGCTACCATGATCTCTTGTGGTTAAATCAACTAAAAAATTACAAGGTACAGTGGGAGCCAAGAAACCCTAATCAAAAAGTAAAAGAAGCTCCTTGCAGAAAATCATGTTCTTAAGCAAACTTGCTTACTTAGATAATTCGTTGAAGAGTTAGAACTAACTTTTATTTCTTTGAACTCGTCTTTGCCTGTAAGCGTAACTATGTTCTAAATACTGCTATAAATATTACGATACACGATACATTTAAATTTCGTGCGTCCTTATCTTAAGAACTTAAAATCGTAAGATTTGTTAGAGGAGACATACTACTTGAATTTGTTCAGGAAAATTGAACATGGTCTTACTGTTCTCGCATTAGTACCATTGTCTGGGCTTGAGAAGAAAGAACGGGATAGAAGACTGGATGAGCGATTGAGGCGTTTAGAACAAAAGCATAATCGCAACTGAAAAGTAGAGCATGAAATACCATTTTGTATTCTTTTTAGGTTATTATTCCAGTAATTTCTTGATATTGCTGAATCACAGGCACCACCAATTTCTTCAGCGCCCCTTAAGTGGATAATTTTCGAATAAATACCTAAAATTCGCGCTTGAAGTACATCCCATGTCATTGATAGGACATTCTATTTGCCAAAAGTTTCATAAATATTCTAAATGGCAATTAATTTATCAAGATTACTCTATCAATAGAAGTCTGAGGAATAGTAATTGTTCAGTCTGTACGCGGGGTTATCCAAAGATGCGAAATACCTGATTTACCAGTCAATTTTCCCTGCAATAGCATATGGCATGTTCTACACAGACATATCCTATTTTCTTACAACGGTTCAAGGTTTATCATATAGTTTTATGGGTATTGTAATAACAACGATGGGTGTAGCGACTTTTGCAGCAAGCATACCTTTAGGAATAGTTGCTGATAGATACGGTCGAAAAAAAATGCTGATTTTAGGCAACGTAATTGCAGGGATAATAATCGCTGTTTTCGCATTTACTACAAATCCAGCATTGCTGCTGGTTGCAGCAGTTTTTGAAGGCATTTCTGAGGCTGCTTTTTCGGCATCCAGCGGGGCATGGCTTGCCGAGACATGCCGAGGCTCTAAGAGCAACATAGCTTTTTCATTTTACGGATTTGCAAAAAGCGTGGCATTTGGAATTGGAAGTCTGGCAATTCCAGTTGTAGCAGTTTTCGAATTGGCGGGTTTTCAAATAAAATAAGCCATGGTTTGCTTTACATTATTGTGGCAGTAATTAGTCTTGCTTCAACAGTTATGTTGCTTAGAGTTAAAGAATCTAAGAAGAACGGAAAAAAAGTTGTGAAAACGGATGTAGAAACCAAAAAAACAAGTAAACAGTCAAGACGAATTTTGGCGAAATACGTTCTGACTGGAGCCATAATTGCTTTCGGCGCAGGAATGGTGGTTCCTTTAATGACAGCTTGGCTGAGGCTGCAATATGGCGTTCCAGATGTCATTAGTGGCCCTATTCTGGGTTTAGTTAGTCTTGTAATTGGAGTAGCAACCCTAGCAGGACCGCCAATTGCTAAGAGATTGGGTTTTGTGAAAGCGATTGTTGTTACTCAGGCAGCATCAACCATTTTCATGTTTGCAACACCGCTGTCTTCTAGTTACATAATTGCCAGTTCAGTTTACAGTGTTCGCGCTTTCTTAATGAACATGGCAAGTCCGCTGTCACAGTCGCTGATAATGGGGTTGGTTGAAGAGGATGAACGTGGAATGGCTTCAGGAGTTAACACTGCACTTTGGAGGTTACCTAACGCTTTAAGCACTTTTATTGGAGCTTACTTAATGTCTATTGGATTGCTGGCGCTTCCGTTCTTTCTTGCAAGCTATTCTTATTCTATTTCGATCGCGCTTTTCTGGTTCTTCTTTAAGAAAACAAAGATGCCTGAAGAAAAAAAGCTTATCTGAGCTGTGGTTTTGTAAGGATTCTTTCGATGGCTGCTGCTGTTTTCTCATATGTTCTTTTTCTATTCCTCGGTGAGTCACTAAACGGACTTTATGTTTTCCTTGAGCCAAAGCTAAAATACCGTTTTCTTTAAGTTTCTGAAGAAAGTCATTGCATCTATTGTTGTTAGAGTCAAGATTGAAAGTGACTATGTTAGTTTGAATTTTTTTAGTTCGATTTGGATCCCTTTGATTTTGGAAAGTATTTCTGCCAGGAATTTTGCATTTTCGTGATCTATTTTAAGTCTGGTAATCATTTTTTCAAGGGCAATTATTCCTGGTGCTGCGATTATGCCTGCTTGGCGCATTCCTCCTCCCAGTAGTTTTCTGTTTTTTCTTGCTTTTTCAATAAAATCATGGTTGCCAACAACAATTGAACCGACTGGACAGCATAATCCTTTTGATAAACAAAACATGAAGTTATCAACATGTTTCGTAAAATCTTTTACGATCAATTCAAGACCTATCGCTGCATTGAATATTCTTGCTCCATCCATGTAGATCTTTAACGAGTGTTTTTTGGCTACTTCATTTATTTCTTCCATTTGTTTAGGCGTAACTATTGTTCCGCCATAGCGATTATGGGTATTTTCTATGCAAACCAGGGTTGATTTAGGATAATGAATATTTTTTGGTCGAATGGCTAATTCTAATTCTTCGAGGTTGAAAGTTCCTGTGGAAGCTTTGATCGGCCATGGAAACAAACCTGCTATTGCGGAGATTCCTCCAGCTTCATACCAGTAAATGTGAGATTCTGATTCAAGAATTACTTGTTCTCCTCATTGGCAGTTGGTCATTAGCGAAGTTAAGTTGGCTTGTGTTCCGCTTGGAACAAGAAGTGCCGCTTCTTTTCCCATTTTTTCTGCCGCCAACTCTTGCAGCTTGTTAACAGTGGGGTCTTCTTCGTAAACATCGTCCCCAAGTTTGCTTGTTTAATATTGCTTCAAGCATTTCTTCTGTTGGCAAAGTAACTGTGTCACTTCTTAGATCAATAAATTCTGCTTTCATGCTTTTGCCTATCCTATGTGATCTTTATTACGTGATATTCAGATTATATAGAAAATCTTACAATATAGAAATGAATGTGGAATTCAAAAAGATTATGATTTATGTTTTATCGAGATGAATGCATGATACATAATGCCTTTTTTTGACTTCGATTAATGTCGGTCTTCTTTCTCTGCATTCGCTGTTGCATGTGGGCATCTGGGGTTGAAGCGGCAGCCTGCAGGAGGAGTAATAGGGCTTGGAACTTCGCCTCGTAAACCAACTTTGATATTTTTTAGCTTTCGGATCAGGTATAGGTACAGCTTCGATTAATGCTTGAGTGTACGGATGAAGAGGATTATCAAACAATTCGTCGGTGTCGGCTAACTCAACAATTTCCCCCAAATACATAACTGCTAACACGTTGACTAATTTGCCTAACAGAGCTTAAATCGTGAGATATGTACAGGAATGATGAACCCATGGTTTTTTGCAGATTTCCCAGCAAATTGAGAATTTGCGCTCGGATTGAAACATCCAAAGATGAAACAGGTTCATCAGCAACTATAAATTCTGGTTCAACTGCCAAGAGCTCTAGCTATACAGATTCTTTGTCTTTGTCCACCGCTAAATTCATGTGGATATCTTTCAGCATGATATTCTTCCAAACCCACAAGTTTCAGAAGTTCATAGACTCGTTCACAACGTTTTTCCTTTGGAACATGCCCATGAATAACAAATGGTTCAGAGATTATATCGCAAACTGTCATCCTTGGATCAAGAGAACCATATGGATTTTGGAAAATCATCTGCATTTTTCTTCTAATTTTCAGTTTTTCTTGCCTTGTCTGCTGACTGAATTTCTCAAAAATATTTTCGCCATCAACTTATTACTTCGCCTGATGTGGGCTCTATGAGGTTGAGAATTACCCTTGCAGTTGTTGTCTTTGCCACATCCGCTTTCCCCAACTAAGGCAAAAGTTTCTTGTTTTTTAATATCGAATGATACATCGTCAACTGCGTGTACTTGTCCCACTTGTTTTTTTGTCAATACTCCTGTTGAGTAAACAGGGAAGTACTTGACAAGGTTTTTGACTTGAATGAAGCTTGAATCAGTCATTGTGTTAGCGTTCTCTCCTTTTAGAGATGATGTCTTTCCATTGATAGCAGGCGACAAAATGGTCTGGTCCAACTTCTTCAAGCGCTGGAGGATCTTCTTCACATTTGCTATCTGCATATTTGCATCTTGGATGGAAACGGCATCCTGAAGGAGGTTCTATCAAATTGGGAATGTTTCCAGGAATAATGCTTAATGTTTTCTTCTTGTCAAGACGGGGAACAGCTGCCAACAGCAAAGCAGTGTATGGATGTCTGGGATGTCTCATAGAGATCTTCAGTTTTTGCAATCTCACAAACATTTCCTGCATACATAACAACTACTCGGGTTGTCATCTTTGGCGATTATTCCCATGTCATGAGTAATCATAACGAGAGACATACCCATTTTCTGCTTAAGATCTTCAAGGAGATCTAGAACTTGAGCTTGAATAGTTACATCAAGTGCTGTTGTTGGTTCGTCTGCAAAAAGAAGAGTTGGCTGAAGTGCCAAAGCTCTTGCGATTGCTACTCGTTGTTTCATGCCTCCACTAAATTGATGAGGGAATTCTCGCATCCTGATTTCTGGATCTGGAATGCCAACTAGGGTTCAAGAGTTCAACTATTCTTTTATGGCATTCTTCTTTTGACATTTTTTCGTGAGCTAACAGGACATCTTTAAGTTGAGTTTCCACTTTGTAGAGAGGATTTAAAGAAGAAGAAGGATCTTGGAAGATTATCGCTATCTCGCTTCCTCGAATGGGTAGCATTTCTTTTTCAGTTTTTCCGACGAGATTTTCACCTTTGAATTCAATTTTTCCCTCAACTATTTTTCCAGGTTTCGGAACAATCCGAAGAACTGAGAGAGCAGTAACTGTTTTTCCTGATCCTGATTCACCCACAAGACCCAGAGACTCCCCTTTCCTAACTTCAAAGGAGACGTCGTCGACGGCTTTCACGATTCCCGCTTCGGTGAAAAAGTAAGTTTTTAACCCTTCAATTTTCAGTAGCGTTTCAGTCATTCGTATTTCTCCTTAATCTCTTAGCCTTGGGTTTAAGAGCGTCTGACAGCCCATCGCCTAGTAGGTTAAAGGCAAAAACAGTTATGAGAATTGCAAGACCTGGGAACAGTTCAGCCCACCAAACAACTCTCATATCTGAGAAGTTGTTTTCAAGTATTTGACCCCAAGTCATCGTATTTACGTCTCCAAAGCCTAAGAAACTTACCCCTGCTTCCAGAAGAATCGCATATGCGATTGTGAGGCTCGCAACAACAATTATTGATGATAGAATGTTTGGCAATATATGCCTGAAAATTATTCTTTTGTTGCTTGCGCCCAACGCTTTTTCTGCTTCAACAAATTCAAGTTCTCGGACTCGCAGGAATTCACCTCTGATCATTCTTGCATCTCCAGGCCAGTTAAAAATAGCCAAAACCAAGAATCACTATGCTAAGCCTATCGGAATGCTAATTCCAAGAAAATTGATGGAAGTTCCTACTCCAGCACCCAAAGTTAATACTCTGACAAAAATTAAAATGAACAATAGATGAAGGAAAGACCAAGAAAACTTCAGTTATTCTCATTAAGAACATTGTCAACCCATCCTCCAAAATATCCTGCAACTGCACCTACTGCGATCGCGATAGCCATTGTTATTAGAGTTACAACTACACCAACATAAAGCGCATATTTTGTTCCGTGAAGAATGTCACTTAAAACATCAGTTCCCGACGACATCAGTGCCGAAGAGATATTGTGAATTGGGAGGTGTTCGAACGTCACCGTTATAGAATGGCGTTAGTGCTTTAGGATCTGGAAAAGCTGGATAAGGTGCTAAGAAATCCCCAAAAATTCCTATGAAAACAACGCCTAGCACAATTATTAAGCCGAAAACGCCTGCTTTGTTTCTTCTGAACCTTCGCCAAGCAACAGCCCATTGGCTAGCTGATCTTCGTTTAGTCGTTTGCTCTGGTTTAAGTCTTTTCCCGGACATCATTTTTTCCTACCTTATCCTGACTCTTGGATCAATGTAAACGTACAGAATATCCATTACGAGATTGGCGATTAGCGTCATTACCGTGATTAACATAGTTATTGCCATAATTGTTGGAAAATCTAATCCAAGCGTCGACGACACATATTGGCGCCCAAGTCCTGGCCAACTGAAAACATATTCAGTCATAGGGGCACCTGCAAACATGCTTCCTAAGGCAAATGCAAGAAAAGTTACGGCAGGGGTGATTGCATTTCTAAGCGCATAACTATATACAACTTTTCTTTCGCTAATACCGCTTGCTCTTGCAGCAAGAATATAGTCAGATCTCAAAACTTCCAGCATGTTTGCTCTAATCAAGCGTATGTTTTGAGCTAATGAAACATAAACAAGCACAGCGACTGGCAAAATGAAATGTGCGATTACATCAAGCGCAGGGTTTCCCCACCATAAAAATCCAGCCGCGCCTTGAGAGCCTGCAGAAGGAAGCCAGCCAAGACTGAAAGAAAATACAATGATTAGGATGAGCCCAAACCAGAAAGTTGGCATTGAAACTCCAAACAATGAGAAGGAGGTTACTGTAAGGTCTTGTTTTGAGTATGGTTTTCTTGCTGAGCGTACTGCAATAGGTATTGAAATTGCAAATGCAATTAAGAGTGAAATGATTTGAAGCTCTATAGTTGGCAAAATCTCTGGTCCGATTAGATGTTGACTGGTCCCCCACCATAGAGAGATTTGCCAAAATTTAGTTGCAGGATGTTTGCCAGCCAATTCAGATATTGAATCGGGATTGGCTTGTCTAATCCATAATACGCTTTCAATGCGTTGAGAGTTGTTGCATCGATGTTTGGTTTTCCAAGCCTAATTAGAGAAATAGGATCTCCAGCGGCATACATTGTGATAAATGCGATTATTGAAATTCCCAATGACTACGGGAATCATGTAAAGTAGTCGTCTGACTATGTACCTGAAACATCGAGCTTTGAAGCAATGGATCTTAGAGCTCTTAGTAGCGTTGAACCTTGATTGCTCTTCAGCATTCCTAGTCCTCGCTTATGCATAACTAATCGGATGTTATTGTATTTAAGGCTTTTCGAATGATGCTTCTGTAAGAAATAGATTAAATTTGCGAATTGTACGAGTTTTTAAGGCTATAGCAAATTTAATATACATAAAACTATCAAAAAGGAATTCACCGACTTAGGGGAAATACAAATGGGCATAAAAAAAAATTCTTAACATTGGTTCTTATCTTCAGCTTTAACAGCTTCTATGATAGCACCTTTGATAGAAATTGTTAAAGCACAGCACGATTCGTTGTTTAGCGTAACTATAATTGCACCTGGCAACGCTAATCTTCTAAGGCGTCAATGGTCACAGGTTTTCGCAAGCAACCTACAGCAATTGGGTATCGATGCTAAAGTCGTTTATCTTGGCTGGACAAGTTATATGACCGAGTATTAACACCCAGCTCTTGACATGGTTGGCAAAACCTATGATCAAGGCGGATACGACATATTAGCACTTGGATGGACACCTGGAACAGTGCCTGAACCTCGCCAAGTCTACTACGGTGGAGACGCAGCGTTCTTTGCTCCCACAGGACAGAACTATTATCTCTGGAACAACGCGCAATCCAACACTTTGCTAGATCAATTCATTACTTCGACAAGTGACTCTGAAAAAGCAAGCTTACTAAATCAATGGCAAAAAGTCTACTACGACGATGTGCCAGCATCACAAATAATGTATCAAGCAGCACCAGCCGTAGTTAATCCAGCAATAGGCAACTTATACACTCCTGCAACAGGAGGAGGCGAAGGATGGCTATACTTCAACGCCCAACCTTACCCACAATTGCTCACTCGAAGCGACGGCAAAACGTCAATAACCTATTGCTCAACTGCGTCAATTGACTCCTTAAACCCGCCAGAATCCAACAGTTGGTATGACACAATCGTCTATACACCAATTTTTGATGGCTTAGCCGAAGTATGGCCAACAATGAATGGTTTAAGCGACCTTGAAACCCCAGCTTTATTATCATCTTGGAGCCACAGTACTGACGGCTTCACATGGACATTCAACTGCAGACAAGGCGTAACATGGCAAGATGGCAAGCCATTCAGCTGCCGACGACGTAGTCTTCTCATTATGGGCTTTGATGAATGCAGAAACTGGTTCTCAATTCGTTGGCTACTATCAAAGTGTTTATGGAGACAATGTCAAATTCACATATTCCGATGGCACATCTGTTACCTTAGGAGATGGCACCAGACCAGGCACAATAACTGCAACTGACAAGAACACTGTTACTCGCAACTCTTCCAGTGGTAGCAAATGGAAAACCATACGGCGACTTTGAACCATTCTTGCTGTCGCTTGCAAACAACATGATACCAAAACACATCTTCAGCAACATTGCTCCAGCAGACTGGTCAACATCACCATTCAATACAGGCACAGGATCAATGACGATAAATGGCATAACATACACTGGTCCAGTAGGCACTGGACCATACAAATGGGTAAGACTATGACCCAACAGCTCAAGTTATTCACTTACAAAAAATGACAACTACTGGAACGCAACTGGCTTAAAAAGCATGGGCTTATTCCAAATGAAAGACTACTACATCCGGTTCATCGCTGACAAAACATCAGCTTTGGCAGCTTTGAAAAACGGCGAAGTAGACATGCTTGACTACAACTACCAAATGCAAACCGACATTCCATCGGTTGACGCATCATGGGGCAAAGTCCTCAATCTGAACGGAGTTGGCAGACAAGAATTTGGCTACAACATGCAACACCCAATCTTCGGCACAGGCGTTGACACTCCAGTAGGCAAAGCTGATGCTTCAAAAGCAGCTGAAGCAGCAAGAGATGTCCGAGTAGCCTTTGACTATGCAATTCCACGCGAGACAAATAATCAACAACCTACTTTCAGGTTACGGAGACGCCAGGAGCCACGCCAATGCTACCTTCACAGCCCTACTATGACAGCTCAATAACAGCAAGACCATACGATCTCGACCAAGCAAGACACTATTTGGAGTTGGCAGGTTACTCTCCACCTGCAGCTACAGGAGTTGGAGTCGTAAACATCGCAGGGATCTATAACGACACAAGCGGCAATCCAGCTAGCAAATGCAACCATCACTCTGTTCCAAGGAACTGCGAAAGACACAAGCGCCTTAACTGCAGTTTCACATACCGTTACTGACGAAAATGGATTCTTTAGCTTTGCGGTCAACCCAACATCGGCTGGAACATACTATTATTACGTTGCAGAATCTACGAGCGGTCCATATACGTACCTTGAGAGCGACACTGTTGGAGGAACATCATTATTCAGCAACATGACACTGATTGCGGTAATAGCAGTTGTTGTAATTGTTATCGTGGTTGTAGCTGCACTGTTGTTGTTTAGAAGACGTAAGCATTAGAGAGTAACTTACCCTCTTTTCTTTTTTTATTTTTTTGCTTTCAGCATGTGAAACGTAAGATCTCGAAATTATTATTTAGACCAGCAGTACCGGAAGCGTTGCATAGTGTACTAAATGATCGCCTACACTTCCTAAAAGGTGAGCTAACCTGCCATGACCACCCCTTCCCAAAACAACAAGATCCGCATCAGTCTGTTCGGCTCTATCAAGAATAACGAAGGCAGGGTCTCCATCCATCAAGAGTTGTTCGACTTCAACCCCCTCAAAGAGATTACTAGCCTGGTTAAGGATATGATTTCCAACCTCTTTAATTTCTGGACCAAATTTCAGAAGAGATTTTTCTTGAACGTGAAGTAGAAGGACTTTTGAGCCAGCCGCCTTTGCCAACATATATGTTGCTTCGATTGCTCCTTCATCTTTGATTAGATCTTCAACACAGAGAAGTATAGTCTTCAATTGGGTTTTCCTTCGTACAATAAGAGTTGGGGTCAAGTTGCTCGAGGACACTTTTGCTGCGACACTACCGAGATGGAGGTCAAGAGGATTCTCCACATTGCCAGTGTTCCCCATAATAACTATATCGTATTTGCCAGCTGCAATCTCCTCGATTATTGCATCAGCGACATTTGGACTGAATGTCTTTTTTTGTATGGTAGTTACGCCTTCTCGATTGAATGAAGAAAGGGCTTCAGATAGCAGATTCTCAGCTTTTTCGTTGTAGCCTTCAGTTATCTCTTTTACAACTGCATCAGGAATCATGTATTCTTCCGTCTTGGGAACAATTATCGTTCTCGGAAACTGTCCAGTTGCTGTGCTTATCGGTGCAAAATTCTCTCTCGGAACGTAAATTCGTCCGGGCAGACTCAGCAGTTCATTTGAGATCACATGAAAAAGAGTTATTCTAGAATTGAACAGCTTCGATATGGTTAATGCCATACTTTGAGCAACTATTGATTGAGATGACTCATCGATTGGAAGTAGAATATTTGAGAAATGTTGCTTCATAAGTAAGCCCTAATTTCAAGTGGGCTTGGGTTACTAATTAACAATTCGACCGCACTGTGTTGGCGGCAAATTCGAAGAATATGGAGTTTTCTTAGAAACCAACCAGAGAAACAATGATTGATTCGATGAAAAGTGCAACTGCTAACAGCAAGAACTTGTTCGCTCGCTTTTCACCATGTCTAAGAGTCTCAATTGACCAGTGTTCTTCTGATTTGGAAATGTATTCCTTAGCTTTAGTTGGCAGAGCAGAGCTTGAGAACGCCAAAATGCCACCTATTAAGAAAGCAAGGCCTGTCTCCAGTAACAGTGCCTTTGAGAAGTATGCGATCAATAAGCCAGAGTTCCAATTAGATACGACCAAGATTGCGAATACTGAGCAGTTTACGATCCAGATTAGAATGTTCAGTTTTACTATCCATTTCAAGAGTGATGGCCAAGGTGACTGCGCCATGCAACTTACTATACTGAATCTTTGCCTTTATAGTTTATCGGAATGCAAACTCATTCGTACTTTAGTAAGGCGAGGGAGAAAAACGCATAGATGGCAAAGAAGATACCTGTTAACAAAAAGACGAATGTATAACTAGATATTGGGCAACAAAACCTAACGACAGTAATGAGGCAAATTCAGCTATTCTCATAGGAACATGAAGTAATTCTATGTCAATTGAAACATTTTTGCTATCTTGGGCAACTTTGACACAGTGTATTCAAAAAAACCTATGCCATAACTCGGACGAAGTATAGCAAGATAAGGCAAATAGGAAGAATTAACTCTGATCCACCTAGTAGAAATGATGCCAAAATACTCAGCACAGTCAGCACCAAGGCACGTTTCAGATTTAGATGTTGTTTCAAACTAAGGAAAGTTGTTGCGGCCGAAATAGCGTTATAAACCATGAATAAGCAGAAGCAAGTTGATGAGCGGGTAGACTGCAAGGCTGTTGAACATTATGGCTATAGAAACTTTCCAAAACAATCTAGATCTACCTCTTGGGGTAATGGGGGCAAAAAGACTCTGATTCTTGGGCATAGGAGTTTTAGAGTTGCTTTTCCAAAGCATAACTGCTGGAATACCTATGATAAGCGAAATCAATGCCAAGACAAATAAGCTAGACGAAAATCCAAAATAAGGAGATGCTTACACCAGGCTAATGCACCTCCAAATACCGAGGCAAACCAAATTACTGCATTATTTTTTGTGGCTTCATCCCAGCTTTTTTAGGTGACAAGTGAAAAATAGCAGTTCGGGCAACAGCCCAATAGGATGATTCCCTTAATCCTTCAACTATTTTGCCTACAAAGAAGATGGATAGTGAAGAAGCAAAGAAATATACTATGGGTGAAATAAATGTTGTTGGCCAATTAACTAGAAGAAAAACATGTGACCATCCAAGGTAATCTGCTATTGCTGAAAGCAAGAGACGAACTAACAAGAAGACCAAGGGTAAAATCGAGAGCACTATGCCAATTTCAGTTAAGTTTACATTACGAGTTAACAGCAATAAAGGAATGATAAGTGTTAGTGCTCCGGAAACCAGATAGTTTAGAAAGGTTATTGCGTTGACCCGAATCATTGTTTTCTTTGCCTTTCCACTTGTTAGTTGAGTTGTTTTTAATTCTGCTTGTTTTGGGGGTTCTGTTTATTAATTTTGAGGCTTAAGAAATGAATTATCCAATGTAGACTAGAATAGTTTGCCTTCTGCGACGAAAACTACTTGTCCTCCAACGTAAATCTGCTGTTCATCGCCTTCTTTTTGGACTTTTATGTATAACTTTGAGGGTCTTTTTATTTCAAATCCTTGTTCGACTTTAATGTTTACTTCGGGCTGTTCCAAAGTATTGATGCTGCGATAGGTATGCCGCTAGACAACCGTTTCCTGAACCTGTAGCTGGATCCTCGGGTATCCCAAAAGCATCAACAAAAACTCGGACGTTTAGTTGATTGTCCGCGTCGTATGTTTCTGGGGAAAAGATTAGGATTCCTGCTGGTGTCTTATTGATAAAATCATGTATTAAAGTTTGATTTATTCTTGCTCTTTTTATTGCATTTAGATTTCTAAGGGGAACTATGATGAATGGAAGACCTGTTGAAATTTCTTGAATAGTATAATTGCTATCGAAATCAGATTTTTTTAGATTCAATAGGGTTTGAAATTGATTTATCTGGAATGTTCTGCCAAACGTCGGTTTCAGTTGTTTCATCCAAAGAATTTCTTTTCCATCTTGTTGTTCGAATATGACTGGTATTCTTCCTGCTTTGAAGTTTAGAGTAATTTGTTTGGTTTGGCTTCTAGTTTTCAAGTGCCGGATTACGTAAGCCGTTCCAAGAGTTGGGTGCCCAGCAAAAGGTATCTCGGTGGTTGGAGTAAAAATGCGAACATTGAATTCTTTGGTATTTTTATTTTTTGGCTGAATAAAAGTCGTTTCAGAAAAATGAATCTCATTAGCGATCTTCTGCATCTGTTCATCTGGCAGAAATTCAGTAGTCACTATCACAGCAAGTTGGTTGCCTGAATATTTTTCTTCTAGCAAATACATCGACGAAATAGAAGATAGGTTCTTTCATTGAAATACCAGTTTGATTTAACCGTTATTAAATTAATAATATTAGAGACTAAATTAAAATTATTTAATTTTAAGAATCGACTTAGGATTAAATTGTTTTTGTTTCTGCTGTATAATGAGCCGTAAGGTAGTGTCTACTTCATGATTAATTTTTACTGCTTTAACTGCTTGAGTACGAAATTAATTCTCCTTTGCGCTTTTTTGGAAACGCTTTTAGCATACTAACTGTTATTTAGGACCGATGGAAGGAACTCGAAAAAGATCTATTGTTAAGTCGATAGTGTGGAGAATTATTTGTATTGTTGTTAGTGTAGTTGTTACATTTTTTTTGAGTGGAAAATGGGATATTGCTGTTGCTGTTGGAACAGTATACAATGTAATAACAATGATACTTTACTATTTCCATGAAAGAATCTGGAATCGGATAAAGTGGGGCATCAATTAATATTTTGTTTAAATGAAATTGCAGCAAGAATTTAGCCTTCCAGTTGTTACTTGTGCTTTTTTGGGTTGCACAAAATATTTCAAATTGGCTCGGAAACTTGTTTATTTTGTTTTTGTCAATCCGAATACCAGTTGGTTTATATTGTTTAATGTTACATGAAACGTTTGAAATTTAATGTCAAAAAAGAATCAGCTCGAAAAACTATGCCCTGAATGTGAAGAAGAGATGAAAGCGGTCTACGACAAAAGCAAGACCCTAACATGTTGGGAATGTACCGAGTGCGGTGCAATTGTTTCAGCAATCAAAGAAAAGCTTTGATCAATTACAATGGTAACAATTAGTTCTTGTTTGGTTTTTCATCAGCTTTAAACTCGATTTTACCACATTTTGGACACAGGTAAATTATTACTAGGCAGTGTTTCTTCTCCAAATCTCGTCGAGTCCTTGTTAGAAAATTTTTGCTCAATTCCTTCCCATCCATCAATTCTAAACTTTGTCCTAGTTTGGAACATCTCGACGTTACATAAAGAGCAATAAGTATCTAGAGTGTTTTCTTTTTTATCCTCTTCGGGTTTTTTTTCAATGATCAATGCTTGTCAATCTGGTTTTTCTCAGTACCTATTTGTTGGGACTCTTTTTCACTATTCCCTAAAAACTGGCACGGTGTCGCACAGTCTAGAACAAACATGCAAAGATAGCAACATGTCAGTTTTTCGGTGTTTTTGCATCGAACTTGCCTGTTTGACCTTGCTTTCTCACTTTCAGAGACAGCTAGACATAATTTCTCACTCGTTAAGTATTCGCAGCTATTAACTAAGTCTGGCAAATTGTTTTCTCCCTGTTGAACAATCAAGTTGATTAGTTTTGCCTATTTGTGTTTTGGTCGAAATAGGTAAATATTTTAGAAAAAACCAGGATATCAAAGCAATTTCATTTAGTAACAGCAGAGGAAGATTTCAAATCGATAGATGATCCATTAATGACAATTGTTATGCTCCATATCAATTACAGCTGAAAAAGTTACCAAGATCTGGCATTTTTATGCTTTTGTTAAACAAATTCTTTCAGAGCATTATTAAATGTGTTTATTTTGCTAATATTTGCCTTTCTTCTTGAGGAATTACAATTAATTCGATTTCGTCAGCCTGTGTGGGTTTTTTAATATTTGGTTTTTGGGGTTGCTTTGATTTTGGTTGTCCCGATTGTCCTATGAAATAGAGGCTCCAACCGACGATAAAGACTACAATGAGAATTGGTGATAATAATGCTACTTTGAGTTTGCTGCGGTTTTTTCTAATTGTCGATTTTGCCATTTAGTCTCTACTACACTCTGGTTACTTAACTCTTAATATATAAACATAGTTAATTTGCGGCTTTAGCCAAGAATCGTTGAACAAATACACTGATTGCGAGGATACCGATTGGGAAATAGCAAATGATATTTTATTAGCATCAATATTCAAATAAAATATTGATATATAGTTACGTAAAGTTGCCGTTTCTACTTTTTTGTTAGGATTAGGTGTTTACATCTGGCTTCCTACCGCAGATGAATTGTTATTCATCCAACTCTAGGGTTGTTTCTATCTTATGTACCTGCACATAAATTATGCGTATGGTTTCCTTCTTTCGATAGTTATTTACCGTGGAGTAGGTTCAGTCTGATTGCTTAGTGCTTTACTTCTCGGCGGCAAACCAGTCTATTGCAAGCTAAAAGAAAACCAAAAAACCGTAACTCTATATTCAATTCGAAAAGGCATTAGATGCACATAAGTCACTTCCTAATACAAAGTTAAGTAAAATTAAATTCTCCAAGCAAACCTTTAATCAATTAGATTTACAGGCAAGTTGAAGAAAAAACCATATTAGCCCCAACAAAAATCTAGAAAGTGGTGCATGCATGTACGAAATCTACCTCTACATTCTCATATCTATCGTTTTTGAAAGCGGAGGAGGCATGTTATATGGTGTTGCCGTAGGATTCGACCCCCTATCGGTTTTTATGACGACTCTCATGATAAATTTTATAACTGTTTTTGCTTCCGTATTCCTAATTGATAAATTTCTAAAATGGAAAAAAGGACTCAGAAATTGGCTCGAAAAAAGAACAGCCAGAGGTCAAAGACTCATTAACAAATATGCTTGGATTGGTATAATAGCTGGAGTGTTTGTGCTCTCGCCTATACAAGTGGCTGTTATTGGCCGTCTATTGGGAATTCAATCTAGCAAATTTTATCCTCCATTAATCGGTGGGACAGCACTTAGCGCTGTTGTATCTATGGGAATAGCTTTAGGCATATTCAAATTAATATTAAACTGGTAAGGCATGAACTAAGTTAAAATGAAGTGCAAAAAATAACTGTAGAGAACTTGATAATGATGTTTTCCAAACTATTTGTAGGACTAATATCTTATCGCTTAGCTCTGTGATTATTAAATAAGCAAGTAAAAGGCAGTTCGCAATTCATTTTTATTATGAAATGACTACGCCTCAAAGAGCTCTGAAAAATGATTAGATTTGTTATCTGTGAGCAGAAGGGAAGCAAATAGGCTCACTGGCCATTTTGGAAATGTTTTGTACAAATAAGTGTCCGCTTTTTCTATTCCTTTAATTCTACGGAAAGTTTCCGTCACCTCAAATAAGTCCTCAAAATCATGTATAGCTACTAGCGCCCTTACATCATAAGGTCCCACTAACTTTATGGCTATTACCATGTTGGGCATCTGAAAAATTTGTGCCATAATCTCCTGCATCTTACTTCTATTTGAAATTTTTATAAATATATGTGCCATGGCCTTAAAACCAATTTTATCTAAACTAACTGATATAGTAGATTTAACCAGGACTTTTCCTTTGAGTCTGTTATACCTTTGAATTACATTTTTGGGTGAAATACCTAATTGTTTTGCGATTACTCTGAAAGCTGTGCGAGACTTCTGTGATAATATTGCGGCTATTTGCCTATCAGTTTCGTCGAGTTTTTCTTCATTACGGTTTATTTCAGAGCGTTTGTAAACAACTTTTGTGTGCTTTAGCGGCTTAATAATTAAATTTTGGACATGGTCCATGTTTACTGATTCAGCCCAGATGAGGCTATCTATAAGTGCAACTTTCGGGTTAGCTTCAATTTCCATTAGTATTCCAGACAATTTTTCAATATCATGTAAAACTAGAAAAGCTTGGATATTATATCTTCCAAAGTTACCATTTGCCCCACAGATGTAAGGTTTGCTTCTTAGAAATTGTAATACTTCTCCTTCATTTTCTACGGAAGTTACGATTCCTAAGTCTACTGTGCACTTATAGCCTAAGCTATAAGGGTTAACAAGCATTATTTCGCCGTTGATTATACCTGCTTTTTTTAATCGTTCATAACGGTTTTTAACAGCCGAAACAGAAATTTTGAAATCTTTAGCCATGGCGGTGAAACTAGTTCTTGAGTCCTTTAAAAGGGTCTGCAAAATTTTAGCATCTATTTCGTCTAGTTTCTTTGTTTTTTGCATTACCATATCACATGACTGAGCACTGATTATTCGATATTCTTTTTAATTAAGCTTTTTTCTTTACTTATGGAAACAATTAGATGTATAAATGCTAATAATAGTTTAAATTGTTTCCTTTTAGCTCAATAGTTGACATAATTTTAAATAGCCAAGCGATTGATTAATCAAATACCGAAAAGGAGAAAAGAAAATGAAAACAATCAACAATAAATCATTAGCAATCGCAATAGTTCTACTCTTAAGTCTTATCAGCAATAACAGTACTTTCCTCAACTAATACCACAAAAGCAAATATAATACCCTACAAAGGCGAAGTCTATCCAACATGGACATACGTTTCAGTTTCGCCAACAACTGAGGGCGTTGGCCAGACAGCAACCCTACTTTGCTGGTGCAATTTCCTACCGCCAACCGCTATAGGCCAATACGGTGACCGCTGGAGTTTCACATTTAACATTATTAAACCAGATGGTACCAATGACACAATAGGACCACTTGAATCTGACCCAGTAGGTGATGGATACGCAAGCTACACCCCCACAGAGCCGGGCAATATACAATCCAGGCAATCATGGCGCAACACGTTTTAGACGGCGGTGCCAGCAGAGGTCTAATATCTCCAGGTGGAATCGGCTTTTGGCCATCAGGCTCACCCTACGCCTTAAGTTATGGACCCACAGGACCTGTTTATCTTGACCCTCGTGGGGACGTATTCCTATCCAGCGTAAGTGAACCTCAAACCATGACCGTTCAGTCAACAGCGATACCACATACACAGAAACCCCGCTTACCCAGTGATTATTGGACTCGACCAGTATACGATGCCAACAGACTGTGGGGACCAGCAATAATGGGTGAATGGTTCAACGCAGCAGAACTCAATCAGTTCGGCAACGGCGGCAGATACAACCCCTATACTACAGGACCAGCCAGCGCCCACATCCTTTGGACTTCACAATATTGGGATGGAGGAACAGCGGGCGGTGTGGCAGGCTTAGGAAAGGCGGAAACGCAGTTAGTTATTATTCTGGGCAATCCTATGAGGGCTACGGATCACAACCCTACATGATTCTAAATGGCAAAGCCTACGTTAGTCAACAAACAGATCCAAGAGAAGGCTTTTACGAACTAGACTTAGCTACAGGAAAACAAGTTTACTATTCAAACTCAACTGGTCCAGTAACAGGCGCAGGTGGACCGTTCGCAGGTTCAGGCAGCAGACCAGCAGGCATACCAGCATTCGGCCAAATTCTTGACATGGAAACACCTAACCAACACGGAACACTTGGATACTATTGGGTAACAAGCACCAACGATTCAACCAAATGGGACATGTACGATGACTTCACAAACAATTACATCTGCAGTATAGGCAGCATCCCATCATGGGCTACAGGTGCGGGAGGTATTTTCGCAGCAACAACAACCGCAACCTCATACGGCAATGATGGAAGCGTACTAAAATACCAAATTGTCAACCTACCAACCGCAACAAAGCCCACTAACTTATACCTACAATGCTGGAACACTACACAAGCAATTTTAGCCCCAAGTATGTTGGGAGATTTTGGCTACATACCAGTTACAGGACAACCAACTCCAACTTCAGTCGTTGGTTCAGGAAGCAACACTTATTGGATGTGGAGGCCACAAATGAATAATATATACAACGGAAGCCTCGGCTACTCAATGAACATATCGATACCCAACGTCGCTTACGCCACACAAGGCTTGTTCGGTCCAAGTGGAGATATCCAAGTGATAATTCCAGACAAAGAAATAGTTGGAATCTATCCTGGATCAAACAACGGAACAGTACAAGTACCTGGTGAGGTTTGGGCTCTTAGCTTGAAAGCAGGCGCTGAGGGAACAGTCCTATACCAATACAACTTTACTGCTCCCGTAGGTTTGGGTGACGCAGCAGCCCAATCGCAACAATTCTTTGCGCACGATACAGCATTCGGCGGAATGGACGCAAACGCAAGCATATTCTGGTACCAAAACTCAATGCTTAGACGATGGTATGTCTTAAGTCTGACTGATGGTCACGCACTATGGACAAGCTCAGAACAGCCACAATTCGAATTTGAAGGAATGGGCACAGTAGTCGTCTACAACAACCAATTCATTGACACAGGCGGATACGGCGGAGTAGTAACAGCTTGGAACGCACAAACAGGTGCATCCCTCTGGAACTGGTCAGCTCCAAGTGTAGGACAAGGCGAAACACCATACCAAAACACGCCAACATACTTCGGTGCGCTTTCTGGCGACGGCATACTATACATTTACTCAAACGAACACTCAGTAAACAACCCATTAGACGTGACGCAATGATTTGGGCTCTAAACGCTAATACAGGACAAGAAATTTGGCAAGAAACATGCTGGCCAAGCGGTGCACCAATTCTCGGCGACGGCGACCTCTTAGTTCTCGACGATCATGACAACCAAATCTACAACTACGGCAAAGGACCCAGCTCAACCACATTAAGTACACCACTCAGTGGTGTCACACAAGGACAAGGTTTCATGATACAAGGAACCGTAATGGACACATCCCCTGGAACATCACAAGACAAAATAGCTCTACGCTTCCCCAACGGTGTTCCAGCTGTTTCTGACGCAAGCGAAACTGCATGGATGGCATACATCTACCAACAAGCAGCAATACCGACTAATGCAACCGGAGTGCCAGTTACAATCGACGCCATTGACCCTAACGGCAACTTTGTAACCCTCGGTACAACTCACAGTGATTCAAGCGGTCTATATGCCTTCGCAGTTGAACCAAGTATGCTTTCTGCTGGCTCAGGCACATACACAGTAATCGCAACATTCCATGGTTCTAACTCGAACTACCCATCATATTCCGAATCAAGCTTCTACGTTAACCCAGCAGCTGCACCAACAACTGCGCCAACAGCAACACCAACATCAACCGCTGACATGTATTTTGTTCCCGCAATCGCAGGACTATTCGTTTTAATAATCATAGTCCTTATCGTCGTAGTCTTTTGATGCTTCGAAAACGGCCATAAGAGAAATTAAAATAAAATTCCCTTCCTTTTTTTTATGAAATTCTTTTTCATGTTACTTCTATTGGAGCTTCGTCATAAGCTTATTTAATAGCCAATAAGGAATTGCAGAAAGGATTAACAAATCGTTTTATCTTGGTATTCGGAAAACTATAAAAACTTCAAAGTCAAGTAATTTGTCAATTTATTAGGTTGTTCTTCCTATGATTTATTTGATTTCGTAATTAATGGTTGGAGATTTTTTTCCAAATGGCTGCAAAGGTTTAAGAGAATGACACGTGTCATATATTAATGTTTAACCCAGAGGAAGAAACCAATGAAAAATAAACTTCTTCAAACCTGCATTCTACTACTAATAATCGGGTTACCATTAATGATACCAATATCTAAAGTTTCAGCTACACCGGAATGGACCTTAAAAATAACTAATCTAACAGGCACCGACACAAACTTCAGTTACAATCAACTTTTAGAAATGCCTATAACTAATGTAAGCGCCTCTCTTTTATGCTATGGCAACATAGTCACCTATGGCATTTGGAGCGGAGTTAGCCTTGGCTATTTGCTCCAACAGGCTGTCGCAGAACCAAACGTTGCTTCAATAGATTTTCTTGCCCAAGATGGATATTCAGTAAGCATCCCATTACAAGTCGCATCTCAACCAAATGTTATCATCGCTTACGAGAAGAATGGTTTGCCACTTTCAGAAGAACTGCGTTTGGTACTTCCAGATGAAAATGGAGCAATGTGGATAGCATTAATCGCTTCGATAAGAATGGATACAACTGCAATCAATTTAAACCAATATTTGGCTTCAACCGCACCGGGACTAAACCAAATACCTCAAATGAAATCAATAGGACAATCTGAAACACAACCACAAAAAACATCCCAAGTCCAACCAATCCCCACTTTGACGCCTCAAAACGAGACCAAAACCGAACCATCTACTTCTCCGACAAACATTACAGTGCCGAACCAGAATATAACTTCCCAGCAAAACTCCAGCTCAAAAGGTTTGGCTTTTCCAGTTAACATTGTATATGGAATAGGATTTGGAATAATTATTGCATCGGCGGCGGCAAGCTTCTTAACTTACAGTCGCAGACGCAAAGAAAATCGTATTTAATATTTTTTTAAGTTTTAGAAAGGAAAATGAAGGTGCAATCTAATCGCAGATTACTACTTCTGAAAATAGAATCCTACTGGTGTCTCTGAGAAAATTCGAAACTATTAGAATGGTGTTTAATTCAACGATGTTTGCTAAAACTTTTTTGTTGGACCTGAAACCATCAGGACCTCTCGATACGGAGTTATACTAAGATTATTAGTTTCTGCAAAATCCTTAAGCTCACAAAAGCATTTTTTCTTAGCGAGAATAGGATCGACAAAAAGTACATACCCTTTTTCGTTTTCTTGGCAACTATCCTCAGGAAAACCGGAGAATTCTTTGTAAATTCGGGGTTGACAAACCGAAAAGGCTTTTAACAGATTCATGGCTGCCTCAAAGTCCATATATATACTCCATTCAACAAACTAAACTGCAGAACGACTTCTTAAAGAAATGTGGCTATCATATTGCTACAACAAATGAAAGAAGGTCAATGATTTAAGAAAAAAAAGCAGGTGATATCCCGTTAAATGAGGTTAATTTTCGGTCTAAATTGTAGATGGTGAAAGTTCAACCTAGATTTAATGATAATGATGTTAGTATTATGTTTCTAAGTTATTTTTTGTCTGGTTCAACCTTCACGATAACGTTTGTTCATTTCATATCAGCTCATGCTGAAAGGACATGAGAAACCATAGTTCTACAATGTATTGACGCACTGCATCATTCCGAATGAATTCTTCCGCCTCTATATTGTCAGGCAACGAGTTTAATGGCATTTCTTTGACTACTTCTGTTGCAACTTTTTCTGATTATTCATGGGAATAGTCTTGCAACGCTATTCGATGTTTTAAAATATCTTTTCCATTTTGTTCTAAGAAACATAGTGACCTCCATCCCAACGGTTGAGAATTGCTCATAAACAAAATTCAAATTAAAAAAATTACTAAAGTCCTCG
The DNA here is from genome assembly GCA_963842545.1 of Candidatus Bathyarchaeota archaeon. Taxonomy (GTDB): domain Archaea; phylum Thermoproteota; class Bathyarchaeia; order Bathyarchaeales; family Bathycorpusculaceae; genus Bathycorpusculum. The sequence continues at coordinate 33,836 of CAWJGR010000013.1, forward strand.
GGAATATGGTCTTGACAGAAGATTAAGACTTGAAAGTATTTTCAATTAAAGAAAGAGGAGGAAAGAACAACTTTGCAGAAAGTTGCATATTACATTTTATGCTCTTTGAGAATGGTCATCGGTGACGTGCTGGTATCGGCTATACCCGGCATGGCCCGTAAGACCTCTCCGACGAAGTGAAGGCTATTTTCATTGCTGTCAGCTTTAAAGAAAATGACGAAATCCCAGTATCCATACAAGCTCCATGAAGACTCTATCATTACTCCTTTCATTGGTTCGGTAGGCATCTTTTGGAACGCTTCCCAGAACTCGCCACCTTTTCCTGAAATCGTTTTGATTAAAACTTGATATTTCATCATGCTTTTTTCCAAACAAAACACCATTTTTATTTTTGTAAAACATGCCTTTAAGACTCTGTGATTGCATAACTACAACCACAACTGCTACAAGGTCTCCTTTTACTATTATTCGAAGAGATTTCGAAACAACTAGAGTTGTTGTTACCAATAAGAAGGAATTTTAAAGAGAGATGTTTCCAATTAGTTGGGTTTAATTATTTAGAAAAGAAAAAAGAGAGAAATGATGGGGTTATGCCGAGGTTTTATTTTTTCTTTGCCGGGGCTTTCTTTTCTTCTTTCTTAACTGGTTTTTTTGCCATTGTAATAACCTCGGGATTTAATATATGTAAGCAATTTGTATTTATAATTTGCTAAAGAATGGCGGAAAAAGATAACAAAGCTTAATATTGCCTTAAAAATAAAAAGAGACTGCGGAGAAAGTCTATATGAACGAATTAGAAATAGCTTCAGCTCCAATGCATAGATTATGTAAGAAAGTTGGAGCAACCAGAGTAAGTGAAGCAGCAGCGAAGGAGCTTGCAAAAGTTCTTGAGGAGATTGGCTTTAAGATTGCAAAAGAAGCATTAGATTATGCTAAGTATGCCGGAAGAAAGACAATTAAAGTGGCGGACATTGAAATCGCAGTAAGAAAAGTCATGGGAAAATAGTGACCAAATGGAGCAATTGCACTTTTCTTAATTTTCATAAAAAGCCACTGGATTAATCGATTGGATTAATAAAAAGATATTTTGCGGATGATATTTCAACTTGACAAACGCCATTTCGATTCCTGCCTAAATTACCTGCAGGCGGAACCAATTGTTTTCCCCTATCATCCTGTGAAATTGGATTATAGCGGGGAAATGTAACAAACGAGGACGAAAGCATTACTAGAACAACAATTATTCTAGATGTTAGAGCAACTTTTTTTACTGCTGTTTCCAGGTCTTTTTTCCTTTGTTCTTTGTTTGTCCTTTTGTTTCGCTTTTCGGTTTGTTTTTTGTCTTGTTTTTTATTTTGATGCCCCTCCTGCAATCTTCTTTCCACTGTTCAATTGTCCTGCATGCTTATCCGTATTGCTCTTCTCGAAGTTATCAGAGAGAGAAACTGACAGATTCCTACGGGATAACTAGTTTCTTTTTTCAAATTGTCCATAGAAAAAGACTATAAATGTGAAAACCGATTATTTTTTTTCCATGGTGCCTGAAGGAAAATTCCTGCGCAATAGTTAGAATAAAAAAAAGAATTAAAGAATTATGGGAACAATCCGATGATTGGGTTTGTATTTGTTAGAAATTTAAGTGTCTACTAGATGGGCTGTGCCGTCTGGGCAGTAAACTTTGTCGCCTAAACATGCTTTCTTGAAACGCTGCTTGCACTCAAGCTGCATTCGGGAGCATCCGTCACAATTTCGTGATAGCAATTCTATACACCTCTATTATATTGAGACTCAATAAATGCAATACAAAGAAATAAAGATTGTTGATCTTTTTTTATCAACCGATGAAACAAAAAATGATTTGGTTTCATTTGTTTACCAACTATATATACAACAATAATTTGCTAGTCAGAGTAAGTTTTAATTGCCCTTAACCGTTTTGTAAGCTCTTTTTTGACATCGGCATCCTTTTCCCTTTTCAAAGCTCCAATCAAAAGGTTTTTTGCAACTTCTAAGCTGCTGGGGCCAAAAACTTTGCTGAAGATGTTTGAGGGCTTTCCAATTGATATTGTTGTTTGAGGCAGGATGCAAACAAAATTTAGAGGATATTGTCTTGATTTGTCCAAATCCACAACTACAACTTGAACCTCGGTTTTCATTGAGTATTCTGTTCGACCATTTCGCTTCTTTAAGAGGTAAAGACTAGGTCTCATAATTATTTCCACCGCTGATTTTTTTTGATCCAAAATAGGATCCAGACATAATTACAGTACCTTCGACTTTGATCTTAAATTCGTGTGTGTAATCGCAATACTAGCACAAACGTCAACGCAATTTCATCTTAACAAAGATAGCATTCATCTTCTCAGGCAGTGGAGATACAAGGAGAATTTCAGAATTGCTCTCGGCTAAAAAGGAAAAGCTTCCAATCACAATTTGGACAAAGTTTTTAGCTCACCAAACAAAGCTAAGTGTTAGTCATTGAGGATAACTAGTTGATGGCTAACCTTGTTCAGGGCGGAAAAGTAGCAAAACGATCTTTTTTTGTTCAGCTAATGGTCGGTTTAACGGAACTAATTATGGGTACATTCACAGTTAGCATTGCTTTAATCGCAGACGGCATCCAATCCTTTGCCGATGCAGGCGTCTCACTGATAGTTTGGATTGGTCTGCACTTATCAAGAAAGGCGCCTGATAAGAGATTTCACTTTGGCTACCATCGAGTCGAAACTCTAAGCAGCATAGTTGCAGCCCTCTTTATGGCGTCTATTGGCGGAATAACCCTCTATGAATCGTATCTGGGAATTCTTGGCCCAACGGCGGTAGCTAACCCGCAATTGGCGTTAGTGGTTGCATCAACTGCTGCTTTTGTATCTTCGTTGCTTTTAATCTATAAACGCAAGGCTGCTCGAAGATTTGGCTCTTTAGCACTTAAAACAGATGCTTCTAACTCCATAAAAGACGTACTCACTTCAATCACAGCCTTTGTTGGCATAGCCTTGAGCAGTTACTTTAACATTCCCCAAACCGATGCAATCGCAGGTATAATCATTTCCTTGTTTGTTTTCACTATGGTTTACCCAATACTTAAAGAGGCATCCCTTGTTTTGCTTGACTCTTTCCATTCTCCAGAAACCATAACGGCAATCGAAAATATAGCAAACAATATAAAACAGGTCAAGCAGGTTCATAGTATTCGAATGAGAAAGCTCGGTTCTTATTTAATCGGGGATATGCATATTGTACTTAGTAATGATATGACCGTGGAAGAAGCACATAATATTGCTTCTCAAATAGAGGAACGAACTATAAAGGAATTTGATGAGATTATAGAGATGAATGTGATTATAGAGCCCTACAAACCTAAATCCAATTGACCTCTAAAAACTCATGGCGGACAAAGAGGTTAAATGTGGGTAATTTTACACAGCCAAAGATTTCCCAGACTTAATAATTTCTGGGCGGTTCTCTTTTTAGTGAATTCTATCGGTTTGGAGTAGGCAACAAACCGAATTTTTTTTAAGGGTGTAGTGGAATTAACCAAATTAGTGAAGTGTGCTTCTCAAGAAAACTTATTTTAGATTTGAGAATATCAGTTATTGGGGGAATAATTGTGTCGAAACGGAATAGAGTAGCCACAATCATCATGTTGCCTTTTCTTGCTTTCACATTTCTTGTTGGATGGTGCCTATCATGGACAAACAAAAAGGTAACCTTTCAAACAAAAAACCCTGAAAACACCTCTTGCTTAAAGTAAGATCTACTAAGCCGAAAGGCGTGAACTTGTAGCGATTGTTGGTGTTATCTGACACCAACATTCGTTTAATAGTCGTGGATGGTTCTATCGTAACAAGAGAAAGGAAAGGCTTCATTTAATTTGTCAATTTGGAACCAATAACTGGCAGTTGGACTGAACCATTTTCAAATGTTTCGGTTCCTTTGAACAACTTATATCATCTTGAATGTCTCGAAGAAAATTGAATTTCCCTAAAAGTTTGGAGAACTAAAAATGTTTGGTCAAAGATATGAACCCATCGCAACCCACTAACATATTTATTGCCGCACTCAACGAAGAAGAAGGAGTAGGCGCCACCATATCTGAGCTTTCAGAGAACATAAATGCAAAGCGTATTCTATTAATTGATGGACACAGCAATGATCGGACAGTTGATGTCGCCAAAGATCATGGTGCAGAAATCTTTTTCCAAGATGGCAAAGGTAAAGGCGATGCTTTAGCCAAAGCTGTGCAGTGCATGGGTGCGGATGTTGAGTATGTGGTTATCACTGATGCTGACTTTACTTATCCAGCTGAACATGTGCCTGAAATGATTCAGATCCTCGAAAATAATCCGCAGGTAGGCATGGTTTGCGGGAACAGGTTTAGCAAACAAACAGAGGGAAGCGCTTTCCAAGGTCGGTTTACGTTTGGAAATAAACTATTGGCTTTTGCTCATAGTTTTTTTAATGGAATAAATTTGCAGGATCCATTAACAGGATTGCGGGTTATCCGTGCAGATATACTTCGGAAATGGGTCATTAAGTCGAAAGGTTTTGACATAGAAGTAGAATTGAATCATCAAGTAGGCAAACAAGGATTTGAGACAGTCGAAGTTCCAATTGAATACCGCGAGCGATTGGGCGAGAAAAAATTGAAAATGAAACATGGCGCAACTATTCTAAAGAGAATTCTATTCGAAAGCCTCAATTAGTCTAAAATGAATTGAGATGTACCAATCTAAGGTATAGTTTGCGGTGTTTCATTATATTTCGATCTTTATTCTGCTTGATCAACTTAAATCAAGTGAATAGAACGTTGCATTAAATTTTTAGTTTTGGGTTTTAAAAAGCCTTAAATCTGCATACCGTAGAAATAAACAAGCAAGATGTGACTGATTATGCCAAAGGACTACGAAGTTTTTGAACCAAGCGATGAAAACCTTGCTCAACTTATTGTAAGAATTCTTGACGAAAGAGGATATAATGCCGGTTATCAACTTGGTTACCCGCATAATAAAATCTTCATAAAAGTTGATGCCAAAGAAGAAGCAGACAGAATTTCAGGTGTAATTAGAAGATTCATGAAAAAATTCAATTTAACTGATAGAGGAATAACAACTTCCAAATTAGATACATTAACAAGTAAACTGGGTAGCTCAATACCTGAAGCACCAAACAGAAAGCTAGAAAAACTCTCTGAGCCCGTTGAAACGAAAGCAGAAAATATCGACATTGATCACCCCGAAAAGTCAGAAAGTGAGGTTTACAATAATGTCAAGCTTGAAGAATTGAGAGGCAAAATCGATGAAAAGCTTAATGAATTAAATGCTTTGATTGCGAAAAATCCAAACGATCGTTCAAACGACAAGAGAAGAATAGAAAGAGACACTCTGGTTTGGGTTCTTCAAAACATGCCATAATTAATTCGAATAACTCTTTGGGATAATGTCGTCGCTCTATAATAAATTAAATAGAACTGGTTTCCTTAAGTGTGCAACTGGTCAATCTATCGCGTTTATTTCTCTTTTCATTCTCTTCTTGGCAACAGTTTCCGCTCTGTGAAGGATTTCCCTTATCTTTTCAATTTGTTGATTAGATGCTTCATTCAATTCCAATGAATCAGATAAAGCCTGCAATTCAAGATCAAGCGGAAATAGGTTTCCTCTCTTTATGTATATTGCCGTAGGCTTAAGCTCTTTATGCACAATCCGTTCAATTTTACCTGTGAACACCATTTCATCAATAAGCTTAACCATGCCCTCTCCAGATATGCCTAGTCTTTGCACACCAAAGGTGATTAGATCGGTTTCCTTTGTGGTTCCGTAAGTACACAAATAAGAAATTATTTTCTGCTCCAAACTCAAAAACGAATCTTCCATTTTGCTGCCCAACTTTTGTCTATTTGGAAGCGAATTTAAGTCTCACGTCAAGTTGGTTATTTAATATTTAAAATGCATAAATAAGCATTCTTCTTTAAAGATAACATTCAAAGCGAGTAACCTTATGCTATGAGTTAAATTAGCAGTAATTTAAAAAGGGTAAAATTTTGTGAAAAGCGTAAATTTGACAATTTCTTTATTGAGACTTTTGTTCTCCAAGGGCTTGTTGGTCTAGATAGTATTTTCCATTGACTTCTACGAAGATTTTTGTTTGTTCTCTACGTCTTTCCATGATTCTTACAAATATCCGTGATAAACCCAGTTCTTTCGCTGTCATGGCAGTTTGGGGGCTTAAGGCTCCTTTCTCCTGGAATTTTTTGATAATTTCCTGGATTTTCTCATCTCTCCAGCCTTGCGGCTCTGCTGGCTCATGTTGACTTGGTGGAGGAGGGGGTGTTGGGGTAAAGGTCGGCGTAGTTTGTGCGGGGGCTTGGGTTTGATGTGTTCCTTTGGCAATTTTGAAAGTTGCTTTGCCTTCGGTGTCAGGGCCATTTCCATCGCTATCCTTTTTGGGTCCTTCTGACGGAATTGGGTTGAGTCTGATAACGATTTCAGTTTTGTTTTTCACGGAAACAGAGATCAGCATTGAAGTAATGTATCCTGTGGCGCTAGCTTTAATTGAGTAATCGCCGTCTTTGAAATCGTCAAAAACAGTTTGTCCTTTGTTGTTGGTTATGCCTGACAAATCTTGTTGGCCGCTAGCAGATACAGTTGCTCCAGAAATAGGCGCCTGAGTTTGAGAGTTTTGTACTTTCACTGTGAATTTGCGTTTGCGACTGAGCCATATGAGGATTATGATGATTAGCAGTATGATGATTATTATGATTATGATCCAGATAATTGAGCTGAAACCAGATGCGCTTGGGGCTGGTGTTGAAGATGCACTTGAGGGACCAGCTATAACTGATACGGTGTTGTCTCCGCTATTGGTAAAATATATTGCATTTTTGCCCGAGTCATATGTTCCTGCCCATGGTAAATGACCCACAGCTATGTTTTCAACCACTTTGTTGGTGCTGTCTGATATTGCTACAACTTTGTTGCTTTGATGAAGGGCAACGAATATTTCGCCTCTAGAGGGATCGTAAACTAACCCTTCCACTTGCACTTCATTATTTAAGTCCGAAATAGTTGCAACCACCGCATTGGCGCTGTCCGAAAAAACTGTGACAACGGTGGGGATTCCATAGGCTCCACCAACACCTGTGGATACGAGTATTTCGCCTTTTGCAGAATCGTAGGCTACAAATGAAGGACTACCTGGCAGGGGCAAAGTTGCAATTACCGTGTTGGTGCCGTCGGATATGACTGAGAGAGAGTAGTTCTTTGAGTCAGTTTCATAATTGGCTACGAATATCTCGCTTTTACCAGAATCGTAGGCGATGCTAAAAGGTTCGACTCCTACAGGTATGGTTGCTATCACAGTGTTTGTGGTGTCTGATATTACTGAGACGGTGCCGTCGTAAAGATTAGTTACAAATAATTCGCCTTTTGCGGAATCGTAAGCTATGTTGTAGGGGGATTGTCCTATCGGTATTGTTGCAATTACGGCGTTGGTGCTGTCTGATATGACCATCACATTGTTGTCATGCAAATTGACAACGAATATCTCGCCCTTGGCAGAGTCATATGCTACTCCATAAGGGTAGGCTCCTACTGGTATAGTTGCAATAACGGTGTTTGTGCTGTCAGAAATAACTGAAACAGTGTTGTCTTGACCATTACTTACGAATATTTCGCCTTTGGCAGAATCGTAAGCTATGCCTTGTGGAGTTTTTCCCACAGATATTGTGGAAGTTACTCCTAATGCGTACACACCGGTAATTGCGGATAATGTAAAAATCGTGATAAGTATTAAACTTAGAACTTTCCAAACTTTAACTTTCATAATGTTATCTTCCCCTTTCATTTTTGGCGTTAACTTGGTAAATGCAAGCTATCATTAAGTCTGTTAATTATTAAGCTATAAAAGATTTTACCAAAATCTTCTAGCCAATCAAATTCTTAAGCATCAAAAACAAATATGGCATTTTGTTTAACCAATAGAAGAAGAAGCTTTTTTTCTGCGTTTTTCTTCTTCTTCTCTTACGTATTCTTTAGTTTTAAACGGTTTTGCCTTTTAGACTGAACCACTGATTCATAAAACCTATTTAGATAAACCTTCAAAATGAAAATTATGTGCAATTTGCCAAATTACCAAACTCAGGATTTAAAAGATTTCTATCGAGGAAAGAAACAAACGAAAACAATTGAAACTGAAGAGATTGAAATGATTGTTCCTCCTAAAATCCTATTGAGTCATAAATAAGTGAAGTGTTCATTCAACGGTAATAATAAATTCTTACTTAGGATAGAAATCGGGCGCTTCTAGAGGATTTGGGGGAATTGGACCTTCAGCACAGTAGAGATTTCATTATGGATCCTTATATTCTTTGATGTAATCCAAATGGAGATAAGGTGAAATCTCTTTTAAAGAACAGGATTTCGACTCTATTGCTTTTGGGGTTTGCTAAAGAAAAGATTTGCGATTCCGACAATTAGTGAGTAAAAGCCAATTGTGAGCAAACCAAAATATAGTATGAAAGGGTTTAAACCAAAATTAAATGCGGTAAGAACACCAAGTGACCCTAATATCACTTCAAGACAACCCGATAAGATAAAGATTATTTTTGTTTGTTTTCTGCGCATATGCAGTTTTGCCAAGTATAATGCAGGGATAATAAAGCCGCTGTATGCTGTGACGAGCCCAATAATCAGACCAGCGATTAAAATGTTGTAACCATGTGTGTTAGTTGAGAAATACATCTCCGCAACTCCGACTGCAAACAGGAGCAGTATCCATCGTTTTCCAATAGATGGGTATTTGATGGATAGAACCCAGCTGAGGGCAAGAATGCTTGCGAAAAGTAGTTCCCAGAAATAACCGTAAGGCATGGGTGGAGCAACTGCAATCATTGATAGAATTGCAGGCATTATTTCACAAATCGGGATTAGGGTAGATAACTTATAAGACTTTTGAATCTTTAGCGTAGGCAAAAAGTTGCGGAAAGGGGAGAAGAAAGAATTTGGCTCTCATTAAACTCCCTCTGTTCCATGTATCTCAAAGTGTTCATCTGTGGCGGTATGGTTGAACGTCATCTGAATAGAGTTGTGAGTGCCATTATTAGATAAAATGTAGCGGTCAGGATTTTGCTCGTAGTACTTCCAGATTAATGTGATGTTTCCCCAGATTAAGTCGGTTGGAATTGTTATGTTAAAGTTGACAGTTTCTCTATTCGGTCCGATGAAATCGCAATTGACGTACTTTGAGTCTTGTTCAGGCAAGTAGACTTTTGGTGCTGAGGTCCAGTTGGTTTTGACAGTTATGATGTAGGTTTTTTCTCCAACCGAGACTGTGATAAGTGTACAGTTTGTTCGCTGCTTCCTTCTTCGCTAGCTAAATCAACCCATAGAAACCCAACTGAGAGCGCCGTGATTAGGATTACTACACCAAGCGTTAATGCCAATGTTTTTCTCTTCATAATACCGATTGATGTTAGATTCTTGGTCTAAAAGGGTTTTTTGGTCTGCGTGCTGTTTTTGGCAAAGTGTTAAATCTGCAAAGGAATCATTGGTATGCTGGAGAGGTCTATGTTGGAAAAGTCTCTTGTGGGTTTGAAGAAAAATTTGGCAATAGTAACTCTCGCATTATTAGTTTTGAGTATATTTACTTCAATGGTGGCAATTGCGCCGGTTGCAAAAGCGCAAGGGTATCCTAATGTTCCAACTTTCCCGCCATCTACACCAACCCCAATTCCTACCGTTACTCCTAAACCAACTCCCAAAGTTACGCCTTCTCCTACGGAAATCCAATGGAATTTTCCCTCAAATAACCCAACCAAGAGCCAAACAGTTTCGGGCGGAGGATTTTGGTCCCCTCTCACAATCGGATTAATTGTAGTAGCGTTAGCAGCGTTCACTGTTCCAGCAGCATTCTTTTATTTAAGACGCGGCAAACAAAAAATGTTGTTTGATGAAGAGCGTCCGATTAATACGCAAGAATTGCCTGCTGGGTCAAATAGATCTGCAGTTTCTTCCCGTTATGGTTCGTCCTCTTATCAATCTTCATACCAAAGTCAACAGCCTGATAAAACCCACCGTAACAACGCGGTATGGTCAAACGCCTAGTTACGGTTATCGTCAACAATCATCAAGTCCTTCTGTGACCACGCGTTCTACCCAGTCCTCAAGTTACAGTCGACCAGACCCTTATGCGAAGATTTGCCCTCACTGCAGAAAATCTGTAAGGAATGACCAAAATATCTGTCCATTTTGCTACAAAAGGGTAAGATAAAAGCGCAAAGCGCAACGCGCTATCCCTTATTTTATTATAAAAAAACTGTTCAAACTCCTGTTTTCCTTCCTCAGGGGAAGCAACAGCACTGTTCACTTCGCTGTCACCCATTCTTTTTTTGTAATTTCGTTCTAAACGTCTAATGCTGTTTAATTTTTGGGTCTGAAACCCTAAACGCAACTATCAGACTCAGTGGGAAAGCCATGGCGGCGAACAGAACAAAGGGTATCCACGTTGCGATGTAGGCATATAAGAAACCGACCAGCAGGTAAACGAAGGCTTGAGTAATTAACGTAAAGAACTGCAGGCACCCGAATGCTTTACCCCTGTTCTCACGGGGAATAAGGTCGCCGAGCAGCGCTTGGGATCCATTAGCCTCCAATATGTTGGCTAAACCGAGCAGGAAAAACGAAACTAAAAGCATGTAAAAGTTTGCTCTGATGAAAAGCAGCATCGCAGGAACATATAGCACATAGCCAAAAAGCAGATAGCGTTTTCTTCCAACGGCATCCATCCGAAAACCCGCCAGAAAAACAGGTAACAGCGGACCAAGCGCCAGAATAGCCATGGCGACGGCGTACTGTGATCCATTGATTTTCAGCGTGTCCGTGGCGTATAGGACCAGGTAGATTTGGCAGGCGGCTGTTATGCTGTTGATTCCCGCCGAAGTCGCTACAAGATAATACGCGGATCTGGGGGCTTGACGCAAAACGTCCAAGCTTTCTTTCACTGCTTGCGGGTACCGACGGAAAGCCGCCAGGATCTGCGGACGTCCCCCTGCGCCTTGCACAAAGGTTTCCTTGAGTCTGAGCCGTATGAATGAGGCGGACAGGTAGGCGCAAAACACTATAGCGTAAGCGACGCGCATTCCAAAATCTGACTGAGGAGATACATAGTTGCCGCCGACCATGACGAGCACCGCTGCGATGAGAGGCGCAGGAATCTGGATAAGGCCGGTGATAACCGAGTAGAAGTTTAATCCAGTAGCCCGCTTGGATGGATGAAGCGAATCAAGCATAATTGAAAGCAGAGCTGGACGGTAGATTAAACATAGGTTCTGCGCTACCAATCCCACAATAATCCACTGCCAGGAAGGCGCAAAAATAAAGAACAAATAACAGAAGGTCAACCCGAAAGTCATCCTTGTGACAAGCCATTTTCGGCCGTGCTCATCCGCAAGGTAGCCGCCTGGAAACTGGACAAACGCGATGGCAAGAGAGCTCAGAAAGAACATGGTGGAGAGCAGAAATGGGGTGGCGCCGAGGCTGACGAAGTATTTGCTGCTGAAGGTGTCAGAAATCGGCTGGGTGCTGTTCATCAGTATCCATGATATGAATAGAAGCAGAAAATTGCCTGAGAGAACAGCGTCTGCACCAGTCAAACGTTCAGTTAACTTCATTTGGAAACAAAAATTTAGAGGGAAGTCTGGATAAAGTTAACGCTTCCCATATTGAGGTTTTAATGTTTCCTTGATTCGATGATGCTCGACATTTGTCCGCGTTTTGGCAGAATTGCAGGTATGCCGTTTTCTTCTTTGATAGTTTTAAAATAAGCAGATTTAAAATATTGTATATTAATTAATAATATTTAAGTTACACTTTACATTTAATGCTCATAATCACAAAAAGAGGATGCCAAATTGCCGTTTTGCCCAGAATGTGGTACCGAAATCAGTGCAGATGTAAAGTTCTGCCCAGATTGTGGCGCGAAAAACATTAGAAATGGCAAAGAAATGGGTTCAAGCTCTAATGTTTCTTCTCCTCAGACAAGTAACAGAATGAAAAGAACAGCCGGTAATCCTCAAAAGTATGGTCCAGTATTGGCACTCGTTTTGGTGCTTGGATTTGTAGTAGTTATTTTGCTAACTACTGGATCTCTGGGTAATCTGTTATCAGACACATCCTCCACTGGAACACCCTCTCCTACCTCAGTTGCCACTCAAGGAACGGTTTATCCAAGTTGGATTAAAATCAACAATTGGTATAAGGACCAGATTGTAAGATACGTTGCTGTTAAGTTAGATACTGGACAAAGTTATGAGGCAAATTATGCGGTGTCTCCATGGCTTGGGAATGACCAGAATCCTGTGACTCGAAATGTTGCGTTGCCTTTACCCGGAAATGGGGCGTATAAGGTAACTGTTTACACTGCGGGAGGACACAGCGTTTGGTGGAACTCGGTTTACCTTAATGTACAAAACCAACAGAACCCCGCATCTTTGGATCTAGCAGGCACTGAGAACGGTTACGCTAATTCTTCCGGTAATCTAAGGTACTAGCGTTCTAGACAATACTCAATGTAGTGGAAGCAACTAGAACTTCCAAGACTCCCATCAGATAGGGATGTCCTTTTCATTTTTTGTTAATGCACTTTGTTATTAGAATTTATTGAAGCTGAACATTTCCTCAAAGGGTTTTCTGTTTTTTGCTTTTGGCTCCTCGGCAGGATAGCCAAGGGTTAATAACGCAACAACTTTCCAGTTATTAGGAACTTTCAGGAGTTCTTTGACTTTTTCTTCACTAAAAGATCCAATCCAACATGAACCTATACCAAAAGTCCATGCAGCGATAACTATATTCTGCAAGGCAATTGTAGTATCAACGACTGCCCATTTTCCAGTCATAAGCGATTTTTCATCTGCGCATCCAACGATAACTATTGGTGCATTCTTGACATGTTTAGCAAACATGCCTTTGGATAATTCATTCTTAGCTTCGGAATCTGTCACTACTACAAATCGAATGGGTTGTCTGTTAACTGCGGATGGTGCTTGTCTGCCCGCCTCGAGAACTTGGCTTAGGATTTCTTGCGGTATTTCTTTATCTTCATATTTTCGTATACTCCTACGACTTAGAATTACATCAAGCAAAGACAACGAGTTCACCAACTTAACATTTAGTTGAAGTTACTAAGATTTGTTCTTTATGCTGATATTAATAACCAACCTGCCAAAATGAGGACATAGCAGGAAAGGGTTGGAAAAGACCCCAGATTTGTTTTCGAAGTGGAAGAGGTCGTCACATGATTTATTAGAACCCTATTAAGATAGTTACATATTTCGTGATGGGTTTATATGAATTCCAAAACTGTGCTCGAGCTTATCGGTAACACTCCTTTGGTCGAAATCCGGAGTCTAAACCCCAACTCTAGAGTAAAATTGTTTGTCAAGCTGGAAAAGTGCAATCCAGGAGGGTCTGTTAAAGACCGCATTGCCAAGTACATGATTGAGCAGGCAGAAAAATCAGGGCAGCTCACTAAAGCCAAAACCGTAATTGAACCAACTAGCGGAAACACTGGCATCGGGTTAGCCTCTGGTTTGTCGCGCTAAAGGGCTATGATCTTGTCTTGGTTATGCCCGAAACGATGACACTGGAGAGACGTCAAATTCTCATATCTCTGGGTGCTAAAATCGTGTTGAGCGATGGAACTAAGGGCATGAATGGGGCAGAAGATTTAGCCCATGAATTAGTTGAAAAAAATCCAGAAAATTACTTTATGCCCAATCAATTCGCTAACCAAGCAAATGTCTTGGCTCATTACGAGACAACGGGCGAGGAAATCTGGCGAGATACAAACGGGCAGATCACCCATTTCTTTGCTGGGATTGGCACCACAGGCACATTAATGGGAGTTTCAAAAAGGCTCAAAGAATACAACTCCAACGTGAAAGTCATCGCCGTTCAACCCGAGGTAGGCACAGCAATTCAAGGCTTAAAGGATCTGAAAACTCAATATGTGCCCGCCATCTGGAACAAAGAACTCGTCGACGAAATATATTATGTGAATCCTAAGTTCTGCAGATGAAGCGGCTAGGCTTTTAGCTTTGCAGGAAGCGCTGTTTGTTGGACCCAGCTCTGGCGCGATTTTCCATATTGCTATGCAGAAGGCAAAAGAACTCTCAGAGGGCATTTTGGTGGCTATAGCGCCTGATGGAGGAGAAAAATATCTAAGTACAAATCTATGCGACCCCGTGCTTTGTCTTGCATGTGTCAGGAAATACGGAATTCAATGCTCCTACAAAAATGGAAGCCCAGTCGTCAAAGGCTAATTCAAGAATTGAAAGATTTCCTAATTGCTAATCTTTGTTTTTTCTTTGTAGCTTTGTTTGGTTTTGTTTTACGTATTTTCTAAAGAGTTCAACCCTTTCCAAAATAGTCTGCGAATGAGTTGTGCATCTATTGTTTTTCCGTTTTTCTTGCCAACTGCGTCGAATTTTGGTTTGCTTTCTTTATCTTCCAAATAAGGTAAGCGCAGAGTTTCTTTTAGGGAATATATTTTTGTTCCTTTTTTAATTGCGAACCAGTGTCCTTTTTCTCCTTGAAAAGAGAACATTAGACCGGACATAAAATTCCTACTGGAAGTTCCTGAGTACACCGTGTTGTTTTCTGTTTCGGGCAGACGTTTGAATCTCCAAATAATGTTATCGTCTACCTGTGTCCATGTTCCTTCGTTTGCTCCTGCTAAGTATGCAAAGGTGCCGTCAAAGTTGAAGTATATTGGAGTCCAATGATAATTTCCGCTGGGTCCCCAGTCAAAATGCAAAGTCCATAATCCAACAGGGTTCAAGAAGAAGTCTCCAATTATAACTAAGCTACTGTTGCCAATAACTTTTAAGATTATTGGGTACGACCAAGAGCAAAGCAAACGAAAATGCAGTGATAACACACTTTTTATTTGGCTGGCGTTGTACAATTGATTCAATCATGAATTAAATCGTAACATTTAATATGGGACAAGTGTATGAAGTTTTCTTGGGGCTTAGACAGTTGGGTCTTTACAAGAAAATATTACTTGTTTCATTTGTCATTATCGCAGTGGGATTCGTCATCGTTGACATTCATCCAATGAATCTATTGGGAAAATCAATTAATTTGGGCATAATACCTGAAAAAGCTGTTATTCAAAAGGTCACATTTGAAGGTACCGACAATAACAAACTTTTGCTCGATGTACAGTCAATGTACAGCAAAACTATTTTCTTTAATACAGCAGTTATCAAAGACTCACAACATAATACTGTGGCCACAATTCCTTCATTTCAAAACGAGCTGCCAGCTGAAAAAAATATCACAATGACAGTTGACCTTAGCTCCATTAATTTAGTTTCTGGAAATTACACTATAGACCTTTGGACAACCCAAAGTCATTTCTTCTCTTCGCCATCATTTACCATAGGGTAAAATGAAAAAACAAAATTTTTTTATTGTGTTGTTCTGTTGAAGGAAATTATACGTGAATAAAATAGCGTCAATCATTTTCTTTTTTATTTTCAAGTTTTTCTATTTCAGTTCTCGAAATTTTTTGCAGTAGAGAAAAACCGGTTAAATGAATAGTAGTTTCACAGTTGTTGCATTGAATTATCACTTCATTTAGATTTTGTGTTTCGACCTTTATTTCCAAAATTGAATATCCTTCTTCGGAGCAGTCATCTGGCGATATTCTATTACCGCATTCTGGGCATAGAAACTCTCCATTTCCGTCCATTTGAGTTAAATCCAATACGTGCGATTGTATTTGTTTCATCGCTTACTCATCCTTTTAGATTTCAGAGGGTGTCTTAGATATTATTAATTGATTTTTCCATTTTACACCAATTCTTTACCAAATTGCTGCCAAATTAGAAAATACTATAATTAGGTAGGGTTAAGTTGCTTGATACAAAACGAGTACAGCTCATAAATTGAGTTAAAATCAGAAAAAGGCTTGTGTTAAGTCTCTT
>CAWJGR010000014.1:0-59777 GCA_963842545.1 Candidatus Bathyarchaeota archaeon
ACTCTTGGCGGTTTCGACTTTCACGCAATCGGCATCCGAGAGTTCGACCGACTTGAACACTCTTGCCGAGGCACCGCGAACGAAGCCATCTGACCTCTGATCGACCTGACCGTTTTCAAAAGTAAAAGACATCCGGTTCTCGTAAGTTTCGGAGGTGTAACCTTGATTTTGTTCGCGTTTCGTCAACACACGAGCCGCTTCGATCCGTTTCAATTTCAAAACCTTCATTAAGCCTTCGAGCTGCCGGCAGAGCAGCGCTGCAACCGGATCGCTCGGTAAGGCCTCGACAACCAAAAGCAAATTTCTGAAGCCGATACTTTCAGAGGCATTGTGCTAACTATTTTCTCGTTCCTCTATAGCAATATGCCAACAGGAGATTCGCAACAATTCCGAGCGTTTGTGGAATACTTCATAAAAACGAAACCTTCATATTTAAACCACCATGATACCTGGCCCTGTTTTTAGCTGATGTTGTAACTTCGATAAGTGGATTAACAGTAGAAATTCGTAATTTGTGACTGTTAATCCACTTATCGAAGTTACAACATCAGCTAAAATGAAAAAAGCGGGCCATTGAAGATAGTCGTGATTTAACTGTGAAGGATCCAAACTTTGCGTTTTTATGAAGTATTCCACAAACGCTCGGAATTGTTGTGAATCTCCTGTTGGCATATTGCTATAGAAGTAAGGAAGCGAGAAAAAAGTCAGCACAATGCCTATTGAAAGTATCCACTTCAGAAATTTGCTTTTGGTTGTCAAAGCCATTAGGAACATTGACACCAATAATAGTGGCAAACTGAGCCAATACAAAATTGAAATATGATAGAAAACAAAATCATTTGTTGAGAGAATTGACAAAGGATAACTTAAGTACCACGAATAAATCATGAGCACTAGACCAACAAAAAAAGGAAAAAGTAATAATCTATTCTTTTTCAATATCAGTGCACCTCTGTCAGTTTAATCATCAATCGGGAGTAGGTAAGCCCACGCGAATCGATACCGCTGGGGCATACTCCTATTTTATTTGGAGATAGTACAGGAAGGACTCGGCAAATCCAAAAAAGTTAATCGATGATTAAAAGTACAAGCTTTTAGCCATGATTGAGCAATAAGAGCATGTCCAATTTGTGTTGGGTGAAATCCGTCTTGGGACCAGAATTTTGGCTCTCTTTTTTTTACAGCTTCATTAAAGATCTTATCCAAAGGAACTAAAACCGTATTAAATTCTTTGGATAATTCCCTGACTACTTCAATCTTTGGATTCAAATCCTCTCGAATCTTAACCTGATCTTTTGAAATAATTATTGAAAACGGTTCCATTAACACTATTTCACATTTGAGACTTTCACGTGTCCGTTTTAATATATGTCTGTAATTATTTCTAAAATCTGAAGTCGATGTCGAACTGCTCCAAAAAAACCTACCCAAAGTATCATTAATACCTATAAGAATAGAAACAACATCAGGTTTTAGATTCAATGTATCTTTTTGCCAGCGATTACCAAGATCTATAATATTATTGCCAGATATGCCTCTATTGAGAACCTTGATCTCCATTTCTGGGTACATGGCTGAAAGCCACAATGTGACCATTGAAACGTAGCCGGTTCCAAGATTTTCGTTTTTCTCATGCTTTCTTCCTGAATCAGTTATGCTATCCCCTTGAAAAAGAATAGTGATTTTTGGATGGTTTTCCATTTATCTGGTCTCCAACCATTTTGAGACAGAATAGTATTTTTTTCCATTCCTAACTTGTTTTAAAAGTTATCTAAATCCATAGATCTAAGCGGATTTTTTTAATTTTTGCGTTCTTAATAATTCTACAATCAGAAATAAGAAATGCACAAGCATTTATCTTTACAAATTTTTTGAATTCACCTTAATCCTAATTTCTTCAGCAATTATTGCTCCGGCTTTCTCGTTTAGGTGAATTGTATCTAGGTCAAAGGTGTTAGAAATCAAACCTGACTTATCTGCGAATCTGGATTGAAGATCCAAATATTGATAGTTTTTCCGAGCACAGAAATCTTTTAATTTTTCATTAAATTTTCGACTTATTAGTATTCGCGTTTCTTCATCTGCGTAGTAAGGATAGTGATATATGTTCTCTTGTCTCGATGCTGGCGGAATTCCGCAAATGAAAAAGTTAAAACCCTCCTTTTCAATTGATTCTATGACCAGTCCATAATTTTGGATCGTTTTATCAATCAACTGTGGTATTGAAACTACCATTCCTTGTTTCATGTATTGATTATAAATGTGTATTCTGCTATCTATTTCGCCAAAGACTAAAACCACAAAATCTCGCGTTTTGTTTATTTTCTTGAGTATTCTACACAATTTTGCATTTGATTTGGTAGTGGAAGATTGGGAATGCAAGTTATATGCTGTAGCAGGACCTATATGATGAATTATAAAAAAATCAAATTTTTTGAATGAAAATACATGGCTATCTCCAATAACGTGGATTAAAGGCTTAGAATATAATCTGGCCAAAAATAAAGAGTGCAAGTCATGCAATCTCTTTCTCGGTTGAACATAGATAGCAACTCTTTGTAAGGTTCCGAACAATTTTGATTATCCTCTAAATTATGCCATTTGCTGTTTTACGATTTAGAATTAATTTTTATGTCTATTTTTAGCCTTCCTGCGTAATCGGTTTTGAAGATTACCTATTTGATTTAAGCTTCTTTTTTTAAATTGAGATGTTGTTTTGTTGTACTATTGTTTTTTTGTTGGTTATAGCAGTAATCCTTTTAAAGCCAAAAACACCAAGTTCATCAAATATTAAGACACAATATTCAATACGTGAATATAATGGACAAACATAGAAAACTCTCACTTTGCTTCACGTTAATTATATGTTTCATGGTATCGTTATCCACTACCAATGGACAAGTAATTCCTTCAGGGTCGGCAACTGTTCAATCTGCAGGAGTAATCAATTACAGTCTTCTTACATCTCCTACTTCGACACCCACACCAACGCCAACACCGACTCCTCACCCAACAACCACACCAACGCCAACACCGACTCCTCACCCAACAACCACACCAACGCCAACACCGACACCGACACCTAACGGCAACAATTTAGCACCTATAAACGACGGACAATGGCACAGTGATTCCTCATGGAATATTTGTCCCGCAGATAATATTTACTACGACACAACAACAACCCATAACGGCGCTCCAACGTGGCGAATAGAACCCGGAGCATCCTTAGCCGTGGACCACGATTGGGGGATGCTCGCAATAAAACCCGGAGACCATATTGTAATGAAATGCTGGGTAAAGACAAGCGGCACTCCTGATTCCGTTGTTGGTAGATCTGGGGCTACAGTGGCATTTGACGTTTATGGAAATTATGGAGGGACATGGGCGAGGATTGGTTGTTGCAACTCCCCTGGCTTCATTCCTTTACAAGGAAATTACGGCAATGGATGGCCTAGTGATAGCGCAACATGGTTAGTCAATTGGGGTAACAATTGGGTTCTGAAAACATTCGATTTTATCGTGCCAAGTCAATGGTGGGGTGACGGTGCCATGAGTTCCCATCAAGTGCCAAGAGGAACTTATGCTACTCCTGCATGGATATGTCCATGGCTAATGGTGACTGCTAATTACGGTAGTAACATAGGAACATATACGACGTGGGTAAGTGATTTTCAATTATACATTAACCCCTAATTTTGTTTCAGTAAATTCCAGATTTAGAGACCCTTTTTCTCTATTGTAATGCCAGAATAACAAATATAGGTTGATATAACGTTCAAAAAACTTTGTCGGGTTTTATTTATGAAAAAGTGAAAGAAGGCTGTAAAAATATTGAAGGCAGATAGATACAAACGCAAAATATCTTTTTCAGATATTGTAAAGGTGTTAATGGAATTAGATTTCCACATATTTTACTATTTCAAAGGCTTCTGCTGCTGTGACACCGACTTGGCTTCCTCTGAAAGAAGCAAGATTCACAGTCGATTCGTATGCTAGATATCTTTTTTCCTTTTGAGAAAGGTGACACCGTAATGCTTCCGCCTTTTTGTCAACGCACCCTGTGATGTTTACGAAGTAAGTTGGTAAGAAAGTGGCTGGCCTTACTCTAGGCGTTTCAAAAGCGAGAACCTTTGGAATGTTTCTGAAGGCCGCCATTGCTAGCCAACCAACTCGCCTGTGATCCTGATGAATATCATTAACTGAATGAGTTAGCACAATGTCAGGTTGATATTTGATGGCATATTGTTCCAAACAATTTACAACCTCAAACGAATCTGGAATCTCGGTGTCTGGAAAATTCTCAAAATGGATTTCCTTCACACCCAAAACATTCATGGCTTCTGTGCTTTCCCTCATCCGCACATTGGTGTCTGTGATTTTTCCGCCTCTTGTCATATACAAAGCTATCACTTGCGCACCTGCTTGTACTGCTTTGTATATTGTTCCGCCTGATCCCAATTCAATATCATCAGGATGCGCCCCTACAGCTAACACAACTTTTTTTGCAAACACCATATTAATCATCTGCCGAAATTGAAGTTAATGATTATTCTAAATTGAGGATATTAACGTTTATTCTCAAATTGATATTTTAGAATATATTTGGAAAGTATATATCTAATTCTTTCAAACATTTGGAGAGTTTCCCAATTTTCGTGTGAAGTTTTAAGGAGTAAGCTTGTATGGATTTAATGTATTATTGTCTGTTTTAGAGAGCACTTTTCTTGAAGATCTGGCGCACATCATGAAAAACGGCGAAAGATCATCCCATGCAAACCAAGCGCTTTCTTGAACTCCACGAAATGATGTTAACCATTGTTTAAATGTTAGGCTTTTTTCATAGTGATATCGAAAACTCGAAACAAAATCCCTATCCTCAACAAACCATTTTCGTCCCTCAACAAGCTGACTTGAAGGAACAGACTGCCCAGTGAGGTCTAAATATTGGGCGCGGGCAACATCTAACCCATTTTCTCCCACAAAGAGCCGAAAAGTTGATCCTATACGAGGATTAATATCAAGTACTTTGTATTTGCCATCGCGCATATCGTATCTGTATCCGATGTCAAGAATCCCTCTGTAACCAATATTTTTCATAAAACCTTCTCGTTATCTCATCAACCACTGGGTTTTTCAGGCAAACACCAAGCGAAGTTACTCCAGTATGAATGGGAGATTGACGAATTTTCCTTCCAGTCATTGCAAAAAGGCAATCTGATTTCTCATTAAAATAACCGTTAAACATCCAAATCGAATCGTCCCCGCCCGGAATGTATTCTTGTAGCATAAAATTTGGGTTCGAAGAATCTTCGCATAGACTATAAAATTTGAGCAGTTCGGCTTTCGTTTTTGCAACGAACATTCTTTTTCCAACTCGAGGCGATCCTCCACGATAAAGCTCCTTTAAAACAACTGGAAAAACTGCATCCTTAACATATTCTTCAACATCACCCAAAGAAAGCGGAAAGCATGCCTCTGGAGTTGGAACACCAAACTTTTTGGCGAGAAAATACATTTCTTTTTTGTTGGCAAGCGCAAAAACCAAGTTGCTTAGAGAGCTTTGGAAAAATATATCCTTCACTCAATGCGTCGGCGTTGTCTGCCAAGCCAACTTGCGCCACTGTCAGTTGTATGAATCAGAATAGAACGTTTTCCAATTTTCTTGGCAACATCCAACAAATATTGAACAGAATCTTTAGGGGGGGCGGCGTCTACATCATACAAGAATTTCTTCTGACAATATCGAGAAAACAGACCGGGGGAACGCGGATTTGGATCAACACCGTTGACCGCAATGCCAAGCCGCCCAAGGCTTCGCAAAACTCCTAATTGCCCATAATGATAAGTATACAAAACCAACAACTGGAACGGAAGTGTCGTCTATAGAAATCCCTGCATTAGTTAGCGCCTTTATCGCCCCACAGATTAATTTGCTACTATGACTATCTCATTGTTCTTAATTGAGAGCACCGAATTCAAGTCATTAACATGTCTTGAGAATAAAATCAAGATCTTTTAATTGTCCAGATCTTCGCAAATACTCCGCACTTTTCCCTTCGCCACAAACTGTAACTGGCTTGTCCTTCCAAAGATTGATTATTGAAGCAGTTTTGTCATCTGCAGAAACAAATCCAGCTTTCATGAGACCATTTGCAATCCAAGCGCAACACAACTGATCCTCTTCACGAAATTCACCGCGAGTAGGTGCACCAAGAACTACTACATGACTGTAAAGTCCAGCAAGATGATTGACGGTTGCACCATAATTTCGAAGACATGCCACATAAACTGAATTACAATCTCTCAACGAATAAAGTAGCGGTATCCCAGAAGAAGATACCATAATTGCAGGACGCAAGATATCTTTACGGCTTTCAATTTCTACTGGACTGTTATTCATGTCAAAACCATAAGGCATACTGCCGCCCATTTCACCGACCAATAACGGACTATCAAGATGTTTTGCCAAAAGAAATGCCGCTTCAACTGAGGGAGCAAAAAAACATCTTCTTCCAGATTCAATCGCCGTGGCTGCAACGGTTATTGAACGAATAACATCGATAACAACAACTGCGCATCCCTCACCGAAAGGATGAACACTTTCAGATAGACAATCGATAGCAACTGATTTTCCTACTCAAAACCCTGTTCTCCTTCTTAGGCTTTATTCTACAGGAAGATGTGGACGCAGATTCTCTTTGCTGAAAGCATCTGAATGTAGTCCTCGCCGATAAATTTCAACCCTCAACAACTCTTCAAGCCGGACGTTACAAAGATGAACTTCACGCCCGAAGTGATCCAACAAGGCAAACTGACTAGGCTTGTTAGGCGCTTCAAACATAACAACACCGTGGCCAAAAGCATTCGCGAAACGATCAGCAAAATCCACATTAAGATTGCCTTCATCATCAAATAATCCAACGCCCTTCGCGCTCTCCCGTGCCTCTACAACTAACTGAACAGCTCCAGCCTCAAGCCATCTTTTTCCTTGATTAATCAAGGCTTCAACCACATCTTGAGTAAAAGCACCAGTATGTTTCTTGCCAAGCTCAAACTGCACCTCTAATCCGCGGTCGTTTGCCATTTTCACAATTTCTGCTGCGTTCAATGAAATATCCGTGAATCCTTCTCCACATTCGATTCGCGTAAACCCAAAATCGACCACAAGATCAAGATATTGCGGTAGCTTACCTTGGACATAGGCAACCTCAAAAGGTCCACCGCCCGTGGTCGTTGGAACACGATATTTTTTGGCAACTGCAATTTTCTGGCGAGTAACATCCTCATTGGCAATCATCCAACAAGCCATCGAAATTTTCAGAATTGAAATAAGATGGTGACTTTGTTCAAGATGACCTGCAAGCGTCACCGCATCATACCCAGGATCGAACGGGCTGGTCGATGGACGAATTTCAGGAACACCAATCGATTTCAAATAGTCATCAGTATGAAGATGCCCTTCTCGAGTCGAATTCAAAGAGGGAAGAAAATCAGTCAAATTTATTCCACCTTGTACAATAAACTCCAGTCAAACTAATTTTTATATTTAATTATGAAAGATGCAAATGGAGCCAAGAATACAAATAATAGTTAAAAGCATTGATGATTTATCGATAGTAAGGAAATAAATAGAGTAGGTAGTTTGCTAAATTGGCTCAACCCAAAGCACAAGACAAGCGTCAGCAGAAACTAGTCGATGAACTCTTCGATACTAATGCAACTTATTGGAGGGACACTTACAAAGAGAAGGACATTTCCGGAATCATTTATCAACGGAGGCAAACCACGGCTCTAAACTATATCGATGGGTTAGCACTTCCAAAAACTGCTCATGTCCTCGAAATTGGTTGCGGAGCAGGACATATGACTGCAGCTTTGGCAAAGCGAGGTTTTCTTGTTGAAGCAATTGATCACGCTCAGGCAATGGTTGATCTAACGATAGAAAACGCGAGACAAAAAGGCATCGCGAATCGGATCAATGTTTGCACAGGAGATGTCCACGAGTTATCCTATGAAGACCAGACTTTTGACTTGATTATTGCTCTTGGAGTAATTCCTTGGCTCCACGATTCCAAAAAGGCATTGACTGAGATTAAAAGGGTTACAAAGCCGGGTGGATATATTGTTTTGACCATGGATAATGCATCACGAGCTACAACATTATTTGACCCAAAAACTTTTCCTCTCGTCGCATTGATCCGCAGTTTAGTAAGACGTCAACTTGAGCGAACAGGATTAATTAGTTCATGGAATCCCGAAGTCAATGCTCCACCTTATAGACAACACTCACCAAGAGAATTCAACAAAAACCTTTGCGAGGCAGGTCTAATTGTCGTTAAGAGCACAAGTGTAGGATTTGGCCCTTTACTTTTTTTGGTCACCGTTTATTCTCTGATATTAGTGGAATCAAAATTCATCAAAAGCTACAAGAATACGCTGACAATGGGTACCCATTTTTCCGCTCTATGGGATCACATTACATTGTTCTGGCAACCAGAAAGTTGCCCAAATCAAATTCTTGAACCACAAACAATGGATTTCACTGAAATTTTCTTGTTTCGGTTACTTTTGTCGAAATTAATAAAATGATTTGAGGATTCTTCAATTGTGGGAGTCTAACGAAAAGTAATCTATTGGGTCATATTCAAGATTAAATTCACATACCTGTTATGATATTGTGAAATCCCTGATGTAGAATTGTATAGCCAGAGCTCGACAAAAAGATTATAGTAATATCCAGATTTAGCTGTATTCCATACAGATGCTTGTTCAATGGGAACTTCTATTCCATTTATTACTATATTGGAAATCTTAGCTATTCCTTGATTGAAACTAATAGCGTTAACCTGAAATGTTAAGGGTGCTTCCCAAGTTGTTCCGTCACTGAGAAACGATTTGTATTGATACAAAACGGGTAGTGGACTTGGTGTTCCAAGGGTTGAATTTGGAAGGGGTTGAGTCTCATTTCCAAGTTTTACAGAAGACGTATAGTAAGAGGAGGACCCTAAGTGATTAACTATGCCTAAATAAACTGAATAATTTACGCCAGATTTGATATTGAACGGATTGTCTCCCATCAGATGATTTGGCCCGAGAATATACAGTTCAGAAAAATGCTGACCTGAAGGTGGCTTAATCAATAGACCAATTGTCGGAGATGCAAACAGCAGAATTCCAATCAAGCCAACTGCCACAAAGATAATTCGGTAGTTGTCAAGGTGTATTATCTACCACCTCAGGCTTTGACCCAAGCAATTTCTTAATGAAAGAGCGTTTAAATCGTCGCCAAACAAACAACATTGAGATACCAAACAAAGCGGCGCCAACAACCGAAAAAGTATAAGTTAACCAAAAACTATTTTGCGATTCAACAAGGCTATCATTGCGCAAACTAATTGCATCATTATTAACCTGGTTGGCTATTTGAACCACATTTTCTGTTATGAATGTCACATTAGCTGTGTTTCCATTGTTGTAAGCGTTTTGGGCTTCAGCTAAAAGAACACCTGCAGTATTTAATTTTACTAAAAATTGGGAAACGTTCCCACCTGCTTTTTCAGCATCCAACACAGCATTGAAAGCCTGTTCAAGCGCACTCTCAGCAGCCTGCAGACTCGCTGACTTCTGATCAATTTGGGCAAAAACAAAATGCTCGTTACTAAAGCCAGAGTTGAGCATCAAAAAAACTAATAATGCAACAACTAGAAATTTGCAATAGTTACTAATTTTTTTATTACCTCCAAACCAAGTGAAGCCCAGATAACTATTGGTTAACTTCAACGATGAAAAGTCAGTACGATTTTTTTAGGCAATTTTGTTACTGTTTTCATTTACAAATTCTATCATTATGCGTTTAAAAATTTCAGCGCCATTCGCAACGCCTAATTTTTTCTGACCAAGTCTTTCGCGATAATTAATTGGAACTTCTACGATACCAAAGCCTTCACGCTCTACATGATGATTGAGCTCAACTTCAACATCAAAACCTTTGGACCGCACTTGCCATTTTCTAAGAATCTCAGCTCGCACCACACGTAACCCCGTAAGCGGATCATCTAATGAGACGCCATTTAGCAAATTGTGAGCAAAAGCTATGAACCGGTTACCTACATAAAAAATGCTACTTAGCGCTGTCTTTTCTTCATAACCGTTAAACCGATTGCCACAAACCATGCCAACATTAGGTGACTCCTCCAAAATTTGAATCATTTTAGGAACATATGCAGCTGGATAGGTATAATCTGCGTCGGTTAACACAACATAATCAACTGATGGATCGATGTGCGCAATGGCTTTGGCTACTGCATCTCCTTTGCCTATTCCATCTTGGATAAAGATTTCAGCACCCAAATTCTTAGCTATCTCAACAGTTCGATCGGTGCTTCGTCCATCTACAACCAGAACACGGGAGCCTTCAAGGGTATCCATAAACTCAGCAACAGTGAGCCCTATACCTTCTTCCTCATTCAACGCAGCAATTATGACTTGCGTTGAAGAAATATACCCTGTTCGTGCATTCCTCAAAGAAACCAGCTCACTTAGCTATACTGTTAACTGCAAAATAATATTTAAGTAGATAAGATGGAATTGGAAATATAATAACACTTTCAACCAATTTTTAAGTATCATAATGCTATTTGCATTTCGTTAGGTTAAGTAGCATATTTTTTTTCTGGAGAGACCACATACATAAATAGTTCGTTTGGAATGGCCAATTTAGTTTGACTCTTCGTTGAATCTTTCTTAGATCCCCCAAAGGAAAGACTCCAACCAATAAACCACAAAAAGACAGCGATGGGCATTATCAGCAGGAATAAAACTCTGTTTCGCCTTGGCATAATTTATTGGTAGTTTGGACAGCTTATAACAGTTCATAACACGCTCGAGTATACAAACCACTTATAAAGTCATACTATTAATTCAATAATGACATTTTTTCATATAAAATGAATTAATAAAACTATCAAATCTTCATATTTAATTAATTATGGCATCTTAAACTAATTCCTATTGGATGTGTTATTTAAAGTCTATCACGATTATTTACCCACTAAACATAACTGAAGAAACTGGGAGAAAATATCTGATGTCTCGCTATAAAAGCTTAAGAATACGACTAACAAATCCCTTCCTGACGGAAGTAGATGAAGCAAGACGTTTAATTATAACCATTCTGCAATGAACAATCTCTTAAGTTTTTTGCACATCCATTCTTGAACCATACAAGGGAACAGGCGGTAACAACCCTAAACCAACAGATGCCTGCAGACATCAAAACGCCGCTTTTAGCAAGCAAACCGCTAGCATTTAGAAAAAGCAGACCAAAATAATTTGTTTGTTTGTGTCGCTTCAAACTTAGTTTTGAACCCATCTTTTTCCCTTTGTGTTTAGTCATTAGGCAATCAAGGTTAAAGAAGATATAAGCCATATTTCGCAATACACAATATATAGAAAAACACCTCAATTTTTCTATTCCGCAAACTGTTGCCTATTTTTAATAAAAAAAACATAAAGAAACCCACTATTCCTTATTGCTTTGACAATTCCATTGTCAAGTTAGAACTTGCTAATTTTCCAAAAGTTATTTGGCTTCTCGTTAGGCTATTTTGCGTATTAAACGAAATGGTCCAGAGAGCTTGTTATACTGTCAGGAAAAAGGCTTTCTCATAGAAATTTTGAAAACACAAGGTAGCGAACTTATTCTTATTGTTGAAATCCAAGATACTCCCTGAGCTTGTTCGAAGCATTTGTCCTCAGAATTTCCCCGTGGCCAGGCAACATAATGTCGAAGTCGAGCATGGCTAATCTCTTAATTGATTCATTTTCTTTTTCTGAATCCCAAACATACTGTTTGGGCCCGCCAGAAATTTTGCTCCCATCGAACCTTAAGGTGTCGCCAACAAACAAAGCCTTTCTCTGTTTATCAAATAAAGCAATACTTCCAGGAGTGTGACCGGGAACTTCTATAACTATGAGCTTTCCGATTACTCCTCCTTCTTTGAGTAAAATATTAACTTCAACTGGATTGGGTTTTATTAAAGAGGAGACTGCCCTAAAAAGAAGATTTTTTGCTTTTGGATAAGGTTTTTTTCCCGCAACAAAATCTGCATCTTCCAAAGATGCAGCGACTCTGGCGTTTGTTAAGTCTTTAAGATTTTTTGCACTGCCAGCATGATCCATATGATAATGGGTCAATACAATGGTTGAGACTTCTGCGGGTTGATGACCGATTTTTTGAATATAGTCAACGATTTTCTTCGCGTTTCCCGGAGTTCCAGTGTCAACTACCAACAATTCCTTCTCATTGATAATTAAGTAAACGTTGCTGTGTGCGATGTTATGGCTGGCTTCATCTACGAGGTGGATGCCATCAATTATTTCCATGAAACAATCCTCAATTTTATTCCTAAAAAAGTTAAAGTTAAGACATATAAAAAGTATTAGAAAACACGCCGACGCTCATAGGCTAAGATAAATTCAAGTTCAACATTAAAGTTCACCGATAACTATTGGCAGCACACACCTTAAGAGCCGCGAGGTTAAGACAGAAAGCACCCCAAATAATCGCTGCAGCAATAATTATCATTATAGCAGTTTATGTTTCGTTCGAGTTTTTAGAAGACGTTTTTTATGAAGGCTCTTCCTTAACAAGCGGACCTTTAGTCAGCGCTATCATCTCCTTCACCGGAAACGTAAAAGTTACTGTATCTTCATGGGGGTATCCGGGAATTTTTGGTTTAATGATTCTTGAATCCAGCTCGTTGCCTATACCCAGCGAAGTAATCCTTCCGTTCTCAGGCTACTTGGTTTCCACAGGCAACTAGACTTTTGGGTAACTGTTACAGTTGCAACCGTTGCCGCCATTGTAGGATCATTGATAGATTATTACATAGGTTTAAAAGGAATTGAAGTTCTTTCAAAACGTAGGGTTCTTGGAAGAGTATTGTTTTCCATGGACCAATTGGCATTTGCTGATAAATGGTTCAGCAAGTATGGGTCCTTAGCGATTTTTTTGGCGCGTTTGATTCCTGGAATTAGAACTTTAATTTCTTTCCCAGCTGGAGCAGCAAAAATGCCATTAGCAAAGTTTTTGGTTTATCACAACAGCAGGATGCATCTTTTGGAATAGTCTTTTGATTTACGTCGGTTATTATCTTGGGAATAACTGGACAGAAGTAGCAGGCGTTTCCCACTACATACTCATAGCCGTAATTGCTGTATTGGCAGTGGTTATTTGCGGTTACTTGATGATACGAAGAAGAAAAAGGAAAAGCACCAAGCAAAAGTAACTAGTTTATCGTTTTTATTTTTGGATTAATTTCCCCTTCAATCGCCAAGCGCTTTTGCTTCTTTTACTTGAAGCATACAATCCACATGAGAAGCATCGTTTAATATTTTATAGTCAATCGAATGCAAAAACGCAGCATCAATTGAGACAGGTGAATTCGAGGCAAAAACACCAACGTCTTTAATTATAATTTGACCTGGGTTAGGTAAGCAATCGCAGTATTGAGTGATGTCTTTAGCAAAACTCACGTATGAGACTTTTTTTGGTTTGAAAGTGGATAAGTACACCGTAGGCGGCTGATGCAAGTGCTTTGCTGAGGTTTTCTTTATTAACGAAGCGTATGGCTTCCATGGGGCAGGCGCCAATGCATATTGGGCACCGCATACATTGTGATGAAGTATTGCTTGCTTTTCCCTCAATGATATCGGGCAGATTTTTGGGGCAGGCGTCTTTGCATTTGCCGCAGCCCACACATTTGGATGCGTCGATTTCTAAGCCGACTGTTCGATGTTGCCTAATTTTTCCGTCGCTTGGCGTGCATCCCATGCCAAAGTTCTTGATGGCGCCGCCAAACCCGCTAAGTTCATGTCCCTTGCAATGAGAAACAACAATCATGGCGTCAGCCTCAGCGATTGCGCCTGAGACTTCAATTTCTTTCAAGATACCCTTGGTTTTTACAAGTCTAAAGTTTTCGCCTCTCAATCCATCAGCAACGATGAAGGGCGCTGAGTTAAACCCATTCATTAAGGCCATTAATCATATGATCATATGCGTTGTTTCGTTGTGCTTGATAGGCGGTATTTGAGTCTGTGAGGAAGGGTTTTCCGCCTGCCTCCTTAACTCTGCGGATAATGTCGTGAACGAAGAATGGTTGCACATAGTAGGGGTTGCCTAATTCACCTACATGCAATTTAACGGCTACAAGGTCTCCTTTCTCTATACAATCAAAGGTTCCTGCTGCGTCATAGAGGCGATTTGTCTCTTCAACAAATTGCGACTGGTATCCCATGGAACTAAATGTACAGTCATGTTCTTTCCTCATAATCTTCAATATTTTTTGCCTAAATCTAGTTTCTTCTGAATCGCTTTTACATCAGATTCGTTATCAGCTAAAATATTAATCCACAATTCAAACTCAGATCCAGAAATTTCCTTCTGGATAACCCCTTGCTGGTCTCCTGAGAAAAATCTTGAGGGCTCCGACGAGAAAAGTTTGATGTAGAATATTCGGTCAGCAATAATTATTTTGGATGAACAGCCAACCCGTTCGCCTTCGACGTAATTTATTTCGTAGCCCATTTTGAATCTGCTATTAATGCGTGACTTTATGGTTAATTAAAATTTTCTTGCAAAACAAAGAAAACTGCAACTAACAATTTAAAAAACGACTAAAATCCTAAATCAATACGGTATTTGTGGCGTTCAAATTTTGTTCCAACGCAAAATTGTTTTAGCCAATATTTGGAAAACGGCTTGAAAGAAGGATTCTTGAATTTTCAATGTATATGTTTTTTTATTATTAAACTCGCGGTCGATTTTTCGATAGCGAATTTGCCTCAATACATATTCACTAATTTAAAGGTACTAAGACATCCCTTCAAAGTAGACGCAGAAAGACACCGAAAGATGCAAAAAGACAAATAGCAACTTCTAAAGACTTTTAGCGACTCAATCAGCAAGCATTCCAAGCCCTGAACGGCTAAATCAACCCAAACCAAGCTGATCAAAAATTCCATTTTGACTCTTCTTCTTCTTTTGAAGACAAAATACCTAATTCAGGGAAGTTCAAGAATTTTCTCTCTAAGTACAAGATTTTTGGTTTAGCTATCGCTTTTACCTTAGCGATATCCCAAAGCTTATAAAAAAGCTAAGTTGTATGGAGCCAACCACGTCCACCTTTCTTAGCCTGTTGGTTCTTTTTAGGCAAAGACTTATCAGCAATATAGGCAGCAGCACGACTGCCTCTCTTGGCTTTTCCATTTATCTCCGTTTTTATGAACTTATTCCAGCCGCCAACATTCACATCAGGTTGAATATATCGTTCAGCGTTTTCAACTTTGTATTTCTCGAGTATCTGTTTGAGGTTTAGGATCTTGAAATCTTTGGTAGCGTGGATTATGGTTCCTCTCTCAATATCCAATATGGCGTAGTCGTTAACAGAAACACCCTCTGCTCTTACTCTATCATGAAAGCGTTCAATCCACAGAAGCTTCCATTGGGATTTGAGCTCTTCAACTAGTTGTTTTTGCGTTTCGGCTCTTGTTTTGCCAATTTCTAATGTTGAATCTTTTTTTGAGCCCTCAGAAGCGTTCAGTTTTTGCTTACTCCATCTACTCTCCCCTCACCATTGAACTATTTAATGCTTATTCTAGAAAAGAAGAGCTCTTTTCTATCCTTCACAATCGAGATTTTATAGATTTTCATCGGGCATACTCGACTGCACCTCGTAAATGGTTTTATTAAGCAGATTTGAATGGTTGCTTGTCCAAAAATTGAATTTACATTGATATGTCCGTATTTAGCAATATATCGAAAGTCAAAATAAGTAATATATTAAGTCTTAATATAATGTTGTTGGCAAGCAAAACAAAACTACAATAAAGCAAGGAACCAACATGAATCAAGAAACAAAAAGCTTCCAAATAATTCACATGGATTTATCCAATCATAATACGTCAAGATTTGACGAAACTATTATAGAAGCATTAGACCTAACATTATCAAAACTTGGAAGTAAAGTCAAAGAAATATTCTATTTATCCTTAGCAACAGAATACAAACTAAGTAAAGAAACCATACCCATCATGATTGAAGAATTTGTTGAAGCACTCGAAAAGATTTTTGGTTCATGTTCACTGCTTCTTGAAATTGATGTCATGAAAACTGTACGAAAAACGATTCCGGAATTTAAGTTTGAAGTAGAAACTCCCGACTTGTCATTTATTAGTTATCTGAGGTCTTTGAAAAGTTTCATGGAATACTCTTAGACTTTTTGATAACTTGCTCTATTTGATTTCTCTTACGCTTCAATTATCTCGAATTATTACTATATTCTAGTTTTTTGGCTAGTTGACGCAATTGTAATATAAAGAGTTGGATATTGATTGGGTTTTGAAAAAAGAAACAATCCTTATATTGGGCTTTATTGTATAATAAGACTTAATTATAATATGTACTATAATAGAACTATTGTATCTTTGTAGAACAAAAATACAGAAGCGAAAAAAATGAACCCCATGCACAAAGAAGTTCAAAAAAAACTAACAAAAAGCTTACTAGATCTAATAATCCTACAAATGCTAGAGAATCATCCAATGCATGGTTATGAGATATTAATTACAATCCAAAAATCCTTCGGTGTCTACTGTGGCGCAAGCACAATATACCCCATCCTAAACAAAATGGAAAAAAAGAAACATGTAAAACATTGTTGGATTATGGATACCGATAGACCAAAAAAAGTCTACGAATTAACTACTCAAGGGAAATCAATGCTCGATTTAACTGCTTGTTCACTCAGGTCAATCTGCAAAACCATTATAAAAGAACCCACAGGCCAACCAAATGAAACACATCAAGCTTTAGAATTCCATGTCGCTCGTCCCTAAAAAATAATATAATGCGAATTCCAAAAAACTCTCAAATCTTGCAATCCCATTTGAGGTTGTATTCGTAGTTGTCCTTTAATTAAAATTTTTCTCGATCAAATTATTTTTAATTATGTGCTTTTTCTGTAAATGTGCAGAAGGTTTAAGTGTCAGCATTTGGCATATGGTCTATTAAATATCTATATACGCGACAGGCTTTATCATGTATCAACAATTCATAAAGCCTAAAAAGACCCTAACCAACAAAATGCATAAACAAGAGAGAAGCCTCAAATGCGAAAACTGCCCGAAGGCCACGTAGAAAAGAGTCAAATCAAATAATTACCTTCGAAGAATCTTGCTTCGAACTTGATTTATCAGAAGCAGGCGAGTTTGATTTTGGACCAACGGAAACAAACAATATGCGAACAGAGATCTCTCAGGAC
The DNA here is from genome assembly GCA_963842545.1 of Candidatus Bathyarchaeota archaeon. Taxonomy (GTDB): domain Archaea; phylum Thermoproteota; class Bathyarchaeia; order Bathyarchaeales; family Bathycorpusculaceae; genus Bathycorpusculum. Next base: position 17,325 of record CAWJGR010000014.1, read on the forward strand.
AAACAGCATTCGCTTAAGCAAAAATTTGATAAATGCTTAATTGAAGCAATTGATGAAGGATTATTTTCCTTGGGCGAACCAGTAAAAAACGCCGTATATCTGCATTTGCAGAATGATTTCGGAATTGAAAAAAAGGATATCCCAGAAAAAATAGAAGAATTTTCAGATATTATGCATAAAATTTTCGGATTAGGTGCAAGTCGACTCGAAATTAAGTTTATGAAAAACCTTAACTCAAAAATTGAAGTCAACCTTAAAATGTCTGAATTCGATGGGCTCCTATCAAAATGGATAGTTCCTGACCTTTCCTTCGCAGTTTACATACTTAATATTCGCAAAAATTACATAAATCAACCATAACTAAAATAGCTCAAAAATTTAGACACAACAAACCAGTTTGGGGACCAAATTACGAATCTCAGTAATTTTAAATCGGATCTAAATGAAGTATTGAAGATGAATTTGAGATTCAGAAGGCTTTATTTTCACTTCCTTGTCATACGGAACTATAGATTTAATCAGAGGTTCACAAGGCTACATGAGCAAACACAATTGGAGCAATTGGAAAACCAATGGAGCATTGATTAGGGGTTTTTATCAAAAAAGGCTTGTCTTGGATTTGAGCTTTGGAAAAACAGAGTAAACAGGTGGAGCTCAAACTTTGGATGATACTGATAAATTTCTCAATATAGCCGATTACATTAAAGACGCAATAATCTTAGTGGATCAAAAAGCAAAAATTTCTTATTGGAACCCAGCTGCTGAAAAAATTTTTGGCTATACAAAAAAAGAAGCAATCGGCAAAAGCATTCATGAGCTTGTTGTACCAAACTCTATTTGCCAAGAAGGAAAAGATCGAATAGAACTAAGCGTAAAAACCTTTGCTAAAACTGGTGTTGGATATTTCACCGTTGGAAACGTCGAATTGGTTGGATGCCGCAAGGATGGAAGCGAATTCCCAGCAGAATTATCCATTTCTCCAATAAAAAAATCTGGAAAATGGAATGCAATAGGTGTAGTAAAAAACATCAGTGCAAGAAAAAAAGAAGAACAAGAAATGAAAGATGAAGAACAACGCTACCATGCCATATTTAATGGGGCTCCACTGGGCGTCTTGATTGTTGATCCAAAAACTGCAGGTTTTATTGAATTCAATGATTCTGCGCATAAACAGTTAGGTTATTCTAGAGAAGAGTTTGAAAAACTAAGTATTTTTGACATAGAAGCTAAGGAAACGCCTAATGAGACGATGCTGCATATTTCGGAAATAGTAACTCATGGTGAGATAGAGTATGAGACTAGGCATCGAACAAAAGATGGATCCATCAAAAGCATCTTGGTTAGCTGTAGAGTAATAAAATTAAGAGGCAAAATTTTTCTTCATTGCATTTTCCATGATATTACAATGCGTAAAGAAATGGAGGAACAGCTAGAAAAATACTCCAACCACCTAGAAGAAATAATTCAAAAAAAGACAAATCAACTCGCCGAAGCACAAGCCCAACTTGTAAAATCAGAGCGGTTATCTGCAATAGGTGAATTGGCAGGAATGGTTGGACATGACTTGCGCAACCCGTTAGCAGGCATCAAGAACGCAACCTTCTACTTGAAAAGAAAGGACAAGGAATTGCCCGTTCAATCTAAAGAAATGCTAGAAATAATTAACAAATGTATTGAATACTCAAATAAAATCATCAACGACCTCTTGGATTACTCAAAAGAAATTCAATTAGAACGAAAAGCTACTTCGCTTAAATGTCTGTTATCCGAAGTTCTTTCTACAGTGCAGGTTCCTGAAAAAGTAAAAATTGTAAACAAATTTAGTGAAACTATTCTGTTAGAAGTAGACAATGATAAGCTTGAGCGGGTCTTTGTTAATCTGATTAAGAACGCTTTTGATGCAATGCCAGAAGGAGGAACATTAACGATTACTGGCAAAGAAGAAAATGAACAGTTGCAGCTTTCTTTCTTTGATACTGGAATAGGAATTCCTGATGATGTTTTGCCAAAGATTTTTTCGCCGTTATGCACATCCAAAGCGCAAGGTATGGGTTTTGGCTTGGCAATTTGCAAACGACTCATCGAAGCACACGGGGGAACAATAACTGTTCAAACGGAGAAGGGTAAAGGGACAACCTTCACTGTTAAACTACCATTAGAAACAAGAAAGAAGCTGGAGGTGAAAACTATTGGATAAACAAGCAAGAATATTGATTGTTGACGATGACGAAAATATACGTAAAACCATGAAAGCAATACTTGAAGACGAAGGATACATGGTTGATTCAGCAGCTAACGGAAAAGAAGCAGTAGAAAAAACCAATACCGCAACATACAACCTGACACTTTTAGACATTAAATTACCAGATATGGACGGCGTTGAATTACTAAAATTAATGAAAGACACCATACCCAGGACACGCAAAATAATGGTAACAGGCTACCCATCCATGCAAAATGCCATATCCGCTGTAAATAAACGCGCAGATGCATACTTGATTAAACCCGTAGACGTTGAAAAACTACTTGAAACAGTAAAAGAACAACTCAAACTGCAAGAAGAAGAAAACAAATTTAATGAATTAAAAGTAGCTGAATTCATCGAATCACGGGTTAAGGAACTCTAATAATAAATTTTTTTCTTTTCTTTATTTTCATCTTAATAAAAGAATTTGGGTTAACCGAAGAATTCTATTCAGAATTTCAATTCTCAATCTCTTATTATTCGAAAGAATACTTTCCCTATTTCAGCAAAGTTTAGAAACTGTGGCTACGAAGGAAATGAAAACAGTGAAATTCATGTTTGCATAGAGCATGGGTCAGTACATACTTTGCTTGAAAGGTGTGAGCGATTCACCTAGAAACGCCCTATTAGACGAAGATTTCTCTTTCATTATTTCTTTAGGCTCACAAAATATTAATACCGGAATTGAAAAGATCGTTATTTCCTAAGAGAAGTTGTTGTTCAGGGCGAAATTTTCAAGGTGAACAACAACTACTATTTGACTTTGCCAGAAGAAAGCTACGCGCCAAAACAAGAGAACAAGGCAGCTAAACCCGCCCATGTGTACTCAGGATCCCCAAACATGTTATAGTTACCATTGATTGATGGAGCAAAGAATTAAGCCATTTGTGGTTATTTTTTGAGATGATAATTTTCTATTTCGATAATTAATCGAGCAAGTAGAGTTGGTTCTAGACGAAAGCCCTTAGTTACCATTGTTAGCACTATTTCTTTGGCTTGTGTTTCGCTGATAAGGCCTTTTCTAAGGGCTGATATAATTACATAAATTGTTCCTTTTACTTTTAGCCCCCAAGCTTCTGCGAATGCTCGTCCAGCTGATTCATCCATCAACAACAGTAATTTCATTTCACGAGCCAAGACTATTGCTTGAGCTTCCCCTGAGTGGATTTCAAAGGCATGTTCAGAGATCTTTTGGAGTATACTTTGGTCTTTGGAGCTTAGTTTAGAGATCTTTATCCAGCCTTCATTTATGCATTCTTTTACGGTCTGGGCATCGGTGAATCCGCCTTGTAATCCTTTTTCTACGGCTTCTATGTACACTTCTTCAGGTATAATGACTTCCACAAAAAGGGCTTTTAGGAGAGTTATTTTACCTACCTTTGCAAGCCATATAAGGGGGCTAGTGTCTGAGATTACAGGCAAGTTCTCTTCCTTTTAGGGTTTGAGGTCTTCTTCGAGGTCTTGTTGGGAATATTGTAGCAGGATGCCTTTTTCAGTTAAGAGTTTATAGAAATTCCAGAGCGAGATATTTGCTAGCTGGGCTGCTTTCCAGCCTGTTATGCGCTCTTTTTGGTATAGCTCTATTGCATATTCTATGTTTTTTTCTTCAATGCCTTCTTCTAAAATTTCGCGTATCAAGGTTGATCGGTCTTTTTCTTCTTTATTAGCTATTTCACGAAGTTTTTTTGCTGTTTCTTTGGATAGTCTTAGACAGATTGTTTCCGACTCGGACATAACCTACACGTAATACATTATATATCTAATGTAATTATATATGTTTTGTCACCGTTTTAGGTATAAAAAAAGGATAAGAACTCAATAATTAAAGCGTAGTCAGGTTTAGGTGCTCGCCAACCCCATGTTATTAGAGAATGATGACGGCACAAATATTTTCTAATTATTGGCTTTTTTTTAGAAATGACAAATACAGAAAAGTTGAATCCTGTGAAAGAAACAAGCACAGCCCAACTTCAGCACGAAGGTTGGGGATTCATTAGGTTTGATTAGTCAGATGTAGTTAACCGGATTTATTTTATCATTATTGCTTCTTTTAAGGATTTGAAGTGAGCATCCCCGTTAAAATTTTAGATTTAAGCTTTCTTGCAGTAGCTAAGACATAGGCATCTGCAAGACCAAAATCTTTGGCAGTTTTGCGCATTTCACAATGTAGCAGTCCTGCTTGAAATGAAAGCTCTTCATCGACAATAACTACTTGCGAATTACTTAGTAAAACATCATATGCGATCTTTGCATCTTTGCCTATGCGTGCAACTTTGCTAACCACTTCTGCAAGAGTTACTGCGCAGGTATAGATACCATCGTTGTTTTCAAGAGTCGCTGTGACTTTGCTTCCTGCATCGGTTCCATCCAAGATATTCAATCCACGCATAAGCATCTATTACAAACTTAGTCATGCGTTGTCAACTCATCTTGAGCGGTAAAAGGACCTACACCTTTGAGGACCCCAAAGCCATCCTTACGCAGTTTCTTGACGCTAATTTCGATAATTTCGCCTTCCTTAATTTTGTTTGCTTCAACTAGCTCCTTTGGCAAGGTAACAACTAATGAACCCCCGACTTTTCTTGTTTTTGCTAAACATTCAGTCAAGTATACCCACAATTACATTTAATAACACATAAGTTATATTTAAATTAACTTTTTTTCAGACCGAGATATTAATCCAGAACTAAACAACTTGACATCCAAGTTTCTGTTTTGGAGGGTTTTATTTGTCTCAAAGAAGAAAAACAGGTTTTTTTCAATATGCAAGTGTGGATTTAATTATCTCTTCAATAGAAGAAGAAGAGTGATTTTCGCAATCTTCTTCTTCTTTTCAAAATCAAATTAAAACCAACAAATTCTAAACCCATTAAAATTTAATTAAAAAAAAAATTAACGACGTAGAATAGCTGAGTAGAATTTGAAATTCAATATCCATTTAGCTAAAATTGATTATATGGGCAATAGGCTGAGTTCGTCTCAAATCCGCTTTATTACCAAAGTATTAAATATGAAATCGAACTAATTAAGACCGACCTGAAACGGTAGTTGCTTAAAATGTTTAAGAAAGCAACAATAATCTTAATTTTAATTTCACTTTCGTTAGTTGCGACCTTTTGGGAAGTTAACACCCAAAACTCGCCCTGCTCCATTGATTGCCCTTTCAAGCAACCAACTTAGTTTTTACGGAGAAGATGACACTACAAGTCTAAGCAGGTCAATAAACGTAGTTGGACTTGTGAGACCAGACAGTGGAAGTAACATTATTTTCAGATAGCCTCTACAGTAACAGTACGGGATTTAATATTCCCCAAAATCAAATGGAAATTTCCCCATCATCTTTTAGTCTTTCGAAGAATGGAGTTGAAAAAGTAAATATTTCACTCAATAATATTGGGGAGACAAACCCAGGAACATATCAAGGGACAATTCTTGTTACTGCATCTACCGCCACATCAAATGTCACACTCTCGAGCATAGCAGTCATCGCTAAAATTGAAATAGAGCATTCAGCAGGGATAAAGCTCACCATTATTGGCATTATGATAGCTTTGATTGGTGTTACTCTTGGTCTTGGGCATTATAAAGACAAAATTAAAAAGTTTCCAAGGTTTGTGGTTGTTGTAATTGGTCTCATAGCTATTAGTCTGTGGGTTTTTCTAATAACTAATACCACTGTGTCATTTTATGACCCAGGTAACATAGTTTCGACGGTAATTATTGTTCCTTTTATGGGTTATTTGATATTTTTTGTAAAAGACGATAAGAAAGTAAAAATTAGTTAAAAACCATATTCTAACCTGAAATTTCCTTTGAGGTCCTTTTAGGCGCACTTGAACTCCTCAAATATTGCGAATTTTGACCTATTAGTTACTTTCATCAAATTTCAGTCCAACCAACCAACTCTTAAACAAGAGTCAGGGCACTCTAAAAAGAACGCTACTCAACAGGTACGGTTCGGCATATACATAGTAAAATTATCATATAGGTATAGTAGGAATCGAGTACGCAAATTGCACTAAAATCTCAAGAAACAAAAAAAGCGACTGTATACTTAGCCTTCCAGAGCGTTGAGATCAATGTACTCTAATGGTTACTATCGTGTTTGAGTTAACAATCTATTTTTGTTCAAACGGGGAAATCCATGTTTTGATTGGTTTATGTCAAGTAATGGCGTTAGGCATCCTGATTTCGAAAAGATTCATGCAGCATTTTTACAGCATTACAGCAAAGACCCTGCTTTTGGCGAAGCACGATATGTTGAATGGGTAAAGCTCTCAGGTTTAGATGAAACCCAAAGTTATTATGCCCAAGGTGCCGCTCAGGGCTGCGAAGTCAAAGCAGAGTTTTGAATGGGCAAAGTTTCTTTTACAATTTGTCAAAGAAGACCAAGATGCACGATACTACAAAGTTGAAGCCCTATTTCCTGTTGAAAGCATGAACGGCGGTCCTCCATTTACCAGGGATGAAATTCTGCAGGCTGCCCGATCATTGACGGGTAAACCAAGCAATTTGAATCACGATGGAGCAAATCCCTTTCCGCTAAAAGAAGTTGAAGTGGTCGCTTCACAGTTTGAAGACGACTGTGTCGAGTGTCTCGTTCGAGTTCTAAAATCCTCACCCCTAATTGGCATGATTGATTGCAAAGAAATCGTAAGTGTAAGCATCGAGGGAGAATGGAGCCACGGCGTTCCTGGCTTTGGCCTTGTACTAACAGGTTTGGGTTGGTTGACAAAAGAAACCGCATTACCCGGAATTCCTTTGACACGAATTATGCCCATTGAACGAATCGTTGAGAGTTTTGATGTTCACTTTGAAGGAGTTAAGAAAATGGAAGAAAAAGACTTAGATATAATTGCAGAGAAAGTTGCCGAAAAAATAAATGCGAAACAAATGGCTGAATTTGAGATTTTAAGAAAAGAAACTGCCGAAACCAAAACAAGACTTTCTGAAACAGAAAACAAACTAAAGACAACCGAAGAAGCCCTTGGCGAAAACAAAAACCAACTCGTCAACGCAAACAAAGCTCTTGATGACTTTCACAAGCAATTTCCAAATGCAAGCTTGTTGGCAAATCATCCAGTTATGATGCCGATATCAGACCATATTGTGGTTCTTGAGAGTTTAGTGCCTCCTGCAATGGTTGAGCGATCATCGATGGGTATGCAACGGCAATGTCAAGCGGTTAGGGCTGCGATTTTACTTGCTAAAGAAAAGTTGAAGGCGAAATAATGGCGGAGCTACCTGCAGATGGAAAGTTTCACGCAGTTGATGACGCGGAAGCTGACGCCGTCATTGAGGCTTCTTCCCATGCGATTATGCATAACGAAGCTTTGGGGCGAGTTATCCGTAACATGTACTGCAGAATTCAGGTTTTAGAAAAGCAAGTTGGCTCCCAAGAAGAGTCAAAGCGGAGTGTGGTTCCGTGATTTTTAGTCACATAAATGACCGGATGGCGAGGACGAACTCGGTATTCGTTAAGGTAAAAATTTGGAGATCGATATTAAATGACTGATAATTCTGGAAAAACTTGGATGGCTATTGGCGAAACTGACGATCGGAAATGCTGTCATCGAAACTTTCTATGCAGGTGCTGCTGTAACTAAAGGCGATCCAGTGTATTTGAGTGCGGCTGATACTGTAACTAAGGCGGCTGCGGCTCAAGATTGCAAAGGAATCGCCTATGAAAACTCAGGCGACTGTTGGTGGGCCTGTTCCGGTTCTTACTAAGGGTCGTGTTAAGGTTGCTGCTGGCGGCGCTATTACTATTGGCAAGCGGGTTTACGGTGCGGATTCTTCTCAACGTGTCTTGATGCTGACTGATGTTAGCCAGGCTGTTGATGAAGGCGGCGCTGCGAAGTATACTGTTGCTGTGCCTTTTGCCGAAGGCTTTGCTGATGCATTGCAGGCGACGACTACTGCTGGGGATCTTCTCTTTATTGAGGTTGGGTAATTACGAAGCCTCGACTTTTTGAAGCTATAATGCAAAAAGACACAGATCAAAAGCACGCCTACGAAGACCTCAAACATAAACTTGCAGAAAATCCATTCTTGAAACGTTACACTGCTATGGGCATAAAAGAAGGCTTGTTTAGTGATTCCGCCAGTGCTCTTGGGCGCATGCATGACACGATGGTTGATGCAGCATGGCCTGTCCTCATTGGCAGAAGCATAATCAACGTATTGCCAACAACTGAAGCCCTGGAGCGGTTTCCCTTAGATGGCGGAGCAATAGCATATCAATACGCTGAAGGCGGAGCAGTACGATTAAGCGGCAAAAAACCAACCGCAGTCGACGTAAGCACCAACTTGCTTGTTGAATCAGGTGACGATTGGACGCAAGAGTTCAGTGAAGATGCAACTTGGAACGTGCTTGAACGAATGGTGGGCAATGTTGGCAGAGCAGCAGGTGTGAAGGAAACTCAAAAAATCATAGCATTGTACGGTGCAGTTGCTGCTGGTGACTTGGCGACGGGTGCAGAACTTGCTGGCGGTGGGGCAGTGTTGAGTTGGGCTCAGTTGCTTGCGTTGCGTTATGCGGTGCGAAAAGAGAATTGGCGTCCTGACGTATTGGCAATTAATGAAATGCAACTACATCAACTGTTAAACGATGACAAATTCGTCAAATCCGTGTATCTGCCAAGCAGCCAAACTGACATTGAACAAGGCAAGCATCGGAACTGTGTTGGGCATGAAAGTGCAGGTATCCAACGAAGTTACAAACGGAGTCGCCTACGCGATTGATACTCGAATTGCCTCAATTATGCTGTTGCGCAGAGACCTAACGGTTGAAGATTGGTATGATGCGAAAACTGGCAAATCAGGAATCCGTGGTTCTACTCGCTTTGGCCTAAGTGTTCTACGTTCAACTGCAATTGCAAGAATGACCAACATTAAAACGACTTTGACTTAAACCGGTGGAACTATGCTGTTTAACTCTCTGGTTGACTTTGCGGGCAAATGCTCCAAATGTGGCCGCGAATACCACTCAAAGCATAAAGATGTGGTAGTTTGCGACTGCTGGACAAAGTGCCCAATATGTAGCCAAGAGATGGAGACTTACACACCTGATTTAAAACCGAATACATACGGTTTGGGTGACAAACGCGATCTACTGATACTAAAAGTCTGCAATAATTTGACTGAACATTCCAGTCTCTCCCCCTATTTTAGTAGTTTAAAGCCAATTGAGGTTGATTTGCAATAAAGAAGCTAAAAGAGCAGTTTGGGCTAGCGAAGGTTATTTTGCATGAGGTTAGCCGTGAACCTGTATCTTTTAGTTTGCTAGAGAAGCGTGCCTTAGTTAAAGCTGGGACATATGCTACTGTAACTGATTTGATTTATTTTCTTCGGGACTGCGGCTTTATTGTTAAGGTTGCTTGTGAGCATCGGGCGCCATACAACCTTTCTGTTAAAGGCAGGTTGCTGCTGGAGGCTTTGTCTTGAGCGGCACCTTTACGAAGATATGGGAGTTTTTGACTTATGCGCCTGCTTCAGGGTCTGCATCTCCTGGCGCTTACAGTTTTTTTGAAACGTCAGATATTCCTCTTGAGAATGTAATGCAGCTGTATTACCGGGATCCTACGTGCAAGAGTAGTGTGGATTTGTTGGCTGCTTCAACTGTTGGAATGGGTTTCTACACCACAGTTGATGCGAAGTACCCTCGGTCAGTAGAGGCAAAAGCAATAGTTGATGCATTCTGTGAAAACGTGAATTTAGACAAGCTTCTCAACGATATGGCTAAGAATTTGATTGCATGCGGGAACGATTTTTGGTTAAGGCTCTCTCCAAGGAAGCTTAATGATGTTTTGCGTTTGCCGATTGATGCTATTTGGAGGATTGAACTGGGGAATGTTGAAGGTTTGCGGGTTCCGCATGAGGTTAAGGGGTACAGGCTTAAGGCTCTGTATTCGTCAGGCAATAATCAAGGGGTTTTGGTCCCGGATGCTTTGATTCATTGGCAGCTTAATCCTTTGGTGCCTTCAGGTTTTGGAGTGGGTCTTCTGCAAGTGCTTTTACATTCATTGACCGTTGATAATAGTCGGCGTCCTGCTTTTGCAGCCATGAAAGCGAAGATTGAACGTTTGATGCCTAAGGTTATTGAGAAATATGCAGGTCCAGATGTAGTTGTGGGTTTGCCAGGTGTGAAGCCTGAGGCTTTGAAGACTTTTGAGCAGGCAATTAGGAATCGCCCTGAAGAAGGAGCATGGTTATTTCACAGCCAAAAAGACGCGACTGTCAACCCTGTGTCGATTGATCCACGGGCAGTTGGGTTCACCAATTACATTGATCACATGATTAACCAGTTTTATCTTGGATGCGAAACACCATTACCCAGACTATTTAGTACACCTGGCTTCACTGAAGCAAGTGCTCGCGCAGCATTAGATCTTCAGGATATGTTAATTCGTCCCATTCAGCGGTATGTGAAGCGTCAAGTTGAGCGAGAACTGTTTTCTGTAGTGTTGTCGCAGGGCGGATTGGATCCTGTTGCTGCTGGGGTGCGCTTGAACTGGGGTAACGGTGTGTTGCCAGAGTTGTTAATGTCCGATTTGATTTCGGCTGCTGGACAGGGTTTGATTCGAGCGGAGGAGTTCCGGAAGAATGCGACTAAGTCAGGTTGGGAGCTATGGGATCAGAATCCTAAGGTTCCTGCAACGGACTCTTCAGGTTCTGGTAATTCTGTCAATGGAGGTGAAAAGAATTGAAGATTGGAACTTTATCTGTTGATTGGGCTGACGTGGGCAATGGCTGTCTGATTGTTGGTACTGGTGTTGCTTTCTATGGTGCTAGTACAGGCAATTTGGTGTTTGCAGTTGAAGCGGCTGCTGTTGGTGGCGCTTTGAAGGCTGTTGGGTCAGCGATTGATAACATGTTGTTCAAGAAAACTCAGGCTGCAAAGACTGCTTAAGTCCACTTTTGGCTCGACATGATCAGCTAGTCTGGTTATGCGAGAAACAAAAAATGGAGCTGAAATAAAAAATGACTAATGAACAAGGGGTTCAGGCACATGGGAACACTTTGCAGGATAATGCGCCTTTGCTACTTAGAGTAACAAAAAATGGTTACATGGATTATACTGATGAAATAACTCCCACCATGAAGACACAGTACCAAGTGAGCATGAATCGAATGATCCCACTGATTTTCACTACCCAAGGAAAGATGCTAATCGATATGAAACCTGCCGATCCTCAAAGTTTGGTATATTCGGAGTTGTAGGTTTTGGCCGTTTATTGCACTTCGGATGATGTGAAAGATGTTCTTCAGATTGAGTTAGCAGAAACCAAATACAATACTCAGCTAGCTGGCTGCATTGTTAGTGGTAGTGCTTTGGTTGATGGGTTTTTGAAACCCAAAGAACTATCCGTTCCTGCAGTGGTTCCTCAGCTCATTAAGGATGCAACAAAGTTTTTTGCGGCTTGGATGTTTAGACGCTTTAGTGATCCGGTGGGTGCCGAAGCTTTCTGGGAGGAAGCGCATCGGTTCCTAAATAATTACATAGATGCTGAATCTGCGGCTTATGTGGGTGTTGTCTAGTGATTGAGTTTAAGGTTTCTACTTCGGGTTTGGAGTTTGATGAGGTTGCCAAAAAGATCAGTGGACCTCTTAAGCAGAAATTGATTGAACGATTAACCGATATAGCCTGGGCAGCCGCATTTTATGGTGCTCCAGTTAAGACTGGATATCTTGCCAGCACAGTTTACAAGCAACTGTCCGATGGTGAAGGCATCATTGGTGTAGGTGCTTCTTACGGGAAATTTGTGGTTGAGGGCACGGCTCCCCATGAGATCCAATCAGCCAACGGTGGAGTCTTAGCGTTCATGGTTGCTGGAAAACAGGTCTTCACGCCGATTGTGCATCATCCAGGAACGAAGCCCAATCCGTTTATCCAAAAAGCAGTTGACAAAGCACAAGGCAAAGTTGAGGAGACTTTTGCTGAGCTATGGCTTGAATTGGTGGGAGGCTAAGAATGAACAAATTTTATGATAGTTACAAAGCAGTTTTTGACGCAATCAAAAATGCTTTAGTCTATGTTCCAGCTGTTCCCGAGGTCCCAGCTGTTCCTGCACATGACGAGATTCCCGAAATTCCAATGGTTCCGGGAGTGCCAGCTCGTGGGATTCCAGAATTAAAAACTGTTCTTGTGGGCGAACAATTTACGCTTGATTGGCTGCCAAAAGCCACAATTAATCCTATTCCAGGACCGATTCGAATACTTACCAACCCTAACCTCTTGTCCGTTATTGTGCGTGGAGTCATAACGGTTGCCATCCAGGAATACAAGCCTAAAGATTGGTTTGCTGACGTGATCTTGCCTATGGGTGCGGTTGTGGATGCTATTTTGGCTGATCGCAAATTAGGCGGAGCCTGCAAAGATTGCATTACCACGGAGTTTGCTCCTGGAGAAATAAAATTCAAAGATGCAATGGGAAAAGATCGATTGCTGTATGGGGGAGATATCTTCTTTGAAGCTACAGTTTGGTTTAGACCCCTGAGTCTATAAGTAATCTTGCAAAAATGCAAGTTACAACATAAAAAAGAAAAATAAAATATGGAGGAATAAAAAAATGAGTACACCACCAACACCTAATACCTATTATGGGCGTGATGCCAGATTCTATAAAGGAACTGTGGTAATTGCGCACACCACAAGCTTAAGCGTGAAAGCTTCAGCGCAATTGATTAAGCTTCGAAGCAATGATTCTCTGCAGCCAATTAAATGCAAAGTTGGAGAACAGACATTTGCCTGGAGCGTCGAGCGGCTTTTCACTGGAAAAGATATGTTAGATGCATTTCAGACAGGTGAGGTTTTTGACATTGTTTTTGCTCCAGACGGCAGCGATACTGGTGACAGATTATGAGACTTGGAATGACTGCGTAATTACAAGCATTGAGCGCAAAACTGCTGAGGGTATTATTGAAAATATTAGTGGCGAAGCAACAAGCGTATCATTTCCAACCCTAACACCACCCGCTTGAGAGCTGATCTGATTGGATTCTAAAGATTTAGCAAAAGCTCGTAATAATCCCGAGAACAAGAAGCGTTTAGAGGATCTTAGAAAACTAGCTGACTCTGACGATACACGGCGCGTTGAAGCAGCCAAAATCTTTGATCCTATTGCATTAATGGCTAGAGCAAACGAGATTCATCAGGTAACTCACCCTCAGCTTGGTTTAATCAGGTTTGGGGAGCTAAAACTTGGCGATTCAGAACTTATCAGTAAATGTAAAGAAAAAGACGATCGAAGCGCCATGGCAGTCTACTTAATGCTAAAGAAAGCTTATCCAGAAATGCAAGAGTACACGCCAGAAACGATCAGGGAATTCTACAAGACTTTCCCAATGGTTGAAGGAACAGCACTTCTGCAGTTCTTTCTCTCGCAACCCTGTTTTTTAGAGGAAAAATCAGTCAATGGGTCAAAACAAACACAAGCGCCTACGAATTAGGGTTAGTACTGCACAATTTCCAGCAGTTTAACTTTGAATCGATTCGAAGCTTAACCCTGTTTCAATATGAATACCTGGTGGCTTGGGCAAAAGTGTATCAAGAAAAAGGAAAATAACCAAAATGGCTAATCAAGACATAGAAATCAAATTAACTGCGATCGATGAAGCAAGCGATGTTATAGATGCAGCCTCCAAAAAAATAAGCGCTGACGTCGATGAGGTTTCAAATTCCCAAAAGAGAGCTCTCCGCTTCTGTTGAAGGATCTCTGCCACCCTTAGCCGAGGATGCACAAGCTCAAGATTTAGTCAGTGAAACCGCCAAAGAAAAGCGACATTTCTCATGCGGTCTTTCACTACCGGGCTTTCAGGTGCAGCAACAGCCTCATTTAGTTTGTATAGCGCTTACGATCGCGTAAATGAATCTGAGATTAGTCTTGATCGGGCAAATTTGATGGTTAGGTCTTCTACGAAGTCTCGTTGAGGATGCTCATCGAGCGGTTTCAGACGCAATTGACAAACATGGCGCTAGTAGCCAAGAGGCTAAGACAGCTGAGGATGCTTTAGGAATCGCTGAAGACCGGCTTAACTTTGGCGAATGAACGTGCGTAGACAAGCCCAGGAGAACGTTAACAAGTCGATTATGTCAGCTGCACTCCAAGTCATTCCAACGTCGATTACTATGGTTGATAGTTTGAGTAGGGCTTGGAAGAATTTTCCTGACATGACCGGCGTTCTAACGTACACTTGGCAGCAACATTACGATGGTTGGGAATAAGGCGCTTATTGCTTCGGTTTCTGTAGCTGGGTTTGTAGGCGGTTTCGTGGTTGGTTATGAGGCCATTACGCAGTTTGGGGATGCTTTAGGTCCTGCTGGGCGAGCTTTGATGGTTATTGTTCCAGCAATTATCGCAGCTGCTGCGGCTGTCTGGATGCTTATGGAAGGTCTAACACTTGGAACCGCAACGATTGCTCTTGTGGCTTCGGGAATTGCGGTTGGCGCCATGGTTGCAAACTCTGGGCAGCTACGGCAATGCTTTAGGGCAAGGAAGTCAAAGTTCCTGCCATGGCTGCAGGAGGAGTTGTGGATTCTCCAACGTTTGCTTTAGTTGGTGAAGCAGGTCCAGAGATTGTTATGCCATTGAACCGCTACGAGTCACTACGTAGTCAAGATTCACAAAAAACAACTGTTGAAGTGGCGCCTGCTCAGCCAAATGTTTTCCATATTCAAGTTACTCAGCAGTTTTATGGCGACATTAACAGCCCTGAATATGTTGATCAGGCTGCTGACAAAACCATAGAGAAGCTTGATGAGAAACTTGCCCATTGGAGGTAAAAAAAAGAATTGGCATACACAATCCTGAATAATTTGAATAAAGAAGCAGATAATAATTATCAATTTTATGTTGAGCCGCCTGCAACAAATACTGGTTTTGGATCCCAGTTTATTTTGTATACTGCTGTGGTTCTAAGCAAAGTCAAAGTACGGTTCTTTAAATTCAATAGCACTTCGGCGCCTACGGGTAATTTTGTTGCGCAAATCTACCATAGCCATTCAGACATTTTCATGGATAGAAATGATTATGCTGATGGTTTGATTGCTCAAAGTACAAATACACTTGACATTGAAAATTTGGATGCGGACGCAACCGCTGAGGTTGAATTCACATTCGATGATGTGCCGCTTCCAACAGGGATTTATTTTATTTGCGTTTTTAGCTCAGACTTTGCCAGTAATGATGGATATGTCTACCTTATTGGCACTGATAAATCAGTAAGTACCGTTGGCTGCCTCACATTTTGGTACGATTCAGAAAATAAATGGGGAACAGAAAACGAATGGTAGAAGGCATACTCTTTTCGTTAATAGGTACTTTTTCTTCTGTGAGTATTTGGCAGATTGACGATGTTGTTTTGCCGGTTGGTCCTGCAAGTGTAAAAGTTACAGGTGGGATTAACAAGGAAGTGATGCCTCAAGCTGAAGCTGAACCAGTTCAGTTAGTTGATGGTTTAGCTGGAACTACTCTTACTCTAAACGGTTCAATAGAGGATGATTCTAAAACAGATGCACAGTTATGGGTTGATACAATAACTCCTCTGCTTGAGAAAAGAGGTTCCGAAGTTACGTTAATTTGCTCAAGAGTGGGGTTGAATGGTGTCTATTTGCTTGAGACGTTTGATGTTTCATTTGATAAGCCCTCGATCTATGAGTATTCGATGCGGTTTTCAAAAGGCAGTTTAAACGTAGTTTTTAGAGGTGAATAGAATAATGGCTTCTGGAGTTTGGCAAATAAGTTACATTGACATCTCTAATAATAATGAAGTATGTGACTTGAAGTTTTTTGAAGCTCCAGAAGTCTCTGATGAGTTGAACAGTGATGCTGTAGCTTCTTTTATGTTCCAAACACGAATTTGATGCGGGATTTTGTATCTGAGAATTATCCGATGTCAATTTATTATAATGACCAATTGATGTTTGCGGGGATTCTTAAGGCAGCAGATATTGGTGCAAAAAAAATTAAGTGTTATGTTTATGATGCTGCGATTTTGGCGCTTGATGAGGCGGAACCTATTACAGGCGTATATGATGCTGTTCCTGCTACTGAAATTATGGCAGATGTGATTGCTGGATTAGATGTATCTCTTGGTGATTGTTCAACTTCTGCGGTTACTGTGGTTTTTTATAAAGCAAATCGTTTAGATGTTGTCAAGTTTTTGGCTGATGCCCTTGGGCTTGACTATTACCCCACAAATGGCACGACCATTAACATCGCTTATAGAAATGCATCTTCCCAGTCTTTGCAGGCAAAAGACATGACGATTAGCAAACGTGCTCTTGATCGTACAAAATATGCTGGAAAAGTAATCATAAGAGGCATCGATACGTTTGGGCGCCATATAACAGGTGAAGCTGGATCAGGCACGCCTGTACGCACATTCAATTATGATACTGCAGCAAACCAGGATGCCCTTGAGAATCTTGCAGCAAAGAAACTTGCTGAGATGCAAACTGACAGTGCAGGCGCGCCTATATCAACACGCATTGATGTTGGCTATTCTTATCTAGTTGGCGATTCCATCAGCGTTTATTCTGAAAGATATTTGATTAATGGTAGCCGACGTATTATGCAGTTGACTAAATCGCAGTCAAAGGTTTCGATGCAGCTTGATTATGTTCGAAAAAGTATCGATAAAACCGTTGCTGATTTGCGTAGTTGGGAGAAAAAGGGTATCTATCTTCCAGGTTGCACGAGTTGGAGCATAAGTCTGCAAGGACTTGTTGGGTTTTATCATTTAACTGAAGGCACAGGAACCGTTGCCAAAGACTCAAGCCCTGTTGAGAATCCTGCGGATGGAACAATCGTTAATGGTCATTGGGATCCAAGCCCTATCGGTGGAGGCGCGAAGGTTCTTGCGTTGCAGGGTGATGGTTATGTTGATTGCACCAATGCAGTATCTTTAAGCGCCAATGCAAGTTGCTTTAGTGTTGGTGGATGGTTTAGCCCAGTTGACCTTGACAACACCGTAGGGTATCTTGCGCATAAAGATGGTCAATTTGGTTTAAGTTACGTTAATACTGTTTTGCGCTTCACGTTCACAGATGCAGGCGCAACCGTTCACACCTATGAATCTGACGCTGGAAAAGTCAAAGCGTATGGACGCCATTTCGTGATGATCACTTATGACGGTTCAAGCCAACTCAAAATGTACCTCAACGGAGTGGTGCATAAGACATTTACGTTAGCATCGCTTTTGCTTCAAGGTTCAACTAACAAGGTTTACATTGGCATGTTCCTGAAGGGGAATGCAGCTGAAATGATGTTCTGGACACGCTGCATAACTGATCAGGAGGTGACAGAACTATACTTTTTTCCCCTTAATCGAGTTGTTCAATCGGGCGGCGGGGACTGAAATTGCCAGAATCACTCGGTACTTTAATTATAATTTGGATATCCCAATTACAGTTAAGAGGCATTCTGCTTTTTCGCTTGATATTCCAATCACGGTTAAAAATCAGCTCAATGAATCGCTTGACATCTCGATTTCTGTTAAGAGTCATTTTTCATTCAGCACAGATATGGAGGTTGATGACACGCCCACAGGAGTAGTTTACCCATTTGCCGGTGCAATAGCAAGTATTCCATCGGGATATTTGCTTTGCGACGGCTCAAGCTTGCTTAGAACCTCATACACTGATCTATTCAATGCCATAGGCGTAATTTATGGCGCTGCAGATGGCACACATTTTAATCTCCCCGACTTTAGGGATAGAATGTTGATTGGGGCAAGACAGGATGATTCTGGAATACCCAAAACAAATGTTACTGGCGCTTTAACTGCAAGTGGCGGTTCAATCACCCTAACACATTCGGGAGCTTCAGTGACAAGAGGCACAAGCGGCGTCACAGTTGGCAATCATTCTGACCACGTGCATTCTGGTCCAGCATCCCACACTTCAGTTTCTAACAAGCAGGGATCCTCTTCCGGTTCAGTGGTGACAACAAACACTCATGGCAACACTGGAAACCCAACTGCTACCCTCACGCATTCGGTTACTGAGCCAAACGGCGGCGCTGGACACGACCATGGCTTTACACAACCAAGCAATCATACTGCCGTACCGCCATATTTTGCGGTAGTTTACATCATTAAAACTTGAGTGAAAGAAAATGGTTACAACACCAACAATCAGTTTCACTGCAGATGCAGCCGAACCAGACATCTATAACGATGTCTGCGAACTGCCAAATCCCTTCACACTAAATGTACTCGTTAGGGATAACTAACACTCATCCGTCTGCCACACTTTACTTTAAAGTCTCAATAGTTTCTCCCCCAGCTGACTACTCCATTTCATCAACAAATCTTGGCTCGTTAGCACCTGGAGCGAGCGGATTCTTCACTTTCACCCCAACACGATCCAAACCAACCTTAACAGCTGGAGAATACGACGAAACCCTAACCCTGAGAATAGATGCTTACACAGACTCAGGTTACTCAGCAGCCTACGCAAACCAAACACTAAGCACAAACATACACCATTTCGACCATACAGATGCTTCCTGGACAGTGGTTGAACACGCCGATTTCACCAATGATTTTTGCGGCTGGTCAATTGTAGGGGGAATTGGGGGAGAGAATTTGATAGTTAACACCCATTTCTACTCCTCGCCTTCGGCTCTTAAGATGTCTTTTATGTCAACGGGCTCAAGCTATTATCCAGGAACAGCGACAAAAACACTCAACACCGGAGCTAAAACTAAAGCACGAATTATCTGCCATCTCTATCACGATGGAAACGCAAACGACGATGCCATCCGCATAACAGTTGGCGGAGTCATCAAGAAACCTCGAACGCTACCTTTGCCAATAAACAAATGGATCCGACTATCTTACAACTTCCTGGTAAATCAAAACATAACTACAGAATTCTGGTGCAGAGGAGCAACATACGACTATAATTTCTATTGGATAGATGAGGTTTGGGTTATAGCAAAGTAGTGAAGTGAAAGAAATGCCTGAAACTAAAATAATCTCAAATCAAACAGCTGAATTTAGAAGCGAAGTCGAGGATGCTTTGGCAAGCGGATGGATACCTGACGAATTCTATGGTCCCAACGGAGTAAAAGAAGTTAACAAGCAAATACGTCATTACTTTATGAAGTTTAGCGACCAGGAAAAACAGGAACGTGAGAAGAAAAACGCTGAAGTCTTGTTGGAACCAAACCCCAACTCAACAGAGGAAACCTACAAGATTACAGTTGTTTTTGAGGGTAAAACACTCATATTTGAGAACTGCAAACCCAAATAAAACTAGCACATGTTGAAATTTTTGTTATTATTCTTTACCAACCAAATAATTGCAATAAGAAATTCTGAAAAAGCGCATGCTCAAGAAACCTGAATTCCGTACTTACTCACTATCGTCTGCCATTGCGTGTAGTGAGATTCATCAAGAACTGGACCCATGTTAATCAAAGATTGATACGTTTGGTCATCTTGGTATTCTTCAGAAACAGAATTCATGACCTTACCGTCTTGGATGACAATGACGTAACTCGGGCTGGATGGCAACTTGCCTGCTCCAACATAATCTCCATAACAATCAGTAATAATTGACGGGGTTGTAGATTCGACAAATGCATATCCAGAATAGTACGCATACTCGGATGGACATGCTATACCAACAGCTGCATGATTCTGTGAAGGGAATTCCAAAATTGCGCAACCATACCCAAGTTCTCGCAGAAGGCAAACTAACAACATTGATTTTTGTTCACAGACACCAGTGTTTGTGTAAAGAACTTCGTATGGATATATGCAATGAATACTGTTAGTTAGAACTCCATTCAAATTATATGGAATATTTTGGACTAGACTAATAGCTATCCGAGCTTGATCATCCTCATTTGGTGTGATTTGTTCAATGGAGCTAACTAGATTTTGTAGCTCACTCTTCTCTACACTTTCATTGACATATCTTAGAGTAATAATTCGGTTAATCTCTTCAGGGCTTGGTTGTTGCCCAGTATAGTACGATACGGTTGAATCTTCGGAAGATACCAAATAATCATACATGCCCTCATAAACAGTGAAAGGTATCTCAGAGGATACACCTCTCAGTGTGTAGTTGTAATGCATTGTTTTAGGGTTTACAAGCAGATTGGGCGATGTAATAGGCGAGGAAGAGGGTGTTGTAGTTGAAGAAATAGGCGAGGGAGTAGTGAAGGCAATGGACGAAGTAACAGGTGAAGAATGAGGTGATAAGGTAAAATCTTGGAACCCAAAATTACTTAGTCCCCCAGAAAAGAATACAACCACTAACAAACTAACTATGATAGCCCCTGCAATGACGACTTTTTTTCTTGAGCTATTCCTTTTTCGGTTACCTATTCGGGGAATCGATGTAACGGTAACTTCATTTCTAATAGCGGGTTGTTGCCTGGGTATCTGTGACCTTGAGTGAGGTCTACGCTTTCTAAGTCTAATATAGTGGTATGGTGGATACTTCTTTTGCCCATATTTCAAGTAGCAGTTCCAACATTTTAGAATAGCTTTCTGCGGGTAGTCCTTGATTATATCGCTATCAGTACATTTACATCTTGGACATTTTCCAAAGGCGGTAACCATTCAATCCCACTAACTAGGCGTCAATACCTTAGTGTTATGCTTTATCATATTGTGAGCTATTATCTTTTTTCCAACTCGATTGATTCAGCATTTGGTGTAGAGGCGCAACATACAATTATAATTTCTATTGGTTAGATGAGATTTGGGTTATTGCAAAATAGTAGGCCTCTGTTCCATTTTTTGTTTGTTTGGACTTCAAGAACCTCAGTCCTCTAACTTTTTGTTGTTCAAGAAACCTTGACAAATCTCAGACAAGAAAGTTTGACAAAAAACCACTTAAGCAAACTCAACCTCATAATATAGCAGGAACGTCAAATGCCAAAGAAACTGTTGGCAACAATAGTGATCCTTGTGACAATTTCTGCGTTAGTTGGGTCAAGTGTTGCCCCGATTTTACCGGTTAATGCTAACCCGAACCTAATTTTAAATCCAATCCGAGTGCGCCGGCTCCAGCAGGCGTCCAAATCATTTTCGAAATGGATCCTCCAAAAGAAAACGCAACATACTCAAGGAACAGTTAACGTGGTCTTAAATGTAACAGTTGACGGACCAAGTAAGATTAACGGACTAGGCACTCAACAAGAATCTTATGTTGACGACCTACCAAGGCGATTGGATGCAACTAAACAGTGAATGGGCACCTTCAAGGATCTTACCGGAAACCTTACAATTCTACCCATATAACTTAAGCATCATTGGCATTCCATTTGGAGAGCATACACTAAACTTCACGACACATGCGCAAGGCGATTTTATCTTAGGTAAATTACTGGTCGCGTTTATAGCTTGGAAAAAACGATCTCTTTCAATTCTTTGTCTCGCGAATCCCAATTATTGAATTTTCTTTACCTCAAAACGTAACTCTAAAAATTCGTCTTTTCCCTTGAACTTCACCATTGACCACCCTGTTACAGAAATGGTTATAGCTTAGATGGGCAAAGAATCCATACCAATCAACGGAAACACAACCTTAACCGACTTACCTAATGGCCGGCATAATGTAACTGTTTACGCAACCGACGAGTTTGGCTATACTGGTAAATCAAACACTCTCTTCTTTAACGTTAACGTTCCAGAAGCCGCAGAATTTTCATCGGGCTACCCTTGGTTGCAACTTTGGGGATTGCAGCCATCGTGTTAACTGCTGCGGGTTTGTTAGTTTACTTCAGAAGAAGGGGGAAGCCATGAAGAGAAGATATGCTGTATTTGCTGTAGTGTTTGCTGTTTCAATATTGATTGGCATACAAGCAGTTGAGGTGGTAGATGCTAATCCTTTTTCTCCTCCTGTTTATAGGCAAATTGACCCTATACCAAGCACGATTCCTCCTGAAATTAAATTAACAAGCCCCAGAAACAACACGAATTATACAGATAATGTGACAGTCACCCTCAATATTATGAAACCCCAACTCTCAAAATGGGATTCATCAATAACAGAAATTGTCTATAAATTAGACCAGGCTAACTTTAAACCGTTATATAATATTGGAAATGAAAAAACAGCTTCAGGAATACCTGGAATTTCAGAGTATCAAACAACTTTTTCCCTTCCTTACTATTCTGGAAATCATACCATAACAATCAGAGTGATTGGAGCAGTGGTAGACTATCCAGCAAGAACCATGTTTTATGTTGACAGCTCTTCAACGGTATCATTTACTATGAATAATCAAACTCCAAGTCCAACTTCAGCAGTTCCAGAGTTCCCCTTGGTAGGTGTACTATGTGTATTAGCTGTTGTTTTAGTTCCATTGGTTTACTTTAAGAGGCGCAAGTCTAAAACCGCCTAGTCTATTGTTACGTCGAGTTGTGGCTTGAGGTCACTTAGTGACTTTGTTAATTTAATAATTACCCCCAAATCTGCTATGATTGCTGTGGGCACTTTGATACGCTGTCTGCGCAGGGTTTTCTTTAAGCCCAAGACTTTGATTGCGTTGTCGGATAGCTTAACGTAAAGACATGCTAACGCCCATGTGGAAGGCGCCACTCCAATGTCGTATACGTCCCCTACGTATGTACCAACAGCGCTAACCACTGTCTTGCCTAAGAGTTCGTTTATATGAATCATGATTATCTAAAAAGAGAATTTAATGGTTTAGTAAATAATAGTTTCGCTCTTTCTTTCTTTTTTTGCCAGAAATATTTGTTGCAGCGTTTGCTCGCCGTGAGATTTTAACGGTTTAAAAGTAAAAACCTTAGCTTACGTGTTATAGTTTGACTTATTGTGTTTTTGTTTCCCAGTTTATTTTGGGTGTACCTTCTTGGAAGTGAGTTTTGTTTGGTTGATGAGATAGAGGTATCTGAGAATAAGGAAGCCCTGATCGTTTTGGCTGGCACAGGGTTGAAGCATTGAAAACTGCAAACCCAAAAAAGAGTAACAAGACATTTTTTGGTTTTTTAAATATGAGGGTGTACCAGAGGAGAGAAGTGTTTGGTCTATGTTACTCAGTCCAGAATTCTTGCTTTTAAATCTTCCAGAGTTGACCAATATACTTCGAAAATATTATTTACAGTGTTCCAGTTTGGAACAGCACTGTTCCGTCGGCAGAGCTAATAGGTTCTTGCACACAAAGCAAATACCAGTGAAATAAAATGAAATTTGCATTAAAATTAATCGTGTTTGCCATTCTTTCCTTCTCAATAGGAATAGCGTGTGCTTCACCCTTGTTAGTCACGGAGTTGAACATTAGACCCTACATAAATTATGTGCAAGGAGAAACTGTGCAATTCAACATCAACGTTATCTATGCCAACTTTACCTTACAAAACGCAGACAAGCCAGTAGAACAAAACAGCGGACCAACTATATCGTACTTTGCAGTAGTAAACATAACCAACCCTTCTAACTTAGGAGCCACACTTACGAGAGTTGGGTTTAATGCAGCGCCAGAAATAGCTTCTGTACCATCATCAATTCAAAATGTTTCCATAACTTATGACGCGCCAGGCGCTTGGGTCGATGGCAAATACTATAATCTCACATGGGTTAACGTCCCATCTCCAAGCTTTGATGAAAATGGCAAATTAGTCCAGGGACCATTTAAGCTTATAGAGCCATATTGGATGCAAGGCGTACAAGTATTCGATAAATATGTCAACGGCAACGTGACTGCCACATATCTAAACATGAATGGAACATGGACCAACGTAACTGGTCACATCGAAGTTGCAAGACCGCCCTCAGGTAGCTCATATTCATCGGCTGGCACAACAATAGTTGTTGATAACAACCCACGTCTTTTCTAACAGTCCAGACGAGAACTATTCAAGCAACGGAATAATATCTGATTCATCTTACTCTTTCGGACCAGTGAGCTTCATCAATCATTTTGTTGGGCAGGGGTTCTTCAACAATTCTTGGGAACCACATCAAACTCGTTTAGTAGTAATATCTGGCAGTTGGGAAGTAGTTGCACCCTTGGGGGCAAAAGACAATCCGATTAAAGCAATACAATCAGGCAACCTTACGTTTATGTCTCAAACAGCCAACTTCGTAGAATTATCGCCCCCAGTGAACAATACTGTGATATATACATCATCTGAAGATATTGAACTCAAACATGTGCAGCTAACTCAGAACGCAAACAGCTACCTCTATAATCCACTTTCGCTCGACAACCGAGCATTCCAAATCGACAAGTGGGGTGTCGAAGCAACCTTAAGGAGTGAAACGCAATGACCAATACTGAAAACGATGAGCTTGAAGGCAACACACTAAACGTCTATGCCTTTGTCGTCAAAGAAGGAAAACCAGTTGGACCGCGAGAAGTAATGCGCGGTGCAAATCTGAGTAGCCCAAGTACTGCTTATCGGCAATTGCAGAAACTCGAATCCTTTGGCTTAATTCAGAAGAACTTGTATGGTTCGTATGTGGTAAAGGAGAAAACAAGCGTAAGTGGGCATCTGTGGATTGGCAGAAATCTTGTGCCGAGGTTAATCTGTTACTCCTTATTCTTTTTTGGACTCCTAAGTGTAGAAGCCGCTATCCTGATTGTACAATTTTTTTCTAAAGATCTATCGCCTAGTTTAGCTGTTATGTACTTATTGCCCATTACGGGTCTTTCTGCGGTTCTTTTCTTAACTGAAGGTTTAATGGTGTTTAGGAAGAATAGACCAAGCAACTCTTCAAAAGAGGATTTAGCCAATGAGGAATCTGCATAAATCATCGTACTTTACTTTTCTTTTTTATTTCTCTCCATCTGATTGCAGAATCGCGAGGTTGAATTTTGCAATGACAGGTTTTGGGTTCGAAGCGTTGTGGAGACTGAAATTACTAAGATTAATCAAAGGTAGATTTCATATGGATTGAGCTATCGCTAATTTTAGATGTTGTTTTTGTTATAGCAATCTTCTTTTCGTGGCAGCTACTTAGTGACAAATTAAGAGTAATGGATGCTCGAATGGAGGATTTAGAGAATAAGTTAGGAATAAAACCTGAACAAAACGACCATAACGACAAATCTTAAGCATTCCAAGCGCCAATGCCTCACCACGATGGTTTGATGATAGTTGTATTGATTGGTTGTTGGTTTTAAGTTGTTTTTATTGATTTACTTGTTTTTCATTGTTGTTTTTGGGTAAAATGGCTTTTTAGTGCTTGTTTTCAGATTATAACCAATTGCTTGGGTGCTTGTGGGTGTTAAAGCGTGAAAACTTGTAGTTTAGATGATTTCGAGAAAAAATTTTCAAGACGAATTTCTAAATTGCCAGTTGCGTTTCAACTTATTTTTTTTGAGGATTTGGCAACTGCAGCAGATCATCGCTTATTGTTTTAGAAACGGTACGGGTTGAAAAAAGTTGAGTAAGAATTCTTTGGAGAGTCAGTTGGCTTCCTGTAGTCCTGGTGATTTAGTTTGTTGCATGTGGACTGATGCTTCTATTGGAAAAACTAGCACTAACGGCGGAGTTATTGATGTTCCTGTGCGAAGTTGGGGAATTTTTGTTGGCATGTTTGGAAAACGAAGTCACATTATTTTAGCTCAAAATAGTTTTGAGTATGCTGATGGCTTGTGCGATTTGGATTATACTGCAATTCCTCTGGGCTGGGTTGAGGATGTGCAGATTATCGTTCAACATTATACGCCTGGGGATGCAGCGCAGAGTTTAGTGGCGAGTTTTGTTCGATGTGATGGGGAACAAAAGAAGGTTTTTAGTCGTTCTAATCATCCAAGAGCTTTTTTTCAGCGGAGGTTAAGCATTCATGGCCGCGGTTGTTAGATCATCTTAAAGATTTTGTTCATAATTATTTTACTCGCGAGTGTTTGCTTGTTGATAAGCCGCAGGCAAGTGCTCAGGAACAACTCGGAAAAGACGGAGGCGTTCTCGGATTGTGTCGCCTTCGGAGCGGTTTGTTTGGGCTATGGTTATCTTGATTATGGTGCTTGCAGGTTTGATTGGAATTGAGATTGCGATAATTCTGGTTACAGGAGCTGTGAATACTGAGATCTTAGTTGTAGTTAGTGGGCTAGTTGGTGCTTTGGCGAGTAGGTTTTTGGAGGCTAAGCTTTAGAGTGCTGAGCGAAAAACATCTCTACAAAGTTTTGAGTTTTCCTAAGCACCTGCAAGTTTCAGTAATTGCCCTAGTTAAGTTGGGTTCGGCTTGTGCACAGGATGTTGCTGCTGTTACTGGAAAATCGCGGGCTGTTGAAAGTCATTATTTGAATCTTCTAACAGTGATGCAGATTGTTCGAAAGGAACATCAAGGCTCCAAAGTGTTTTTTCAAGTTGACTTGGAGGCTTTAGCTTGGTAAAAGGCAAACCATGGCCTCTGGAAGATGAGCGAAAACTCAAAGATTGGTTTACTTCAGGAACCAATGAACTTAGGGTTTTAGCGTTTAGTTTTGAAAACAAGTATACTGAGAACGCAGTTTACCAGAAGCTTCTGGATTTGGGGTTGCTATCGGATGGAAATCGGGAAAAACATTCTTTTGCTACTAACCTAGAGTTGCCAGAAGAGCTGCCGAGCATTGAAGAACAACTAAAAAAGCTTGCTGCAGCGTTGAAGGCGCTCGAAACACCCAACTTAGACAACCCAGATGTCCAAAGGTTGCGAGGCATCATCACTGGAGTTAAAACCTACAACGAACTTTTGGCAAACTATATCGATTATCGTGAATTAGAAGCTGAATTGTTGGAGTCAAACAGGAAATATGATGAACTCATCAAAAAGATACAGAGCACTAAGACCAACTAGACTCTTCTTTGAGAGAACTTCACTTCGGAAAAATCTGCGAAATGTTGAAGCTATCAGAGGAGCACAGGTTAAAGCGCTTAGTGGAGATTCTAAACGCTTTTTTGAACAAATTTTCGGTTTCACACCTTATCAGTATCAGCTAGATCTTTTGGATTTGTTTGAGAAGAACCAGTTCTTGGCTGTTCGTTGGGCTCGGCAAACTGGAAAAAGCTTTACCGTTTCAGCCTTGCTTCTTAAATACGCTTACGAGAACGCAAATAGCTACATCGCGATTGTCGGTCCAAGTTGGCGCCAAACCAGACTAAACATTAGGCGAATGGGGGGTTTTGCTAGAAAGCTTCCTCAGCTGCCAGGACTGCATATACAGAAGACCAAAATCACTCTGCCTAACGGTAGTACGATTGAAGCGTTTCCAAACAACCCCGATACAATCAGAGGCCCAACATTCACAGCTATCTGGATCGAAGAAGCAAATTTTATCCCAAACGACGAAGATCTCTATGATGCAGTTCTATTTACTCTTGGAACAACTAACGGCAAGTTGATAGCTACATCCACGCC
Source organism: Candidatus Bathyarchaeota archaeon (assembly GCA_963842545.1). GTDB lineage: Archaea > Thermoproteota > Bathyarchaeia > Bathyarchaeales > Bathycorpusculaceae > Bathycorpusculum. The sequence continues at coordinate 44,903 of CAWJGR010000014.1, forward strand.
TTTTAATACTGATAGTTTGTTTTGGAAAATGTGCAATCACAAAGATTTCGACGATTATGCAAGGTCTCACGTACGGTGGAGCGATACTATGGCGCCAAACGGTCCCTGGCATCCAGCAATGGTTGAGAAAATTAAACGCCAGTTTGGAGACGATCCACAACGATGGCGCAGAGAGATGGAGGCCGAGTGGGCGGAAGATGAAGACACATGGCTAGCGCAAAGTCTAATAGTTAGCTGCATTGGTTCAACTAAAAACTGCGCTGAAGACTTGCATGAATTTAGCCCAGAAGACCGTCGTAAAGGCGAGTTTTTCGCAGGACTTGACCTGGCTCAAACCAGAGATTACTGTGTTTTATCAGTGGTTGAGAGGGTAAATGACAAAGTCTTCTTAGACATCTGAAAATTTTTCAGCAGCCCACACTTTACGCTCATGTTCTTGGTTATTTCAAGGCTTTGCAGGATCGTTGGGGCGGCTTTCAAAAAATACGAGTCGACTTCACCAGAGAAGGCCCAAGCATAATTGCTGATATGGACAACTGCTGGAATTGACAACGCTGAAGGCGTAATTTTAGTGTGCCCAGAAAAAGCGAAATGGCTAGTTTGCTTAAGAAACGCATGCCAGGACAACAATTTTTCTATCCGCTGCTAAATTGGGAGAGACCTTATCGTGGCGATATATGCAGCGAGTTGAACGTTGAGCGTTATGACCTTGCGCAAGGATGGCGGCTATAGGCTTTTCAGCATCCCAATGGGACACATGATGACGTCTTTTGGGCGACTGCCTTAGCGGCTTTATGCGACATGTGAGATGGAGCCGGAGCAGTTTGTAATGGTGGTTCCAAGATGAGTAGTCAAATGCTAGGTTTTGAGGCGTCGGTCTATTATTGAGATGGATATTGCGGTTTTGCAGGCGCTTTCAGGTTCTAAGTTGTTGAAGATGACTCACATTATGTATAAGGCAAATTTGAACGCCAATATTTTGAAGAAAAAGCTCATTGTGCTTGAGGCAAAGGGCTTGATTAAGTCGCATAAAGTTCACAAAGAGCATCTTAAGGCGCCAGGCAGAGAGCGAATGTTTTATGCACTGACTTCAAGGGGTTGGAAGTTTTGCATAGTTATCTTTCTGTTTACAATGCGTTGGGAAGTGTTGAGCAATGAGAGATCGTAGAGGTTTTAGGATTCGAACATGCAAGAGAACCTATGATAGGGTTGCAGGGAAATTCAGCTTTAACATAAGCTACGAAACCCACACAAAAATAACTCCAAGAAGTCTTGTTGTTGCTGAAGCCTTCGGGTTAGGTATTGATGAGGCCCAGAAATTCAAGGTTTTGGATGCTGAACTAAATATTGGACCTCAAGACATCGTCTACATTACCGGGGATAGCGGTAGCGGCAAAAGTGTTTTGCTTCGTGCGATCAGGGCTGATCTAGGAGAGGAAGCAATTGATTTGTCTGAGGTTGCAGTGGATCCAGATAAGCCCTTAATTGAAACTGTTGGCGCCACTGTTGAGGAAGGCTTAGAGCTTCTAAGCAAAGTTGGCTTAAACGATGCTTTCCTTTTCCTGCGAACTTATAGTCAACTTAGTGATGGCCAAAAATACCGCTACAGAATCGCCAAACTAATCGAATCCGGCAAACAGTGGTGGCTTATGGATGAATTCGCAGCTTGCCTTGATCGGGACACTGCAAAGATTATTTCTTTTAACCTGCAGAAAGATCGCCCGGTCACTATGGCAAAGCAGTCATTGTTGCAACTACTCATAGCGACTTGGTTGAGGATCTCTCGCCTTCTGTAGCTGTGTTTAAGCGGTTTGGGGAAGAAATTCAGATTGAATATTTCCCAAACAATCACGTAGATGAATGCAGCCTTATCCGAGAGATGAAAGTTGAAGAAGGAAACAGACAAGACTGGCAAAAACTCTGCAGTTTCCACTATCGCGGCCACAAAACATCAGTTGTCCGAAAAATCTTCCGACTAACCCGCGGCATGGAGCTCTGTGGAGTCATAGTATACACTTATCCGCCGCCAGCATGTTTTGGCAGACGCATGGTTCTTCCACGAATGTCAATGCAAGAAATCAACCAGCAACTAAGCACCATTAACCGCATAGTTATTCATCCAAAATACCGAACAGTAGGTTTAGGCGCGAAGTTAATTCGTGAGTCACTGCCTTTGGTTGGCACAGATTTTGTCGAGTTAATTGCGGTTATGGCTAAGTATTCGCCTTTTGCAGAGAAAGCAGGCATGAAACGCATTATTCAACAGACAGAGGTGAAATCTGTTGTTAAGATCTCGCAGACGCTATCTTCTCTGGGGTTTGATGTGCAGCTGCTGGGAAGCCAACATTACGTTAAACTAAAAGCTGGATACTTTGGATACTAAGCAATTATGTAGTGTTCGCGAGGTTTTGCTTAAGAATCCACAGCCGCGTCTGAAAAAAGAAGTGACATCTAGTAGACATATGCCTTATGGAATAACTGCAGATTATGTTAAATTCGTTGAAGCTGCTGACTCTGAGAAATTAGCCAAATTAATTAAAACTGTTGCGCTGCTGCTTCAAACGAAGGTTTACCTGTTTTGGAGCCGCACAAACCAAATTTGCCGTCACTAATGAATTTAGATTTTACCGAACCATTTTAGTAACCAAAGCACAACTTCGCTTTCAACCTCTAAGAGGTCTTCGTGAGCGATACTTGCACATACTATCCAGAAAAAAGATCTAAAAAAATAAGGGTTTACTATTCAGTGGTAAAGACTGGATTAAGCATTGCTCGAAAAAGAGGATGGTTGCAAAGATTCTTTGCAGTATTATGGCATGATTTAAGACAGTTAAGCCCAGAACGTCACAATTTTATAAAAGCTAAATTAATTGAGAGAGCACTCTGGAGTTAGCTTCTTTTTTTTAATTCGTTATTCTAGTTCCAAAATTTACCTTATAGGAAATGGAGGGATTGAGGTCAAGCTTCATTGTTCCACTTATTTTCAAAGTAGGCTTGGGATAATGCTATGAAACCGAGGTTGTTTGACCAGATGGCAGAAGTTGAGTCAAGTTGAGCGGTTGCGGATAAGTGTGAGGTACGCTTCTTGGGCGTCGAATATGGTAACTATCGCCGGTGGAGGGTTGATGAAATATTTGATTTCAAAGTTGGGATCTCGTGAGAGGGTTTGTACGATTGCAAGAGCTTTTGTCTGGGCAAGATGCTGCTCTGCGGCTATCCTGATTTTAACGCCTTTTCTCAAAGCCTTTCGATATGCATCGGCAAATTCTACAATGCTCGCTGAAAACCTGCTTTTTGGGGTCACTACACACAGGGTGATTTGAGCTTTCAGAAGACTTTCTTTTATTTTTTGAATAATCACTTCTTTCCCAGGAATTATAGCAACGTCAATACTTGCTTGATTAGTATGGATTTTTACGGGATTTTTCTTTAAGTCGCTTAATAGCACTTCTGTTTTTCTGGATAATTCTTTTTGTTCTGATGCTTTATGTTTTAACAAGGTGGACAGTGATTGATTTGCTGGGATTGCTTTAAAGCTGACTGGTCTGGACATTAACGTTTCAACCATGCCTTGTTTTTGGAGAGTTGGTGCTATTCGATAGATGTCGGGTTTAGCTATCTTTGACTCTTCTGAGAGTTGTTTCGCAGTTGCTGGGCCAAGATAAACTAGAGCAAGATATACTCTCGCTTGGTCAATTGTTAGCCCCAGTCCAGTAAGAACTTTTATGATTTCTTCGCTTTTCAACGAAGACTCCTAAGTAGCGCATACCCCATTATAATTTGAGGTAGTTTTTAATTTAAAATTTGTGTATAATAAGTGTAGCCTCTACTAATCAGTTTTTATAAGCAAAAAAGGACAATTTAAGACTGTTCTAAAAATAAATTGGAGAAAAAGAAAAATGCAAATTGATAAAAACAAAACTATGGTTATTATGGCTTTAATTCTGATGCTTACTTTTTCATCTGCTTTGACTGTTCTACCTATTGCTAATGCGCACTACCCTGCTTGGAACTATACAACGTACTGCTACGTCGCTTCCTCACCACCTGTTGTAGGTGTCGGCCAGCAAGAGCTAATTGTCGCTTGGCTTAACGCAGTACCGCCAACGGCAGCAGGCGCTAGCGGAGACAGGTGGACTTTTTACGTGGACGTTACAGCTCCTGACGGAACCAAGGAAACGCTGGGGCCATTCCAATCTGATCCAGTAGGCGGGTACTACAACGTATACGTACCTACTCAACTTGGCGTATATACTATCGTGTATAGGTTTCCTGGACAAACAATAACCGGCGTTCCTGGCAATACCCAACATGCGTCTGTCAATGATACTTATGCAGCCAGCAAAAGCGACCCAACTTACTTTACTGTGCAAGAGGAGCCAATTCCCTCATACGTAGAAACCCCGCTTCCAACTGATTACTGGACTCGCCCAGTGTATGACAATAACCGCGGCTGGGGAAATGCGATAATGGGACAATGGCTAGGTCAACCTTGGGATACAACTCTGAGTAGAACAATAGGAGTCCAAAACCAGGCAGCTGTGCTAAGTCCCCACGTACTATGGACGCGCCCAGCTTGGACCGGAGGCATAATGGGAGGCTATGAAGACACAGGGTTCTACAATGGCATCGCCTACGAAACCTTTTCCAGTCCACTGGTTTGTCTGGACGGCATGGGCTACTACGCAGTAGATAATCCTCCACGTCAAGGCTGGTTCTGTATTGATCTCTATACTGGCGAAACTGAATACTTCGAAAACAATACTGACGGCCAATCCGCTATGCCGGCTTATGGACAGATATTAAACTATGAGAGCCCTAACCAAGGCGGCGGCTTCTCATACCTTTGGAGAACTTCAGGCGTCACCGTACCGGCAGGCAGCACTAGTACGTAATACTTGGCAGATGCTTGACGGATACACAGGAAACGCAATACTAAAAATAGCCAACGTATCTGCAACAGGCACAGAATTTCGAGATTCATGGGGTGGAATATGCTACCTTAACTTCGTCAACAAGGGTACAGCAGACAACCCCAAATATTACATGCAAATTTGGAATACTACCTACGCTATCTGGTGGCAACAAACCTACGGTGTCTTCCCGCCAGCCACCCTCCCCAACGGTACAACCAACATTCCGTTGACTTCCACAAGCAACGACTATTGGCTATGGAGACCCGGCGCACCCACGGTATCACAATCAGGCGGCACAAACTATGGCAAAATTTACGATGGCAACAATGGCTACTCAATGAACGTATCAGTAGCAAGCATACTAGGTCCGAGGAACTCAGTTATCAATCAAACAGGCACCATCCAATGGATTGAGCCAGAGGAATACATGATAGTCGGCGCAAGCGGTCGAAACGATGCTAGAGGTACAGTACAAGGCTTTATGAGTGCTTACAGTCTCAAGGCACCAAACTGGGGACAAACGCTGTGGACCACCACTTTCACGCCTCCAGCAGCAACAGATGCATACCCCAATGCAACTACCGGCGGTGGAGTATCAATGTACGTAGTGGACGGCGCATCTGGCACATTCAATTTCGAGGAACCCGTGACAGGAAAACAATGGGTTTACAGCCTCTCAACAGGACTGCAACTATGGACGAACACAGTAGAGTCAGATTGGTCCTACTATGGCACAGCGATGCATTTCCATGACGGCAAAGCCTACACCGTAGGTCCAAGCGGTGGAGCTACGGCGGAGTGCGCCTGGGGAATAATAACCTGCTTTAACGCAACGACAGGAGAATTCTTATGGAACTGGACAGCCCCAGATATTGGCTACCTTGAAACACAGGGCTCAACACACACGCCGCTTGTTCTACAGTTCTGGGTTGACGACCCGTATACAGGGCATACCTACCTTTACGTAGATGGATCGACGCCATGGGCGGGTCAAACTACCCCCATTAGACGTGACAGCGCACTCTTCTGCATAGACTGTGATACAGGCCAGCTGGTCTGGCGACTGGAGGCCTACCCACATCCTGAAGGAGGAGCCAAAGTGGTACTGTCTGACAGCCGTCTCATATATCTCGATAATCACGACGGCGGCATCTACTGCTTAGGCAAGGGTCCAAGCGCCACTACAGTTTCTACACCAGACATTATTCCACTATTGGGAGATGGCGTTATGATTAAGGGAACTGTCACTGATCAGTCCCCATCTGGCAGGATCAACACCGCAGGCAGCATAGACTTCCTACTCAAGGGCACGCCAGCAATAAGCGATGCAAGCATGGAAGCATGGATGGAACATCTGTTTCAACAACGACCAATCCCAGCCAACACCACCGGCGTTGAAGTATCACTGGACACAATTGATCCTAACGGTAACTACGTCCACATCGGCAACGTTACAAGTGACGTAAACGGCAACTATGCTTTACCATTTACTCCGAATGTTCCAGGCGAATACCAGATCATCGCTACATTTGCAGGCTCTAACTCATATGGTCCGTCCAGTGCAACAGCCTACATGGCAGTACACGAATCATCAGCAACGTCAGCTCCAACGCCAAATGCGCTAAACGCGGATGCGATCACATCAACGGTTATAATGTATACGTTGATTGCCGCAATCGCCATAATCATCGCAATCGCAATAGTCGGATTGCTCATACTCAGGAAACACCAATAAAAAACACAAACAAAAATCACTTACCCCCTTTTTTGTCTTAAAAAAAATGGCGAAGAGAGATTATTGAATTTGGTTTGGAATAGGATTTCTTTTTAACCCTACAAATTGACTTAATTAATTGTGGTTATGCTTGTGTCTTTATTTGGCTTTGTTAGTTTTTTCCCTTGTGACTATTATGCTATTTTGATTTTTCCTCTTTCTGGTTGGTGATTAGTTGTTTTACAAAAGTCTTAAATAAATGTAAATACTAAACTATTTACAGAGCATTATGTCGCCGAATTGCTCCGTATCTTCTCCTCTAAGCCAGAGCCAAAAAGACATCTGGTCACTAATCAGCACAGGCCTCTCCGTAACCAAAATCGCCGACAAACTCAAAACCACCCGCCAATACGTCAACCAAACCCGACTCATAACCGAAGCCAAACTCTCCACCACACTTTTAGATGTTGCACAAGTCAACGATTTGCAAGTAACTAAACTCTACCCCAAACAAGCCATACTCCTCGGCTACCACCCAGCCCTCAAACGAAAAGCCATCATAACCTACACCACCAGCCACGGGCTCAAAGTTTGGTACTGGCACGACAACCCCGAAGAAGTCACCGACACAGCCTTCCTAAACCAAACACGACAATACCTAATCGACATAGCCAAAGAAAGAGGAATAGAAATCGAAGGTGCTGCAGAAATTCACCCAGCCAAACTGGCACACATGATTTTCTCTGAACTTATTCCAGAGTTGAAAACATGACTGTGAAAAAAACTCTGCAAAATCGGATAAGAGGTTGGTTTCCACAAGAGCCATACCGAATTAGCACGAGAATTAAAGTAGACTATGAAAACATACATCAACCTCCAATAATTATGCCTAATTACAAAGTAAGCGCAACGAAAGCTGCTGGGTTATTAGCGATTTTCTGGATAATTATTTACGGGATTCTTGACGGGTTTGTTTTTTCTAGTTCATATAATCTTGAAAAGTACCCAATTTCAGTATTCCAATTTTTACCCTGGATAGTTGCTAGCATAGCAGTTGGCGTAATTACAAGTACAATAGTTACTAAAAACCAACTTAGGCGACTTTCAAGAGATTGCCATTTCTATGCTAATGGAAAAGATATGGTTTTGCTTATTATCCCAATTGTTATATTCTTAATTTTTGGCTTTCTTGTAAGTCTAACAATTTCCACCGCCAGCCTAAATGGAGTGGCTTTCCCGGGGTTTTTGTTTTTGTTTTCGGTTTATGCCTGGGGAGTATCACTTGTTGCAATGAGGCCAGTCTTATTTTTCGCTTTTGAGAGGAAGGAAAATATGCGTTTAATGCAAAGTTGGTGGGGAATGGGAATTTTTCTTATTCCGAAACCGCCAGAAAGCAACGTTAATCAGAATCCCTCATCGTTTTAAGCTTAAACTTGTTGAGCCAACTCTTCATTTTTACTTACCTCTCTACTGTTAGGCGTGGTAGTTTGTTGGGTTGCTTTTTATGTGGTTTAGGCGATAGGGAGGAGTCCCGCGTGATTTACTATGAAACAAATTTAGTTTGTTTGGAGGTTTAGCAGGTTATGGGTAAAACTGTTCCATCCTATCAGGATTGCTTTGGAGGGAGAGATTAGTCGGTGGAGTGGTTTTGCGAGGGCTTTGCGTAGGGCTGATCGGGAAGCTTTTGATGAGCTTATGGATGCCTGCAGGAATTATGCTTCAGAAAGCAGCTGCGCAACTAACCCAATAGTGTTTGAACCCATGGTGATGTCAATCCTGCTAGCGCAGCAAGTTAGGATACAGAAGCTCGAACGCCAACTAAAAGAGGCATCAGAGAAAAGCGGAGAGACTACATATGGCTAAATTTACAGACGGCAACATTTTCGATAGGCTCGATGACTTAGAAGCACCGCCTATAATGAGAATCTACAGTAGAATAATTCCCAAGAAATACAAGAGAAGAATTTCCTATGCTTATCCTAAGTATTTGGTGCCTGTAAGCGCAAGGTACAGTGAGTTGATTGTGGATTTTTTGCATAGGCCTTTGGAAGAAAAAATCTGCATTATCGGTGAAACATTGTACTTAGCGTTAACCAAGCAACAAAGCGAGGTAAACAAAGATGATGGAAACTAACGATAAGAAGGCAAAAAGCGTCAAAGAAGAACTGATGGAGCTTCTTGAAAAGCAACCAAAGATCTACAAAGATGCTGTCAAGTATGCATATGCATGCCGGGTCGGGATTAGAGCTTCATTCTATTTCGATGATAAATATTTCTTTGGGGTGGACCGCGCTGCTGCCCTTAAGGAATTGCAAGAGAGCGGTTCTATCTGGCTTGAAAATGATCCTAAAGATACCTCTGAGGTTATAGTGCATTTAACGGAGCGAGAAAGAGACAATATCATTGGCCTCTTCTATTCAGGTAAGGAAAAAAGAGAGCTAAAACGTCTCGTCAAAAAACTAGACAGCCAACTAAAAAACGGGTAAAAAATGTTCCGACTAGATATCCTTTTTTACGCAGAATTAGAAAGATTAAGTTTTGTATCGATTTCTGGCAAATGATTTTTCAGCCCCCGCAAACAGAAACAGTCTGAAAAGATCAGCCAAAAAGTGCTGGGTAAAATTTTTCTTACCCAAGAAAACACCCCCAAAAAACACCTATCATTTCTTCCTTTAATCCATCGTTAACCCATATTTTTGCTAGAAAATCAGCAATTTTTACCAAGTTAGCACTTACCCAAAATTTTGCCCCAGACATTTCTTGCACAAGAAAGATTTTGCCTCGGACATGAGAGGGTGTTTTGTTTGGGTTAGTGTGATAAGATAGTTGCTTAGTTAGGCTTCTTCCTTCCAGAGTTGAGGGGAGAGCAGAAAACTTTGGCTAAAACAAGTGGCAAGGGCATAAAGCTGAAGGTGTTTAGTGGACAAGAGGCTAAATTAAACCTTCTCATTTTTCTGATACTCTCCCCGGAAGGCAAGCTTCTGGCAAGCTATGACATATACAGAGAGGTTCATGCAACCAAAGGATTCAGACGCAGAGGAAAACAAAATGTGGACAGGCGAGTCAAGATTTTGTTTCAGCAGGGCTGGTTGGAAACGGAAGGCACACGAGAGACAAAACCGCATTTTCTTTCCCCACTCTATAAGTTAGGCGAAAATGGCAGAGCTGCCCTTGAGCTGAGTAGGGACCTAAACTTATTTCTCAAAATTGCTCCCAAGGACCAGCTCAAACATGTAGCGGATGCCTTTAGAATGTATCGTTAAAAGATTGGTGTCGTTGCTGACCCTTACAACGAGATCATCTCGTTGCGTCGATAGATAGTTTTTATCCTCAGCCTGCAAGACGTTTTAGGTGACAACAAATTTGGTCTATATATTAGAAGATTGGGAAGCTCTCGAAAAATTTTCTGGCAACCTGCCGGGAATTTATCAAGTCATTGAAAGGGAAGGAAAAATCGAAATTCGGGTCAGGATAGGGGATTGTGGCTGCAAGGAAGAATTCTCAACTGACAAAGATCAAAGGTGCATTGATGCACTTGATTTCTGCTGGAAACACTGCGCCAAGATCTCAGGCAATACACCCGACAGTTTGTTTTTCAAGCCTTGAAGGAGAAAGAAGGTTTTGGATAGACAAGCTGAATTGACCCAAAAAATGCGGGACGGATGCAAAATGATTGCTGATGTGGCAAATGAGTACCTAAACTTAATGACTGGTACAGAGAAGAAAAGTCAGGTTGCAGATGCTTTAGAACACACTTTTACGATGCTGCGTTTTGAACCTCAACAAAGCGCCAAATTGGGCGAATACGAGGTAGCCCAAAAAACAAATAACTTTCCAGACAAATGGGGCGACGCCTACAATATCCTAAGAGCTAACAACGCAACCATCAAAGACCGATACCACGGCGAAGGCTATCAGTTTAGTTATTGGCTCTACGTCGAAGACAAAATCTATCGACAGAAACTCAAACCCAAAGAATAAGGATGCTATGTTTTTGACTTCCGAGCAAAGGTGGGTGAGATTAAGCCTTAGTGGACAAAAGGAGTGGGGTGGTTTCTTTCCTGATGCAAGAATCCCCATTAAATGTATTTCAAGTCAAAGGATAACGTTTGAAGGTTTTGCGGATCCCGAATCTGTTATGGCAGTTGACTGGATGCTGTTATCGGAAGAGCACCGCGGAATTATCATTGAAAGATTACTCCAACAAGGAGTAGCATCGTTAGAAACAATTTTAGATGACATGTTGAAGTTTGGTTTGCCTATCCGTCGAAGCCAAATTGATTGCTGTGGCATCAAAGAGTGGAATTTCCTTTGCTGATTATAACAGAAAAAATATTGCCGCTGGATTATGGAGGTTTAGGTTTTTACTATTATTTTTGATGTAACTAAGCTTTATGAGCTAAAGCGTTCGCATCCCGACTGGGTTCTGTTGATTGGGGATAAGACAAAGAATCCTTCGCGTCTTGTAGGAGCCTGGAAGGATATAACTAGTCAGTCGATGCAGGATTTGGAAGCGTTAGTCGATAGAGCGCAGAGATAGTGAGGTTGAGGCTTGGAATTTTGGTCCCCGCAGCGGGCTTGGGGGTTTAGCTTGTTTGGATTGGGATTGGGAGTTTCTGGCTTACCGCTGGAGCAAACATTTTGGTGAACGCGCCAAGACTCTGACGTTTAGAACGCCCAATATGGGTTACCGAATGCTCTACATTACTTCTGAGAAGGAGAATAGTAGCCCGTTTAAGCGGCATTTGCACATGGAATTTGAGAACGGCGGCTATGTTGCAGTTGGCGGCTTTGCAGAGGATTGCGAAGGCAACAAGCAGCCTTACAATCAGTTTTCAGATGCCCCGATAAAAGTCTGACAACTCCATAATTTCGGATACCAAAACGTTTCTTAGTGAAGCAGTTGGAGCGGTACGATTTTTTGCATTTCAACTGCATAACCGCTATAGTTGATAGAAAGCATATTCGGCTGGATCATTTTCAGCGGTTGGCAATTGTGCAGTTTATGGTTTCGAAAGGATTTTTTGGATGACGAAATCCACGACTTCTTCAAAACAATCTATCAATCGGATGGCAAACGAGACTATGATTATTCAAAAACTCAGTCCCAAATTTCAAGTGCAAGAGGCTTTCCATGAGCGAGGCGGTAGACCCTAACCCTTGCACCGCCAAAACTAATCCAGAAAATGGCCGAATTAGCACTCCGCTGTTTCAGATTTTTGGGGTCGACCATAGAGAAATGTAGCGGATGCTTCCGAAAGCAAAAAGTCAACGATGAAAGTAAAGAGATTAAAGAGCGACAACTCGAAGAAATCTTAGAGCGGCTACGCTTAGAATTTACTTTTAGGACGCCTACGGATTTGCGGGATTTATTCTACTATGAAGATGGCATTTACAAGCCTGCAGATTGCATGATTGAGGGATTGCTTGAAAAAGAGTTAGGCGCAAAAGCGTCAACGCATTTTGTTTCTGAAGTGCTAGAGCATTTGAGGCATGGAAGTTACGTTGAGCGATCCGAATTCAACAAATACAAAGGATCTGTTCCAGTGCTCAATGGATTGCTTGATTTGGCTTCTTTGGAGCTAAAACCCTTCGACCCAAACATAATCTTCACCTACAAACTCAATGTCCACTTCAATCCAGCAAGCTAAATGTCCAAAATGGCTGGCTTTCCTCGATCAAGTTTTGCCCAAGGAGGATCAGCCGTTGCTTCAGGAATATTTGGGATATTGCATCTTGCCCGCTATGCCCAAGCACAAGCTAATGTGGTTTTATGGTTTAGGACGCAACGGCAAAGGCAGAATCATAATAACACTCGAAGCAATAATCGGCAAACAAAACTGCAGTTATCTTGAGCTTGGAGGAATTTGATGGAGAACATCGGTTTGCAATAGCTCAACTATATGGAAAGATGATAAATGTCAGCAGCGAACCCTCCACTGTCAGTGTCGTTGCAGACGCCTCTTCTGAAGAAAATTACTGGAGAGGACACCTTGGATGCAGAAGTTAAAGGAAAACAGAAGAGACTGAGTTTCCAAAATATTGCTAAGCCGTTTGTTTTGGGCAACCAGTTTCCTAAAGTGAGTGATTCGAGTTTAGCATTTGAAGATCGAACTTTAATTCTCAAATTTCCCAACACTTTACAGGTAAAAGCCAGATAGACAATATAGAACGCTCCTGGCTCGATGACCCAATGGAGGTTTCGGGAATTTTTAATTGGATGCTTGAAGGGTTGCATCGTTTAGGAGTAAACCATGATTTTACTTTGAGCAAAACTACACAAGAGATACTTTTAGAGTTTAAACGAACCTCTGATGCAATCGGCGCCTGGATAGAAGACAACTGCGTCTTTGATGTGGAAGGATTTGTGACAAGAAAAGAAGCATTCGAAGACTACAAAAACTACGCCGATCAAGAGCTTGGAAAGACACCCGAAACTGAGCGCCGATTCTATCAACGCTTACGCGATACCCCAAAAGTCAAAGATCTAAATAGCAACAGGGAAGGCAGAGGATTCAAGGGCATAAGACTAAGAAAACCAGAAGACAAAACCCAAAAAGAAACGCAGACCCAGTTAATCTCCGCAACAGTTGCGGCAAATGCAACAGATAATTTTAACTCCCAAAAAAATCTTAGCTCCGCTAGCAACGAAATTTACAATGCTAAAAAACCTGCCGTACCTGCCGTGGTTGCAGTGGATGATAAAAACAGCAATGAAATGCGTGACAAGCCTAACTGAGGCGCTAATACCGCATGAACCAATCCATTACCACATTTTGCCGCCAAATGAGCCTCATCCATGCGACAAATACGGGTGCCCACGAGAAGCCAAATACCAACTTGGCAACAGCTACTACTGCGATGACAAAGCAGTCAGCCACTTCAATGAGGTTTTCAAAAACTGTGTGCAAGAAGGGTTCTTGCTAATTGAGGATTTGCAAAACCAAGATTGCGACACTTATCCCAGTGGTGTTGACTAGTCCAGCAGCCATTTGCTTATTGGTCTGTAGGTTATCGTTCCTTTGTTTCCAAACCATTCACAGTTTTCTTCTCTTTCCTCGCGCATGGTAAGTATGGTCATTTTGGTGCATTTTAGTTCTTTTCCTGCATTAAGCAGTGCACGGACCTCTCTATCACGAGTTTTCTTTGTTTCTAGAGAATAGCAGGCTTGAATGAGCTCTGTGACTTGGGCTCCTTTTTTTATGATGAAATCGACCTCTTCTCCCTGTTGGTTTCTCCAATAGTAGAGTCCGATTTCTTTGTATATTTCCTTTCTTTTTAGGTGCGCGGCTACACAATTCTCAAAGAGTTTTCCATAGTTTGGGCTCGCTTGAAAAGCTTTTGCGGTTATCATGCCGTTGTCGTAAGAGTACACTTTTTTGTTTTGACCTATCTGTTTTGTTTTGTATGAGAATCTACTTACCGTGAATATGAGATAGGCTTCTTCCAGAAAACTGCAGTATTTCTGAGCGGTCATACTGCTCTTTATGCCCAAAGCTTTAGTAAGGGATAGGTAGGAGAATTCTGAAGCCAAGTTTGACATAAGGTATATGGCAAGTCGCTCTATGTCTGGTCCTTTTCTGATGTTATATCGTTTGATTATATCTTTGTATAATATCGAGTCGAAGAGTACGCTAAGGTATTGAGTGGCATTCAGTTTTTTTAATACGGCTTCTGGATAGCCTCCTGACCGTAAATACTCTAGGAGCATTTCTTCTCTTTCTTGGGTTGTTAGGCTGTCCAAATCGGCTTTTTTAGCTTTTAGGTATTCTTTGAAGGAGAATGTTAGTACAGTGGTTGGAATGTGTCTGCCCGTTAGGTGTGTTGCAAGCTCCTTGCTTAACAGTTTTGAGTTACTTCCGGTTACTACAATATTGTATCCTTGGCGTTGTAGCCTGTTAACGAAGAGTTCCCATCGTGGCAGGTTTTGAATTTCATCGAAGAATAGGATTTGTGGGTCTTTGTAAACCTGCTTTATTTCGGATACTAGGTCTTCGTAGTCTTCGAGTTTTGTTAATGCTTCGTCGTCAAAGTTTACATAGCCAAAGTTTCCCAAGCGGCTGAGAGTATGCAAGCAAAAGAAGGATTTTCCAGCTCGTCTTGGACCCATTATCACTTTTATCAGATTATTTTCTAGTGAAAACGGTTGAATGTCTCTTTCAATGTAGTTCTCGGTAAGAGTCCTTTCAAGCTCGTTTTTTTGTGTAAGTACCACATCTTTTAACATAGCTTCAACGTAATATTT
>CAWJGR010000015.1:0-142810 GCA_963842545.1 Candidatus Bathyarchaeota archaeon
GGGTGCTGCCGAAGGAATGACCCCACCTCAGCCCGGCCTCGGCCACCCTTCTCCTTGGTAAGGAAGAGGGGACGGAAATGCACCTCATCCCGACCTTTGGCCAAACCCTCTCCTTCATAAGGAGAAGAGATGAGAAATGCACCTCGTCCCGGCCTTGGCCACCCTCTCCTTAGTAAGGGGAAGGGAAAGACAGGCTATCATTTAATTTGCCTTCTCCTTACCAAGGAGAGGGGACAGAGGGGTGAGGCAAAAAGGGGTGCAGGGATAAGCATTATGGCGTCGATTTATGATCATTCCATGATGAAGGGCAGGCGTCGTGAATTAAGGAGAGAGCGAACAAAGCAGGAAAGGATTTCAGGGATTTTGTTCGTGGTGGGCCATTAAAAGGATATCGATTCAGACGGCAATACAGTATTGACGTTTTTATCATTGATTTTTATTGTCATTCATTAGAACTGCCAATAGAAAATGATGGTTATGTTCATGAATCGCAAGTTAAATATGATACCTTCAGGCAATCGGGAATGAAACATTAGGAATTCGATTTCTAAGGTTTGCTAATGATGAGAATGATAATGAATTTGAAAAGGTTATGTAAAAGTCCACGAAGAAATAAATACTCAAACCGGCCTTCGGAATTGGGTGAAAGGGAAATCCCACCTCAACCCGGCCTTCAGACCTGCCTGCGCTGCCGCTTCGGTAGGCAGGCCCTTCTCCTTGGTAAGGGAAGGGAAAGACAAGTTAGCATTTAATTTCCCCTCTCCTTACTAAGGAGAGGGGATAAAGGGGTGAGGTGAAGAGGACGGGGATTAGGTCATAAACCTGTCCAACAACCTGTCCACAATCCCGATTTAATCAAAAATATCCAGCTTACTCTATATGATTGAACATAAACGGAACATTCCAAGTTTGCATCGTCAACTCGGATGGCTCTGGTCTAAAACAATTGACTGATAATCCCGGTGGCAGCCTGGGTCCGCAAATCAGTGGGGATGGAAAAAAAGTTGTCTTCTGCAAGCATCTTGGAAGCGACAAAAACTTGACCGGCGATACGGAAATTTTTGAAATAGATACCGATGGTACAGGTGAGCGGCAACTAACTTTTAACGACCAATATGTTAACATGCCATCCACCAACTACAATGGCGACAAAATAGCGTTCGTCTCAAGCGGTCTCTTTGTTGTTAATTCCGATGGGACGGGTCTCAAAGGGCTAAGTTCTATGAGCGGCATAATTAGTCCTCAGATAAGCGCAGACGGAGACATAATTACGTTTGTGAGAGATACCGTTTCGTTTCCCTACTCTGAAACTCACAATGTATACATTGTAAGGTCAGATGGGCAAGGACTCAAACAATTGACAAATGATGACAAATCAGTAAATCCTTCTTTGAGCAGTGACGGGAAAAGGGTTGCTTTCAATTCGTTGGCTAACGGACCCTACATTATCATAGTTACGGGAACTGATGGGCTTAGTGAACAGACGATAACTGATGCGTACACTCCATCGCTTAATGACGATTGTAGCAAATTAGCCTTTGCTTCGGACATGACGGGGCATTCAGAAATATATGTAACGAGCCTTGCACTTGACGAATCGCCAACACCAACTGCTTCTCTTGCCCCAACAGTCTTGCTTCAAACGATAGAGCCCACGCCAACAACTCAAATAACCCGATCAGTGTCACAAGACTCTAACCAAACGATTCTAACTGCAGCCGCTATTGTGATTGTAATAGTGGCTGTTGCTTCAGTCTCATTGGTTTACTTTAGGAGAAGAAAGGGGAGCTGGCAAGGAAGCCAACCATAGTAAGAGAACCAAGTAAGCAAACCCTACTTCTTTCAGCGCAAAACATTAACGGCTCTGTCTAATGCAAGGAATGTAAAACTTCATAAGGCAACAGCAACCAATAACCAATTAGTGAAGTAGGCATTACGTTTAAGAATGTCAGAAACTCATATTGTAATTCGTGGATAAATGTATGGAGTCTGAAGTTGTAGTAACTAAGAAAGGTCAGACAACCATTCCAGCTAAGCTTCGTAAGAAATTTAAGATCGAAGAAGGGACACGCTTAGAAGTCGTTGAAACAGACCAAGGAATCCTGTTTAAACCTAAAAAGTCCTTCTGGGACCTTTTCGGGACAGGGGCACCATACGCCACCGTTGAAGAAATAAAAACCGAACTTGATAGACTCAGGGAAGAAGATGCCTAATCGCGTATACGATACAAGGTTCCTTGTTGAGTACCTTTATTCGAAGGATTCTAACTTTCGAAAAAGAGCCGAAGTTGAGAAAGTCAAACGAGAAAAATACATTTCAGCTGTGTCAGTGCATGAGCTTTATCGGATAACGCTTTCGCGTGAAGGGCGAGAAACGGCTAAATTGAGAGTCACAATAGTTAGAGAGAGTTTCAAGGTTATCCCAGTCGATGAGCAGATAGCCCAATTATCGGCTGAATTGAGACAGAAATATCAGCTTTCAATGGGAGACAGCATGATTGCCGCAACCGCAGCCATGTTGAAGGCAGTCTGCGTTTCAGATGACCCTCATTTCAAGCAGATTAAAGAAATCGAAACATCTTGGGTTTAGATTGATTCTACTTTTTAAAATTCCTGCGAATAGTATCGTGCCCTGTGTAAGACAAGGAATGTAAAACTTCATAAGGCAACAGCAACCAATAGCCGATTGGTGGATATGAGAAAGACAGTTTATATGACTGCTCTTCTAGCACTCTTATTTTTAGTCGAACCCATAGCTCAAGTAACAGTGGTGGACGCTAACCCCTATAGTTATCCTTCATTATGGATAGAATCTCCAGAAAACACAGCATATAATACCACAACGATTTCAGTAATATTTCATACAGATATACCAATCCGATACCCAGAAATTGTCAAAATGTCTTGCAGTCTTGATGGTACAGCCAACAGAACATTAAGCATTTCAAAGTCGCAGACCTTTCAGTTTGGAAGTTTTAGCGCTAGCTCCCGCTATTCATATGTAGGAACAGGACTTTTAACGGATCTCAGCAATGGCACTCATTCACTTGACGTGTATGCACTTGATTCTGAAGGCACAACTATGACATATCCAACAGGAAGAACTTTTCAGGTAAATATTACCCCTAAAAGTGAACAGCCTTTGGCAATAAGCAACATAACAATTATTCTAGTAATGGCTATTATCGCAGTAACAATAGTCACAGGTTCAACAGTTACTCTACTTAAGAGAAAAATGAAAAAGATTAGCAAGTAAGCAAAGTTTTGCTCAAAGATTATAGTTAGTCAAGGAATGAATATTTCAGGAATCAGCCTGTAATTAAAGAAAGAATTATATTGTTGATTTTCTTGATGTTTTTAATGGTGATTATTTTGGCGAGATTTGACGAACTCTCTGGAAAATATGTTATTTGTGCCGATGGTTTTGACCTTGGAAAGGTAAATGAAGTAGAAATTGATACCCATACTTGGCAACTAACCCATCTACATGTTAAATTGTCAAAATTAGCATCTGAAGACCTTGGATTCAAAAAAACATTCACAAGCCTCACAAGCTCAACTGTTTGCTTTCCAATCTCATTAGTTTCTAAAGTTGGAGACAATGTATTGCTAAACAAGTCCAAAGATGAATTAATTAAACACCCAGAAGTTTCCGAGTGCCCATAATGATAATCTAAAATTTATAAAATGCTTTTCAATTGATAAGAGATTCCAAAGTATCATTTTTAATTTAGAACTTGATTTTAGTCGAGGTAGGTGTTATTGGGAGATTCTTTTTTATGTTAGGGGTCTGTTGGTTGGATTGGGTATTTCTAGTTATCAAAAAAAGCGTTTTATAATGTTAAATATTGGAATGAATCTATGTCCTATTGTGTTCAAGGCGGGTTAGAAAATGGAACACTCAAAAGACCCCGATCTATGGGGAGCTTTGGTCATACTTCTTTTCACTGCATTTCTTTCGGCTCTTGTAATCGTTGACAGGAAAGTTTTCGTTTTTTCTTTTGGTCCGTTTCCATTTACTCATTGGATGAGTTGGATAGGAGGATTGTGGATTGCCATTGTTACACCAATCTATTATATTGGGAAACATCGCAATCCTGAAAGATACAAAGCATGGATAAGATTTCATTTATATGGAAATTTGATTGCTTTCATGCTGATTTCTATTCATTTTACATACTGGATAACAAGCGTTTCCTTCATTGGCACGGGACTGGCAGTATACGTTTCCGTTCTCACGTTAGTAATAACAGGTCTTCTTCAAAGATTCCTCGTTATGAACAATTTTCGAAAGCATATTAGATTTTTACATGTCAGCATGACCACTGCTTTCTACCTCATATTAATCATTCATATTCTGAGCCGATTCATTCGCTTATAATCATGTTTTTTTGCTCTGTTTTGTTTGTTGTTTTTTGAAGATTTGGAAACAGCAGTTGGACACCGTTTGAAAGTTCTAGAGAGCCTACTTGAATTGGAGGGTGATGCTTATTGAGTAAGAATACAGTGGCGAGTCAGTTGAAGTTGAGTAAGCCCAGTGATATAGTCTGCTGTATGTGGACTGATGCTAGCGTTGGAAAGACCGGGAACTAACGCTGGAGTAATTGATGTTCCTGTTCGAAGACTTTTTGACCAAGAACCAAATCTAATGCTGCCACAAACCAAGTTCACAGTCTTAAACAACTAATAGATGTGCTATAGTCTTAACGTCGGGCAAACCCGGAAATTCTTTAGGGGTTTGGCTACATTAAACTATTAAGTTAGAAAACGGATTCTTTTCTTGAAAAACATGTCACAGCTAAGTCCTGAAGAAATCTGGAACCTTAACGAAAAAGACCTCTTAAACTTACTAGAAACAAGCGCGTTTAAACCAAGAAGACCTGAAATCCGCTTCTACGCCCCAAGCTTCACGTATTACAAAACTAAATATTATTGTTCCTCAACCACGGATTTCCCAACTATCTCTGTTACAGGCAACTCTTGCGCGTTGAACTGCAAACATTGCGGCGGCAAAGTACTTGAAACCATGCATCCAGCGTTGTCGCCTCAGGAGTTGATTGAGTTGGGTGCTAAACTCAAGCGGAATGGCGCTAAAGGGGTTCTTGTAAGCGGCGGATGCCTACCTGACGGCTCGGTGCCGCTTAGATTCCTTTGTTCAAGTGCTGGGGCGGTTTAAAGGGAACTTGGCTTAACCGTTTTTGTCCATACTGGCATTATCAAGCTGGAAACCGCTGTTGCACTCAAGGAAGCAGAGGTTGATGCAGCATTAATTGACGTTATTGGCTCGGCTGAAACAGTCGAAAAAATCTACAACTGCAAAGTAACTATCCAAGACTATGCTGATTCCCTCATCGCGCTGCAAAAAGCAGAATTAAAAGTCGTTCCCCACGTTATAGTTGGGTTAAATGAGGGCCAACTTGATGGCGAACTGCGAGCACTCCAAATGATACAGCAAATCAAACCCGCCGCACTCGTCATAATCGCATTTATGCCCATTCATGGAACAGCCATGGCTGAAACTCCGCCCCCCGAACCAATTGACATAGCGAAAGTCGTGGCGCTGGCACGGGCAAATGTTCCCTGAAACGCCCTTGATCTTAGGTTGCATGCGACCCAAAGGCACAAGCCGAGGCATAACAGACGTTTTAGCGCTGAAGGCTGGAGTGGATGCTATTGCTTTTCCAAGTGAAGTAGCTGTTGAATACGCAAAAAGCAAGGGCTACAAGACAGTTTTTTCGTCTTATTGTTGTGCCCAAATGTACGTTGATGCAATCAAACCTTAGGATTTAACATTTTTTTTCCCAGCAATACTGCCCATACTGAAACGGCAAGTCCTGAGAGGAACTCGGGGATGGCAACGCTTGGAACGTAGTGGAATGCGAAAAATAGGAGCCAGGGCAAAGCTGCTGCTATACCAATTGCTACGGTGAAAACCGCCATGCTACGCTGATGGCACAGCAAAAAGCCAAAAGTTAAGATAAAAAGGGCAATCGGCGCCAACGTGAAAAAAGCTACCGAGACCAGATAGTGTGTTGGCGAAAAATTCTCATTGAAGATGCTAATAGCGATAAGCGCTAAAGTTGCAGCTGCAAAAACTGCTGAGCCAATTTTGCCCACCCAACTTTGCCCAAGGTAAGTGAATAAACCAAATATTGCAAAGTTAAAAGCTAAGATCCCAGAGGCGAGGAGTCCAAAGTTGAATAGTGGAACTAGTTATGCCTGGCACGACGCCTAAATCGCTTAGGGCGTTGTTTGTCCAGCTAAACGCTGGGTAGGATGCGATTGCGGTTAAGATGCAAACAAATGCTATTATGGGTGCAATAATTCCTGAGGATCCACCAAATCTTCGGTAAGTAACCATTCTATTTTTAGTCAAATGATAGTTTCCTCAATATTCTTTTGGCAATCTATGTTTTTAAAGTGTGTTGTGCAAATTTTTTATTGAAAAAAGTATTAAAAACTATAGGA
Organism: Candidatus Bathyarchaeota archaeon; assembly: GCA_963842545.1. Taxonomy (GTDB): domain Archaea; phylum Thermoproteota; class Bathyarchaeia; order Bathyarchaeales; family Bathycorpusculaceae; genus Bathycorpusculum. The sequence goes on from CAWJGR010000015.1 coordinate 6,468, forward strand.
GTACTAATCCAAAAGCTTCCAACCTTTGGAAGTGGTCATCGTTTGTTTCAAGCTTTAGATTATGAGCAATTGCGGTTGCAGCGATGAGAAGGTCTGCATCAGGCAACAATTTTCCGTCTTGTTTTAGTTTTCGGTAAATTTCACAGTATGTATCAGTAATTTCGTTATCCATGTCTATGACGTTGAAACTTTTTTCTAGCCGATCTTTTATTAACGGTCTTTTTTCCTTTTCAAATCCTCTCAGTATTTCAAGAACTATGATTTGTGCAATAAAACCGGATTTAAACTGGTGTCTCTTGAGCATTTCCAGTATTATACCCGTATCTAGTAGGTTCATCTAAGAGCAAAGTTCTCCCTAAATTCTTTGCTGGAGTGGGCTATGGTTTTTAGGTCTTCATCTGTCAGCATATCCGCGAGTTCATCAAAGGCTTTTTTACTTTTTTGGTATTGTGCCTCATTGTACAAGTCAATGATGAATTCGCCCCATTCCTTTTTGCCTTTAGCTTTTTGAAGACGCTTCTTGACTTCTTTTGGAATTGATATTGTGGAATATTCAGTAGTCATATTATCATTATATAATATTTAATTACGTAATAATAATGTTTCCGCTATTAAGAAACATATTGCTTTAATCTCTTAAGAGATAGCAGTTTTTCTTTGTCACCGATTTTTGCCTCCTGAACCGATTGCCGTAGAATTTCGATGGATTCATCCATGGCTTCGCGGTTCACCGGATAACGGTACTCCGTCTTTCCCGCCATATGCAAAGCTGAATTTAACAGGGTCCTCCCAACTTGGCTCTTCGCCATAAACCAACTCAGCCACAAGCGCAAGTCCACGCACAGTTGCTGGTCCCACGCCTTTGACACTGAGCAGTTCCTCATAGTTGCTGGGTTGGAACTCGTAGAGCGGGCAAGGGTATCCCAATTGATGTTGCGGGGCATATTAAGTGTTGATTAGGGTTTGCTGCCATGGGTCCGAGGTTTTGGGAAGCCAATTCTGTAGTGACGCTTGGTTTAGGGGTTTTGAGGCGGATTGGATTAGGTTCATGAGTTTATTTGTTGGTTCTTTAGAGAGGTCGACTGAGGCTTTTCTTGCTGCGTTGCTTTGTTTGGCAACCATGTTTAGGGCGCGTTCACGTTTGATATCGCAGGCGATGGCATTGTGGGGTTCTTCCACAAAGCACTGTGGTGTTCTCGTGAGCCAGTGGTAACGTCTTGCCGAGCGGTCTTCTTCGCTCATGCCTTGCTGGATAACTGCCCATTTTTCTTCTTTGGTTATGAGAAAGGCGTGGTGATAGAGTTGGTATCCTGCTTGGATGGCGGTGTTGTCGACTTTGGCAGTCATGCGGCTTGTGTAGGTGAGATCATCGATGGTTTCTTGCGAGAAGCCGAATTTTTCGCCAACTGCCTCTATATCGCTTGGGGTTTTCTCGGTTGTTTTGCCTTTTCCGCCACAAACTGCGACTCCGTGCTCTTCGGGCGAAAGAGCACCTTTGAGGATACCTGTTACAACGGTGGTTACGCCACTGCTATGCCAGTCATAAGCCAGGACGCAACCAAAAGCTTGAAACCAAAAAGGATCCGACAGCCGCTCGATGAATTTGGCGGTGCCTTGCTCCTCAATTATGATGCTGGCGATTTCCTTAGCCATTTTCCTCATGCGCCCAGTAAGCCAAGAAGGAGCTTTGCCACCGTGAAGAGGCAGGTTTGCAACGCCAGTCCGATACATATTCATCGAGGCTTGATGGACAACATCAGGATATATGGATTATTGCAAACAAAACGTCAATTGACTCTAACTCCAAAACAGACTAATCCCTTGTATAGGGAAAGTTTCTGGAGTTCTTTTCAACACTTGGCAAAACATTAAGAGTAGTCGTCTTTGGAATTTGCAAAACGTCTACTTCCTGCTCTAAAGAAAAGGAAATTCAATTGCCGAGATCTTTTAAAGGTTAAAAGAAATGATCGTGGCAGCATCTCGATTAAGGTAAGCTATAAACTCCTGAGCCCGCCAAAGGCTTATCGCAAAAAGCAACCCATTTGCGAGTAAAATAGTCGCGAATAAAACTTCTTAAACTACTAGTCAAGGACAGCCATGAATGCTTAACCTCCGCTGAAAAAACGCCCTTGGACAATTACTGCGACTAAAAGATTTCGCCTGCTCCTCATCGCAACGAACAAAACTTGAAACTAAACTTCGCATTGCATCTTCAGGCGTATAACGCTGGGCGATAATTTACGCGTCTTCAATCCAGCCAAGAGAGACCAAATACAACCTACATTCTAAAAGGAAGCGCTAAAAAGCCATTTTACCAAAAAACAGCAACGAAAAACAAACAACTCAATCAAAACAACTAGAAACAAAAGTAGTCCATGATTTAATTTGGGCTGTCAGGTTTCTGGGGAGCCCTTAATTGTTTTCTTATGATGATGAAAAGCGCAAAAAAGAGTATACCTGCTGTTACGCCTGAAGTGATGCCCATGATGTACAAAGCCGCCCACGCTGGCATAGAAGTGCTAAGGTACTTGAATGACCCGATAAGTATGAACAGAGAGGCTGATCCGATTAATGAAATTCCCAGAGCCATCAAAACACTACTAATTATGCTTATTATCAGCAGTCTTTTGAGGCGTTTCTTGAAAGCTGCTTCCGCTTCATTCACATATTCTTTGAGGAGAGCTTTTATCTCAAGTAGAATTGCCCCGATTATTTCCCTTAATGAAATCTTTTCTGACATCGACAATTTCGCCTCTTCCAAAATATCCGCTTGATCTCAAAGTTTATGATTTCTTGAAAACTTATTGGGATGATTATTGAAGCGTTGAATGGCGTATCTTACGCTTTGTTAAGCTTTCCTTTTTGCTTTGCCTACTTCTTCTTGGACTTTACCTTGTATTTGTTCCACTTTGCCTTTAATCTGTTCAGTTTTGTCCCCTGTAATTTTGCCCAAACCTTCGCGTACTTTGCCTTTCACTCCAGACCATTTTCTCATCGTTTTTATTAAACGTGTGTGACTGCTTCTTGCAACCAACAAACAATGCATCTAATCGCAAGAATACGCAATCACCTTTATGGTTGTTAAAAAACTGGAAAGTAGCAAGTAATGGAAAAAATGTGTTCGAGTGGTAACTTTTCTTGTCGAAAAAGAATACTTTCGTTCATCCCCACATGTGTCAAGGCATACTACTTCTTTTGTCTTACAGCGACCTTGGCTTTTGGAACTATTGGGGCGCGAGCTCCATATTCTATTAAAAACAGAACTTCGACGTTTTGCTGAACTAAATAATTAATCAATAAACTTGGACGTTATCCCTTTATCATAAAGCCCAATTCAAAAAGGCGCTAAAATCATAGGAAAGCACAAGAGATGGTTCAACATAACAATGCAGACTACAATCCTGGCACTTCTGTGTTTGCTTCCAGTTAAACTCAGAAATCGCAGTTTTGATACTGGTTTTAAAAACTGAAACGGTTTTCGCGTATCCATTCCGAACATAACAAGGAAGTACCAAAGATCCTTCAGGGCTTACATTAATTGTCAGCCAAGGTTTGCATGTCCATTTTTTCTCTTTTGCAATGACTTTAAAATAGCTAAGTGAATTCATAAGAGGATAATCGTTCTTCTTTAACTCAACTAGTTTTTCAGCTATATCTTTGATTTCAAGATTGGCAGGAGTGGATGCCTCTGCCTCAAAGTACTCATGAGCGACTGCCACGGATATTTTTACATCCAAATCCTTTGCCAACTTAACTAAATCTTCAATCTCATGAACATTCTCAGCCATTATCGTCGTGTTGATTATCACAGGAACTTTTTGTGCAGCTGCAGTTATGCCTTGCATCGCTTTCTTAAAACAACCATTAACACCCCTGATTGAGTCATGAGTTTTTTCCAGACCATCTAGCGAAACATAGATTGCGCCATTGATGTATTGTGCTATTTCATCTATTTTGGATTCAAGCAGAGTGCCGTTAGTGATTAGGCTCGTTTGCAGAGGCAAAGATTTAGAGAAAGCAAGAATCTCGCCGACATCTTTTCTCAGGAGCGGCTCTCCGCCTTCAAACGCGATTGCACAAGCACCTGAATCATAAATTTGCCTAAGAACTGCTTTTTCATTCTTTGTGCTTAGGTCTTTGTTTGATCTTTTCCAGAAAGGACACATTTTACATTTAAGATTACAATTGTAAGTTAATTTATGACCACAAAACAATGGCGCCTTCACGCCTACCAAGTTCGAAAATAATCCGCGACTTATTCTCAGACCTAACCGGAAAGTTTCCTGAAAATGCCTATCTTCTTTTTCTTTAATAATTGCATAGTTGGATACTTGTTTCATTTCCATTGTTACTCCAATACTATTTGTGCGTGTGCTATACAAATTTCATTTGCACTTAAGGCTTATTTGAATTATGCAAATCCGTAATCAAGATGATTGAAGAACCAAAGCTGCCTCATTCTCGTTTTTCCAGGGATTTTCAACCCCGCTACTTTGCTAGGATGCAGGAGGAGAAACGATTGACACTTTAAAATACAGTGGGCTGTGAGGGATTGGTGTCTGCAATTCCAATAAGTATATTCATTATGAAGGGGCTGGGCAAATCAGTCGTCGGCATGATGCGGTCATGACATAAATCATTTATCTATCAATTAGGGCTAGAATAATTTGTCATTGCTTGTTGGCTATTGAGTGATTTCGTTTCCTGAGGTAAATCAGAAAACTAAAGCAACTAACAAAGACTACCACGGTTGGTGGTATGACTGCTACGAGAGCCTTTTGGGGTTGAAGGGGCACTTGTAAACTAAAATCTATTGTCTGTGAAACCCCGGCATTCCCAGCGTTGTCCGTTGCGTATACTATTAGCTTGTGGTCTCCACTTTGCAGTCCAGTCAAAGTGGTGTTTCCATCTATCGTATTTACTTTATCATCAATGATGTATGTAATTAGAGAAGAAGTCTCGTTGACTGTGAAAATCAATGGAAGATTGGATGAATTGTATATTTTGTTTTGTAGTGAAAGAATTGAAACAGAAGGTGCTGTGGTGTCAACATTGAAATTAATGGTTGAGGAAACTGGAAGAATATCAGAGAAAACCGTGTAAACCTTTAAAGTATGCCAGCCGTCTGGGATTGGCCCATACAATGTTGTATTTCTTGGAACAGTAACGTTTGATTGTTCATCTAGAGTGAAACCCATACTTACGATTGATGATGTCTTATTTACGGTAAAATCCAATGGAATCATTTTGTTAAAATTGTAGGTTTTGTTTTGGGGTGATTGAATTGAGATTTGAGCTTGGTTGGCAGTGTTAACTGTAAAGTAGACTGAAGCTTGCGAAGTAAAGTCACCAGATGCAAAAGTTGCAGAGTTTGCGCCTAACCTGTAAATGCCACCGACCGTCGCAAAGACCTGTAGATGATGAATACCTTCTGAAAGTGGCCCTAAAGTGATTGAAAAGTTCTGGTTTAACTCTTTAACGCGGAAGGAGAGGTCGTAGATGACATATCGTTTGTTATTGTCCAGACTGAACTCAACAATGCAATGGTTAACATACCCATCCCAGTTGCCATTGACGAAAAGATTAAGCGGCACAAACCAAGAGACATAAGTGGTGCTTGTCGGCGACTCCATCGATATCGCTGGAGGAGCCAGGGGTCCTGTTGGGATAGGGTATGTTGGTGCTGAATTTACAATACCAATTATAAAAATTGCTGAGATAAGCAGCGCTAAGATGAATCTTAGGGATAATGCTGTTTTCTTCATACAGCAACCAATAACGATTCGTTATGCAGGAACTTATTATTAGTTTCCTATTGTTCCTTCTAATTCGTCGGCTGGTTAATTGAGCAAAATTATGTTGGGTTAGTGTTTTTGAGAAGTATAATTTATTGAAATTTTAAGTCAACTCGAGGGTTCCGGCTACTCGTAGTTTAGCGCCTTCCAAATACATCAGAACTGCTTTATCGTTTGGGCGGTAAACAAGAGGTTTATCTAACGTTAAGGTAAGAGGGTTTTTTAGGGTCGCCTGTGTCGGTTACCTTCTACTTTCGCGGTTATGAATTGGGTCCAATGTCCAACATGCATAACCATGCCCTGCTTTGATGGGTGTTTGCCAATACTTAACAAGTGAAGCTTGAGCTTTTAGGCGGTTGAGGTTTTGATAGATGGGTCATTAGTTAAAACTGTGCCGCGGTCAAAGTCTTCAACTTCAACGTTTTTTAGTGCGAGTCCCACACGGTCGCCTTCCCTGCAAGGTCAAATTCTTCGTCGTGTTTTTGGATGGAGCGAACTTGCGCGGTTTTTGTTTGCTGGCAAAACGTTAAGTGTCGCATGTTTTTGAACTGCGCCATAAACAACTATGCCAAGAATCGACTACTCCGACGCCTTTAACGTTAAAAGCATGGTCTACAGGCACTGTTCCAATTGTTTGGTTGACCTGATGGCTGGTTCAGTTGGTTTCTGCTGGCATGCCTCGACTAAAAGTTTTTCTCGCATTGGTTTGGGTCGTCTGCGATGAATTCGAATTTTTCAAGGCTGGTTCCTTTTATGAGGGCTCAATTTTTTCTTTAGGAATATAGTTTCTCAGGACAATGTAGCCGCTTTTTATTTCTGAGCATTGCAAGCATCACAAGTTGTTCGCCGAACGTGGCGTTAAGTTCATCCACAACGATTATGGCTTCTTTAGCCAATGCACAAGCATAGAACAATGGCGCTAACCGTTCAGGGTAGCGGGTGGGTTCGATGAAGGTGACGGTGTCTTCGCCTTTTTTGAGGTTGTAGAGGGTTATGTCTGTTGATGTTCCTTTTTTGGCAAGGTTGCTGCCGTAGCCTTGAGCGCCAAGAATTGCCACTGTAATGTTTCCCATATTATCATGACCTGTAGGATATCCGCATTGTTGGTTTGTTCTGCAAGATAAGTGTTATGAGTCCCAAATTTCCCAAAACTGGAAAGAAAAAATGGATTATAACTTGACTAATGCATGTACGAAAGGTTCTTAAGGCATTGGGTATTCTTATAAACGGCAAGAAAACGGCGAAACCAACGCCAATTCAGGTAACGACCAGTTTCCAAGCTGAAAGCAGGTCAGACCAACTAAAAAGGTTAAAATACTCCGATGTAGAGGTTGGAAGAGGTGAAAAGGTATGGAAAATATTTACGCAGCAATGCTCCTTCACAAGGCAGGTAAAGAAATCAACGAAGCATCAGTAACAAAAGTTCTCGAAGCAGCAGGCATCACAGTTGACGCAATACAAGTTAAAGCACTCGTAGCATCACTCAGCGAAGTAAACATTGATGAAGCAATCAAAGCAGCACCAGCCATGATGGCAGCAGCTCCAGTCGCAGCCAGCAGGCAGAAGCAAAACCAGCAGCAGCCGCACCAGAAGACAAGAAGAAGAAAGCTGAAGAAGAAAAAGCCAAGGAAGATGCAGCACTAGAAGGATTAGGCGCCCTATTCGGGTAAAATAAGCCTCTATTCTTATTTTTAATCTATTTTTCCCAAAAAATTATTTATTTTATATTATTTAATTGGAAATTTCTGGTAGAAGTTTTTATTGGATAGGTAAACTTGGGTCTTTAGGAATCTCAGTTGACTTAGCAACAACCGGCAATTCTGCGACTTTGTTTCTTTGGAATAAACAGCTTTAAAGCAACAATAGGTGCCCAACCACTAATAATCATCAAAGTTCCCGGAAATCCTTGGATGTTTCTTCCAACAATCGGAATAAGCCCAGTTATTATGTCCGGTAGGAAGGCTTCCCAAATGCCGAAAGCCACAGCCATTGCCACAGCTGCTACGAACGCGGTTTTTTTGCCGAATTTGTTGAATGTTTGAACTGCAAGGACGCCTGCAAAGAAGAAGTCGCCTAATCCTAAACCTCGGCTTAGAATAGCACCTTGCGCAGAATAAACGAATGGGACGTTTGGCAAGTAAACTAAGACTGGAAGACCCAGCCCAGTGAATTGTTTAGCGGCACCAACCATTACAGGAGTTCCTATAACCAATATAATATCCATTATGGTCAAGAGAACTGCGAACAACCCCACGGTTTTCCAACTAAACATCGACGAAAGATATAGAATTATGAGGATTGCAAACGTTAACCCAAAGACATCCATAAGAACGGGGTACCAAACTTGAAAACTGCCCCCGTAAAGGAAATTAAAAAAGACGAAAAGCAATACGAAAATTGCAGGTGGTTGGGCAGCCACATACCAACGTGACGACTTAGAACCGTTTTTATTTGTTCATAAGCGGCAACTCCAAAGCAGAAGCCTGCTAATACAAAGAATGCTATTGCTCTGATAAATTGAAATGCTATCGTTGAGTGGTCCAAGAAGACTCGCCAACCCAGCAATCATGGCTGCCTACGCCGAATCCCAACGAAAGAAGCTGAGCACGCATCTTTGTAAGGTTTGAGAACACGTAGGAGAATGTGAATAGAAGCATGGTGTAGGATGAGAGGAAAATAATCATGAGGATGTTCTGGAAGATGGCGCCTGGATTAAGGATACGACGTGTAGGCTATAACTGAAACGATGATTGCCATGAAAGACAATTAAGAGAATTATATCACGTGTTTTGAATTCTTTCTCTTCAACTGTCGCCATCAGTTTACCTTCAACACGCTTGTTAAGAAGCATAGCAACAGTAATCACAACCAATAAGGCGATAGGCATGGCAAGGTCAAGAGAGGGCATAGACTTCACAATAAACAAAAGACGCTTTTATTTGTTTAGCCAAAACACACGCAAAAATTGCCGAAAAAACCTAACTGAAATACATGTTAAGATGGCTAAGGACGCTAAAAGCGCTTCTTCTGTTCTTACCGTTACTGTTCCCTGTTCGGAACCGTATTAACTATAAAATCAGCAAGATCATTCAAGTTTTAAGCCTTCGTCTTGCACGATTTCATGCAGCCCTCGGGAGGGAGCACCAAACGCCACCAAAATCTTGCTGACTTCCAACCCATTTCGCGCCAATCTTGCCTGCAACATCCATGAAGTTATCGCCTATCCTTGCAGTTGCAATCTTCAAATCAAAACCGCCCTCAGTTGCTAATTGTCCAAAAGAGCGTTTTTCCACTTGAACCCTATAACCCCAATATTGCGGAACATCATCGCGGCTAACCGCTTGAACTTCAATCTGCTTGCCAATGTTGACTACTTGCAGGGTTAAACGGTCGCCAACGGCAAACTGTTTTTGCCTCAAAAGAGCCGGCTGCTGAACCCCAATGTCGACAACCAAACCCTCTTTAGTCTCAGACAAAACAACGCCTTCACGGTACTCACCAACTTTCAGATGCTTTGTTTTTCCACTCAACGGGTGATGAGGTGTACGTAGAGGCGGTAGAATTCCTGCATACTCCAAATCTGGTTCAAGCTTGAACAATTGTTTTCGCAGGTACTGAGGTGTCTCCAAATAATTGAGTAACAAAGCCATAAAATCCAAATCTCTTCGCTGGTCAACTTTGGGACTATCAGGATACAATATGATTTCGTCTACTCGAAAAATCGCTGCAGCCCGCCCAATCAACCCCATTTTCGCGGTTTTTTCTCTCAAGTGTGGCGTGTCGGAAATTGTGGATGCAGGAATTGCTATTGAAAGTTTCTTTTTGTCCATACGGTTATACCTCAGCTTTTGTTGCCTGCGTTGTGCTTAAAAGGCAGAATTGAGATATAAAACTGCGTGTTATTTGGAGGACAAAAATTTGCCGACTGCACTTTTAGACAATGTTGAAAGAATAAAAGCCGTCGATAAGAGCGGTATGTTAAATTTTTCTATTAACGCAGCTAAGCATTACCGTGAAGCCGCAAAAAACGCAGAAAGAATTATTGTCGATTACCCGAAACCAAGCAATATTGTGGTGGCTGGTTTGGGCGGTTCAGCCATCGGCGGTGACTTACTCAAAGACTGGGCAAAAACCCAACTATCCGTACCCATCGAGGTCAGCCGAGAATACAATTTACCAGCATATGCCAACAAGAAAACCTTGGTTTTCATTACCAGCTACTCAGGCGACACTGAAGAAACACTTAGCAGTTTCCTTGATGCTCTCAAACGAAAATGCATGATTTACTGCATAAGCAGCGGCGGAGCAGTTCTGAAATATGCACAAAAACACAAAGTGCCCTATCTTCAGGTTCCCGGCGGCATGCCTCCACGTGCAGCATTACCTTACATGCTTCTGCCGCTTTTGGTTTATTTGGAAAAAGCAGGCTTAGTTAAAGATGTAAAAGAAGAACTTAACGAAACCTTCCGTCTTCTCGAAAAAATCAGCATAGACAACGGACTGGAAAAACCAACAAACGAGAACTTTGCAAAAGGGTTAGCCCAAAACATCGGTGAATCAGCTCCAGTTATCTACGGGTTTGGCTTCTACCGCGGGGTTGCCCAACGGTTTAAGCAGCAATTTAATGAGAATAGCAAATCTGCCGCCAAATGGGAATACTTCCCTGAGCTGGACCATAACGAGATTGTCGGCTGGGAAGGCAGAGGCGAACAATGCAAATGGTTTACAGTGATACTTATTCGCGATGTTGATGAACCAGTGGAAATCGAAAGCCGAATTGAAGTCACTAAACAAATCATGGAACGTAGGGGTTTGATAATGATTGATTTGGAAGTTCAAGGCAAAAGTCCACTTGCAAAAATGCTATCAACCATAGTGGTCGGCGATTTCACAAGCGTTTACTTATCTGTCCTACGCGGAGAAGATCCGACCCCAGTAAAAACCATATCTACACTAAAAAATACTTTAGAACAAAATGGGATAAAAAATAAAATAATTGCTGAGCTAAAAAAAATCTAGCTTAGGCAAGGAATTTTTTGAATTGTGCCTCGGCTTCTTCAAGAGATACCATTTGTGGTGGACGCTTAAATCCGTAAGCGCAAACTGGCTCGACTGCCCCTTTAATTTTCTTGTCTAACGCTAGTTTTACTGCGCGAACAACGTCAAAGAGTACTGATCCAGCGTTTGGTGCATCGACGGTTTGGAATTTGAGGTCGATTTTCATGGGTGCATTGCAGAAGTAGACTCCGCTTATCCAGAAGTAACTGTCACGTTTGTTCTGGAGGAAATCCACGTAGTCGGTTGATCCCGCGACGATTTCGGTTTTGTAGGGAATTGCTGCGGCAACGGATTCGGTTTTTATGGTGCGTTTTGCATCGCGTGTGCGGTCCATAGTGTCTACGGATTCTGTTCCTCCGCCAACGTCAAGCTGATAGGTTTCGTTGATTCGTACACCGTTATCTGAGAGTAGTTTGAGTAGGGTTTTGTGAAGTGCGGTTGAGCCGACTTGGTCAACTAAGTCGTCGCCTACTAATGGAAGTTTTGCTGCTTCAAACTTTTTTGCCCATGCAGGGTCGCTGGCTATGAAGTTTGGGGTAGCGTTAACAAATGCGCAGCCTGCTGCAAGGGCTTGTTCTGCGTAATATTGGGTTGCTTTGGCTGCTCCGCTTGGAAGCAAATTAACCATGACTTCCGCGTTTGCCGTCTTGAGAACTTTAACTGCGTCCGCGTCTGGTGCTTTGCTGACTTGAATGAGAGCTTTTGTTGAGTTTCCAACTCCATCAAGCAACGGACCTTTGCTGACTTTAATGCCCATTGATGGGACTTCAGAGACTTTTGGCGCATTGTTTGGCTTGGCAAAAATTGCTTCGGAAAGATCTTTGCCAACTTTACGCTCATCCACATCAAACGCGGCGACAACTTCGATGTCTTTAGGGCTGAGTCCTGCTAAAACAGGGTTACGCAATCCAACAATGTCCGCTGGTTTGTCAAGTTTTCCATAGTATAGAATACCTTGTATAAATGATGAGGCGCAGTTTCCAACGCCGATTAATGCAACTTTAACTTTAGGCATAGATATTTGCACCTTGCTTGGCTTTTCTATTTGCGTTTGCCGTATAAAAAGATACGCACCATATTGCATTCAACAAATACCCAAGTTTTAGGCTCTTAAGCTCTTTGCATGCAGTCCATAAGAAATGCTTATTAAACGAGGCGAATTAAAATGTAGAAGCCAGATGCTTTGGGCGAGTAGATCAGTCTGGCATGATCGCCACGTTGGCATCGTGGAGGTCGCGGGTTCAAATCCCGCCTCGTCCACCAAACAATTATCTTTCTGAATACCTAATTCATTAGCAAAAAGTGGATGCGATTAAACTTTAGACTATAGATTAACCATTTATCTTTGACATTAAGTTTGACAAAAAACCTTTTTACTATTAACCGTCCATACAAAAGACAGAACATACTCATGAAAACAGAAGCCTTTGCACAGACAATTGTCGTTGCACTTTTACTTTTAACCGCGGGAATATCATCCATTAATTTTGTAGGTGCAAACCCCGTCGGAACAATTTTTGAAGAACGAGAAATATCCCCATCAAGTGTAAATGCGCAGCCACCAACAATCATATTTCTATCCCCAGAAAACAACAACACCGTTACCTCCAACCTGACGCTTCACTGTAACATAAGCGTTGGAGCAGCCAAAACGGTTGACCCTGGGAGTATTGAGAGGTCATCTTACAAAGGTGATTGGGAACAAACCCAAACTCCTGTTCTTTTTAGATGCGCTTGGGATCAAAACAAAACTTATGTTGCTTCTAACTTAACCGAGTTTTCCACTAAACTGTTTGTGCCTGAGGGAAAACATAACATAACTGTTTGGGCATCAGAAATAGGTGGGTATCAACAGGATACTGGTCCCGGTTTTAAAGATCTTGAAACTATAGTTGTCTACACATTCCACATAGCCAGTTCCGCAACAGTTACCTTCACAGTGGACGGCACGTCTCCAAACGTTACGGTGTTATCTGTCGAAAACAAAACTTACAGCTCATCCGATCTTCCATTGAATTTCGCAGTAAGCGAGCCAATTTCCCAAATAACCTATAGTTTAGATGGAAAAGAAAAAACCGCGATTGCTGGGAACTGTACCTTAACGGATTTATCTAATGGAAACCACAATGTCACAGTTTACGCAACCGATATTGCTGGAAATACAGGAACATCTCAAACCATCAACTTCATAGTCAAAGTGCCTTTCCCAACAACATTTGTTATAACTAGTTCAATATTTGCTGTTATTGTCTAGACATCGGATTATTAGTCTACTTTAAAAAACAAAACAATAAAGGTAGGATTACCCTTGTCGCACAAATAATTTGGGTTAGTTCTGCTATTACTATCTTTGACAAGATACCTTCCTTTCGAGATATGAGGGTGTTGAATGTTCTTTTGGATTTTTCTTTAATTCTACAATGAGTAGAGTAAAAGTATTCGAGCAAAATTTAGGTATCTATGATCTCTTTCAAGTCAGTATTCTTCTCGAAGCTTGTCAACCATTTTTTCTTCTTTTTCAACCGTTGCATATCCTGCGTCGATGCCTGCCATATCCAAAAGCTCGGTATGGGCTTGAAGAGGATTCCCTTTTCGGTAACTTCCACGGACAGTCTGTCCCCTTCCTTGATTCCACATTGCTCTCTAATTTTGAGAGGAATAGTGGTCTGCCCACGTTGTGTTACTTTTACGATGTTTTCCATAACTTTCCCAGAAAAGATATAGCAATCCTACCTAAATACAAAAATAATAGGATTACTCTTAAAGTAGGAACAAAAATGAAATCGCGGCAGGTTCAAATCCAACCGTCTTTCGAGATGAAATTAATCGTTTTTATCGGCGTCAACTTTGTTTTCTTGCAGCCAGTTCCTTGATTCCAACATGGTTTTCCCAGCGAACTTCAGTTTTAAAGCGCCTTCGTAGGGGCAGATTTCAACACACCGAGCACACAACATGCATCTGGATTCTGTGACGTCTCCGCCTTTCTTTTCAAACATGTCGGTGGCTTGAGTTGGGCAAACCCGTTTGCAGACTCCGCATTTGGTGCATTTTTGTTCGTTTTTCTGTAGCTTTAGTTAGCGCAATTTGTTTGAAGGGTGTAAAGGTGCTGAAGAGTGCTGTTAAGGCGCCAAGTGGGCAGATTCTGCACCAGAACCGCCTGTAAGCCAATGCGAGAATGGTGACGGCTATGAAGATGGATAGGTTTATGGATGTTATGTACATGCCCAAGTGTCCAAAATGGTCCATAGGTAATTTGGGAAATATAGTTGTAGCTCATTGCGCCGATGCCGGATTCAACAATTAAGCAGAGTGGACGCATCGGGGCAAACTAGGCAGAATGGTTCATTGATGTAGCTGACTATGCCTGCTTCTGTTCCTTGGGGGCCTCCTGGTATTGTGCCGGGGATAAGTTGGGTGCCGAAGATGGCGTATGACGCAGAAGATTACGCTTAAAATTAGAAATATGGCGATGATGATGTATCGTGATTGTCCAAGTTTAGTGCTTGTTTTTTCAGAGAATTTCAAGTGGCGCAGGCGGGCGGATTTGCGTATTCTTGTTAGCAGGTCTTGGTAGAGACCAAAGGGGCAGATCCAACCGCAGAAAAATCTTCCTAAAATAACTGATGCAGCAACAACCATGCCGATAACTATCGCTATTTTTTCTAAACCTGAAGTTGAGTAATTTACTTGGTAGCCTATGGGGAAATTCCAGAAGGGGTAAATGTAGGCTTGAATTTGCCAGATGGGGCAGGTTACGGTTCTGCCGTTGGGGTAGTAGCATGCTAAGATAGGCAGGGATATGCCGTCAGGGAATTGGTTGCCTAAGACGTTGTTGCCGATTAAGTGGTCACGAGGTGAAACTCCTAAGGGTGCAAATATTGATCCAGGTTGGTTGAATGGACCAATTAAGAGCCCCATGAAAACGGCGATGACAGCGACTACTTGAATAAAAAGCCTTAGGGTGCTGATTTTTCTGGTTTTATCCTTAGATAATTTGAGAATTAAGAAAATGCCGAACGCCACAATCAAAGCGTACAAGACAATTATTGTTTCTGGCGATGGCACCCACGACATTCCTTAATCCCTCACCTTAATTTTAATTGCTACTGCAACAGCAATAACTGCGGCAACAATTGCAGCTGTTATAATTGCTATCGAGTGTTGCACATAGAAAGGACCGGGCTAGTTGGCATGGTATAGTTGAAATGCGAAATGGTTACGTTTCCACTTAGCCCATTAACAACTACAGTGTTGTCAGGTAAAAGGTTCCATCTAACGCCCTGAATAACGATTCCGCCATTTGGAATAGTTACCAGCCAATCGCTGGGATTAGTTGGTTTCTGTGGTATTAAGGCCAAGATTAACGTTCTCCTTGCCTTGACCTTCTACATTAAACTTTATACTTGTACTTCGACCAAATTGAGGGAAAGTTCTATAGTAATAAACTGTTAAATTGGAGTTTTCAACAGAAATTTTCAAAGTTCCAATAATTGGAGAGCTACTAAGTTTTAAGTCTGTAAAAACCCATGTGTTATTTTGCAGCGTTGCTGATGAATAAGTTCCATTTTCGTAGAAACTGATTGACCCGTTAAGTTCGGGAATTCTGAATTTATCGTTTGAAGTGAAAGTGGTTTCGGTTTGTGCTAGCGTATTTGAGAACATTGGGAAAACAACTAGGACTATTATAAGAATAGTTGCAAGCCCAGTTAGGACTGTTTTGCTGCTAGCTACCATCAAAGATTCACTTTTGGTTACCCTAAAGTGTTTGGCTTTGGCTATAAGTCTTTTTGACCTATCGCTCTGCATCCATTATCCATTATATTTTGGTGAAAAACAAAAAAATAAAATATTAAATAGAGTAGTTTTCCTCTTCGGCTGGCTTCTTCGGTTCGTCTGTAACGGGGGCAGCTGGGGTTTCAGGGGTGCTTGTTTCTTGGGGTTTTTGTTTCCTCTTCCTCTGGATCAATAGAACAATCACTGCTATAACGACAACAACAACGATGGCTGCAACAGCAAAGTAGAGTATCAAAGTCAAAGGTGAACTTGTTGTTTGTCCTCCACCGCCTCCAGTTGGGCTCACAGTTATTGTAGGAGTGGATCCAGTTGTGTTAGCGGGTAAAACTTGAATTATGGATGTCGTGGAATTCCAGTAGAATTCGGTTTGATCAGTGCCTTCTGTTCCATCAACACCGACGAAATAAGTGTGGGTCCCAACGGTTACATTTGTGGGGATTTGAACAATGAATGGTGGTGTAGTGTAACTGCCATTGGCTGCAAGAGTTACAGGATTATTTGGACCAAAAAATAGACCACTGTCCATCCAGTCAAAGTTGACACCTACATGCAATAGCTGAAGATCCTGAGCTGCGTTGCTTTGTACGGTAATTCTAACAGTTACAGAGTTCCCAATATTCACTACTTGCTTCGATAATACTGGGAATGCTGATATTGCACTTTGGTCAAGAGCGGAAACCAAACCGCTGAAAACACAAAGTGTCAGGAAAAGAGTAACGATGAACATGATTTTTATTGTCTTCACTGTAATTCCTCTGATCATGGGTATTTTCCTTTCTAACTATATATTAGTTTTCCATATTCTCACCCATTTGGAGGAAACAGATGCCCACAAGGATACATAATTTATTTATTGAAATTTCGTTGCGATAGTCTTAAGTTGCGGTAAACTGTTTTGGGGTTTGGGAAACAAGGAAAAAATGGATGCTATTGGTTATGCTAATTTAGCTTTGGATTTGGCAAGCATAGTAAATTTCATCGCATTGCTCTTAATGCTAAGGGCAGTCATAAAAAGCAGAAATGCATTACGCGGATACAGCATTGTAGGTTCGTTTTTAACGTTTGTCTCAATCGTTGGCTTCGAAATAGCATATTACCTACTTGGAAACGTTGTTGGTTTTGCGTTAGGATGGGTAACAGTGGCTTTCTGGTTCATAGCGTTCCTCTACAGTCTTAGACAGAGATTGAAAGGAACCCGAAATCAGAAAGAAATGATTGAGCCTTAATTGGCTGGAAACTGAATTGTGAATTTTGCGCCTTTTCCCGCTGTGCTTTCAAAGCTTATGGTGCCGCCATGCGCTTCTATAACCCGTTTGCAAACAGCTAAACCGAAGCCTTGCCCACGCGGTTTAGTGGTGAAGAGCGGAGTAAAAATTTGGTTTTTAATCTCGTCAGGAATCCCAACGCCCGTATCTTGGACAGATAATCGAAACTTGCCCTTCAGGATTAACCTGTCCAGTTAGGGTTAGTTTGCCGCCATCGGGCATAGCTTGCACTGAATTAGTTACAAGATTGATTAAAACACGTTTTAGCAGTTGCAGGTCAGCTTTTATCTGGTGGAAAATCTTCTTCAATTTGTGTTTGCACCAGTAATGTTGTTTGGAATAACGACGGATGCCAAAACATCGCTCAACGAGTTCTTTTAGGTTGATTGGTTTTTTATCGATTTTGACAGGTTGCACGAACGCTTGCAAGTCAGAAACAATCTTATCCATATAAACAGCTTGCTCTTCTATCACATGAATGCTTTCTTGCAGGTTGCTTTTTACTTCACCTTCAGTGAGTGAGTTAACTTCGTTCTTTGCCAAATACAATTCGCCAGTTACGGTCTGCAATGGATTGCGGAGGTCATGTCCAACCATGCCTGCGGTTTGACCAATAGCCGCTAAACGCTCTGAATCTTTAAGCTGCTTTGTTCGTTCCTCGATAATTTTTTCTAAGAAAATCTGCGTGTCTCTTGAAGGTTTTTCTGGCAGTTGCTTTTTGCTCAGTGATATCTCGAACAATAGACCATATCCCTACTACTTTTCCTTTTCCATCAGTTAACCGCCAAGTTCTAACAGATGCTGGAAAAACTGAGCCGTCTTTTCGCCTGTATTCTCTTTCAAAAACTATAGAGTGCCCAGTTTGCAGGACTTTTTTAACGATTTTTTCTCTTTGCTCATGCCATTTCTCAGGCAGAAACTGTTGAACAGTCAGGTTTCTTAGTTCTTTTTTTGAGTAACCGAGCATTTTTGCGTAGGCTACATTGCAGTCAATCATTTTTCCCTGCAGGTCTCGTGCCATGATTCCGTCTTGGGTTGTTTCGTAGAGTCTGCGGTATTTTTTTTCTGAAAACAAAAGTTGCTGCTCTGATTTTTTTTTGTTCCTCAAGTTCATGTGCGGCTCTTTTTTTCTGTTCGGTTATATCCATGAATACTGAAACAGAAAAACGTCTTTTTTGGACTGTAAATGTAGATTTGATACCATTTATCATTGGATTTGCTGTAGGTTTCAAAATGCTCTGGCACACCGGTAGTCGCTACTTTGCCATAAACTCCGATCCAGTCTATGTTGCTATCTTTTATTTTTGGGTTGAATTCGGTTGCTTTCTGTCCAGATTGTTCTCTTTTAAAACAATAAATATCTATCATACACCTTGTTATTTCAAGAGGAATAAAATCAATGGGTTTGCCTTTTTTGCATAAATCATTTTATATACTGCGATTCCTTGAGGAAGATTATCAAATAAGATTTTGAACTGTTGACTATTTACTCCTAATTCTTCAAGAAAACTTCTTACGACAATTTGACTTTTATTCAGAAATGTTTTGTGTGGAGTGGATTAATGGGGGAGTCTGCTTATTTGCCTTTGACTGGGCAACATCGATAGAATTCACTATCTTTATCCCCCAGTCAATTATTGTGTTAAATGCATAAAAAACTTTCCAATATCTTATTTATCAATAAACAAAAAAGAAAAAGTCCCCTAATTATTCATGGACAGATAAGCCTAAAACCTCGCTAAAAAGCCCAGGGAGCACAAAATAAAAAGAATCAGATCAATTAGAACTTAACCCAATTGAGTAGGCGAAAATGTCATTATTTGGTCGCAAAGAATAACTCAAACCAACCCATGAAAACCGTTTCCTCGTTTGCTCCCAACCCCTAAAAAGCCTGGCACCTGCATAGTTTTGTAGCCGGAAAGAAACATGCCTTCCTGCAGCTTCTCAAGGATGCTTGATCAGCAGTAACTGTTTCCCATGCGCCAATATTGTGACCTACAAGATTTAAACCACTTGAATCGACGTACCTTTGAAAGAAACTTGAGCCTTGCTCATTTAAAACCAAGATTTCAACACATTTGTTTAAGGCTACTTTTGAAAAATCTGCTTTGATATTGATGCCATTTGATTGGCAGTGATAGCTTATTGTTACTTCTCCTCGGGGTTTAACTTTGATGAATTCTGTCTTAATGTTTGCTAAATCACGAAACTCCATGACTTTGTTGAAGAGCGGCGTTAGTTTCTTGTTTTAAGGTAAAGGCTTTCGAAGGTTTTTCTCAAGGGTGAATACATGGCGTCATTTATGTAGGTGCTGCGCCCAAACTTTTTCAATGATACTGTGTCCAAAGTGAAAACTTTAGTTATTAGTGTATCATATCCATTTGCTCTGATTGATATTTCTGCTTGGCTGGAAAAAAATGTTTTATCCTCATATTTAACAACTGGAACACCAAAACCCAATCCCTCTTCAATCAACTCTTCTCCATCGAGCACCAGAACAAGCCCTTTCTGGAGAGCCCCAGTTTCTAGGTAAGTTAGGCCTACAGTCCTTGTAAATTCTTACAGACAAACGGTCGGTAAGCTTTTGGGTAAACATTCCTTTCGAACCCAAAGAATCTGAAAAATCTAACTGTTTGAAGCTGACTCAAATCAGAACCTCTCTAATTACATGGGGTTATAAGACAGATCAACTGTGTACTAGATAGCTATTGGATATAACTTTTTAACATTGAACGTTAGTTTAACTGTTAAAGTCTACAACTAAAATTAGTAATAGATGGAGTTAAAGATTGTGTGGGAATACTTGTGGATAGTCTGGATATTTTCATCTGTACTGTTCATAAGATTCTACATTTACATCGCACTCTACAGGAAACAATTGATTTCTAAACCGCTAAAAGAAAAATTCGGTACACCAAAATTGATTTTCCAAATAACAACAAAAGGGAACATACCAATCGTCCAAAACACTGTTGACCGAATAAACGCGGTCTGCAAAGATATTGGCTATGAAAAATTTGAACTCTGGGTGGTTACAGACGCACAAGAACAATTCCAAAATTGCCGAACAATTGTCGTGCCTCCCCAATATTCGTGCAACGCTCTCTATAAAGGCCGGGCATTACAATACGCTGTTGAGCTTCGACGTGAAGAAGGTATAAACACAAAAGAAATATCCGTTTTTCACCTTGACGATGAAAGCTTAATCACAAAACAGACCCTATGTAGTGTACTTACCTACTTAGAAGACAACCCTAAACCGATAAGCGAAGGATTAATCATTTATCCTCTAAAACAAAAAGAAAAAATTAGATTTCCGCACCTCATAGACACATTCAGACCATTTTGCTGTTACGAATGTTTGGAGTTTATGAATACAGGCAAACCTGCGTTTATCCATGGATCAAACCTTTTAATTCGAAGTGACATTGAAGAACAAGTAGGTTGGGAAAATGGAAAAACCTTGGCAGAGGACACTCTTTTTGCAATTCAAGCCAAAAAGAAATACGGTCCAGAAGCCTTTGGTTGGCACGGTGGAGTGGTAGAAGAACAAAGCCCCTTTAATTTTCAGGATTTAATGAAGCAGCGTAAAAGATGGTTTTATGGTTTAATCCAGAATCTAAAATACCTTTCAAGAATGGAAAAAATTTCTCAAACCGGTAGGGCGATACTTTGGACAGTCGGGTCTTATCGCGGGTATAGCAGCGATTTTAGCGTGGATAGCTCCTCTTATCAACATGCCAAACCAACTAATGCCAGATTATTTTAAAATTCTATTCACGACTACAAGTATAATGTGGTTGCTCTCATATCAAATCGGCGCCATCATGAACAGTAAATACTTGTCTTTAAAACGAAGGGTAGAATTTCATTTCTTGACTCTTATATTCTCTATTCCAATCGGTTTAGTTGAATGTGCAGTCCCTTTGATTTCTGTAATTAGTAAACCTAAATCGTTTGAAGTCATCAAGAAATAACTTTAACTCTGCTTTTTGGAGCTTGCCCCCAGCAATTTAATAACTAAACGCCAAGCGAATGCTTGCCAAAATATCACCACAACAAATTTTCCAATGAGTCTCCACTCTAGAATAGATTGGTCTAATTGAGCTAAATTAGAAAGAATTGATGGCGAAACAAGGAAGAATAGCTGCGGTGTAGCAAAATTGAAGAACGTAAACACGAAAGGAATTATCCAAAGAAAACCAAAGTTTCGAAAGTCTAATTTCTTTGAGGCGAGGGCTAACAACGCTAAGGAAATTATCAAGTTAATGTTTGGTTCGCTAAGCCATGTTCGAGTCAAGAAAAAGATAAGCAATAATATCACTGCCTTCTCCGCCAGTTCAGGCATCGATTTTGGTGGATTACGATAAACCAAATAATAACCAATTAACACTGCAGGTATCCAGAGATAACCCAAAAATTCAAGCCCAATAGGCAAGACGGCAGTGTTTTGGATAACTTCAACCAAATTAAAAAGAGTCATGCTACCAGCCATCTTAAAATACGCTGTCACTTGGCCAGGCGATGAGGGAACCATCCAACCAAATAGGTTAAAGGGCAAAAACCACAACAAAACCACTATCGCAAGTAAAACTGAGATGTAGATTATGTTTTTTTGGCGGTTTTTTGGTGTGGAAAAAAGAAGCGGCAAACCAATCAACGGTAGGGCAATTGGTTTTAGGACAATGCTAAGTGCTAGCAGTATTGAGCTTTTGAGAACTTTGCCTTTGCTTAAAAAGTAGAGCGAGCAGACGCATAGGAGGGCGATTAAAGTATCGAATTCTCCCCACGCGGTGGTTGTTAGAAGCGTGAAGGGGTTGAACAAAATAAAGAGCCATGCAAACTGGATTCTTTTTTGAGGCATATTTAGATTTAACATTATTTTTTTGGTTGCATATGCTAAGGCGATGTTGCTGATAATGACGGGAATTTTTATGGCGAAATTGTAGAGGAAAATGTTGGGTGTGAGGTTGTAGGTTACTCGGTAAATTGCGCCTAACAGCAAGGGCCACAGTGGAGGGTAACCGATTATTGGGTTTGTTCCCATCAAGTCTGGGTTTTTAAAAACTGTGATAACGTGGGGTACGTAGGGATTCAAGCCGCTACTTACCAAGTAGCCTGTGTCAATGAAAGATCGTTCATCATAATAGTGCCCTAAAAAAACAGCGAGGGGAATCTGAACTAAAATACTCAAAGCTACCGCTACTATGTCTGAGTGAAGCTTCAGCCAAAGTAAAACGCTACCTCTCAAAACAAGCAACCAACAATTAGTAAACAAAAAGTTGGTAATAAATAAAAAGGTAAAATCTGAATCCACGAAGGATTTTTCCACAGTTTATGGTTAAGCTAGCTATTCATGGATTTTTTTGAGAAATAGTCTTATGGTTGTGTAATAGATTGTATTTGCGAAGTTTACATGCCGACTAATTTGCCGCCTGAAGCGATGGATAAATGGGAGCTAGTTGAAGCTGCCCATACTCCTAAAGAAAAAATGGATGCCATGATAGAGTTCCTAAAGTTTGTTCCGCACCACAAAGGCACCATGAAACTGCGCGGCGAAATGAACAGAAAAATTGCACTTATCCGAGGCGACTTAGAAAAAAAGAAGCGCATGGGAACAGGCAAGAGCAGCGGCGGACCCAAACTTTTCATAGAAAAAGAAGGCTCAGCGCAGATAGCGTTGATAGGTATGACAAACGTGGGCAAAAGCGCTCTGATGACCGCAGTAACAAACTCAAAAGTCCTCGTTACACCCACACCGTTCAGCACGCATGAACCCATGCCGGGCATAATGAGCTACATGGATGTACAGTTCCAAATTGTTGAAGCACCCGCAGTAATGGAGGGAGCAGCAGAAGGGAAAGCAGGCGGCAACGTCACACTTGGCTTAGCACGCAACGCCGACGGAGTAATTCTGATGGTGGATTTGGGTCGTAACCCAGTTGAACAGCTGGAGTTGATTTTGGCTGAACTGGAGAAAACCCGAGTTTTAGTCTACAAACCCAGTGGAAAAGTTGATATTGATAGGCGGCACTCTGGCACGGCGCTAAGAGTTATCCTAGTGGGCAAATTGATCAATTGCAGCATGGATCAAGTGGAACAGTTGCTGCGGGACTACAAAGTCCACGATGCAATAGTGCACATCAGCGGCGAGGTTACACTGGAAGATGTGGAGAACGCCATTTATGAAAGCACCATCTACAAGCCTGCAGTCATTGTAGCGAACAAGCTGGATTTGAAGGTCGCTCAATCGAACCTAAGGCATCTAAAAACGTTTGTCAACGGAAAATTACCCATTGTTGCCATGTCGGCTCAGAACAAAGTTGGGCTTCAAGAACTGGGAAAAACACTCTTCGATGCACTGGGGCTTATTCGAATCTACACCAAAGAACCAGGCAACAAAGCACACGCCGACCGACCCTTTGCACTCAAAAAAGGCGCCACAGTCAACGATTTAGCCAAAAACATCCACAAAGAACTACTCATGAACTTTATGTTCGCGATGGTTTGGGCGAAACGGTTGCCCTTCAGCCCCAAAAAGGTTGGAATGAACTTTGTTTTGGCTGATGGCGATATCGTAGAAATTCACGCCAGAATCGCCTAGTTCAAAGAAGGAAATGAGTTAACTAAATTTTAAAAAAATGAAAAACCGAAAAATAAGAAAAGATTTTGTTGAGCAGTTTATCTGCTGGATTGTGCAACGCGTTCGATTTCGTTGCGTTTGGCGATGGCGACACTCTTGATGTCTTTGTTTGCTGCGAGGACGAGTTCGTCGGCGAGGGTTTCTTGGATGCTGCGTGGGTTGTTGGCTGAGGATGCACGTGCGCCTGTCGGTTATGTGGCGTATTGCAAGGTCGATTCTGCGTTGAGGTGCAACGTCTACGGATAAGTGGTAGACGACTCCACCGTAACTGACACGTGTGGTGTCTTCGCATGGGGAAGCGTTTTCGACTGCTTTCACGAGGACTTCGATTGGGTTTTTGTTTGTTCGTAGGTTAATGATTTCGAATGTTTCTTTAACAATGTTAGTTGCTTTGGCTTTTTTGCCGCTGTTTTTGCCGACCGCATTAGACCGTTTATTAAGCGTTCAACAACGTTTACTTTGGCTTTGCGGAAGCGTTGGTGTTCGTGGCGTCCCATGCTGTGGGGTGCAACCATCGGAGTTAAGTTGAGGTATCTTTGCAAGCCGATGTCAACAACTGCGATATCTTTGAAACTCCATTTTTGGAAAAGCTTAATTTCTTGAGGTTGAGCAACTGATGTTTGTGACATAAAATTACCTTGCTGGTTTTTGTTTTCGTCCATAAACTAGTTCGTTTAGGCTTACGCCGTTAACCATAACAACTTTCCAGCGTACTCCTGGAATGTCGCCCATTGCGCCGCCTCTTGTTCCACCGATGCCTTCCACAACAACTTCGTCGTGTTCATCGACTACGTTGAGGGCGCCGTCACCGGGTAAGAATGCTGTGATGGTTCTTCCGTTTTTGATAAGTTGTGTGCGGACACATTTGCGGATGGCACTGTTAGGCTGTTTGGATTCAACGCCTACTTTCTCGAGCACGATGCCTCGGCTTTGGGGTGCACCCTGCATAGGGTCAACTTTTTCATCGAGCATAAGCATGCGTCGGTTAAAGTAACGATCTGACCAACGGAAATTTTTCCGTTTCTTTGCTAATTGCCTTGCGGCAAATTCGCCCCTTGGAGACTTGGAACCCATATCTAAGATATTCCTTCTTTTTGCACATGCATAGTCAATAATCCAATATATAAACAAAACGAAGTAACAAGAGAAATCTCTACTATATTTCTTAAATTGAAAAACAGTCACATAGAACACAAAAAACACAATCCCTCAAACCAATTGCCTCAGCCGCATTGGCGTTACATAAATAAACACGTTGAAAAATATCTTATTTGGATAAATGCAAGTTCTCAAACAACACAAAAAAATAGTATTGATTGCTGTTTTGTTAGTTGTTATATTGCTTGTGTCATTTTTTATTGTTCAGAAAAATTCCAAGCCTTCCCAGTCAACCACGCCTACGCCAACTCCAAAGCCCACTTCAACAGAGACAACAACACCCTCCCCAACATCTAAAACTACACCTTCACCAACTCCAAAGGTTACTCCAGTTATGCCCACAACCGTTCCTCAATTATACCCAGGAGAAATTACTCAATATCAAAATCAAACTCTGTCACCGATTGACGCAGTTTACCAGAATGCAATCGCCGGAACACAAAACATAGACCCGTCAACTTACCGCTTATCTGTCAGATGGTCTAGTGAATCAGTCATTGAAATATACCTACGATCAAGTAGTTAACCATCACCAATCTATCCAGAAAGTTGTTACCCTTAACTGCGTAGAAGGCTGGAGCGCCACTATTCTTTGGGAAGGAATTCAAGTCAATGACCTAATCACTGAGGCAGGCGTCAACCCACAAGCAACCGTAATCATCTTCCACTCCTCCGATGGCTACACCACTGCTTTACCATTAGACTATGTCGTGCAAAACCACATCATGATAGCTTACAAAATGAACAACGTAACCCTTACACCTCAGATTGGATGGCCATTCATGGTTGTAGCTCAAGACCAGTATGGTTACAAGTGGGCTAAGTGGTTGACTGAAATTGAAGTTTCAAGCAACACGGGTTATCTTGGATATTGGGAAAGGGAAGGATACCCTAACAACGCAAACGTTGGCGGCTAATGTCGAATGCTTTAATTTTTCGGTGAGCAAGAAAAAAAAGCATTACCTAAGTTTGAAAGTGAATTCTTGCTTAAACTAGTAACTTCTAAGCTAGAAATAGACGATTTATCGCTTTCATTTTAGCACTTCCAAGTTCCCTTAAGCTTATACGATAGCATGCAATTATTATTGGCTAAGGTATTAGCATGGAAAAGAAATGTCCAATCTGCAAGAAGAAATACACTACCTTCGATGCTAAATCGAAGTATTGCAGCGACGCCTGCGCCAGAAAAGCTGGCAAGTCAAAGTAAATTTTTGACCAGGCAACAGTCATTTTTTTTAAAGCGAATGCTACCTTTCATTTGTTTCGCACCGTTGTTTCAGGGAGAAAAGCAGTTAAATCGCTGGGATTTTGTGAAGAGTTTTTTTCTCTATCTCCAAGCAGTCATCGCACAAGTCATGAGTTGGTCGGCTGTTGCGTTTTTGGATGACGATGCGAGGATACTGTTTGCAGCTTTTATACCAGTGCCATCTGTCAGGTTCGGCTCCCTTAACATATTCGTCCACCCTAACAGTCCTCACTAAATATATGACGATACGAATATTTTTAATTTGCGTAACCTAAAGGTGTCAATATTGGTTATTGTTCTGTAGGACGTTTTTGAAATTTTGAGAAGTTGATTGGGTTGTTTTGACAAGGGAGGTGCGGGAAAGGTTTATTTCGTTGCAGGGCACTATGATGTGAAATTGCAGGCGGACACCATAGTCCGTTGGGATGTGGTCCTTCGGGACTGAACCGTAAGCAAAAACACATAGGAGAAAAATTTAGATGGCATACAAATACATAGCTGAAGAGTGGGCTCAGCCCGAAAAAAGCTTCGTAGAAGAACTCATGCGCCAACGCTTAGTGCAGTGGCGTAAACAACCAACAACCCTACGCATCGAGCATCCAACAAGACTCGATCGCGCAAGAAAACTCGGCTACAAAGCAAAACAAGGCTTCGTAGTTGCTCGAACAAAAGTCCGCAGAGGCGGATTAAGAAAACTACGTCCAAGATCAGGACGACGCCCCAAACGTATGGGTGTCGCCAAATTTAAACCAGGAAAAAGTATCCGACTTATAGCTGAAGAACGAACTGCCAAAAAATTCCCCAACTTAGAAGTCTTAAACAGTTACTGGGTAGGAGAAGACGGAAAACACAAGTGGTTTGAAGTTATCCTTGTTGACCCTAATGCGCCAACCATTAAAACTGATAAAGATGTTGGTTGGATAACAGAACCTCAGCATGCAAGCCGCGTATTCCGTAGCATGACCAGCGCCGGCAAAAACGTAAGGGGACTCCACCATCGTGGTAGAGGATCCGAGAAAGCTCGCCCAAGTCACAGAACAGGTAATACAGGCAGACACTGGCGATCACCAGTTGAAAGGAGGAAAATAACTAAATGCACCACTTAAAAATCGTCATCACAAAACAGAACGGCAAACAAAGCGTCGGTCAAGGCTTTAGCCCAAATGAACTCAAAGAAGCAGGCGTAAACAAGCAACAAGCCAAGCAAATCGGCTTACGCGTCGACGTAAAACGCAAATCAACACACAAAGAAAACGTAGACTGCATAAAAACACATGCAACGCAAGCAAAAACCAAAGCTGAAGCATTACCAAAAAAACCAAAACCCACATTCAAAGCTAAACAAAAAAGCTAAAAGCCAAAACACACAACACACAACCGGTAACCAATGTCTTCTAAACCGCCAATAGCCTACATTGACATACGCGTCTTCGCACACGCAACTGAAGACCCGACAAAAGTCCAAACAGCCGTCCAAAATCTGCTGCCAGAGGAACTGGCACAAACCCTTGTTTTCGAAAAAACAAACTGCACGGGACACCATGGAAACCCCATTATCCTTTTTACAGCTAAACTAACTGACAAGAAACTTCTCCCAAAAGTCATGGAGAAAATTGGAGCAAGCCTTGGTTCGTTGGATAAGGAAAAATTGAATCAAGACCTTAAATTGCATATTGAAAAAGGCAACTTGTACCTCCGATTCGATAAACAGTCAGCATTTTTAAGTTCACTCAAGTTTTCTCAAAATGACCCCATCCATCTCAAAATCCACTTCAAAAATAAAACAACACAGCAAATTGAAGATTTTTCTAAGCAAACTGGGTTGCTGCCATGACCCGAGCTTTTGCTGATTTGCATTTACGCATCAACCCAAAAGACCAGCCAACAGCCCAACGAGTAATCATTAAAGCAGCGCAAATGGGTTACCGCACTATCGGCGTCCCATTCACTAATGGCATTCAGGAAACTGAAGTTGCCGCACTAAAAGCCACTTGCGCTCAAGCACACATAGATTTCGCTTTGCGTGCAGATTTTAAACCTCGAACTCAAGAGGATCTAATGCGTTTTCTACGCAAGTTCAGGCGTAGTTTTGAGGTAATTTGTATTGTGTGTGATAGCAAAGAGGTTGCTCGTCAAGCTGCTAAAGATCGACGTGTTGACTTACTAAATTTTCCAAGTCTCGATTATCATAAACGGTTTTTTGACCGCGCCGAAGCTGAACTTGCAAGCTGCAGTTTAGCAGCCTTAGAAGTAGACATTAAACCTCTAATGGTAATGGAAGGCCCACCTCGGGTTAGGCTACTTTCGAGTTTGCGACGAGAAGTAGCAACCGCTCTTGAGTTCCACGTGCCCGTGGTAGTTTCAAGCGGAGTAGGCGAGGAAGCTTTTGTGCGTATGCCAAGGGATTTGGCAAGTTTAGCTTACTTGTTTGGAATGACCGAATCCGAGGCTTTGGATGCAGTTTCAATTAATCCAGTGGGGATTGTGTTGCGTAACCGGGAAAAACTTAGTTCAAGATTTATTGCACCTGGCATCCGCGTGGTAAAGGAGGGTAAATCCATTTGAAACGTGTTAAACGCCGTTACCTTGCTCTTCAATTGGAATCTGAAGGTTTACCTAGTGAGCGGGAGTTTATGGATGCAATTTGGACTTCCATAACCAAATTATATGGTGAGGTTGGGGCAAGTTTGACCGGGTTATCTTTGATTAATTTTGATGGGGAACGCAAAATTTTTGTGGTTCGAACTTCGCTTGCATCTTTACCTATGGTTAGGGCTTCGTTAGCTGCCGTTACAGGAGTGGCTAATAAGGCTGCTTCTGTTCATGTCTTGGCTGTTTCTGGGACGCTGAAGGCTCTGTTTTCAAATATATCTTAGTTGAATGTAAACTTTTTATTAATATAATGACAAGTAATTTTATTTTAAAGTCACGTATGCCCTCGGATAAATTTACAAAAAGTATTGAGTAACGTTTATCAATTACATTTAAGCGTTAGTTAGCATTACAAAAATGCGTTTAGAAAACGTAAAATCTATACAGAGTAGAAAATAAATGGACATAAAAGACTTCTATTTCAAACTCAAACCCCTAAAAACCGACCCCATTATAGATGACACTACCCTCCGCGACGGCATCCAAATGCCAGGCTTAGCGGCAGGACCGAAAGATTCCGCAAAAATCGCGCAACTGCTTAATGAAATAGGAGCCGAACGCATCGAACTATTCCATTATCAAGAACCAGACAAAAAAGCAGCTAAACTAATCGGGGATTTGCACCTTGACTTGCGAGTCGCAGGTTGGTGCAGAGCCGTCAAAGAAGACATCGATAGTGCCGTCGCAATGTGGATTCAAAGAAGTCGGAATTTCACACCCCGTTTCAGACATACATTTTAAGGCTAAATGGCCAGAAAAAACCCAAGAACAAATCTTAGCCAACATAATCGAAGTAACCGAGTATGCCGCCAAAACCTGCGGCTTACGAACTTTCGTTCACGGCGAAGATAGCACACGAGCCGACTGGGATTTTGAAAAACGATTCATCAACGCCGTTGCAGATGCAGGTGCAGAATGTTACCGCATATGCGACACAGTTGGCATCGGATTATCGGATCCTGAAGCACCTCTACCACACGGCATCCCCGCTAAAGTAGTTGCCATAAAGAAGGAAACCCGCATCAGTGCCATTGAAATTCATGCCCACGACGATTTCGGCAACGCAGTTGAGAACACAATGGCTGCGATTAAGGCGGCTTCGGGCGTTTGGGATAAAGTTTACGCCAGCACAACGTACCTTGGCATCGGTGAACGAGCAGGCAACGCAGAAACCGAAAAAGTTCTGTTAAACCTGTACTTGCACTACGGCGTCAAAAAGTTCGAAGGCAAAACCGAGAAACTTAAGGTAACTGCCGATTACATCGGAAAAGCTACAGGTTATATCGTGCCGCCAAACAAGGCAATCGTTGGTGACTATGGGTTCGCGCACGAATCAGGAATCCACACCCACGGCGTCCTCAACGATCCATGGACCTATGAGCCTTATCCGCCTGAACTCGTCGGCAACATAACGACGCTTAACCATCGGCAAACAATCTGGCAAAGGCATAATCAAACATAAAATAACTGAGCTTTCAGGAAACGTTCCAGACGACCAAACGTGTCGCAGCAGTCGTAGACACAGTCAAAGACATGTATGCTAGCGGTCGAAGAGCATCACTTAAAGAAGAAGAATTCAAAAAAATCCTTCGCGTGCTAAGAATCCTGCCAGAAAGCAACGGTTGCCGTTAAACAGCGAAAGGGAAAATAACCCTTCCCTATTATTCTTCATAACAAGCGTGACCTCTCTTGGTTGACCTTTCCTTAATTGTCATTGTTAGCAATACGTTAGTTGTTTTTGCAACTTTTTTAGCAACACTTTACCGAATTAAGATTGAACGTGACCAAATCCGAACCTTCAAGGGAAACGTTAACGCTGTCCAATGTTTGGAGTCTTTTCGTAAATACGTCAAAGCTGAACGCACTGAACTAGTGAATATGGATAAGCTTGAATTGGAAAAGTTTCTGGACTACCTTCAGAAACTCGGCGAAGGTAGCTAAAATTTAAAAAGAATTTTAATCTCAACACTTAAAAGACGACCAAAATTGAGTTTTTGTCCTCACGGGTATCGAGAACTGAAAAACTAAACTTATCCTAAGAAGGTAAGAATGAAGATTCTGCGGGGGTTTGTACCGAACGTGGCTTCACTGGATATATGGCTAAAATTTCCTGAAGCATATAGTTGTTCGAAGACTTGCTGAGGATTGAGTGTGGTGTTGTAATAGGGGAAGGTGCCTCCTTGTTCATAGGTGAAAAGGTACTTTACGTTGTATTGTTTGCATTCGCTGATTAATTCGGTAATGTTGAAAGTGGGTGTGTAGGCGTCTGTGGGGAGGAGTGGATATTGGTAGGTTTGGATTTGATGGTTTCCATTTATGTTGAGGTAGAATCGTATCATGTCTTGGCTGAAAAAGTTGAATGGCGCAAGAACCATGATTGATTCGTTGTTTTGCATATGACTCATCGCGTAAACTGTTGCGGGTTCAATCTGAATCTGTATGTTAAAGTAGGAAGTTATGGAGTAAGCGTCGTTTATGCTATAAGCCATCGCTCCCGCAACCAAAACAATAAACAAGCCTGCAGCAAACTTTCGGGTCTTCTTTTTAACTTGAATTTTTTGCTTCCATACTGCATCAACTTTGCTGAAAAGAAATAGAATCAGAACAGCCGATGAAATAGCCAACGCAGAGAACATTGGGAGCACATACCGCCACTCTTTGTTTGCTATGAGTGTGAAAAATACGAAAACGCACGCAAACCAGATGACAGTAAACTTGTCACTTTTGCTGTGTCGCCACAAGAGAAAACCCAACCCAGCCAACCCTACGATATAGAGGAATATTGAGATGGGATGGAAATTGTTGTCAGGCCAAACTACATCTATAAAGTAGAATATGGGTGAGGGGTATCGGGTACTGGAGATTGATTTTTCTGGATTTCCAACTTGCAACGCGTATAGCCATTGGCTGAAAATCTTCGATGCGTACACTTGATAGGCTATCACAATCCATGGAACAACAACCAACACGGCAGCGACCACTAAAAGAGTAAACCTTGAAAAAGCCCGCTTAAGCTGACCCCGAACCAAAAACATCAAGCTAACAACCATTATCACTCCAGCAACAACCGCTTGGTATTTAGTTAAAAACCCTAAACCTACCGCTAAACCAGCTAAAACCAAATACTTATCCTGCCTGTTTTGGATCCATTGGAAAAAGAACAGAAGCGCCAAAGTAACAAAGAACAGAAGCATCGTTTCCAGAAGCGCCAACCGGGATAGCCAAAAGTACCCTGGCATAATCCCAAGCAAAACGGCTGCGAGCAAAGCGGTTTTTCCGTTATACATTCTGTAAGCGAGTTCGAAGACTATTCCAAGCGAAAGAATCGAGAACACTGCTGAAACTAACCGCGCAGAAAACAGGCTTGGTCCGAATGCCTGGAAGGAAATGGCTGTTGCCACATCATATAGTGGGGGGTAGAATGCGTTGGAAACATAGTTGCTATACAATCCCGAATTTAGTGTTAAGGCGTTGTTGAGATGGACAACTTCGTCCCACTGCATCGGCATGTTGGTCAAGTTCAAAAGCAGAACCACGAAGTATGCCAAGGCAAAAATCAGAAAAGCTATTCGCCACTTGTCTAACGCTGTCTTTATTTTATTCCAACGTGGTGAACTTGATAGATTAGCCATGTTCTCAGCTGTTTAAAACTAATTTCTCACTATTGTATTTAGGGGATATAAAACCTTCCAGCCTCACACATCTGCCAAGCACTTGAAGCTATTCCTCTTAGAAACGCTAAAATTCACCTGCACTCTTGTTGTTTCCTATGCCTTATAACGAACTTAGAAAAGATTACCTGCTTGACCGCTGGGTTGTAATCGCCACCGAACGAAGCCGTCGACCCACCGACTTCGCTAAACCCAAACTTGAAGCCGCCAAAACCGCAGCGTGCCCCATGTGCGTTGGAAACGAAAACATGACTCCACCGCCGTAATGCTTTACCTAAAAGAGAATGGCGAAATAAAAAGGAGCCAAGACCCCTCGACTGGTGAGCGACCAAAAAATTGGTTTGTTCGTGTCATTCCAAACCTATACCCTGCCTTCAGTCCACCCAAACAACCAGAGGACACTGCAGCAAATTGTGAAGAACGAGTATTTGTGGCGATGCGATAGGGCATCATGAGGTCATTGTTGAATCTCCTAATCATGATGAGGACCCAGCGGACGCAGAGTTGCCCCAGCTGGAACTGGTAATACAACGCTTACATCGATAGGATGCAGAGAGTTAAGCGCAAACCTACGTCAAGTACGTTTCGATTTTCCGCAATTATGGCTTGGAAGCAGGAGCGTCGCTTTCTCATGCGCACAGCCAAATAATTGCAACCCCCATGGTTCCCACAACAATCCGAGAGGAGCAAAAAGCCAGCAAAGCCTTCTATGAGGACCATGGCAAATGCGTTTTCTGCGATATTATCGAGGGGGAAACGAAGGGTCCACGGCTTGATTTTTGAAGATGAGGGTTTTGTGGTTTTGGCACCCTACGCTAGCATTAACCCGATGGAATTCTGGATAATTCCCAAAAAGCATGCACCAAACATCCTGAACCTAACATGCACAAGAAATCAGAGGATTTGCAAAAACCCTCAAAACAAGCCTCAAAGCACTAAAAGACCTGGTAAACGACCCTCCCTACAACTACGGCATCCACCTATCTCTAAACCCAGAAACTCAAGACAGCTATCATTGGCACTTAGAAGTTTACCCCAAACTGGCAACTTGGGCAGGCTTTGAAAAAAGCACAGGAATCATACATCAACACCGTTACGCCAGAAACCGCCGCTGAAAGTCTAAAAAAAGCAATAAAACCGTAATTCTCAAAATTTCTTTAGAGCTATTTTGGTTTAACCTGCAAAACATCTTCTATGTAGGCTCGCAGAGGTTCAGCGACACTCCATGCTTGCGAGATGCAGCCTCTTGGCTCGTTTGGGGGGTCGCAATCGTAGATTTCATTTATCGTTCCTAAGCCGCCTTGATGGATTCCAACGGTGAAAAGGGGCAGAATCAGATTTTCCAAGCATTTGCTCGCGTGCTTGTGGCGAGTAATCGTTGACTTTCAGGTAAGCCGTAACATATGGTCCCAAAAGCCAAGGCCAAATCGTGCCATTATGATAAGCGCATGTCTCTGCTTCGACTGTCGCCCATAGCATTTGCCCACAAATTTGGGGTCATCTAACGACAAAGTCCGCAATCCATAAGGCGTTACAAGTTCGCGGTTCACCACTTCGACGACTTGTTGGCTTTTTTCTTTGTCAAGCATGGTGTAGTCGAGTGAGACGGCGAATATTTGGTTGGGACGAATCGAAGCGTCTGGGCCTTTAGTCGTCAACGACATCGAAGAGGCAGCCGTTTTGGGGGTTCCAGAATTTCTCGTTGAAGCTTTTGCGGGTTTGCTCTGCCATTGCACCGTACTTTTCAGCTAAGACTGGGTCTTCGAAATTTTTGCGAACAGCTCCATGATTCGCAGGGTGTTGTACCATAACGCTTGGATTTCCACGGCTTTGCCTGCTCTCGGCGTAATCACGTCGTCTTCCAACAGCCGCATCCATCCACGTGAGCCGTGGACCATGCATAAGCAAACCGTCATCATCCAAGTGGATGCCAAACATGGTGCCTTTCTGATGGTTTTCAACTATTGCCTGCAGGTTCTCCCACAACTCGTCTTTGACAAACTCGAAGTCGCCAGTGTACTTGAGGTATTGCAGTACAGCGTTAACATACCATAAGTGTGCCGTCAACCGTGTCGTAGACTGGGATGCCTGATTTATCGGAGACAAAATTGGGAATCAACCCACTCTTGCAGTATTGAATGAAGGTTTGCAGGATATCTTTAGCGTCGTTGAACTTGCCCGTTACCAGCATGAGCCCGGGCAGCGAAATGAAGGTGTCTCTACCCCATGGTTCAAACCAATGGTACCCCGCGATGACGGCTTTTTTGCCAGCGGCGTTTTCCACAATAAAGGAGTCGGCGGCGAGCAGAATCCAGTTTAGCCAATCACTCATCGGCACATCTGGATGGTCACGGTAAAAGTTAGTCAGCAACTCTGCTTTTTGCGTTTAGTTCTTGATTGAAGAGTGCATTAATTTGCTTGATTGTGTTTCCAACAGAATCCAAAATTTCCTTTGCCTGTTGGCTTTCATGGCTCACGGCACATGTTACCGCAAACTCTTTCTCCGCGTTAGCTGGCACCTGAACTTCAAAGTAGCCCGGTTGG
The DNA here is from genome assembly GCA_963842545.1 of Candidatus Bathyarchaeota archaeon. GTDB lineage: Archaea > Thermoproteota > Bathyarchaeia > Bathyarchaeales > Bathycorpusculaceae > Bathycorpusculum. The sequence continues at coordinate 41,294 of CAWJGR010000015.1, forward strand.
AAACAATCATCAACGTCGGCTTCGCCTCGTTGCAACTTCGTCTCGGTAATGAATGTGGTTTACCCAGTTTACTTTTTCTTTGAACTCTCCTTCGGTTATGCGGCAAACGATTGTGGCTTGGGGACGCTGAAAAGTTGCTTGGAACTGCGTTGCTGGTGCTTTTTAGGGTGAAGTTCAACGGAGTTCTGCAATCGGTAAACAACCGTGTGGAAGTATCTGCAGGTTAAAAGTGGATAAAGCCTAACTTTAACATCCGAGTTATTTTGTTTGTTAACTTTGTAGGTTACTGCGACAGCGTTCTTGTTTTTTGGCATAAAAATGGTTTTGTTAACTGTCACTTTGCCAAAATCATAGATGTAAGTGGGAAACGGGTCAATCGAAAATTCTCTAATCAGTTTGTAACCTTCAGGATAAATTGCGTCATGAAACTCATTAGAGCCCAACCTGTAAACATCATCGCCAACAAACACGTCCTCATCAAGTTTTGAGAGGCAAACAGTGCGGTTTCCAGGCGGATCCAACGCGGCAACAAGCAACCCATGGTACTTTCGCGTGTTAATCCCAGGCACCGTTGAGGAAGCGTAACTGCCTAAACCGTTAGTTATTAGCCACTCTTTCTCGATAACTTCGCCAAAACGTGAAAACGCTTCTTTCGGATAGGTTATGGCGGGCAACTTCATTCTATGGCATCAGCTTTGCAATGTTTTTGTCTCTTGGAACACAGAAATAATTCGCTACTGGAACACATTTTGTGCGGAACATTAGCAAATGCGGTTTTGTTAGTTTGTATTCGGTGAGGGTTTCAGCGTATCCCATGCCTTTAGCGAAAACAAGTTCAGCGGCGTCATAGACTTTTAGGAACTCAGCGGAGGCTTCTTTTTTCTGTAAGCCAACTGCGTCGCAGCCTGTTGTTATGACTTCGTCGGCAAGTTTATCCATGTTAGAAATCTCCACATCGTCCATCGTGGCGTCATTAATAACTGGTCCGCCTTTGACGACATAGGTTACTTTTAACCCCATGTTTTTTAACTGCTCCACAAGGAGCGTATCAAAAACAATTTCGCCTGCATTATCCGCCAAAAACAAAACGCTTTGAGCTTTTTTCGCCAAGCTCATAAGCTTTTTCAATATCGTCAATAACCAAATCTTTTGCGGCTTCTCTTATGCAACCAGCTAAACTGTTCAAAGTAAACTTGTGTCCAGGAATATCAAACTCCATAATATTCCCAACAATTGCGCATAAACAAGCTTTTTTGAATCGCTCCTGCTGATTGATGCCTGATTCCACGTATTTTTTTGCGTGGGGACGCATTTTGAGAGCTTTTTCATTGGCAAGTTTTTTGTTGTATTTGTATGGATCGTTATTGCTTGTTAATTGGCGGATTATGCGGTCTCGTTTTGTTCCGATATCCGCAGCCACCGATGTAGGTTTAAATTCACGGTTTAGCAGTTTAGTGATTTCTGCTAGACACCTAAAACGTAATGCAGGATTAGTGGTAGCTTGGTAGGTTTGTATCTGTGCCCGTGAAAGCAGGCACGATTCACATTCAGGTTCAACCTTCAAAGGTTTTCACACGCTTATTTTTTTGTTGCGTCGGCAAATGCACGTAACACACTATATGGGTCTTTCGCCTTCACTATGCCGCTTGCTACAAGGACACCATGAGTTCCAAGTTTCAAAGCAGTAGAAACATCTTCACCGCGGCTAATTCCTGCGCCGCACAAAATTACTGCTTCATCATTCACCTTGCGAACGAGCCTAATAGTGTTGGTAACAGCTTCAGGTTGTGCTTGTGAAACCGCAATACCAGTTCCGATGAGTTCCGGCGGTTCAATCGAAATGATGTCAGGATTCAGGTACGCCACCGCTGCACTAATAGATGGATTACTTGTGCAAACGCAGCTAACTATGTGTTTTTCCCGTGTTAACCTCACAATTGCGTCTATATCCGATAGTTTAACCTGCATTTCTGAATGATTTATCAAAGTTCCAACTGCCCCTGCTTCAATAACAGATTCAGCAAGAATGTGACCTGTAGAATTACCCTGGTTTAATTGGGTCGATGTGCTGGGCGAAAACTGGAATCTCAACCGCCTCCGCAACCTTGGATAAGTCAGCGAATTGTGGCGCAACAATTATGTTGGCACCTGTTTCTTTCGATGCTTTTTCCGCTTGTTTGGCTAGTTCAACTGCTCTTTTGCCTGTGGATTCAACGTAGGTTTTAAAATTTACGATAATCATAGGTGTTTGTAGGTTCAAATTAAGTGTCCTCGCAGTATGGGTAGCACTATTTTTGTTAATAATGTTTGCTAAGGTTTTCGTCATATTTTCGGTTTAAATTCTTTTCCGTTGAAAGAATCCTTAGCATTACATATTTTTATAAAGGCTAATTCTGTCAAGCTCTTCTTCTCAAACAAAGTTTAAGCTACTTGCTCAATGAAGCGGGTTTTCGATGCCTTAGTAACAAAGCAATAGAAAAAATGGCAATAAATAATGGAAGAATTGTTAGCCATGAAAATTCTGGAACGGTAGATGTGGGAGTAGGGAACAGGGTTGTGATGCCCGTTGGGTTTGGTGAAAGTGTAGGTGAAATAGATGTTGCTGCAGGAGTAGGGGAATCTGGTGCTTTTGGAGTAGCTGTTGGTGTTGTCGAAGGAGATGCTAATGGAGTGGGACTTGGGGTTGGACTTTCTGTTGGAGTAGGTGTTGGCGAAGGAGTTGGTGTTGGAGTCGTAGTTGGAGTGGGCGTTGGGATAGTAGATGAAGACGAGTTAAATTGTGAAATAAGGGGGTAATTGTCGAAATAGACAGTGGTTCCATCCCAGTTAGCTACAAGAGGATATGGAGAGTTTCCAATTCCCGTTTGACCAATTTCTGATCCATGATAATCGCTCCAGTAATTACCTTCTTCACCGTTATCCCAGTAATTTACAAGCCCACCCCAATCGCTATTCCTTCCGAAAAGTAAGGCTTGAAAAGTGTTTTGGATAAAATTGTTATGGTAAAAAGTATTGCTTGAAGGCGGTTCAATTGCAAGTCCATATTGATTGTATGCGAAAGTGTTGCCGACAATGGTGTTGTTTGAACAATCGTTATTGAGTTGTAGTCCACAATTATATGTGCTATTCCCAAAGTAGTTACCAATGATTGTGTTGGTTCCGCTAGCATCAGACAGTGATGCCCCAAAACCATTGTTCACAATATTGTTATCTATAATGCTACAGCCATTGCCTCCCTCAACAAATATGCCAGTTCCTCCGCAAGTCGTTATATTATTCCCAACTATGGTATTTCCTGAACTATATTGTAGTGAAATGCCGTTCCCATATTGAATGAAGCTTATGGTGTTGTTTGTTATGTTAATGTGGCTTGAGAAATATTCAATTCTTATTCCGTCTGGTTCAGTTACAGAATATGGATATCCTCTGTTGTTGCTTATGCTAAAATTTTCGATGGAGACATAGCTCGCATTAATATAAATAATATTTTCAATTGTGTTGTTTGCATCTATGAATGTGGATTCTTGGTTTTCTCCGATAAGGTTTAAGGATTTGTTTATGACAAGAGTTTCATAATAGGTGCCACTTTTCACGAGTATTGTGTCGCCTTGAGAAGCATTGTCTATGGCCGCTTGAATGGCTGGGAAGTCGGTTGGAACAGTAATAGTTTTGGATTGAGCTTTCACGATTGTAGGTAAAAGTGTAACTGAAGATGCTAAGAAGAAAAATACAAGAACTAATGACAGAACCTTACCCAAACTAGACATACTCACCTCTAAGAAAAGATCGGTAATAAAAGATTTCTTGTAAAACTATCTTTACTAAAATTCGTTACTTTCTTGACCAACAATTTAACTAGGCTTAATCGTAATCTTAGTAATGGCAAGTATTGTTACAATATATTTTACCGAACCATCGGTTTATTATTTTCTTCATCCCTACGTTTACCAAAAAATAGGTAACCAATGGTATTCTTTTTTACAATACTATAACGAAAGTAGCCCACTCATTAATGGCACATTCACAAGAATTGAATGCCAAAATAAGGGTTTAATTGATGCCACCTTCAATATTGTAATTAAGCTGACTAATGCAACCGTTTCAGAGAAATCTCTTCCACCATTACAACTTGTAGAAAGCACTACATACAAATTGTCACATAATTTGAATAGCCAAGAAGCAACATACGCTGACGTTAATTTTACAGTGAGCGATGATGCTTTTGGGTTTGTTATTTCGATGCAGTTCCAAACAAATCAGCTTTTGATAGTCATGATGTAACGAATTGGGGAAGACAAAAGCGATTTCTCCATGATTCTCTGGGAAACAATATTTGGGTACCTGTTCAAATCATGTAACGTTAATTCGAACTCTGTTATTTTATGGGTTTCTCTAATAATTGTTTGCACTCAAAAAGGAAAAAGAAGTTAATTAAGGGACTTTTGTTGCATTAGTTTTCGTTTGCAATGAGACCTTTTTCGCTGCTTCTTCAGTTAACATGCCAATTAATTGCCCGTTCTTAACTACGGCTGCTCGCTTGAAACCCTTTTCACTCATAATTTTCATGGCGTCAATCATTGACTCGTTTCCATCAAGCATGATAAGTGGAGTGTAGTTGGTGTCTTTTGCAAGAGTCTTCAATGGATCTTTTCGGTCATCAACGACTTCTCTTAGCAGTTCCCGTTCATTGATAACACCAACGGGTTTGCGCCCTTCAGTAATTAGAACTGAATTCGCATTATTCTGTAGCATTTTGCTAACTGTTTTAGCTACTGTCTCTGTGGTTGCGATTTCGAGGCTTGGAAGTTTCGTGCCGGCTTGGCTGCTGATTTCTGTTATGTCTATGCCGCGTTTCCAGATGTCGTCTAGCATTTCGCTTACTCTTTCGATTTGACTGGGGTCGCTGGAATAGAAGGTGTCAGAGTAGTAGAATGCAGATTCGGTTCCAACATCACTTAGCGGCGGCATCTTGAACATGAAGAGGTTTTTGTTGTCAACAAGCATCATGGTCAAGTAGCTGATGGGTACATGTTTAACTTCGTAGTCTTTTGCCAGTTTTTGTGCGGGTTCAAGGTTATCCAAATCAATAGATGCCATTATACGCGTGTTCAAACCTTTTTTGAAATATTTCACAATAGGATCGTTTTCAGCAAGTCGATTAATGCTCTGCGAAGAAGTAATTACCACAACATCTTTTTTAGCAGAATCCAAAATCTTTGTTACCTTGTTCCAAGCTTCCTCTACGCTTTTTATGACCAGGGTTTCACCGATTGGGATTCCACTCTTGATCTCTTCTATTCTTCTTGAAGCGTCAACTCCACTCTGCCACATCTGCGTAAAAAATGCCTTCAGAACTGAGATGAACATCTTATCATTTATCCACAATCCTTCATCTTCAAGATTCAAAACAGATGCTTCGTTTCCGAAAGGCGCGTATAGAATAGCTTCCTCTTCGTCTTTGATTAGGAAGCGCGGGAAAAACCTGGAGCTCATGCCGACATGGCGAAGTTTAATGTTTAGTTTTTCTTCAGCAATGTTTCGATCTATTCTTTCTACTAATTTGAGGTTCTCGGGTGCAATTTCAGTTATTATTTGGACTTGCACATTGCGCTCTTGGGAAGGTAGCGACTGCTGCATCGAAGATTCCCGCGATGTCTTCTTGTATTAAGCCAAGAGCTGTTGTTAAAACTATGACTTCAGACTTCGATTCTTCAATCATGCTAATCATTTTGGAATGAATCTTCTTCTTACCTGTGATGATTGAGAATTTAGCGACAGGATATTCTGATTCTGGTGCGCTGATGGATCCCCAAGCAGTCAAAAGATCCTGTTTCTGGTCATTTAGGTTGACTACCTCGACTTTCTTGGTATTGATAAAGTTGTCAACCAAGGATTCAAAAGGAACAATAGTGAATCTGGTTGGTCTCTCTAAGGTTGCCTCGATGAATCCCTTTTCTTGTAGTTTTTTGAATGTCCGATAAGCTTGAACTCGCTCCATTTTAAGACGTTTAGCAACAAAACTGGTTGACTGTACACCGCTTTTGGCAAGGAACATGTAAACTTGAATTTCCCTTTTTGACAAACCGAGAAGTTGCAAGAATTTCGTTACATCTTTTTCACTCATCAAGTTACCGCCGTTTAAAACTATGTTTACTAGTACGGATTGTGGCGAGGTATTTATAAATTGTATCTTTTCAGACGCTACAAGAGACAATAAATTAGCTTTAAATTAGCTTCGTCTGTATTGTTCCCTGCTCACTTTTGGCTCTTTGCGCAGGTTTCCAAGACTTTCTAACACAACTTGGATAGTCACCGTTCGTATCCAACAGCCGCTTTAAGAAAACCATAGTCTTATCATCTGTTAAGTATCCGCTTCCAAAGTCGCCATATTTCACTTTTAACTTCGCAATCTCGCCATCACGCTCCACCTTAGCAATGATGGAGGCAGCCGAAACAATTGGGAAGGTTCGGTCGGCTTTATGTTCCGATATAATCTTAGTTTTAAACCTAAGTAATTCAGATATATGGTTTCCGAACCGATGTTCCAGCACATCTGCAGCATCAACGTAGGCTTCGTCAGGTCTGAGGATTTCAATTATTTTCGCCATAGTTTGTGCTTCAAGGCGGTTTAGTTTGTGAAGTGTTCTGCTGCTGCGGACCACCTTGTCTATTTGAGCTGGTGGAACCTTTATGATGTGATGTTTTTCGGTTAACTTTATGATTTCTGGGTACAGTGCTTCACGTTTTTTGGCGGTTAGAAGCTTGGAGTCTTTTACACCCAACTCAGTTAGCATTTGCAAATTCTCAGTTTTTACTGCGACACCAGCGACAACTAAGGGACCGATAACGCATCCCCTTCCAGCTTCGTCAACACCGACAATTAACAAATTCTTCATCCTAACAGTAAATGGGTCAGGGTTCTAGACTATAATGCTTTTCCAAAAAACGAAACTTACAAGAAAATAAAAGGAAACAGCAGTCTGCTCAATGAAAGTTTGTTATGCTCACTTGCTCTAAGAGATGGTTTTAGTTGTTTTAAGTAGATGAGTAATGAGTTTGAAATGATTTGAGTTTTTTTGGTTCGGTTAAAACTTAGAAGTGTTGTGCTACTATCATTGCGTGCGCTTTGTCGTAAGGTTCTAAGTCTATGATTTCTTTTACGTCAAAGCCCCTATTTCTCAAAATGTTGGCTTCCTGCTTGTAGACTGCGTTGGGATCCATGGTTACGTCAATACTTTGGGATTTGCACGCTAGCATAACCCAGCCTCGGGGTTTAAGGAAAACATCCGCATTATCTGCGAGTAGTTTGGCTTGTTCAGGTTGTGCTACATCGCAGTAAATTGAATCGACTTTGCCCGAGATGAACATCGCATACCGCTCGGGTAAGCGTGCGTCTTCAAGCATGGGTGAAATGTTTGTTCGGTAAGCTGCTACGTTATTAACTAAATCCCTCAAAGACCGCTGAGCAAATTCAACGCAATAAACGTGTCCACTGTCGCCTACGATATCTGACACATGGCTGGGTGTAGTTCCTGAAGCAGCCCCCAAATAAAGCACTTTAAAACCTGGTTCAATAGGCACATTCTGTAGACCTTTTATTATCGCTCCTGCAAGCTTGCTGCGAAAAGCGTCCCAGACACGATATTCAACGTATTTAAATTTGAAAAGTCGCTCGCCATATACTCTTAATCCGGGGGTTAAGTTTTTTGTGGCGAGACGTTGGGCGCCGTCTTCAAGCATTACTTGGTAGATTTCTTTGAATTTTGGGTGGGGCTTAACTTTGAGGTGCACGATTGTCTGGTCCCCGGTTTTGACCGCCGCTTCCACCGCTGCCGCCGCCTCGTCGATCTCCTCTATCTCGTCCGCCACCATAACTGAAGTTGCGTCCTCCGCCGCCATCGCGTCGCGGTGGTCTTGGACCTCGGTCACCGCCACCAAAGTTTTTACCGCCTCCTCTGAATCCTCCTCGATCATCTCTTCGTGGAGGACGTTGATCTCGGCGTTCGAATGAACCTTCAGGTCGGGGTTTAGATTCTTTTGGCGCTGGCGGCTCTTTGTATTTTACTTGGATTTCTTCTATGCGTTTGTTAATGTCTGCTTTTAGTTTGTCTCCAATATAGTGGCCTGCTCCAAAGGCGTCGGTTCTGGCAGCTATAGCGAGTTTGCCTGCGATCACACGCGCGATTTTTCCACGTTGCCACCTCTTCGCATCGTGCAAAAGAGTGTGTTGGAAAATTAAGCCGTGCTTAGGCGGTCGGGCTCCTGTCTTTAAGCTGCGGAAAAGGGCTTTTTCTGCACCAATAACTTGAATTGTGCTTGCGGGTCTCATAGCCAAGTTCTGAAGACTTCCCGCCATGGCGATTAAGCGTGCACCCAAAAGAGCTCCTGCAACAGCACGCACGTTAGGGGCCAATTCCTCCATGGTGTGGTCAACGTAATCTTCCATGTTCTTGCGAAGTAAATAGAAGTTAAGGACATCTTTAGCCAAGGATTGCACCATTTCTAAGTCGGCCTCTGCTACGTCGGCGCCCATGGATGATTCTGCAGCTTTCGCAACAAGTTGGGTACGTTCTTTTGGAATGTTTTCTCTCTCTAAATTTTCAACAGTGAAGTTTTCTCTATCGCCCAAGTTCACTACAAGCCTTGAGTAAGTTTCATGTTTCTCGATTAAGCGGTCAAGTTCAGGAAAGTAAACACCGTACCATTCTCGAAGTCTTCCCATGAAGAGGTTAACAGTTTGGTCTAAGCTGTCAAGGGTTTGGATGCTTTGGGCAACAATTAAATCTCGTTTCCCAGTGGCACCTTTGATTCTTAGTTTTGCAAGTTCTAAACTTACGCTTCTGGTCCATATGCTTAATTCTTGTTCGTCTTTGGCAAAACCTGCTTCGATTGCTACTTCACCCATGCGTGAGTGTAGTACTGCGGTTTCCGCTGGTTTAGCTACTTCGACAGCGACTTTCATTTTCTTTTGAGCTTCTTCCGCCAAATTTCCAGATTCAAAAACAAACGTGTCATAACCTACGCTTAGCGAGAAGGGAAATTAGAGATGAGACCTGATCGGATAATTTTCCTGACTCTGTTTTAAGCAGGCTTTTTGCGGCCGCTTGCGCGTTTTTTGGAAACAGAGCTTTTTCTACCAAGCCGTTGTTTTCGTCAAAAGCTGCGACTCCGAAGGGAAATTGAACTATGAATATTTTCATATTATTTGGCCCCAATAAACTATGTATTGTCATTGCATTGTCTTAATAAATAGTTTCGTTGTCGTACGCCTGAAAGAATCGAATTTTTCATATTATTTTTCAAAAAAGTTAATACGAACAGCCTATAAATTAGTTGAAAACAAGGAAGGAAAACCAATACCCGCCCTCAAACCCACCTCAAAGACTTCTGAGATAAAAAAGACAAACGATAAAACAGTTACAATAGGGCTTATCCAAACATCAGTCTCAGAAAACATCGCGGAAAACATGAAAAAAACCGTCCAAAAAATTAAGCTCGCAGCAGAAAAGGGAGCTCAAATAATCTGCCTCCAAGAACTATACCGAACAACCTATTTTCCCCAAGAGGAAAAAAAGGATTGTTCAGCCTTAGCTGAAACAATTCCTGGAGAATCAACAAACCTATTTTCCAAGTTAGCAAAAAAACACAAAATTGTTATCATTGCCCCCTTGTTTGAGAAAGCCAAAAACGGAAAATTCTACAACACCGCCGTTGTAATCGGTCCACATGGCGAAATATTGGGCTCTTACCGTAAAGCCCACATACCATACGACCCTTACTTCTATGAGAAAGACTATTTTGCAGCTGGAGACTCTGATTACGAAGTCTTTGAGACGCAATTTGCCCGTATTGGTGTTCTCATATGTTATGACCAATGGTTCCCTGAACCTGCCCGAATCAACGCATTAAAAGGCGCAGAAATAATATTTTACCCCACCGCCATCGGATACGTTAAAGGTTACACTTCAGAAGATGGTGACTGGCATGACGCTTGGAAAACCGTTCAGCGTGCCAACGCAATAGCCAACGGAATCCACGTTGCCGCAGTTAACCGTGTAGGCGAAGAGGGAGAACTGGAGTTTTGGGGAGGCTCATTTATCTGTGATTCTTTTGGCAAAGTTCTCAACGAAGCCAGCACCACAAAAGAAGAAGTCGTAGTGGCCCAGGTTGACTTGAGCAAGAACAAGAAAATTCAGGAGGGCTGGGGTTTTCTGCGCAATCGACGCCCAGACACATATGAACGTCTCACCAGAGACAACAGAAAGGGTGAGGAAGATGAGTAGTTCCGAGCGGACCTGCCGTGAACAGGGCTTTTGTATGCCCGCAGAATGGGAAAAACACGATGCTATCTGGCTTGCTTGGCCCTATGACCCAACAACTTTTCCCGACAGGGTTGAACGTGTAGAAGCTACTTACGTTCAAATTGTTAAGGAGATTCATGAAAACGAAGAAGTAAACCTCTTTGTCATCGATGAGCCGACCAAACAGAAAGCGACAAAAATGTTTAAAGCGGCAAACATTGACCTTGACAGAATCCACTTTTTCGTTTCCGACTATGCTGACGTATGGTTTAGGGATTACGGACCTATATTTGTCAAAAACCAAAATCACGAGCTTGCGATGATTCACTGGGACTTTAACTCTTGGGGAGAAAAATATGAAACACTGCTAAAGGACAGACAAATCCCAGATGTCATAAACCAAAAAATGATCCATGCAATGCTTCAAACCCGGCATAGTTTTGGAAGGCGGCTCAATAGATGTTAACGGCAAAGGAACCCTATTGACCACAGAGCAGTGCCTGTTGAACAAGAACCGAAACCCACATCTGGGCAAGAAAGAAATCGAAAAATTCCTCGGCGAATATCTTGGGTGTAACCAATTTTATTTGGCTTAAACGCGGCATCTTAGGCGACGACACCGACGGCCACATCGACGACTTAGCCCGATTCGTAAACCCAACCACCATCGTTTGCGCTTATCCAAGAAGACCAAAACGACGTAGACTACGATGCTCTAAAAGAAAACTATGACATCCTATGCCAAGCAGTTGACCAAGACGGCAAAAAACTCAAAATTATAAAGTTGCCCATGCCCAAAGTCGTCAGCGACGAAGATGAACGGCTACCTGCAAGCTACACAAACTTTTACATTGGCAACCAAAAAGTTCTGGTGCCAATTTTTGACCACAAAAACGATGCAAAAGCGCTCGCGATTCTGCAAGAGCTGTTTCCAACGCGAAAAGTCGTGGGCATTCGATGCGTGGATTTGGTTTATGGATTTGGCACAATTCACTGTATTAGCCAGCAACAACCCTGCCGTGTCTAAGCGTTAAACACTGCAAATGCAATGAGCTCTTTTTTAGTTAAGTTTAAACTCTCCAGTGGAATAATAGGTAGAGCCCCACAAAATTTGAGGAGTTTAGGAGAAAGAAAGGTATGGTTAATCAGCCTCCGAATCGTGCACGCGGCGTCAAAGTGCTAAAAGCCGTTTCTTCACCGCTTAGGCTGCAAATCCTAAATCTACTCTTCGACAAAAGCGCCCTCTCCTACACCGAACTTATGAACCAACTGAAAATGAACCCCAGCCGAGACGCAGGCAGATTCGCCTATCACCTAAAATTTTTGTTGAAAGCAGATTTGGTTGAGGCAGATGTTGAAGCAAAAAAATATTTCTTAACTGACCTTGGCAAAATGGTGCTCGACGTTGCTGACCGCGTGGAGAAGAAGGCGGTTAAACCGCGAGGTATGGTTGTTCGGACTTCTCATTTAACGCTGGAAGAGTTTGATGTTAACAAAATCGCGAATTCACTCATTAAAGAGGCGAAGGTTCCTGCGGAGTTGGCTCAGAAAGCAGCGAAAGAAGCCGAAAAACGCCTCGTAAAATCAAAAACAAAGTACCTCACTGCATCGTTAATCAGGGAAGTTGTAAACGGCATTTTGGTGGAAAAGGGCTATGAAGATTACCGCAATAAACTCACCCGCGTCGGCATGCCCATCCACGAAGTAACCGCCCTAATCGAATCAAAAGATGTCGCTCCAGACTCCCAAGCCACAATCAGCAAGGCAGGTCAAACCGTCCTTAGCGAATATACGTTGCTGAACATTTTTCCCAGAGACATCGCCGACGCTCACCTTTCAGGAGCCATCCACATCGACGGCTTAGGCACATGGATACTGAAACCAAACGAAGTCATCCATGATCTACGATACTTCTTCCAACACGGCGTCAAACTCGACAACCCCCTCCAAGTCGCCATGGACGCCCCCAACGACCTAAAATCCGCATTATCAATAGCCTTCAATGTGCTCTTGCACGCCAGCAAAGAAACCAACCGCACTCAAACCTTCAACTACTTCAACGTGTTCCTCGCACCCTACGTAAGAGGCAACGAAGTTGCGAAAATAAAAGAAAACCTGCGTTTCTTCATACAAAACCTCAACCAACATGCAGAAGCCACCTTAGGACTTGATCTTTCAATTCCAAAGTTAACCGCAGAAAAAGAAGCCATCGGTCCAGATGGCAAACCAAACGGCAAATACGGCGACTTCACCCAGGAAAGCCAACTTGTCGCCTCACTTATCGTTGATGTTTTTGCAGAAGAAAGCATCAGCAAGCCGCTGCTTAGTCCAAAACTGGTCATAAAAATCAACAGTGCAGCCTTGGCTGACGAAAACGCAAAAGCTATTCTTCTCAAAGCGCATCAGTTAGCGGCGAAAAGCGGAATCCCATATTTTGCTAACATGACAAAAAAAGAAAATGAAAACGTGGCTTTTTCCTCTTCAGGCGTAAAATTCGCCGCTGATTTAACAGGTGACTGGGAAACCGACACATTGCGCACGGGTTGTTTGGGTTGCGTTACGATTAATCTGCCACGAATTGCACTTGAATGTGAGAAAGACAAAAACAAGTTTTTCGATTTGATGCGTGAACGCTTTGAACTTGCCGCACGAGCATTGGGCATAAAGAGTAATGCGCTTAAGCAGTTCGGGAAAAATTCCCTGCCGTTTCTTCTGCAAAAAGCCGACGGCGACACCTATTTCCGACTGGAAAACTGCTCACGCATAATCAATTTAGCAGGTTTCCGCGAAGCCATCGAAGCTTTCACCGAGAAAAGCATCAACTCGGAGGAGAGCCGCAAATTCGCCGAAGAAACAATCGTGAACCTTTTGGCTTTCAAGCAGAAAATCGGAAGAAAATACGGCAAACGCCTCTACCCCGTTATACTTGGCAGCTCCGAAGCTTCTGAGCGGCTAGCGCAACTGGACATTGAGCGGTATGGCGTTGCCAAAGTCAAGTTTTCGGGAACAAGAGAAAAACCGTATTATTCAACTGCTAAACGTTTCCAGGTGAAAGCCGCAGAGCTTCTAAGCATTCAGACGGAGCATGCTTGAGACTGCGCAGAAGATGTAAAGGGTTGAATGCTGGCGGAAACCTCAGCATCATCGAACTCGAAGATGCTGAGTACAAACCCGAAGCCCTAATGGAATTAACAACGCGCCTGATGGAGAATCAAATCTTTAGAATTTTTCACCTACAACCGCCTAATCAGCTTCTGCGACAACTGCAAGAAAAACTGGTTCGGAACCCTCCACAAATGCCCCTCATGCGGCTCCATGAGCACACTGACAACGTTCGACCGATTCACATCAACTTAATTATTTGACGGCGCCTAAGCACTAGCGAAAGTAGTGCCATGCGCACTACAATGCCGTTCCAAACCTGCTGGAAATACTTTGCCTGCGGCGTCGCATCAACTTCAGGCGGCGATTTCGTCTACGCGGGGTAGTGGATGCAGGATAATCATGTCTTTTTTGGCGTCTTTGAGGGTTTTTAGGTCGATTTTGTAGGCGCCTTTGACTTTGGCGTATTCTGCTGCGTCTGGGAAGCGTTCTTTTTGGATGCGGGTGACGTAGAGGACGTCGATTTGGGGCATTATGGTTTCGAGGTTTGCGTTTTCGGTTACAGGGATTTTGTTCTTTGATTGTTTGGAGAACGTCTTTTCTCATGCGCAGGCTTTCGGGCGAGACAAGGTACAATTCGACGTTGTAGAGCGCCAGCGCGTAAGCCAGCGAATGAACCGTTCGCCATACCGCAAGTCGCCAACAAGCGCCACTTTTAACCCATCAATCTTGCCTTTTTCTTTGCGCATCGTGTAGAGGTCGATGAATGCTTGTGTCGGATGCTCCTGCAGCACCCGTGCCCGCATTAATAATTGGAACTTTGGAGAACTCTGCCGCCAATTTCGCTGAGCCTTCTAAACTGTGCCGAAGTGCAATTACATCTGCATAGTTTTCTACTGTGCGCACGGTGTCTGCGAGGTTTTCGCCTTTGCGAGTCAGATGTTATGTCGGGTTCGGCGAATCCGATGTAGTTTCCGCCGAGTTTTAGCATGGCTGTTTCGAAGCTTAGGCGTGTGCGTGTGCTGGGTTCAAAGAACAAGGTGGCGAGGATTTTGCCTTTCAGCATGTCTGAGCCGTATTTGGCGAGGGGCTCCATGGTTTTGCTGACATCTAAGATATGGTTGATTTCTTGTTGGCTGAAGTCTTCGATTGATATGATGTCTCTTCCTTTGAACTCCAATTGGTGGCACCCAAAACAAGAAAGCCCAAAACTGCTAAATAACACTTTGTATGCATGCTTTTAGTCAAATGGCTGAGTATTTTTCTTTAGTAGGACCTTGTTAGAGACTTTTTTAACCTAACCTGACTTTTATGCACGGGTTATGGAAAAATCAACGCGCCAACCTGAAAACAAAATCACTTAAGTAATTGTCTTTACGTAAACTTTTTCTTTCTCACCCAGTTAGCGCTTATATGTGTTTGTTGTTGTGCAACGACTGTAACACATTTTTAATAATTGAAGCAATAGTATTTTGAATTCAAGCAAGCGAAAACTTGAAGGTGTTTTTGAAAATGGAAGTAATGTTGAACAAATTTCTAAACGAGAAAGCCCCTCAACAAAGAGTTGTTTTAACGCGGTCATACATGCCAAGAATCCATGAAGTTCAGGCACCATGCCAATGGCTAAAAATTGCTACGATGGAAAATGCCCAGCTTTGTGAGGCAGAACGGGAACTTTTACTGCGCTAAAATCAAAGCAATAATCTAAAATTTTTTCTTCTTTTTTCCTAATCTCTTCAAAGCCGCTATCGCTTCTTTTAAGATAGCAACAGATTTCGCAAATTTCTCTTTTGTTTTCTCGGATAATTCAATTCAATTATTTTTTCAACGCCTTCTTTTCCCAAAACCACAGGTACCCCAATGGACAATCCAGAAACACCATATTCACCATCAAGACAGGTTGAAACACTCATGACTCGATTTCTTCCAGTCAAAATTGCATCCGCCATAATCGCAATCACTGTGCCTGGAGCATAAACAGTGCTGCCTTTAAGTTGGATAACATCTGCACCTGAAGTCACCGTTAAATGCACAATTTTTTCGATCTGCTCATTCGTAAGCAGACTTGTAACTAGGAATTCCTGAGACAGAAGCATACTCAACCAGCGGCACCATCGAATCGCCATGCTCTCCAATAACTAATGCCCGTGTATCTTCACGAGAAACATCAAGTTCGTTGGCTATGTAGGTTCTAAAACGCATCGTATCTAAGATGTTGCCCATGCCAAACAGGCGGCTCCGCGGAAAACCTGTTTCCTTATACGCAATGTAAGTCATGATGTCCACTGGGTTGGTTACAATCATAAGTTTGCTTTTGGGCGCATATTTGACGACTTCTTTAACTATGATTTGACGATTTGTGCGTTGGTATTCATGAGGTCAAAACGAGTCATATCTGGTCTTCTCCCAAGTCCCGCAGTCACAATCACAAGTTCCGACCCCGCCATTTCCCTGAAGTCGCTGGTTCCGCGGATTTTGCCGTCAAACTCAATGGCAGGTGCAGCCTGCATCATGTCTAAAGCTTCGCCCTTTGCCTGCTTCTCATTTGT
Organism: Candidatus Bathyarchaeota archaeon; assembly: GCA_963842545.1. Lineage (GTDB taxonomy): Archaea > Thermoproteota > Bathyarchaeia > Bathyarchaeales > Bathycorpusculaceae > Bathycorpusculum. The sequence goes on from CAWJGR010000015.1 coordinate 57,246, forward strand.
GTCGATTAAGTACGACGTCGCTTATTTTATAACGTAAAATGTCGAAGGCAGCTTCACTTCCCACTTTGCCTGCTCCAATAACAGTTATCATAAAAACAACCCTAATAGAACAAAATCAAAACCTAGAATATAACTAAAGCGTTAAAAGAGTTCGTAAAAAATCTGATTCTTTATTAAATCATTAAACCCTTACATGTTCGGGACAACATCTATTTATAAAAAACCACACTTACATGTTTATTGAGTGATACTTATGAGTCAAAACCAAATGTTTTGTTACCAATGCGAACAAACAGCCAAAGGGCAAGGTTGCACAATTGCTGGAGTTTGCGGTAAATCTGCCGACGTTGCAAACCTTCAAGACCTCTTAGTTTACAAACTTCGTGAACTCAGCCAACACATGATCCAGACCGAACTAAAGGATGAAAAAATAAGCGTATTCACCGCAGAAGCACTTTTCGTTACATTGACGAATGTGAATTTTGATCCAGAAGCTATCATTGCATACATAAGAAAAACCGCTGAGCTACACGAACTAGTACATAAACAGTTGCAGGTAAAAACCGGCCATTTACCTTTAGAAAACACCACTGAAGGCTTAATTTCACAAGGCAAACGTTACGGCATACAAGCAGACACAAACATGGACCCAGATCTGCACTCGCTTCAGTGGTTGCTAACCTACGGGTTAAAAGGTGTCTCTGCTTACGCTTACCACGCTTATCTTTTAGGCAAAAAAGATCAAAAAGTCTTCGATTTCATCCACCAGGGTTTAGCAGCGCCATTTGATAAGTCGCTTGGCGTAAACGATTTTGTTGGTTTAGTTTTCAAATGCGGCGAAGTCAACATCCGTGCCATGGAATTACTCGACGCTGGCAATACCGAAAATTATGGTCACCCCGTTCCAACCAAAGTGCCTCTGGGACACAAAAAAGGTAAAGCAATTCTTGTTTCAGGACACGACCTAATCGACTTAGAAAACATCTTAAAACAAACCCAGGGAACTGGCATCACTGTTTACACCCATGGTGAAATGCTCCCAACCCACGGCTACCCCAAACTTAAATCGTACCCAAACTTCTACGGACACTTCGGTACTGCGTGGCAAAATCAGCAGAAAGAGTTTGCACAGTTTCCAGGTTCCATTTTGATGACAACTAACTGCATTCAACGTCCTATCGAAAGCTACAAAGCTAACATTTTCACAACCGGTCCAGTGGGTTACCCAGGCGTACCACACATAGAAGGCAAAGATTATTCACCGGTAATACAGAAAGCCCTATCAATGCCAGGTTTCGCCGAAGACTTTGAAGGCAAAACAGTCCTCGTTGGTTTCGGAAGAAACGCCGTCCTAAGCGTAGCGGGAAAAGTTATTGAATCAGTGAAAAGCGGACACATCAAACGCTTCATTCTCGTCGGTGGATGCGACGGAGCAAAACCCGGACGCAGCTACTACACCGAATTCGTTGAAAAAGCACCAAGCAACACAATTATCCTAACGCTTGGCATGTGGAAAATTCCGCTTCTTCGACAAGGAACTGGGCACAATCGACGAAATCCCACGTCTACTCGATATTGGACAATGCAACGATGCTTATTCAGCTGTTAAAATCGCTCAAGCCTTGGCAGAAGCATTCCATGTTGAAATCAACGATTTGCCATTGTCACTCGTGCTGTCGTGGTACGAACAGAAAGCCGTTGCAATATTGTTATCTCTACTGTACCTTGGGATTAAAGGACATTCGCTTGGGACCAAGCTTACCAGCATTCATAACCCCAAACATACTCAAAGTGCTCGTAGATAAATTCAACATAATGCCAATAAAAACTCCCGACGAAGACCTCAAAGAAATAATGAAGTAAATAACCAAATCTTTTTCTTTATTTTTCCATTAATCATTCTATTTTTCGGCAAAAACACTTTATTTAAGAAGTATTGGGCTAAACTGTAAGGAGATAGCCCTTGCCAAAACATATGTTTAGCAATAAAGCCAAAGCGGTTTTCTTAACGATTTTGGCAGGAGCATTATGGGGTACTTCTTTTCCAATCATAAAAATCGGATTAAAAACTATCGATCCATTCACATTTGTATTTTGGCGCTTCTTCGTCTCTTGTATCACCTTGCTTACGGTTATGCTACTTCTCAAAAAACTAGAGTTCAAGATGGCTAACAAGAAACTTCTTATTTTTTTGGGCATCTCAAATGCCTCAGGATACTTACTCCAATACATCGCCATGCCCTACACTACAGCGGCGAAAGCCGCACTCTTCATAAACCTAAGCGCAATATGGGTTGCACTCTTAAGCCCAAAATTGCTCGGTGAAAAGTTTTCTCCTATAAAAATTGCTGGAGTAATCTTCGGGTTACTTGGCATTGTTTTTGTTAGCACCAACATGGATTTTTCCACTTTAAATCAAGGTCAGACTACAGCAGATGTACTGCTTATTATTTCAGGTTTGACTTGGGCGATCTTTATGATTTATAACAAAAAATTGGTGACGAACTCAACCTCAGCAACTTTCCAAAACATGACTTTGGTATTGATATTCACTTTCCTTTCGATTGTGCCTTTCTCAGTTTTATCTGGACCTGGTTTCTTTGCCTTGGACGGTTGGGCGTGGGCGGCGATTGTTTGGACGGCGATTGTATGTTGGGTTTTGCCTTATTATTTATGGCTGGAAGGACTCAAACATCTTTCTGCATCCACCTCAACGATTTTGCTTCTATCCGAGATAGTGGTCGCAGTAATTGCATCAATCGTCGTGTTAAAAGAACCTATAACAATATTCTCCACAATCGGCGCTTTCTTAATAGTTATCTCCATAGCGTTGGTTTCAGTTAGACATGCAGAAAAAGCGGCAAATAGTTAAAAAACAAGCGTTTTGTAGTATGCTTAAGCTTAAATACGTAACCAGCAAATATTTGGGGAAAGGGAGAAAATAAAAAAATGGCAAAAATATTAACCGTAGCTTTAGTTATTGTAATGCTCGTTGTAGGTTTCGGTGTGGGCTTAGTTTCAAGTCCATTCATTATCACCTCAAAACTCGTCAACCACAGATACGTTTGGGCAAACATCCAGAAAACAGGAGTTATCAAAGTCGGCACAGACCCAACATGGCCACCATACCAAATGCTGAATAACGAAACTCAGCAAGATCGAAGGCTTCGAAGTTGACTTAGCAAACGCCTGCGCAGCAAAGTTAGGATTAACAATCAATTGGCAAAGTGTAGGCTTCGACAACATCATACTGTCCGTTCAGCAGGGCCAACTTGACATGGGCGTCAGCGGCTTTTCAATAACACCAGAAAGACTTGACCAAGTTTCTTTCACAGTACCGCACAGCACCACCCAAGGGCAAGTAGTAATGCTTAAAGAGCACTATGGAAGCCAAAGGCATAACCACCGTAAACTCGCTTGCAGATTTCAAAACTTTAGGCATAAAAGTTGGAGTACAATCTGGAAACGTTGAACAAGAAGAACTCCAAAACGCAGGTGTAGACATAGCAACATGGAGTGACTCCGCATCACCCTTCCAAGACTTGGTCAGCGCAAACCCAAGCGTACAAGCAGTATACGCTGAAACACCAATCACCACCACATGGATTGCCTCAATTCCAACAGCAAGGACACCAAGTCGGCGTTGTCTATACCCACCCATACTATCCAGTTGCATTCCTAGTCGCCAAAGGCTCACATACACTTTTAGACAAAATGGACGGCGCCCTAGTACAACTCATCTACGACGGAACAGTAGACCAACTGAAAGCAAAATGGAACGCCTAAGCCAACGTGATTAGTAGTGGACGTTTGGCAACAACTAATCTTCCTCTTGGAAGGAGTACCATTAACTCTTTCCATTTCTATCATTTCATTTTTAGCGGGAATAGCAATAGGATTACCTCTTGCGTTCCTTAGAGTTTATGAAAAAGAAATCAGCTTTGTAGTTGACGCTTACGAAAAAATTTTCCGCGGCATTCCTGAAATCGTTTTAATGCTGCTATTCTATTTTGGTTTGGGACCGTTTTTTCCAATCCCATTCAGCAACGCCTTCTTCGTAGCAGCCTTTGTGCTTGGACTGAGAAGCGGAGCAAACCAATCACAGATTTACAGAGGTGCAATTCGCGGCGTTGGAGATGAACAGATGATTGCAGGAACATCTGTTGGTTTATCGAAGTGGCGAGCAATCTGGCACATAATGGTTCCTCAAGTTTTCACTTTCTCCACTCCTGGTTTAGGAAGTGAATATGCCTTGCTCATCAAGGACTCAGCCTATGTCTACGTTATCGGCGGTTTAGCGGAAATAATGACACTGTCAATACGACTAAAAAGTACGCCACCCTACGATGTTGTTACTCCGTTTGTTCTTGCCGCTATTCTCTACATTGCGATAACTTTCCCCATTGCCTTCTCGCTTGACAGGTGGGGAAATAAAAGAAAGAAGAAAATAGGGTTGTAAGAAAAATGACAGATTGTGTAATGGAAGCAAAAAACGTATACAAAAGCTACAAAATCAAAGGCGACAAAAAAGGAGACAACAAAATAGTCGAAGCAGTCAAAGATGTTTCACTGCAAATCCGAAAAGGAGATATCAAACTGATTTTTGGACCCAGCGGCTCAGGAAAAAGCACATTTCTCCGTTGCATGGCTATGCTTGATATTCCTGACAAGGGCGAAATATACCTTGGCGACGAATGCTTAACTAAACCTGGCGTTGACCTCAACAAAGCCCGTGCAAGAATCGGATTTGTTTTCCAGCACATTTACTTGTTCCGTCATCTCACGGCTTTAGGTAACGTTGAGTTGGCGCTTCGGCAAGTGCTAAAATTACCCAAAGAAGAAGCTCGCAAACGGGCGTTAGCTGCTCTAGACAGAAGTGAAAGTCACTGATTGCGTCAACAAGTATCCTTCTCAAATGTCAGGTGGACAAGCGCAACGTGTAGGCATAGCAAGAGCCATAGCCCGAAACCCAGACATCATACTGCTTGACGAACCCACTTCAGCGTTAGACCCAGAGCTTACGGGGGAAGTCATCGACACACTACGCGACTTAGCCAAAGAAGGCACAACAATGCTTATCGTGAGCCATGAAATGCCGTTTGCCCGAGAAGTCGCAGAAGAAATGATATTCTACGATGAAGGCACAATCGTCGAAACTGGACCGCCATCACTGTTCTTCAATGCACCAAACACAGACCGAGCAAAACAGTTCATGACAAGAATCATAAATCGAACCACAAGGGAATAAATGAATGTTTGAATTCCTCATTCAACCCCATATACTACACATGGATCCTGCAAGGGCTACTCCTAACAGTAGAAATTACGCTGTTCGGGGTCTCTTGGGATTGGGATTGGGGACACTGCTGGCAATCGGCGACATTTATGGGGGAAAACCTGCAAAAGGAGCCATCGCCGTCTACGTCGAATTCTTCAGAGGAAGCCCACTGTTTGTCCAACTATTCATAGCCGTCTACACTGTGCCTGCAATACTTCAATCTCCAGATAGACCATCATCTTTTGGCTTTCCTGGTTTTTGGATTAAACAGTGCTGGCTACCAGAAAGGCTACATGAAAGGCGCAATGCAAACCATACTTGGATGACCAAATGGCGGCAGGCCTGTCGGTGGGAATGTCAAAAATCCAAACGCTTCGCCACGTGATTCTGCCGCAAGCTTACCGAATAGTTATCCCCTCTTGGACCAACGAGTTCTGTTCTTTAACAAAAAGCACAGCCACATTAGCTTACGTAGGCTTATTCGACTTAGTCGGCGCAGGACATCTCAATTAGAATGCAGGACTTATGCAGATTCTTCCAGTTTGGATTGTAATTGGAGCAATCTATTTGGTGTGGATTACAGGCTTTTCCAAAATAATGGATATAATTTACGAGAAAAAGAAGATACCTGGCGTAGAACTCGATATGCAATAGACGCTTAAGCCTTTATTTTCTTGAGTAGCCACGCCATGTTTTTGCCCAAGTCATCCATAGTTTTCAGCCCTTCCTCGTCTTTTTCGACGTCGCCTTTTGCTAAGCCCATGCCGATGTTCCAGTAAGATGAGCCAGGAATAATCATTTGGCTGATGAGGAAAAAATGGTTAATGGCGTCAAAGGTTGGAATACCGCCTGCCCTGCGTACAGCCACAACTGCTGCGCCCACTTTTCGTTTGAACAGGTCTCTGTTTGCCCTGCCGACAAAGCCTGCTCGGTCAATCAGCGCTTTCATTTCGGAAGTCATCATTGAAAAATATGTTGGTGAACCAAGAATTATTCCGTCTGCCGCAACCATCTTCTCAATGTACAAGTTAACGTTGTCGTTTACGATTTTGCATTGTTTGTTCTGGATTTTCTGGCAGGTTCCGCAAGCCATGCAACCATGGATTTGCTCGCCAGCAAGCTGAATAAGTTCAGTTTCGATGCCTTCACTTTCTAGAACTTGCAAAACCCGTCGAATCAATATGGCGGTGTTTCCGTCTTTTCTTGCACTTCCATTAAAAGCAACAACCTTCATCAAATCACATTACCAGTTAACTATCAGTTGAGATAAAAGAATAACGCTACCCCTAAGCTTTCTTCCTTTTCCGCCAATAAGCAAGTACTGCAACAACAGCAATGACTGCTATTGCAACCCCAATAACTGTGGTTTCAAGGGGAAATTTAGCTGCAGGAACAGGCGGTTGAGCGGTACTCGCGATTAACGGGTAACGGTCCTGATTTAAAACGTCAATTCTATAATATGTATCACCGATTCCGTCATGGTTTGCGTCGGTTCCATTATAGTTACTCCAGTAATTCCCTACTTTGCCGTTATCCCAAGAATGGATTGGTTCACTAAAATTGTATACTTTGCATACGCAACCAGTAAGTTGATAAGTATTGTTGATGAAGCTGTTATGGCTAATATCGATGTCAGAGGGTATATTTGATGCGCTTCCGTTTACTTGTTCAAAACCAAAGAAAAGCCCCATCTCATTGTCAAAAATATAGTTTTTGTGATTGTGTTAGTTGAACCAGAAAGTAAAACGCCGACTAGTGTTTCCTGAAACCGCATTGCCAATTAAGGTGTTGTTTGTTGTGCGAATGTAAACTCCAACGTTAAAGTTGTTGATGTTGAGGTTCTTGATTGTTAAGCCATTCACAGTTTTGTCACAATCTAACCCAATAATGTAAGGAGGCAGTTTGGTGTCTGGACCTGATCCCCAATAATGGCTCAGATTTCCTCTCTTCCAAGGTGAGGGGTCCAATCAGGGAATAGCCTGCGCCGTCAACAGTAATGTTGCTTTTCTGTATAAGAATTGGGTCAGAAACGTTCGCAGTAAAAGTGTACACATCGCCATTGCGTTGGATTGGAACACTTGAGGGATTTATTGTTCCATCTGGTTGAATGAAAATTGTAGTTGTGGAAAGTGCTGAAGCCTCGGTAAGTACAAACATTGGAACTGTTAAACTTATCAGAAAAAAGAGTGCCAAACAAGTCTTTTGCATCAACAAGCTCTCATCTATTCTCCTTTAATGCTGTCAGATTTAATTAACCAATTCCTCGATTTGCAAACCGTTTTTCCAGCAAACTTGAACTGCAGACAATCCTCACTGGGACACATCTCCACACAACGCAAACAGAAGATACATTGGGAAGACGCAACATCACCGCTTTTTCCTTCGTAAACTTCCTTAACTTGTGTTGGGCAAACCCGTTTGCAAATGCCGCATTTAGTGCATTTCTCTTCATCTTTGTTTAAGCGCACGCCGATATCCATTTGAAGGGTGGAAAACGATTAAAGAGCGCAATTAAGCCGCCCAGCGGGCAGATTCTGCACCATGAACGACGGAAAAAGAACGCTGCAGCCGTGACTATAGCAAGTATAAGTAGGTTGGTTGAGGTTATGTAATTGACCCAGCTGCCAGAATTGCCCTGTTGTGTTCTGAGTAACCCAATCTGGCTTCATCAATCCAACGCTTGCCTCCGACAAGATACAGAGGGGTTTCATGGGGCAGACTTGGCAGAATGGAGCTGAAAAGTAAGTGTAGACAAATCCGCCTTTTTGTGTTCCAGCTACCAGTTGTGTGCCTGTGATGGCTTGCGAAGCGAAAACCACGCTTAGAATAATTATAAGTGCCAAGATGAGGTAGCTTAACTGATGGAACCGCTCGTTAAATCTGTCTGAAAAGTTCCGTGCTTAATTTTCAGTGCTTTTCGCAGTCGCGTCATCAAATCAACGTATAAGCCAAAGGGGCAGACCCAGCCGCACCAGAACCTTCCCAAGAATAACAGCTGCCAAGATGATTATGCCGAAAACAATGGCTAACCTTTCCAAGCCCGTAGAGTCATAGTGTACGCCCCAGCCGCCGCCAACATTAAAGAACGGGTAAATGTAGGCTTGAATCTGCCATAGTGCGCAAGTCATGGTTCTTCCACAGGGGTAATAAGCAGCCAAAGAAAGGTGCTGGAAGCCCATCAGGCATGCCAACTCCAAGCACATTGGTTGCAATGTCAATTTCGTGAGGGGCAATCTGCGCCGCTGGCGCAGGTAAGCCCTAATGGTCGATGAATATGCCGAAGAAAAGAAGAAAGATAAACCTATTTGAACAAACAATCGAAGAGAACTGATTTTTCTGGTTTTGTTTCTTGTTCCAAAATAAAGCGCCAACTGCGCCTACGCTTAAAAATGCCACAGTGACACCGATGACTGCTCCAATTGGCTTGTAAGTTTGAGCGGTATACTTGGGGTTGGCGGTGGGGCATTAGGATTTGCTGGGTCAGTTACTTGAGCAAATAATCTGTCGCAAATGTGGCCATCTATAGCGAAAATGTTCCAGTATCCTGCCATGTCAAGTTTTTGGGTAGCTGAAAAATTACCTGTTATGGGATCAGTTAGAACAGATACGATCGATATAGGTGTAATCTGGTCTGGTGAAGGCTATTCTTACGGTTTTGTTTTCTGCGGGAGGACACACTTGCCCTGTTACAGTGACGGTTTCGTTAAGATTAACTTGGGTGCGGTCGATGTCTGCAGGTTATGCAGGGACCATAACAGGAGTCGGCAGGAGCAACATACTGAACGCTTAAAAAACAAACTGTGATGAGGACTGCAATAGATAAGCAGAGAACAGTTCGCTGTTTAATACCCACCCACACCCATGCACGTCTCATAAAGATTCTTAATTCATATATCTTTGCAAACAACCGCTAACTTTTGAAATACATTGTTTCTGACTATGAAATTCAAAATTGACATGCAGGGAATCATAAAACATCATTGAAGCTTTTTCGTCAAATCGGTAATCCATTGACTAAACCAATTCATTTTTAGTACAGAATTGCTCCAAAACCAAAGTCGACATAAAACTTAATTGCAGATGGAAAAAACCAGCAACTACAATCTAAAAATCATAAAATTCAAGAAAACAATAAAGCAACTCAGATCTTAACCTGCAGAAAATAATCTCTGGAAAAGCCATAAAAACTAATGAGAAATCAAGCATATCCTAACATCTCACTAAGCTAGATGTTAGTCTAAGTGGTATGCTTCTTCGCCATGTTGGCTCAAGTCCAAGCCTTCATCTTCCTCTTTAGGACTCACCCGCAGCGGCGAAAACACATCTACCAACCTCAAAAGCAAGTAGGAGCCGACGAATGCGAAAGCTGCCACAACTGCAACCGCAAGACTTGGATACCAAGTTGTGCCGGGTTGCCATAGAATAAGTCCTTTACACGCTGGGTTAACTGCAGCAGTTGCAAACAAACCGACTGATACTGCGCCAATGATTCCGCCGATTCCATGGCAAGCAAAGACATCGAGTGTATCATCGATTTTTGATCGGCCAGCACGCCAGTTAGCTACTAAGTTCGAGATTATGCCTGCAGCTAACCCAACGATGACTGCCGCTGTGAAGTTAATATAACCTGCAGCCGCCGTAACCGCTGCCATACCGCAAACCGCGCCAACAGAGATGCCGATTGCTGAAGGTTTACCTTTGATTACCCAATCCAGAATCATCCAGCTAACTGCTGCTGCAGCCGCCGCCAAGTTAGTTGCAATAACCGCGGAAACAGCGATGCTGTCAGCTGCAAGAGCGCTGCCTCCGTTGAATCCAAACCAGCCAAACCACAATAAACCTGCACCCAAAATTACGTAAGGAATGTTCGTTGGTTTAAACTCAGTGCCCATTGCTGGTGCACCTGGCTCTTTGCGGTCTAAAGCTTTCATTTGGTCTTTCCAGTAAACACAACCTTTTCTTCTGCCAACAATCAGAGCTGCTGCCAAAGCTGACAAACCAGCTGCAACATGAACTACTATGCCGCCTGCAAAATCCCATGCACCCAAAACATGTAGCCAGCCGTTGACATTCCAGAGCCAATGAGCAATTGGTGAATAAATTAGAGTTGACCACAAAACAACAAAGATAAGCAGGGATTTGAAGCGGATTCGTTCTGCGCATGCACCGATGATTAGAGCTGGAGTGATTGCTGCGAATTTAAGTTGGAAAGCGAAAAATAGGATTTCTGGAATGCCTGTTGCGTAGGCTGGCGTTAACTGTGTTTATGGTTATGCCGTTTAAGCCTACAAGTGAAAGATTTCCAATGACGCCGCCGACGCTGGGACCGAACACGAGGCTGTAACCCCAGAAGAACCACACTAGGCTGACGACGGCAAAGATGGCGATGCATTGAACAAGTGTTGAGACAAGGTTTTTTCTGCGGACTAAACCGCCGTAGAAGAAGGCTAAGGCTGGAGTCATCAGCATAACTAGTGCTGTTGACGTTAGAACCCATGCAACGTCTGCTGGATTGTAAGACATCTCTTCCCCTGTTTTATGCTTAGTTATTCCCCATTTTTGTCAGAACAAATATTTAAACTATACATTCGCATTAAATAAAAGGGTAAAAATCGATAAATGTTCAAATTATAGCTTGCAAGCAGTATAGTTCATGCAACAAATTTTTGGATAAGCCTGATAATCGCAAAATTGTCCAAAAAAACGCCGTTAAAAAGGTATCTTGTCTAAAACAAAAAATAGCAAAATTGCTAGAAAACATAAAAAGGGAAAAATTGAGCAGTTGAAGTGCTCTAATCTAATTGGTATGCTTCTTCGCCGTGCTCGCTTAGGTCTAAGCCTGCATCTTCTGCTTCTTCGCTGACTCTTAGAGGCGAGAACACGTTCACAGCTTTAAGCAACAGCTAGGAGCCGAAGAACGAGAACGGCACCACAACCCCTACAGCTAATAGCTGCGCAACAAATTGGCTGAACGTTTCCCTCGATCAGACCGCTGAAGCCGCCAACTGCCGCAGACGCGAATATACCTGTACCTATTGCACCCCAAATACCGCCGACGCCGTGACATGCAAAGACATCCAGCGTATCATCGATTCGTGATCTGCCTGCTCTCCAGCTTGCAACAAGGTTAGAGATTACACCACCTATTAAACCCATGATTATTGCTGCAGTAGGGCCAACAAAGCCTGAAGCGGGTGTGATGACGACTAACCCAACGACTGCGCCGACTGCCATGCCGACTGCGGAGGGTTTGCCTTTGAGTAGCCAGTCCATGAGCATCCAGCTTACTGCGGCTGCTGCTGCGGCTAAGTTTGTAACTACGAGGGCTGAGACTGCAAGGTCGTTTGCTGCCAGTGCGCTACCTGCGTTGAATCCGAACCAGCCGAACCATAGTAGTGCTGCGCCTAATAGGACGTAGGGAATGTTTGTTGGTTTGAATTGTGGTGCAATCGTCTTTTGGTCCATTGCTTGCATGTGATCTTTCCAGGAAACACTGCAGCCTTTTCTTCTGCCAATGACTAGAGCTGCTGCAAGAGCTGAAACACCTGCGGATATGTGGACGACTAGGCCTCCTGCGAAGTCGATGGAGCCTATGCCTTTAAGCCAACCGTCATGGGTTCCAAACCCAATGTGCGATTGGCACGTAGATTAGCGTTGACCATAGAACTATGAATATTAGTAGTGATCGGAAGCGGACTCTTTCTGCGCATGCGCCGATGATTAGGGCTGGAGTGATTGCGGCGAATTTTAGCTGGAAGGCAAAGACGAGTAATGTGGGTATGGTTGGTGCTAAGGCGGGGTTGATGTCATGTATGCCTATGCCGTTTAACCCTGCGAGGGATAGGTTTCCTATTATCCCGTCGATAGCTGGGTCCAAATGCCAGGCTGTAGCCCCACAGCGCCCAGATGAGGCTTATTACGGCAAAAATGATGAAGCATTGAGCGATTGTGGATACGAGGTTTTTCTTGCGCACTAAGCCGCCGTAAAAGAAGCCTAATGCTGGTGTCATTAACATTACTAGGGCTGTTGCTGTTATAACCCAAGCTATATCTCCGGAGTTTGTAGTTAAATAGTTGCACTCATTTTTTATTCACCATTTAGACACATGTTTAGTATTTTTTATAATTACTGTGCAATTATTAGATTGAAGTATATAAGATTATCCATTTGAAAGATAATAAATTAAAATGATGGATACAATTGTCTAAAGAAATGACAAATAACTCCAAAATTATCCAATTTCAGCCAAAACCAAATCAAAAAATTTAAAGAATATCCAAAAAAACTTAACAATCAACGAAACAAACAACCAAGAAAACAAAACCATCGCTCTGACCGAACAATTACATTAAATACACATTTCATTAAAATTTATTCCAAAAAAACATCAAATATATAATAAAAATTCCAAAATAACCGAAAGTGAGTTATAACAAATCACCTTATCAATTTAGACAAAATGACAAACCAGATTCGGTTTTTAACTGCACAAAGGAACAGAAAAAAGACTTATTTTTCAAAACCTTAAAACGAACAAACTCTTCTTTGCGTGAAAGGCGCATACAGATTATGAAGTTTGGCACATTCACATTTCAACCTCAAAAACCCCAAGGTTTCGATTTCCATGTTTTACGAGTTAAAACCTGAAACAGGTATAAGAATAACAGCCAGAAACAGACATGATCAGCAACATCGCCGTTTTCGCAGACAACATAGCCGTCCAAAACCATCCTGACTGGATTTCTCAGTCACCGCTTGGTCCAGCCAAATTGGGAAACAACAACTTTAACATCTACTGGGACGTCGTTTGCGCTACTCAACCTGAACACCGTGAAGAACAACTAAAATACATAGCAGAAGTCGATAGACAATCGCCAGGCATATGGCTAAACAGCCAATACTTCGCAGACCACGACCATTGCACATGTCCACGATGCAAAGAAAGATGGCAAAAAAGCGGTCTTAAGCTGGTTTGAATGGCGCAGAAAAGAAATCAACGATTACATGGCCAAATTCGGGATGTAGTCAAAAAAGAACTTGTCTTCTGCCATCCAACCTGACCCAGTAAGCTCCTATTGAACGTTACGGCGTAGATTTTGATGACTTCGCAAAATACGCTGACAAGTTCTGCGTTGTGATGTTTAGCAAAAACTATGCAACTCCATGGTATTGGGAAATGCTTACACGAGGCTTCAAGAAACTACTCAAAAAAACATTCTACATCAGCCTATACGTTTATGGTCCAGGCGACAACCCCAAAGATGTGCCAACACCCGCGGAATTGTTGACGGTTACCGTTCGCTGTGCTCGAGCAGGCGCAGATGGTTTCCTCTACTTAACAGATGGTACACGCCAAATGCTGGATTTCCAGAAAGCGGTAGTTGAGAAGGCTCAACTGAGAGAGAGGCTTAAGAGTTATCGGCGGAAAACCAGTGCAAGAAGTCCTTGAAAGGGTTGAAGCTGGGAAAAAATCGTTAAATAATTTTTAATTTTTTTCTTTTTGAGGTTGCCGTTATGTTTTTATCGAGTCCCGAGTAAGACTTATGCATTAATCGGGGATGTTTCGTTGGATTTCATCTCGGAAGTCAGAAAAGCCGCCATAGCATTTTCATAATAGTTGACCCCATCGGCAACATCCCCATTTTCATAGGTTTAACTGAAAATATGCCTGAATCCAAAAGAAAGAAAGTCTACAACACTGCAGTCTTGTTGGCACAGTTCTTCTTCTTGTTTTCGCGTTTACTGGCACAGAAATTTTATCGATTTTTGGATTATCAATCTACAGTTTTGAAGTCGCAGGCGGCATCTTGCTGCTTATAATAGCGATTAGGATTCTTATTTAGGAAGTATGCATGAGAACGTTGAATCTCCTGAAAGTATAGGTGCAGTTCCCATCGCTATACCTCTACTCGTTGGTCCAGGCGCCATCACCACAACCATATTTAATATTCAACTCGACGAGACGGCGATCCCAGCGATTTTGGCGGTTATTATTGTGATGGCGATAACATGGATTATTCTAAGGTACATTGATAAAATGTACAAGTTATTGGGCAAAACAGGATCCATAGTCATAGCTAGAGTTATGGCGCTTCTCATTGCAGCTATTGCAGTTCAATATATCTTGACTGGCATAACTCATTTCCTTGTGTTACCTCATTAGTTCACTTTTCTTTAATTACACCTCCATCGTTTCTGCAACACGTTTCTGTTGACGCTCAAGCATGTTGTTTTCCACTTCAAACTTTTTCCAGCAAAGTAAGTTATACACAATATTTTTTTTATGACTAAATTCTTAAATTCCCCAGAAATTGTTAATGCTATTAGAATTGAGTTGAGAAGTCTTGGATTTAGAGAGGAAAATTGAGCTTATCTGCAGACCTCCAACAGAAGAGGTCGTCACAACAGAGGATTTGCGAGCCCTTCTCGAAGGCGAGGAACACCCTGTAGCGTACAACGGCTGGGAACCCTCTGGCTTGGCACATTTAGGAACGGGAGTTATTTGCGCTTACAAGATGAAAGACTTCGCCGAAGCAGGCATACACTTCAAAGCATTTTTAGCCACTTGGCATGCCTGGTTAAATAACAAACTTGGCGGCGACTTAACGCTTATCCGTAAAGCCGCAGACCTTTTTAGGCATTCATGGCTTTCCCTCGGCGTTCCAGGTGACAAAGTTGAATTCATATATTCAGACGAACTCTACAAAGACATTGATTACTGGGCGAAAACAGTCATAATCTCCAAAAACCTCACCTTAGCACGAACCACAAGAACGCTGGAAATTGCAGGCAGAAAAGAAGGCGAAGCCCACTACGTCTCTGATTACCTCTACACTCCCATGCAGGTCGCAGACATTTTCCATATGAAAGTCAAGATTTGCCAGTTAGGCATGGACCAACGCAAAGCGAACATGGTTGGCAGAGAAATTGGCGAAAAAATCGGCTGCTGGAAACCTGTCTGCGTTCATCATCATTTGCTTCAGGGTTTAGCGAAACCTGGAATTTGGCCAATTCCTGAGGGGCAAGAACGTGAAGCAGTTGCATCTGCAAAGATGTCTAAAAGCAAACCAGACACTTGCATCTTCATCTATGATACACCTGAGGAAATTAAACAAAAGATGAGTAAAGCATTCTGTCCAGAAAGAACAGTAAAATTCAATCCTATCATGGATATTTGCAAATACATAGTTTTCCGGGAAAAACCAGTCTTTACAATTGAGCGCCCAGCCAAATTTGGTGGGAACATAGATTTTCAGAGTTTCCAAGAACTTGAATCTGCTTATTCCGAGGGCAAACTGCACCCGATGGACCTTAAAAACGGCGTCGCAACCCAACTCGCAGACATCCTAGAGCCCGTCAGACGTTACTTCCAAAACAATATGGAAGCCAAAGACTGCTTAGAGACAATCCGCCAAGCCAAAATTACAAGGTAAAAGCTTGTCTACACATTTAAAAGATAAACTTGAAAAAATCAAGCAGATTATAACCCAGTTAACCGAAGAATCAGCAAAAGGCAAACCCATCATTGTCGAGGGTAAAAAAGATGCGAAGACACTCATGGACTTAGGGGTTTGTGGCGCAATCGTAACGGTGAAAACTGGCGGTAAATCCTTCCTCCAAGCAACCGCGGAAATAGAAGCACTCGGACGCAACTGAAGTTATTCTTCTTTTGGATTTTGATAGAAGAGGGAAAGAGGGTACAAAACGTTTGCAGGAGGGTTTGGAACGTGGAAAAATCACAGTTAACGTGAAGTTTTGGCGTGAGTTAAGCGGGTTGATCGGTCGAGAAGTACAGAGTATTGAGAGCTTAAACGCCTACTTGAGCACTCTTCAGAAAAAAACCTCTTTCAAATTGTGAGCATCATTTTCTGAATTAGATATTTTTCTTTGGAAGCACTGGGTTTTTTAGGCATCTTGCGTATTCTTATATAGAGATTTTTATACTGCTTTTAAAGGTTTGATGAGAAATGGAAAAGAAAAGTTTTTCCCGAAAATTAATCGCTGTTTCATTAACCATAATGCTCTTGGTGCTTGTTTTCTTAGGAGTCTACTATTACGTTGCGAACCAACCTAAGATGATGTATCCTGGAGAAATCCGAAATTATCAAGGCCAAAACCTCGCATCGATAGCTGACGTTAAAGAAAACGCCATAAAAGGAACACAGTACATCAACGTCGTCAACCTACCGTTTAACGATAACGGGGTTAGTAAACAAAACCGTTGAATACACTTACGACCAAATAATCAATGGTTTCCAGAAATACCAAAAAGTCGTCACCCTCTACTGTGTGGAAGGCTGGAACGCCACGATTCTCTGGGAAGGTTTTCTCGTAAACGATTTGATTAAAGAAGCAGGCGTCAACTCCAGTGCGGTGGGAGCAATCTTTTATGCTTCGGACGGCTACTCAACCGAGCTGCCTCTCGACTACATCACAAACAACAACATAATAATAGCTTACAAAATGAATGGGTTAACTATTCCACCTGAACGTGGTTTCCCATTTCAGTTGGTTGCTGAAAGCCAATATGGCTACAAATGGATAAAATGGATAACTAGAATTGAATTAACCGATAACCCCAATTACCTGGGTTACTGGGAAAGCCAGAGGTTACCCAAACAACGCAACACTAAGATGACTCTTGTTATTTTTTTAAATTTTCACCTTGTGAAACCAAATATTTTCTTCTAACCCTGTCTTGAACAAGTAAACTATAACCAAAATACTGTACGTAATCTCTCCAAACCCTGCAAACTTCGGAATCCCAGGGATGCTGGGCAAATTCAGAAGCGTTAAAGAATCTGCAACAATGACAAACAGCGAAACTGCGATTGTGCCAACCCACCCCAACTTCTTTCCCTGCCAGATGAAAACAGCGAAAACAATTGTCAACACTCCAAATATAATTGTATAAACATCATAAATTATGGTGGCTTGGAAGAACAATAGGTTTTCAAATGCAAGAAGCAGCAACCCAAAGAAAACATGAATGGCACCGATAAATATTTGTGCCGCAGTCAGCACAACTATGCCTAGACTTCTACCCTTGTATGTAGGAATGGGTTGTTTAGTCATTTGCTTCGCTGTAACAATATTGACCAAAGAGGACAAATAACTTTCTCTTACAAACATGCTGGACTATGGGTAATCGAGTCTTTTTGACGTTAGCCAGTTCTTTCTCCACAGCCAAACCAACGGCAAAACAATGGATATCAGTAAGACGACGCTGATTATGGCGATGTTTGTGTTGCCGAACTGTGAGATCCCAAAGAAGGTGGCGACCGTGTTGGGGAAAGAAGTCACCGTGGTAACAATGGTTAGGTAGAATATAACGACTGTTAGCGCTTTTATGGAGAGATTAATTTTGTTTGAGATAGCGGACAAATGCACGTTTATGGCGTCTGAGAGGATTTCCCGGTAAGTCTCAACTGATGTCTACTTGCCTAGTTAATTCCTCATGGGTTGCTGTCGAACAAGCCGCGGGCTTTTGCATCCATGCAGTTTCATCGCATTTTTTTAGGTTAAAAACCAATCCTCGTTCATACCATAGAATCTTGTTAAAGCTAATCATGTTGGATTTTAAGTTTGAATATTTTCTTTAACGTATCGGAGGATGTTTTCTCAACTACTTCTTCTTCCATCTTGGCGGTTGAGGTTTCCAGTTTTTCGATTTGACAATAATGGTTGGCAACTATTTCATCAATGATGAAATATGTTACTTCGACGGGAGGGTCAATCTTTGTTTTAGCTCATTCGTTCTTTAGCAGTATTGATAATCGGCTGAATTTCCTTTTTAGTACAGTTACAAGAAAATTCTTCTGAAAAAGCCATAACAATCGGATACGCTTTTTTTGTTGAAACGACATCCTGCAAAACCAGAAAATTGATTATTCCAAATCCTGCTTCCAAACGTAAATCGACAATACCGCTTGTTTGGGTAACCTCAAAAAATTAATGGGCAACTGTGTTGCATCGGAGACGGCTTGTAACTCGTTTTCTGTAGGGTCAACAAGTTCCAACCAAACATTCGAGAGGCTCAGCGTCTTTAACTTCTTCAGGCTGAATTGTTTTTTCGGTGTTGTCTCCCAAGTTGACGAAGCGAATCATACAAATATCAAGCATTAACTAAGGCATATTAGATTTTTGCTATGTCGATTAAGCTTATATCGGAAATGTAAACAACAGCAAATCAGCGAGCATTTGTTCATGTATCTAAACATCGAAAAATAGAACCTGACAAAACGATATATTTCCTTGAACCTGTGAACAAGCTTAATTTGAAAATAAAGCAAAACAAAATTCACAGGTTTTTAAGTTCCGCTGGTGAGGAAAAAAACTACGACAATAAAGACTCTAAAAGGCTAAGAGTGTCTCTTTTCCATTTGTTTAGCTAAAATTTCAATGAACTGCCCCATTCGGTCTCTCGTCCTGCCAAAATCAATTATAGAAGTTATAGTGGTTACGGGAGTTTCAGCGTTTATAATCATGCGAGTTGAATTCTCGTCAACTGATGTTACCTCGATGTTAAGGATTGAATTATAAGCCATGAAACCACCTTTAGTTTTTACTTTAGCCTTGTGTTCTGTATCATCTTTCTCTTCAATTGTCCACTCCAAAATTCTAATAACATCTGGAATGGCTTCCCAAATCTTTTCGAGCGGATAATCTACCTCGATGGTTTCTTTTTCGTCACGTAGGTAAGCCATCTATCTTCACCAATTATTTTAGTTAGTTATACTTAACTCTTCATTCCACTAAACCGGCTAGTTTTTATTTTTGAAACTGACGGGGAAACTGCCCAGCAAAGCTGCGTTTACCATCAGGAACGAGAGTGAATCCAGCAATCAAAGGGGCAAGCACAAAACAGTAGCGGCATTCATGATGACTTCTGCTCGAGTTATTTTAGTGATTCCTTTAGTGCCGAAAAGTAAGTCATAACTTGTTCCATTTGGGCTTCAGCCATGGATAGGATTGCTTGGACTGCTGCTTTCTTTGGAGCTGTTGACAATGTTGCCAACGCATAGTCCAGGTTGATGAAGAGTGGATCCCATGGAATGTTAACTCTTTTGCCTTTAAGGTTATAGAGTGCGAGGACAAAGGCACTGGCTCGGCTTAAGCTATCTTTGAATGATTGAATACTGGAGCCGATGACCGTGACCTCATATTCCACTCCAGCCGTAAAATTCGCTATAATTTCATAATTTTGCTCTAAATTTTGGATTTCAGCAAGAAGGTCTTGCTTAATTTTTGTCTCTGTGCCGTTTTCCATGTTGCATCCCTTTTTTGTATGTTTCATCGGGTAGATAAGAGTCTTTTCATTGTTTTGAAGCTGGGTGAGACTAACCCCGTTTTGCCTAATAGAAGCAGATAAACCTTATTTTCTTCTAGCAGATTTTTTGAAATGTTTTAGCATTGAGTTAAGTTTGAGTCTACTTATCCATAGCAACCCTGAAAGCGCAATTGCAAACCCAGTTAATTGAATGCTTATTTGAACGATACTTCCGCTTGTTGGAGCCAAGTTGAAAAGTGAATAGCCAACATCTACGCCCGGTTCAACTCTAAAAATCAAGTAATCTGCGTTGGAAAAAAGGTTTGCAAAACGCATGTTATAAAATATGGACAGTACCACTAGAGCAACTCCTACCGCAGCAACCATATAGAAGACTATTTTTCCTATTTTCAGCTTCGTTTTGGCATTATTAAAAATCGCAAGACTTTTACTTATCAAAGAGGCGGCTAAAAAACTGAAGAACGGCAAGGTTTGAAAATCATATTTAAAAGCATCAAGGAAAGGGGCTTTAAGGTCTAATGCCGCACCTAAAACAGTATTAGCGCTTAGAGCACACACGATCACAGCTATACAAATTGTGTCAAAAACAAGGAAATTACGCGATAAATTTCTTTTTAGAAGATATACTATTAAGGATAAAACAACTGCATCGATAAAAAACCAGCCTAACCCATAACTAATCAGGAAATTGGGTGCGAAAAAGTAGGTTGGAGCAAAGCCGCTTGGATTATCTACAGTAAAGTCAGTATGTCCAAAAATGGATAACAATCCTAATCCCGTAATACTCTGATACCACAAATAAGAGAAGACAAATACAGGAATAGAAAAAGCCAACGCCCAAAATATCATGCGTGTTGGCCTTTTTGGACCATAATAAAGAAAATAGGCTAATAGTGGAATTAACATAAAGGCAGCATAGAGTTTTGTATTGAAAGCAGCTGAAAAAACTAATCCTGCGGCAATAATTAGCTTGAAGGACCCCTTCTTAACAGCAGTTACTCCCACAAACAGACTCAAAAGACTAAAAAATAAACAGGGAACATCTATGAGCATAGTTCGAGACATAATCAACTGCCATGGAGTAAAAGCAAAAAGTAAAGCTGCAAAAAATCCCGTTGTTTTATTATAAACTGCTTTACCGATCATATAAACTAAAATAACGTTCCCAAATCCAAACAGCGTTACCAAAAACGTGCCGTTGTTAATGGACAAGCCGAATGCCTTAGCAATGACTGCTTGAATGTAAAACCCCAGTGGCGGCTGGTCCATCAAGTAGAAACCGTTTGTATATGGTAATCCGTATTTCATGACGCCCTTGATTGCGTCAGTTTCCCATGCTGTGTCTCCATTATAATAAGGACCGATTGAAACGGCAACCAACAGATACCCAAGAAAAACAGTTAAGATTGGGTAATTTTCAATAAAAAATTGTTTAACGTTTATTTTGCCAAACATGCGAACTTTTGATATGTACGTTGTGTTTGTTGGTTCTTTGATTCCCGTCAAATGTGGTTAGTTTCCCTTTTTAGATTCGGTGTTTTTAGGATTTAATTTTTGCCGTATTCCGTCTATTCTGCCTACTATTACGCAAAAATTGGTAAGAGAGATTGTTGTGTTTGTGAAAGCTTAACCGATTATTCTTTTCACATAGGGCAATTTTTTCAGAGGAACAATTATTGCAAGACATATAAGTAAAGTTACTACTGTGATTAATGGAATTTCTATAATCGGGTTAATGTTTGTTACACTTATTTTAATGACCAAGTACCCCTTCTGAAGAGTTTCAAGAACTATTATATGAAATAAGTAAATTGGAAGAGTATTTTCACTAATCAACTTTAGCAGTCGATTGCCTTTGGGGTAACGGGCTTCTATTTTTTGGTTAGGTACGGATGTTAAGATAAGGAATAGAGAAACTGAAGCTATTATTACGCTGAAACTGGATGCATCGAGGAAAAATTGGCTATATTGCTCCCCTAAAGATGCGATCAAAAAGTAAGTGCCGATTATAGTCAAAAGAGAACTTAAAATCAACATTAAAGCAAGAGTGGATCTACGTAATGACAATTTTGCAATGTAAGCTCCCAGAACAAAATACCCCAGCAATCCAACCAAAAGGAAAACATTTTGCCTAAACCATACAGCTTGTGGGCTTATACTTGCATACAAAGTCAAAAGAGGTAAAATCCCAGTGCCTACAAACCAAATTATCAAGAAATACTTAATAATTCTCCAATCTGCATGAGCAACAATTATTCTCAATAAAGGAGTAATAAGGTAAAGACCGATCAGAACGTACACATACCAAAAATGAACGTATGGACCAGCCAACAATCCTTGCATCACAAAGAGTAAGGTGGGAGCTTGCCCCTTAACAATAAAGTCCCATGCAAAGAATATTGCTCCCCAGAACAGGATAGGGATACCTATTCGATTCCAACGTTTCTTAAAGAAAACTCGAAGCGGCTCACCAGCTTTATTTGGCTGAAGGAGCAAAGCGCCAGTTAGCATAATAAATAATGGTACGGCTGTTCGTGCGATGGAATCATAAACGTTCGATGTCCACCACAGTTGTACCCCTGAAGAGGACATAAGATCCAGAGTTGGGTTGGGTTCAATAGATGCATGTAGCAATATTACCAGAATTATAGCTATAGTTCGGATAAGATCAACTGGAAG
Source organism: Candidatus Bathyarchaeota archaeon (assembly GCA_963842545.1). Classification (GTDB taxonomy): domain Archaea; phylum Thermoproteota; class Bathyarchaeia; order Bathyarchaeales; family Bathycorpusculaceae; genus Bathycorpusculum. Next base: position 79,494 of record CAWJGR010000015.1, read on the forward strand.
AGTGATGCCCTCATTCTTCGAGTTCAAACCAGATTCCGTTAGCATCATCTTTCTGTACTCAATGATATACTAATTAACAATTTGCATTTTAATTTTTAAAAATTGAAAACTTCAACAATTTATCAAAATCAACCTGAATACCCATCGCCAAAGAAAGAGGTATCCGGAGAACCGTCTGGTAATGTTATTGCATCATAAACGTGAGAGGCAATAAGAGAAGCGCCATCACTGTCAGGGTGAACTCCATCCATAAAATAATCAGAGTGGTTACTAAAAGCATTGTACATGTCAATTGTGGGCAAATTCATTTGGTCTGCTAAATTATCAATTTGAGGAAAAATACTTGTTTCGAGGTAAGTATTGTTGTAACTTGAATCCTGAGCGAAAATTGGCGGTGACTTAACTACCCAAATTAGTTGCGTCCCTTCAATTTGTTCGAAAGATGCTATTAGCTGTGAATAATCCGTTTCAAAACTGGTCTCGTTCTGAGCAATATCAGGGTTAGCATCATTAGTTCCCAGCATAATAATGACGATATCTGGATGGTAATCAATTGCTTCTTGGAATGCAGTTTGGTCCATATAGGGTGTCTTAGAGACAGAGGATACAGTAGATCCACAAACTCCAAAGTTAGCTACAGTGTAGTTAGAACCGAGCAGGTCAAGTAATTTACTTGGGTAACCGCTTCCCTGTGTTATGCTGTCCCCGATACATGCCACGCGAATTTGTTTGCCTTCAACAGTTGTCTCAACGATGCTGAAAACTATAATACCTGAGAGAATTACTATTAGTAGGGCACTTATAGCTTGCAACTTTCTTTTCATATTCAGGTTTGTTTTTGCCCTCCCAATTTACGAGCCTTTGTAACGAAATGTAACTTTTCCTTAAGACAATATTGCCTCGAAATATAAGATTTTAGGTTGAAACCACTAATATCTTCAAGCCATTTTCCACGGAATCCAAGCGTGATCCGATTTAGTCTTTAGAGAATTTTTTACGCTGACAAGACGTTTGCAGTTCTGGAAAAAACAGAATATCCCTCTTGGACTAAATGTTCAATTAAAATATTAGCCCAACTTACAGTCTATTTGTATTAATTTTAGCTGCAGAAGGTCAATCGATAGTATACAAAGTTTGTTCAAAGAGTTTTATTTTTTTAGTCAAGAAACCTTGTCTTAAGTTAGTCAAGATTTCTTTACTGGAACCTTTTTATTTCAATCACTTCTAAGAGAATATTATGAAACCATACAAGATATTCTCGTTACTGACAATCATTATCTTATTGGGTTCTGTTGCGTTAATTGTCAGTTCATCATGTTCTCTAATTACTAACCCTTCTGTTCCTGATTTTACAGTGCAATATGTCGATCACTCCTTTGACATCCCTCCAACTTACGGAAAAGACCCCTATACTGGACAACCCATAATTACCGGCGGAGGAAATCATGTCGATAATCGAACAATCGATGTTACAATACAGAACCAGTTGTTCAATCCATATTTGGATTCTAATAATAACACTATTGGTTTGTACTATAACATTCGTTCTAAGGGGTACTTTGATGATTGGAACTCAAGCAGTGTTCACGCAACTAACGGCGTTCCGGCATCAACTACTTCTGCATCCACAGTGATTTCTATTGATTTTACATACTGGGGTGTTCAGCAGGGTGGCCAAATTGATTTTCAGGTAGCGGCAGTTGCAGGATACCCAGCTTCAGATGCAGCATACTGTGGCTCAGTTCATTTCAATACAGTCAGTCAGAGCGATTGGAGTAGCACGCAAACAATAACTATTGGCACCCCCATAGCCTCGATTCCAACCCAGCAACCTTATTCTTGGCCAACTCCTACCATTGCGCCATATCCAACAGCAACCACTTTACCGCAACAGACGCCAACATCCACACCAAGCTCGCCGAACATATTGACCGGTGTTTTGTTTGCGGGTGACTTGCAACAATCTATATTGTTAGTTATGGCTGTTGTGATTGTTGTTCTTGCAGTTGCTTTGGTTGTGGTTTTGTGGCGCAAAAATAGTCAGAAGTTAGATTAGTAGCGTGGCTTACTGCATCATTTGATTCAATATATAAAAGTCTTATTTTTCAAATAATTCTAATGAGAATCATGATGTTTTAAATAATAAACGTTGAAATCGTGTAATCTGGTTAGGTTAATATACCTCTTGTATGGTAATAGCCCTACCATGATAGGCCAGAACCTATCGAAAAAAACCAAAGGAAAGAAAAAAAATGAAAATATCTAAAACAACAAAAACTGCAATTTCCGTGATTTTAATACTATCTATGATTGCTTCAATTGCATATGCTTTTCCAACTACTAACGGCGCACTTGTGGTAAACAAAATCCATACCTGGGTCTACGTTGGTACTAGCGCTGGAGGCGGAGGCGTCGCAGATGTCGGCGTTGGCCAAAAGATGCTAATTACCGCATGGACAAAAGACATGCCTCCAGACGTCGGAGAAACAGCAAATCTAATTACTACCCCTGATGGCAGAGCTGGCTGGTATGGCGTAACAGTCGTCATTACAAAGCCTGACAATACAACAGAAATCTTGGACATGGGTTACAGTGATCCTGTCGGCAACAATTACAAGAGTTACACACCTGACCAAGCTGGCGAATACAAAATCCAAGCTCATTTCCCCGAGACTTGGAAGAACAGCACTAACCCCACAGAGGCACATGAAGCAGGATATCCAAATCTTGCAGCTACATTATACAGCGCAGCAGTCAGCCCAGTGGAGACATTTACCGTAACCAATGAACCAACACCCCTGTTCCCTGAGTCACCTCTTCCAAATGACTACTGGACACGCCCAATAAGCAGTGCCAGCAGAGATTGGTACGTACTCACCGCTAACAAACTTGGCGGAGCCTCAGGCGTATGGCCGGTAGGCAGCTCTGGAGGTAACGTTGGCAACTTCTATTACGGTAGTGGACCAATGAGCGCTCATATTCTCTGGACAAAGCCTTATGCCGTCGGAGGTCTTATGGATCAACGCGATGGAACAACAACATTCGAAACTACCCACTACCAAGGAGTCTCTTTCTCAGCCACCATCATTATGGATGGCAAGATTTACTGCAGCCCACGATACACTACACATCAAAACCAAGGGTTACAAGTCATTGACTTATACACAGGCGAGACAAAATACCTAAACTACACTGACTCCAACTACAACTTCGCTTCAATCTACAACTACAATTCACCAAACCAAATGGGTGGCTTTGACTACCTCTGGAGACAAGCAGGTTCAAACACAGGTACACAAGGGTTGGTCACACTTCAATCGACAGCTTTCAGTATACCCCAGGTTGTTCAATTAGCCAACGCAACTGAAACTGCAAACTGCAAAATGGTTAGACTCGGCAATGACTACTCACTAAATACATCAGTCACCCCAGTTAGCATGGGTACAATATGGCAACTGGTTGATGGATGGACAATGAACCCCATTACTCTCATTGCCAACGTTACACAAACAACAAGAAACCTCGCAGGCCAAACCGTTACAACAGGAGCAACCGGAACAAACATCTATGGTCAAGATGGAAGCATACTCTACTACAACATTGTAAACTTAGGAACACTCCAGAATCCGCAGAATTATCTTCAAGTATGGAACTCTTCTGCAGGAACAATGGTTCTAGCGTTGATGGAACAGGATACTGGCAATGGAGACCCGCAGGCGGTCAATTCGGTGCATCCGACAATTACTTCGCAACTTCCGGAGCAATCCCCAACATAGTGCACAACGGTGCTGTCTTCTTCTCACAGAACTTCTCAATACCCAGCATAATGGGACCATACCCAACAGTTGAAAACGGCACAATCCGATGCATACGCCAAGACGATTATATGATCGTTGGAACCCAAGGATGGAACGATGGAATAAACGTACAAAAAGGTTGGATGGAAGCAATTAGTCTTGCACCTAACGCATCCCGAGGACAAAAGCTATGGGAAATGACATACACTCCACCATTCGCTGATCCAGCACTTAACGTCTCTAAACCAGCAGCCTTCACAGGAGGAATGGGCTTAGTAGGCGTCTACCCAGAAGACAACGTCCTCGTTTGGACTGATCCACAATCAATCCAAAGATGGGTTTACGACCTAAGTAGCGGTCAACTACTTTGGACAAGTCCACCAGAAAACCAATATGAATACTACGGCATAAGCACACTCGTCTATCAACACAAACTTATCGGCTACGGAAACTACGGAGGACAAATCATCGCTTACGACATTAGATCAGGCCAACAACTATGGAACTACACTGCAGCAAACATTGGCTTCGAATCTCCATATGGCAACTACCCAACGTCGATAGCCGCAGTCTGTAACGGATTAATATATACAACCACAAGTGAACACCACAACATTCAACCGATGTACCGTGGAGAAAACTTACGCTGTATCAACGCCACAGACGGAACAGAAGTGTGGAAAATCTTAGACTTCGGCAGTGGTGTGTCAATCGCAGACGGCATACTAGTCAAAGGCAACAACTTAGACAACATGATCTACGCTTATGGCAAAGGTCCAAGTGCCACAACAGTTACCTCGTCACAAGACATTGCAATTCTTGGCGGCAAGGTAATGATAAAAGGCACAGTCACAGACCAAACCACCTCAGGCAGACACAACACCAACGACGATATCGACTTCACATTGCAAGGCACTCCAGCAATATCCGACAAAGACATGAGCGCATGGATGGAATACAAATACGAAGAACAAGGAAAACCAACAACCGCAACTGGTGTCCCAGTTGAATTAACTGCTATTGATCCAAACGGCAACTTTATCACTATAGGAACAGCCACCAGCGACATTAACGGCAATTATGCTCTTCCATACACACCAGAAGTTCCAGGCATGTACCAAATCTTCGCCAACTTCAAAGGCACCAACTCCTATGGACCATCATCAGCAACTTCATACATAGACGTAAGCGACATATCAAGCGTTCCGACAGTTGCACCATCACCAATCGCAGTGTCAGTAGCAGACCAATACTTCATTCCAGCAATCGCAGGTCTATTCGTTCTTATCATCATAGTAGCCATCGTATTGGCTCTATTGATGCTCAGAAAGAAATAAACCAAAACACAAAAACCAAAACAACAACCCTTTTTCTTTTTTTAATTTAAATAATTCATCAAAAAAAAATTTTTAAAATACAGAGATATCCTTCAACAAAGATTGCTTCCATATTTTCTTTTGAAATTTAGTAAATGCATTCTATTTAATGGAATTGGTCGATCATCCCAGCAAAATCACATTTTAAACATCTTCTTTCAAAAAAGAAACAGAAGGTATATATTGGGTTGATGAAATGTATGTTTCGTCTGCCGGTCAAAGGGCACGGGTTCCACCTGATCCCATTCCGAACTCAGAAGTTAAACCGTGTTCCGTTTCCAGCTGTAGTGTGGTCTTAGGCCACGTGAACCTGGGAAAGCTGGCAACATTTCTTCTTTATTCCTAATATTTCATAGAGTAATTTGGCATAGCTTTATAACTTACTGAGAATAGTTTTTGAAAGAAGTGGTGTCTTAAAGTGAGTCTTATTCCAGGAAGCGATTCAATTACCCAGATAATCAGTTTACTATCTTACGTGTTCTTCATAGTTCTCATTTTCTACGGTCAACGTATCCAGATGTACGTTATGATCCGCGAAGTTGAAAACAGTCTGCATAAACTTAGACACATTAAAGAAGAGGGCAGAAAAACTGCCATCGAAACCATTAAAGAAATCGGCAAACCAACTACTGACCCATCTGCCCGCGTAGACCGATACCTCGACTACTTTACCATCGGTCCCCAAAACATGGATCCAGCAGGCATCGTGAACAAACTCGATCACATCCTAGACGTAAGAGACGAACGCCTAAAAGAAGAAGTCAAACTCATGGCACCCCAAGTTCAAAATGACGAAGTCCAAGTAAACAACTTAGAAAACACTCTTGAAGCTGCGATGGCGCTGAACTTCATCTACAAAGTCGTTCGCCACTACTACATCCAAGGCAAAAAAACCCTGAGCCTCTACGTAATCATGCAACTCCAAATGATCTTGCCAATGGTTATGAAAGAAGCAGACGCATACTCAAGTGCGCTTAAAGCATTCGCGTATGGGCAACCTATCGGAGACGGTGCAGGACCCTTAGTTGCAGGAAAACTATGCATGGATACGAAATTCGCAAACTACCTAAAGACTGCGTTATGGCAACAGTTCCATTGAAGGACGTACAGCATTAGTCATCAAAGCTGAAGGTCCAGGCGGAAACGTCGGCAAACCAGGCGAGGCAGTTGAAGCAGTCATTGAAGAAAACGAAGGCAAAATCGGTTGCCTAATCATGATTGACGCAGGACTAAAACTTGAAGGCGAAATGGTCGGCGAAGTCTCAGAAGGCATCGGCGCAGCCATCGGCGGACCAGGCGTGGACGCATACAAAATAGAAGAAAAACTAACCAAATACAAGATTCCCAACTACGCCGTAATCATAAAAGAAGACATCGGCGACGCAGTTTCTCCTATGCGCAAAGAAATTAACGATGCAACTGACAAAGTCATCGAACGCGTCAAAGCAGTCATAGTTGAACGCACAAAAGAAGGCGACAAAGTCATAATCGTCGGCGTCGGCAACTCCATCGGAGTTGGACAATAAGAGGTGAAAAAAATGACACAAAACCAAACTCAATCCACAACCGCAAACAAAAAAATCATCTACCTACCTCACCATGATAGTTCTAATCGTCATGGCACTTGCCGTAACAGCGCTATTCATTGCAGTCGAAACCTACCTAGCCGGCGACCAATTAGCCGCTGGCGTCTTGGCAGGCATAGGCTTAATCGCATTGGCTATGTCCATGGGTGTTACTTCTACCAATCCAAGACTGCAATCAGCCGAAGTAAAAATTGAAGTCCCCAAAGTCATGACAACCATCGAATGCACAATCAAAGACTGCGACACAAAAACCGTCCGAGAATTCCAACGCGGCGACTACGTCTACAAAGAACTCGATATTCCATGCCACAAAATGCAGCGGCAAACAAATGATAACAGCAATCTACAAAGAAGTCAAAGAAAAAGAAAAAACCTTCAACGTCTAAGAAGTTAACCGTTCTTTAAGTTAAAACTTCGCAACCATCATCTTTTATCAGCAACGTATGTTCAGCTTGAGCAACAGGTTTTTTACTTGCCTCAACAAAAACTGGGTACCCCATAATTGCTTTTGACGTAAACAATTCTTTAAAGGCGGCTTTATGCTGCTCAGGTGGAACTACGCCAATGAGCCAGCGTTCTGCAAACGGCAGGGTTCTGAAGTTGGTTTCGATGTGTTTTAGCATTTTTTTTGCTGCGTCAGTTTTTGTTGATTTGGCTTTTAGTAAGCGGTAAATGGTGATTTGGGGGGCATCGTCGACTCTGCCGATGGCGTCGGGTTGAGTGACGAAGGGTTCGATGGCATAGACTTCGCCAGCTTGCACTTTATCGGGTGTAGAATCTGAGCTACATTGGGAATGGATGTTCCCGCATGTATAAGGTAGCGTCCAACTGAGTGTCCAGTAAGGTTGCTGATGGGTTTGAATCCGCGGTTTTTGATGGTGGTTTCAATCAAGCGCCGATTTTCCCCAAGTGCCATGTCGCCATGAATGTTGTCGATGGCTGTTTTCAGAGCGAGTTCAGCGGTGGCTGCCATGCTTCTGCCTTCAGCGCTAAAAGCTGCGGTGAAGGCGGTGTCGGTGACGTAACCGTCAACTTGAACGCCTAAGTCCACTTTAACTGTGGAGCCTTCAGGAATCCTCGATTGTGTCGCCGGGTGGCGAAGTGTAATGTGCTGCAACTTCGTTGATGCTAACGTTGCAGGGAAATGCAGGTTTACCGCCTTTGGCACGGATTAATTCCTCAACTTTCTCGCAGACATCGATGACCAACATGTTTTCCTTTACTAAGCTACGCATTTCTTCGCGTGTTTCCCGCAGAATTTTGCCAGAAAGGCGGAATTTTTCGAGTTCTTCTTTATCGTACGGCATGCAAACCTCTACCTGCAAAACTGCATAAATGCAGACACCCTTAAATGCATAACCACTCCCTCGTGAAAACTGAAAAAACAATTTCGACCCGTTTTACTAACTTCGGCCTTTTCTTTTTCTAAAAGTAATGCCAATTAGCATACAAAGAAAGAATTGACTAAAAGCAACTTTTTTCTCAGCTCGAAAACCTTATCGGTATCTTTGAGAACTAAATTTCTATATTATTTCTGGAGATAGAATTTTTATGAGCTACAACGTTGATCTAATTAGTCCTGAAGAAAAAGATAGGCTCTACGAAATCTATGAATCCCGACTACTTTACACTAGCAAAGCTGAAATCTACGGTTGCTGTATAAAAATTTTAACTGACTCCGAAACCATCAAAAACAAATGGGAAGACAACTTTTTTACCGCGAACGAAAATAATCGGTCTCATGGTCGCCTTATCGTTTTATCTAATCCAGGTGAACCTTTCAGCGTCAAATATGACGCTTATACGAAGACAGCTTTTTTGATTAACGTGGATTATTATGGTTGGGTTAAGAGCATTGCGCTAGCTGTTGCCGGTGACTTGTTGGAGGATGAACACAGGATTTACTCAGTTCACGGTGCCATGATAGACATCAATTGTCTGGGCGTTTCAATTATTGCACCCTCTGGGACGGGTAAAACAACTCATTCATGGGGACTCCTTCGCAATCCCACTGCACGGTTAATCAGTGATGACTGGTACTTCGTGAGGCTTAGCAGTCGTGAACCTTTGGCTTTTGGCTCAGAAAAGAACACTTACATTCAAGCTGACATAGGCAAAATCTGGAATGAGTACGAGCGTTTAGTGGATAAAGCAACGTTTGATCAGCGTGGTAGGGCTATTGTGAATGTACGCTGGATTGTGGGAAACGGCGGCGTAATTCCCATGGCTACATTGAACAAATTAATTCTTCTAAAACGTGACCAATCTGACAAGAACATTGTCACTTCATTGAATGCTGATGAAGGAGTTCGGTATTTGTTGACTCACAACTTTTGCAACCCACATCAACTGGTGAAAGATGACAGAAAAATCGCTATTAGAACAAACTTTTTCCGATAGACTCTTCGATCAAACAGAAGTTTACTTGATTAATACAACCGCAACTCCTCACGAGACCCAAGATGAAATCAGAAAGGTTCTTGGTGTGAAATAAGTATTTTAAGCAAAAAATAATAAGGCTAACCGAGCTAGCTATACCTTCAACGAGGCAAATGGCTTGAAACTAATCTATGTTGCAATAGATGGAATGGGAGATTTACCGATAAAATCCTTGGGCAACAAAACCCCCCTCGAAGCAGCAGAAACCCCCAATTTGGATGCTCTTGCTAAGAATTGGGAAAACTGGTTTAATGTACTCGGTGAAGAAGGGTGTGGCGCCTGAGAGTGACGTTGCTGTTATTTCGCTTTTGGGTTATGACCCATTCAAGTATAGCACAGGCAGAGGAGTTATTGAAGCGGCCGGCGTAGGCTTAAAGATGAACGATGGCGATTTAGCGTTGCGATGTAACTTTGCTACATTGGGTAAAGGAAAAAATATTCTTGACCGCAGAGTCGCCCGCACTTTATCCACTGAAGAAGCAACTGAACTTACCAAAGCCGTTAATAAAGAAGTTAAATTGGAAACCTATCCCGCCACCTTTGAGTTTCGCAACACCTTAGGGCACAGGGGAGTACTCCTAATAAAAAGTAAGTTAAAGCCTCTTTCAAGCGACATAACAAACAGCGATCCAGCCTACACAATCGTTAACGGTTTAGGTGTAGCGAAAGCTGAAGTCGAAATGGTTTTGCAAACATGCGAACCCACAAACAAAACTGAAGCAGCTAAAGTTTCAGCAACACTTGTAAACGAATTCATTGATAAATCACATGAACTCTGGGAAAATCACCCAATAAACGTAAAACGTGCCGCCGAAGGTAAACTTAAGGCGAACGTCGTTTTAACCCGTGACGCTGGGCACTTACTTCCGAGATTCTTTAATATAGATGAACATTACCATGTTAATTTCGCTTGTTTGGCAGATATGCATGCAGAACGTGGGATAGCCCAACTTGCCGGAATGGAATCGTCTTTGCTTCCGCCGCCTTCAGGAAACCTGCGAAAAGACTGCGAGGTCCGAGTGAAAGCATTGCTCGACGCCCTCCCAAAGCATGATTGCTTCTACATTCACCTCAAAGGACCAGACGAGCCAGGTCACGATGGAAACTGTACTCTGAAAACGCAGATTATCTCTGCCATCGACAAATACTTTTTTGGTCCTCTGCTGAAACAAATTTCACTTCAGGACAACCTTATTTGCGTAACAACTGACCATGCCACACCTTGCGTTTTGAAAGTACACAGCGATACACTAGTTCCAGTGCTAATTTCAGGCGACAATATTATTGGCGATGGGAAAGCAGTTAAGTTCTGTGAAAGAGAGTGTGCAAAAGGCGGTCTTGGAACTATTGAGCGAGGATGCGAATTAATGCCCAAATTAATGGAACTACTTAAAAAGTAAGCTGAAAAAAGCTGTTGAAACTCTCAAACCTCTTGAACAATCAGAGTCTCGCTTGAAAGAGAAAATGAAGGCTGCTGGATTTTTTTTGTGGATACAGCGATGCTCCACGCGGCATCATGTTTTTTAGAGAATTTTCTTGCAACTGCAGTTCCGTTTATTAGTAATTCGATAAATCCAAAAACAAATGACATGAAAATGCCGTTAGCTTTAATTAACCAAGCTAAAAGTCCAATGGTAATTATAGGATGCTGAGGCAAAAAATACAGAATATGTTGTGGTGATTGCCCTGTTGCCTTTTTAACTTGTATATGACCTTGAAGAATTCTTTGTCTCTGTTTAACGTAATCGGTAAAAGTTCTAGGACCGCAAATGGACACAATAGACCTCGGCTCATATTTTATGAGCCAACCTTTACTTTTTGCTAAAAGGGCAATATGGGCATCATCATTAATTGTTTCTGGTGGAATGTTGTTTACGATACCACGACGGATACAGAAGACTTCGGTTGCATGTTTTGCGAGTCCAGCATCGTTCAACTCTTTGAAAACATGGTCATGGAACGACCACAATATTCGAACTAGTCTGTCTGCTAATGAACTAGTATCATTAATCGGAAGAGGTTTTCCACAAACAATCCCAACACCAGGTACTTGCAGTCGTGCTGTCAATTTTACAAAACAATCTTTCCATGGTATAGTGTCTGCGGAAATAAAAATTATTGCGTCACCAGATGCTTTTGCCAATATTTTGTTTATTGCTGAAGCTTTTCCTTCTCGTTTTATTTCATTGAAAACCTTGATCCGTGGATCCAATATAGCATATTGCTCGGCTATTTGCAGTGTTTTGTCAGTACAACCTGATGCTACAACTAATACTTCGGAGTCTTCGGAGATTTCTTGGTCTTTAAGAATGTTTTTAAGAAGTGACCCTAAGTTTTCTTCTTCATTGTATGCGCATATTCCAACCGTTAAACGCATAAAAACGCCTCTTTCAATTGTAAAACTAAAAACAAACTTAGTAAGTATGAAAGACTTTTTCTAATAGAAACTCTGAAGATTTTGGTTATAGTTGAAAATAACAAAACCATTAACCCAACCTCAAAATCGGAGGATACTTCTCGGGAACGCCGATGCTTATTCACAACCAGTTTTCTCCTAAATAGAATATGGAAAAATTAATTGCGGGTTCTCTACCAAAAAAACAATTTGCAGGGCTTTTATACGTTTGGGTAAAAGTATGGTTTGAATTAGCTCTTAAATTTCCTTAAATTAATAAAAGTATTTTATACTTCTTTTGATGGTAATGTTAAACTGTTATCTTCATGAGATTTAGCTTGATAATGTTAAAAAAACCTCGTTTTTTATTGGCGATTTTGCTAGTTTCCCTATTTTTTATCTCGATAATTGTATATCCAAGCTTTTTTCACCTTACTGTCGCTCAACCAAACGATAGTTCAGTGTCAGATCGTCAAGATTTTAATGCGGAATTATTAAGCTTACAAACAAACATCAGTCGATTAGAAGCCCAGTATGATGACCTAAACACCCGATATGGCATGTTACCTAGCAAGTGATCGCGCAACGATAAATGAGTTGACTACAAAATGTAATGAATTGCAAAATGAAATTACAGGCGCCAACGCCAATAATACCCTCTTTCAAACGCAATATCAAAATTTACTAAATTATTACTCCAATGTCTCAGATAGAATTCTAACGTTAAGTCAGGCTGCTAATTTTAATTATCTTGTTTTTGATCAAGGAAATGGGACTTATTTGGCGGAGAATGGCTCAACAATGTTGATTGATTACTCAGGATTTGATGGCGCCAACATTATTCAAAAATGCATTGACTCCCTGAATGTTTATGGAGGCAAGATTGTACTCGCCGGGAAAATAGAAATTGATACGCCTCTAATAATTAATGGATCAAGTACTAATGGTCTTTTGCAGTTAAGTGGATTTGGACCATCAACCCAACTTATTGTGGGGAATAACGGTGATGGAATCGACATATTTGGAAATCAATCCTTTGGTTATGGAGGTCCCTATCACATAATAATTGACGACCTCGCCTTAAGTTCAGGCAATGGCGAATGCATGAATGTAGGAATTAAAATCACGAATTGGTTTGATGTAAATTTGGAAAATATAATGGTGTTTTATGCTAACTCCTCAGGTGTTTTGGTTGAAGATTGCGCTAACGTGAACTTAAACAACGTCTACGTAGAAGGTTGCGGGAGCTTAGAGTATGGCGGAAATGTTCAATTGAACGGAACTGGAATATGCCTTGAAGGCAGCAAAGACTGTTATTTACAGCAGTGTTATAGCGATACAAATTTTATAGGTTTCATGATAGAATCAAACAAACAGACCGGTAATCAGGCGGAAAATATCTTTCTAAATCAATGTGAAGCGACATTAAACGAACAGAAAGGCGCAATCATATCTAACTGCGAAGGGATTTCTATGACAAATTGTCTAATCGAAGGTACAAACAACGACGGATTAATGATTATTGACAGCTGCAATAGTCAATATTATAAACACTTCAGTCAAAGGCAATGCTGGAAACGGAGTAGTGCTTACATCAGAGAGCTCAAGTATGGTTGAAAGCGAAATAACGCTGCAAAGTTGCACAATATCAGATAACAACAAAAATGGGATTGGAATATGGGCTAAGAACGGCAACGACATAGGGCAAGTTAACATTATTGGTTGCACAATAACAAACTCAGGTGCAGGCGCAAGAGAGCACCCAGATCAAGTAGGTTGCTGGGATGGAATCAACATAAGCAATGACCCATTAAATGGTGGAAAATGCAGCGATATTAAGATACTTCAATGCTTGATAGGCAACAAAGCTGATTCTTTGCAAACTCAAACGTACGGAATTCGAACTCTGCAAAATACTGATGGCATTCAACTTTCCCAGAATAGTTTCTTTGCCAACATCAATGGAAATTTCACTCTATCCGGCTCGCACAACTCGGTTTTTGGCAACGTGGTTGATTAGATGTCTTTGAATTATCCAAAAATCTTGTTCTTGAAAGAATAAATGTACCTCAACAAACATGATCGCGACCATTTACCGGAAAGTTTTCTTTCGGTATTGATGGATTTTTGAGGTTGTTTTCTTTTCGATCAGCCCTTATTAGAAGAATCAAAAACAGAATTAAAGACAAACTAACAATTAATCCGAGTACACCTCTTAAATTCCAAATTAACAGACTAAACCCAGGAGAAGGCGGATTAACGTAAGAAATTATATTTGGTGCAAACTTCTCAATTAGTGGTTGAAAAATGAGGAGACCTCCATTTGATATTGAAAAAGCGTAGATTACCAATTGCACTGCTGACAAAACATAAAGGTGCAGTCGTTTTGGTCGAAATGCAAGAACTTGGAGAAGAACAAAAGGCAAAGGATCAATAAAGGCCTGCTCAGAAATCCAAGCGTAAGATACCATAAAAAGAACGTACAAGGATATAATTGCTAAATTCAAGTCAGCATCGTTCATTTTGCGTTTTTTCAACCAGTAAGACCGAGCCTACGACCAGAACTGGAATCCATATGAAACGCAAAATCCAAAGTTTAGTAATATTGATGCCTATTAATCCAAAGAAGCTCCAGATATTCATGGCTCCCCCTTGCATTTGAGTAGGCACCGAGTCGTAGACTGGAGCCCAATAAAATATCGTTTTTAAGAAGTACACAAGATCCCATTGGAAAATTGTGAATATTAAAACTGTGAAGACAACTGGAACTAAACAGGCAAAAACAGTGTAAAGGACCGATTTTTTAATGCCTGAATTCTTAAGCCAATAAATGAAGAATGCAGGCAAAGTTACTAATGGATAAATCTTTAGGGTGATTGCTAATCCCAATGCTAAAGCGCCAGTTTTGTTCTTGCCTGTGGAGATGCAGTAAAATGCTAAAAAAGTCAAGAGTGCACTAATTAAGTTAATTTGTCCCCAAAGAGCTCCGATGTAGATAAAAAAGCTCCATATAAGAGCGGTTATCAGGATTTTCTGGCCTGTTTTGATGTTAAAGCGTTTTGCAGCAAAATTGCCAAGCAGATAAGCTAAACTAAGATGAGCTAAAATCATGGGCAGTTTTATTATAAATCTCCAAGCTTCAATGTTGTAAGATAGAATAGAATATAGTTTGTATGCGAAGCCGCACCATAATGCCCAAAGAGGTGGGTACCCAAGGTGGTCGGCAGGCAGATAGATGTTTACTCCTTGGTTGAGCCAAAGTCCTGTTTTTAACCAGATATTCATGTCATACGGGAGTCCAGTGTAGAATGTTAGTATTGCTTCAAAGGTAAACAAACCTACAAAGAGCGCGATGTATCTTTTTTTCCTTCAAATAATTTTATCAAATATTGCCGTTCCATAATTATTCTACAATTGTCGTTAAATTGTATCTCGCGTAGTTTTAAATTCTTATGCCATTCGTCAATGATTTAGCCTATTATCTTTTGGGTACAAATGATAAATTTTCATAAAATGAACTTGAAGCTTTTCGCAGGGTATGCAATTCATACTTTTGTCAATCAGTAATCCTAAATTTGCTAACCCCTATGTTTCCCTTAGAAGCAATCGTTGTAGGCATATGACAGTCACATCTTCTAAAGAACCAATAAATCTCTACTATTTCTAGGTAATAACGTATGAAAATAGCAATTATAGGAAAAGGCAACGTTGGCAATGCATTGCATAAGGGTTTAAGCAAAGCAGGACACGAAATAAAGTTTGGCCACCGCGATCCAAACGAACCAGTTGCTGATGCTGCTAAATGGGGCGAATTAATCATCCTCGCAGTACCACATGAGAATGCAAACAATGCTATAGAAGCAATAAGGCAGTTTGCTAACGGGAAAATCGTAATTGACGTTATGAACGCTATTGGATCAAATATGGATTTGGGGATCAGTTGCACAACTTCCACAGCTGAAGAAACACAGAAAAAAATTCCCAACGCCCATGTGGTAAAAGCCTTCAACACAGTTTTTGCACCTAATCAGAGCACTGGAATGATTGCTGGCGAGCGATTAACCGCTTTCTTGGCAGGAGACGATTTGAAAGCGAAACAAACCGTAGCTCAATTAACCAAAGATATTGGTTTTGACCCGGTCGATTGTGGACCACTAAAAGCCGCACGCAATCTGGAAGCTATGGGAAATTTGATAATTAATTTAGCTTACAAGTACGGAATGGGAAACAAGATGGGTTACAAACTGGTAAAAGCCTAACCGCAAAGGAGTATTTAAAAAAACCAGCCAAATTAATAATATAGAAAAGAAGTTGTGTGCTGCTGCAACTGAGAATTACACACCTGTTGCAACAATCAAACTCTGCAAAACTTTGTCCAAATCGAAAACAAATAATTGTGGCAGTATTGAGAAATTTTTTGATTCGTCTAAATAAACCCAAATTTTGAATTTACCCAACATAAGAAACCAAGTTGTATCAAATCTTGTCTTTTATAAACCATAAAGTTTAAGGGTAAATGTTTGTTTTAGGTTGCGAGTATTCTATCTTTGAGGTTTGTGGTTTGAGCACTACTAAAGTTGAAACGATTGAGGAAAGGAAAGCTGAAGTTCTAATTAAATTAAGAAAATATAAGCTTATTGAAAAAGAAAAGTTTGAAGGCGCATATGCCTATATCATCGATATTCCACAGGATAAAGAAAAAGCAATCGTTTGGTGCATTTTAGGTGAAGCCACCGTTGGAATAGCCGCCATGAACACTCTATACAAAGTAATGAAAGAAAAAGACCTTGACCGAGCCATCGTCGTCACCGAAGGACGCTACACACACGCTGTAAAGCTCGGCGCAAAGAAGAAAAAAGTGGAACTTTTGCCCAAATCGTTCCCAGTGTTCGACATCTTTGAGCATGCGTTGGTTCCATTCCACGAAATTCTCAGCGAAAAAGAAAAGAACCAACTTCTTACACAATACAAAATCAAACCCTACCAGATGCCTCAGATCAAATCAGGCGACCCAGCCGTTAAAGCGATAGGTGCAAAACCAGGCGACGTTCTAAAAATCACCAGAAAAAGCACGACTGCAGGCGAACACATAACGTATAGGTATGTTGTAGAATAAAAATAGAATTTTTATTTTGCGATAATGATTTCTGTTGATTTCACGATTGCAGTTACTTCGTCGCCGACTTTGATGTCTAAATCTTCAATAGCTTCTTTTGTTATAACTGCCGTGACGGTTACAGGCATCTTAATTTCAACTTTCACTTTCCCCGTAATGACACCTTTTTCAACAGATACAACTTTTCCTTTCATTTGATTGCGTGCACTTAATTTCAAATCTTTCACCTCCACACTTCCCGGTTTTAAACAAGACTTTATCCAAAAAAATCTCAGCTTGCTTATATTCACCAAGCAAACTCTTGCCCAAATCAGTCAGTTTTGCGCCGCCTCCACCCGATTTTCCGCCTTTGTGGGTTTCTACAATTTGCTCTCCCATAACGCTTTCAATTTCCTGGATATAATTCCAAACGTAACGATATGACATTCCCAGTGTTTCTGCTGCTTTAGAAATAGAGTTTTCTCTGTCGACGGTTTCGAGGATTTCGGCTCCACCTTTACCGATTAAGGGCTTTCCTTTGCATTCAAGCCAAACTTTGCACGAAAGCGTATGTTTTTTGTTGCTAAACATTCTAGTTAGGGTTATGTGGTAAAAGCCATATAAAGTTACTCAACATCCAAAAATTACTTTGTTTCTTGTATTAACTCATTCAAAATAACTATTGCTTCACCCAGCGGCATTCCAAGTCTCTCAGCAAGCTCAGTTGCCGAAACATTTCTTTCTTGGGGCAGAATGGCATCACGCGTGTATCCTTTATGCGTTGGGTACATAACAGAAGCATGAACTGCTTCAACGAGTAATTGCCAGAGCTGCTCTTTTGAATATTCATCCAAGTTCATAGGCATCAACCATTGATAAGCTGCTGAGGTAATTAGTCTACCGCAAACAGGACACTATAATGCCACAATAAACTTAATACCGCTCCAAAGACGATTAAATTAATAGAGTTGAACTTTTTTGAAAGCCGCTGTTTATCGTGGACCCCACAACATCAAAATCGAAAACGTTCCACAACCTGAAGTTAAACGCACAAGAGTACTGGTAAAGTTTAAGGCGGGAAGCATTTGCGGAACTGACATGCATTTCTATCGAGGAGAATGGAAATTGAAGAAAGGCAGAATCCTCGGACATGACGCTTGCGGAGTAAGAGAGGATACAGGCGAGCGAGTGGTTATGGTTCCAGTGGTGAATTGTGGACACTGCTACTTCTGTCAACGAGGGTTACCAGCTCTTTGTGTTCGAGCCAAATTTTATGGGCTAACAAGAGATGGCTTTTTCGCTGAGTCAAAAGCGATGATTCCAAGAAGTATCATTCCTCTTCCTTCCAACATTAGCGACGAAGAGGCAGCAATTATGGAACCCGTTGCTTTGGCAATTCGAGTACTAAACCACTTGCAGCCAAATTTAGGCGACTGGGTAACCGTGGTTGGGCAAGGACCAATCGGTTTGCTAATGACACAAATCGCGTTAATGAAAGGCTGCCGAGTCATAGCCGTAGATCTGGAAGATTACAGATTGGAACTCGCCGAAAAGTATGGTGCAGATGCAGTTATTAATGCCAAAAAAGAGGATGTACCAAAAACCGTCCGAAAATTAACCAAAATGGGTTCTGACTTTGTGATTGAAGCTGCAGGAACCAAAAAGACAGTGGAACAAACGCCTTTTTTGGTGCGGAAAGCGAGGCAAAGTTGCTTTAGTGGGAGAGTCTGAAGGTTATTTGAATTTGGGAGAAGCTGATGAAGCCCAATTTTTCACGATTTACCTTTCGCCTGTCGAGTATCCAGCGGCGGTTGAGTTAATTGCTCGAAAACTCGTGGATGTGAAAGGACTTATAACGCATAGGTTCAAGTTGGACGATTTTGAAAAAGCGTTGCAGACGCTGGATAATCCAGCGGAGAAGCCTTTGAAAGTTGTCATAACTCAGTAAATGGCTCTTGATACGGCTAACCGCAAGGTATATTTCTGTTAGAAAAGTGTTAACCCCAAACCACCGATAATAAACGGAGCTAAACGGTTTTGGCTATAGAAGCAGTAATATTCGATTTGGATGGAACACTTGCACATTTCAATTTAGACTTCAAAGCTCTGCGCTCTGAAGTGAGAACCTACCTAATCAGTATACACGTTCCAGTATCTGTTCTGGATGTGAATGAGAGCATTTTTGAAATGCTAAAAAAAGCCGAAATTTTCATAAAAAACAGCTCTAAATCAAACGAAGCCTTTGATGAGGTTCGCACTCGCGCATTATCAATCGCTGAGAAATATGAAATGGAAGCCGCCACAACTACCAACCTAATGACTGGAGCAATTGAAACTCTCAAAGAACTGCAAAGAATGAATGTGAAAATAGGTCTATGTACAACCAGCAGCGAGAAAGCCTCAAGCTACATTTTGAAGCGCTTCAAAATTGACAGTTTCTTCAAAGTGGTTATTTCCAGAGAAAAAGTGAAGAACGTTAAGCCACATACGGAACAGCTTGAGTTAGCGCTTAAAGCGTTAGGTGCTTACGCCAAAACTTCACTGGTCATCGGTGACAGCGTTGTTGATATGCAGAGTGCTAAAGAAATAAAAGCCATCGCTGTTGGGTTAACAACAGATTTTTCCACAACAGAGCAATTGATGAGTAACGGCGCAAACTTCATAGTAACATCGTTGACTGATTTGCCCGTTCTGATAAAAGAAATAAACAAAGATTAAGCCGCAGCTACTACACCGTCACTTTTGCAGACAAGTTTTCGCTCTCGAATCAACCGCTTGAACACCTCAGAGAACACTGATTTAGCTTCTTCGCTCGAATAGTTTATTCCAAACACCCTGGCGGTTTCAGAAATCAACGAGTCTTCGCTTATACCTAAAGCATATTGTGCCACCATCATCATGGCTGACTCCACTTCTTCAGGAGCAATGTAGTTAGATTTACGTTTTGATTCTGGAACGCCCTGAATTGGAACGCGGATAGGTGTATCTTTAAGTTCATTTGGCCAAAGGAAGCTACCTTTGATTACAACTTTCTGTTCACGAATGAGATTGTTTAGGGCTTCTTTTACTGCATGAGAAATTTTTGGTGTTATCTTTTTTATATTCCATGTAGCCGCCAACCGTTCAACGGCGTAATCAAAGTGAACTGGACCTTCGTTTTGTATTAGCTCGAATAGGAGTTTGGTTTGGTTTTCCCGGTTTTCTGGAAAGTGGAATTCGTTTCTTTGTTTAGAGTTGATTGTAGTTTTTGCGGTAGCTATTTTGATGTAAGGATTGTAAATCGCATTTAGAGGGTAGACTTTGTAGGGAACACCGATTTTTTCGATGCCTGCAAACGTGTTTTTTTGAACGTCAGTTTTGGGTGCAGAGCCTTCTTTGATGTCAATTATTGGTCTTTGAGCGTCTTTTTCAAGTTGTGTCTTTTGTGTTTGTTCAAGCGTTTCTTTTAGGCGTCGAATTTCTGAGTCTCGTCTTGCAACCCAAGCAGGTGACCAGATGCGGTGGATGCGCCAGCCTAGTTGCCGAAGAACTTGTTCGCGTAAACGATCGCGGTCTCTTGCGCTGCTGCTTGACTTATAAGTGGTGCCGTCGCATTCTACTCCCAGCAAAAAGTTTCCAGGGTTAACGGGGTCAACAACGCCAATGTCAATTCTATAACCGCTGCAACCTACTTCGGGAACAATATCGTAACCCAGTTTTCTGTATTTCAGCGACCACATCTTCATCTATGGCCGAGTCAAAAGCGGCTATTTTTGATTTGTCCTGTTGGGTTTCTGGTCCATGCTCAGCGTAATCAAGATAGGCCCGCAGAGTTTGTACTCCTAAAGGCTTGTGTATCTTTATCAATGTCCGACGATTTTATCGATGTTATTAATACAACTTTTTCCCTTGCTCGAGTAACGGCAACGTTTAAGCGTCGCTCGCCTCCTGGTTTATTCAATGGACCAAAGTTCATTGCCATTTGTCCCTGTCTGGTCAAAACCATAACCAACACTAAATAAGATGACGTCGCGTTCGTCTCCTTGCACATTCTCAAGATTCTTCACAAAAAAACCTTCCAAACGGTCTTCTTTGAAGAAAGGGTCGAATTCAATTTGTTCTTTGAGTTTGTTTTCTATGGCTTCTTCAACAGCGTCCATTTGGGCTATACTGAAGGTTACTACTCCAAGAGTTTTTTTAGGGTAGTTCTTGAAGTGCTCAAAGACGAGCTTGGCGACTTCTTCAGCTTCTTTAAGGTTGTCGCGTTTGCCGCCTCGGTCGTAGATACCATCAGGAACATGAATTAGTTTGACTCCTAAACTGTCAGTTTTGTTTTCCGCTGCCGGGAATGTAATCATGGTATCATCATAGAAGAGGTGATTTGAGAATGCAATTAATTCTTCGTGTTTGCTACGATAGTGCCATCTCAAGGTTTTAACTGGCAATCCGATTCCTAAACACTCATCAAGGATGCTGTCGAAAACTTCCACGTCATCATCGCTGAGTTCGTCCCAATCCACGTTGTCGAGCAGGTTTTTCTGAAAAAATGAAGTGGGCGGCAACTGTTTGTTGTCTCCCGCAACAACAACTGTTTTTCCACGGTAGATGGCACCTATAGCATCTTCCGGTACAAGTTGGGATGCCTCGTCGAAAAGGACCAAGTCAAATTTGTTGTCAGGGGGCAGGAACTGGCTAACGGAAATAGGGCTCATTAGTAGGCATGGCTTGAGTTTTACGAGCAGGTTTGGTATTTTTTGCGTTAGAGTGCGTATTGGCATTAGTCGTCGTTTCTTTGCTGCTTCTTTTAGAAGGATATTGGCTTCGGAATCTGCGGCTTGGATAAGGATGTTTTGGGGTTTTCGGCTGTTAGCTGCTTCAATAACCATGCTAGAAGTGAGGCGAATTAGGTCTTCGTCGAGCTTTCGGAAGTCAACAATAAGCTGCTCATGGTTCTCCCTTCGGAATCTACCTAGCATATGGTCTTCATTATAGAGGTTGTTAATCCATTCCTGGTAAACACCCTTTCGAAAAACATCACCTAAATCAGCAGCGGAAATATGCTGATCAACTAAGCGGCAAAAGAATTGGTCCAAATTACGTAATGTAAAACGGTTTTTAACATCTTTGAAATCAATCCAAACCTGTACATCATCTACGCGGTCGCGGAGAGCTTGGATGCGTTCTCTTATAACTTTAATTTCTAAGTCCTTCAGCAACTGGTTCTGATACTTCATTTCAGTTTCAAAACGCTTTTCAAATTCTCCCAGAACCTTCAATGAAGCATCTTTTCGCTGGATAAGTTCTGTGCTGGATGGAGCAGCGGTTGGTCCTTGAGCGGCAAGATCTGCGAAAGCTTGCGGCACAGGAATATCAATGAATGCAGCCTGCACATTCTTACACCATTCAAGAACAGCCAAGATATCTTGCCAGTTAGTTTCTAATTCTTGGAAGCGGCTGCCAAATTTTCCTTGCAATTGGACTTTTTCGCCAATGATTTGTGCTTCTTTTTTTCGAATATCTTCAGCGTTCTTGAGGTCTTGATTAGTTGTTTGTAGGTTTGGGGTTCCTTAATTGATGTACTCAGGGTGTCTTTGGTGAGTTCATTTAGTGGGTTAAGTTGTTTTTCTGTTTCAGATGCCCACTCCTCAAGCATTGACAAGGATGTTTGGGAGATTGGTGCATCCGATTTGGGTATCTTTTGTGGAATTAGTGATTCTAAGTTTTTAGCTTGCTGCTCCCATTTGCCGACGGATTCCTGCAAGTCCATCCCCAAATTTTTAATCATGGGTGATGGGTTTGATGAGCTGGTTAGCAGTTTAAGGAGCACTTCAGGAATTTGCGTTCCCCATGAAAGCTTGTTTATTTCGTCAGTTATTGCGAGGGCTTTTTCTGCACCCTGAAAATCTGTTCGAGTCTTATGGTAATAGTGACCCATCATTGTTCGGACATTTTCAGCAGACGCATCAATTTTTGAAAGTAACTTTTTGACTTTACGGGCATCGATAAGGTCTTGCTGGATTGTTTTGGGAACTTTGCCGTCATTTGTTAAACGGGAAATCTGCTTTTGGTCGTTGCGGTAGGTTGAATTGAAGATTTTCAAGCTACTTCGATATTCTACACTGTACCTTTCAATGAGCCCATCAAGGTCCAATTCATAGATGCCATCGCTATAAGTTTCTTCCAGCCGATTTTTTGTTGTGCTGTATTCTTGGTAGAGTTCTTTGGCTTTTGAAACTGTTTCTTGAACTTGTTCAAGGTATTTAGAGTCAAACCATTCTGGTTCGGGTTTGTCATTAGCAAAACATAGGAGCGCCATGCGCGAGAGCTGCTTTAACTGAGTTATTGTTAAGTCGATGTTGTCTAAGCCGAGGAGTGGTAGAGTGCTTGGGAGGTTTCTTGCCATTTACGAGAAGCCGCTTGTGTGTTTTTTATGAAAGCTAAGAGGTTTTCACGTTTTGCTAAACATTCTCCTTCTTCAATGTTGACTGCTGGAAGGATTTTGCTCAACGCCGAAACTGCCTGCTGCAATTCAACTGATCTGTTTATAGTCAAGGTAAAGAAGGCTGGATTGTAGCGTTCCATGAGAGCTGTACGGGTGTTCTTTATCCAAATGCTCGTTTCAAGGTATTTTTTTGCTTCATTTATGAGGTTATCAATTGGTGGGCTGGTTAACCAGTGTGCTTCTGGCTTAGGGCTTTTTGAGAGTAGATTGTTTATGTCAAGGAGCCATTGTATGCGTGCAAAGGTTTCTGGAGGAAACACACCCAGTTTAACAGAAAAGTCTTCTGTCTCAAGTTCGAAGACCGTGTAGAATTTCGTTTATACCCTCAAGAGTTGTGAGAAGTTCACTTCTTATTTCAAGATTATAGTTGTTTGCTCGATAACCCTGCCATGGAAAATCTGGTTCCTCAATGACTTGCCAAACTTTGCTTAGATGTGAGACGAGTTCTTCGAGTTCCTAGCATCTTCTGAGGAGTTAGAGTCCCAATTTCGGTTAAGCCTACTGGAACAAACGGTACTCGTTCAAGACCTGAGATAATACTTAGAATTTCATAGACGCTTCGTCTGCAAGTAAGGACGTTTCTCATGCAAAGCGGTAACGTACCCGTTTAAAGCTTCACGGTAATCAGCTATTCTTTCAAAATCATGCGGCAAAGGAAGTTTTCGTGGGATGAGGTTCTCGTCTAAACTGCGTTTAAGTTCCGCCACTACCTGTTGCTTGTTGGCTTTGCTGCTGTGGAGTTCAAGGCAGAAATGCGCCAAACCAACTTCGCTTAGTCGCTTATAAACAACTTCGAGAGCAGCCATTTTGTCGCTTACAAAGAGCACACTTTTGCCATTTGCAATACATTCAGCAATAATGTTCGCGATCGTCTGACTTTTGCCCGTGCCTGGTGGACCTTTCATAACGAAGCTTTGTCCGCGCAAAGCATATTCGATGCATACGCGTTGGCTACTGTCGGCATCGAGGACCTGATAGGTTTTTGCTGGTGCCTCAATTTTGTCGACATCTTTCTCGTCTGGTAAACCGCTTAGGATTAGGTTGTCTTCTTTTATTCCTGCAATTGCCCTGATAATTGGATGCTGGGTAACTAGGGCAGCATTGGACTCCAAATCCTTGTAAATAACCAACTTCTGAAAAGAAAACAGCCCTAAATCAACTGATGAGTCAGTTTTCCAACCCATTTCTGCAACAGCTTTGTCTAACTAATTTGAAGTAGTCGTGCCAGTTTTTGTTCTTCCCACTCTTCAGGCAGTGGGGGCAACTCGATTTTGTAATCGTTCTTCAGTTTTGCCTGCAATGCAGGGTTTAGGACGGCTTCATCTTCAACTGGTGGCACAGCGATGTTGTAGGGTTGACGTATGGTTTCCCTTGTTAACTCTAAGGGTACCAAGAATTAATGGGGATTGAACGTTTTCTTTTGTTTCTGCGATCAACCCAATTCAGAGTGCCAAAAGCCGCATGCAGTATCCGGACACCGCGTTCCATGTAATCGAGAAATGAACGACTTTGCAAACTCTTGAGGTTGCGTTCAAGCTCCAACCCGATTTAAGTTGCCGCTGACCAGTTGATTTGCCAAGGGACTTTTAGATTCCTCATGAATAGTGGCTGCTTTGACTGAAGCTTTTTCGTTTTTAGGTCTAACTTTTCCTGATTTACTTTCTCCTATTGGCGTTTGGATTTTCTGAAGTTGTTGTTTTTTGAATTTCTTCCTGGGGAACAAAAAACTCCAGATGATTCTTCTTTAAAACAAGAACATCAAATATTTTCTGTGCGTCAGGTTGAGTGATAGTTAGATTTCCTCGTTTACTTCTGGGAAGTAAAGCAGATTGTTTTTTCTTGAGAGATCAATTAGTCTTGATTTCCAATCTTCAACACGTTTCATAGGCAAGGAAGTAACAGGTTCAGTCATTTAAAGCCACATCCACACGAGATCAGGTTAGCACTATTGTATGTATGATTCTTTAATACTTACGGTAGTTTCATACAGCGCTTAAACAATCAGTCTGTTAAAATTTTATGGATCTAAAAGAGTCAGTTGATTCCATTTGCAGTGGTCAATTGCATCCAAAATTACCCGCTGTAACATTGTCTAACCCTATTTTTCTTGTCTCAAGAATCTCAAGGTTCATTCCTGAATTTTTTATGTCTTCACGCATTTTTCTGCGTTACCGCAGGTATCCAAGAGTACTATGCCTTTGATGCCGCTGAACATATTTGCAAACGCTGCTTCGTCAACGCCTTCTTTTAACATTTGTTCCTTCGCATGTTTGAAGAATCCAATCATGCCTGGACCCATAAACATCAAGTTATGTTCAGGGTCAGCTTCAAAAAATTTGCCTTTGCCGCCCAGTTGACAGTCGATGCAGTTAACTGCATCAACTTTTGACTATGCCATATTCTTTGGCGAGTTTTTTCATCTCGTTATCTTGCCCAAGACATAAGTCGCCGTAAACCAGCACTATTTTGCCCTTGAATCTTTTTTGGGTTTGTTCTAGAACTTTGCGCAGATTGTTCTCCAGTGTCGCATAGTCGATGTGGAAGAATTTGCTTACAAAAACTACATTCGGCATTCAAGCTGCCTTGCTTTTGAGTTGTTGGATTTCTTCTTTTAGAACGCTACAGGAAACTAGACAAACCTTCGGTTTTTCTTCAAATTTTCAATGCTTCTCAGCTTAGTGCGAAGCCAATAAGTGTGTATGTGACAAAATAAAGACTTTTGTTCTAAAATACCAAAATATGAAAGCAAGCTGAACTGTAAAAGTTCTCAAGTGATTAATGTTCACTCTCTTCCAAAAATGAAGCTATTTTCCAATCGTACAAACGTCTTTTTTTTTAGGGTTTAAAGCAGTACCTTGGCCACTGCGGCCACTTGTTCGGTGCGCTACATGTACTGAAATCCAAATTCAACTCCATACCAATCTGAAGTTGCTCTTGAGTTGCGCCATGTATCATTCCAGGGATTTTAAGCCCTTTTCCAACTCCACTATACCTACAGCATAAGGAGTCAATGCTTGAAACTGCTCAGGAGCAATACTGATAACAGTGTAAGTGAGCAGTTTACCTTTTCCTGAAACTGGAATCCACTCAAACTGTCTGCGAAAAACAATTGTCGCACAATGGACGCGGTGGTAGATGGATTTTTCCACATTTGAGACATTTCCCAGCCATTAGCTTCTGTTGCCCCAAGAACTTGTAGAACTGCTCGATCGTGAAGGGCTCTTTTGCAATCATTATTGAGCACTCCTGTAAATGTGAACTGCCGCCGTTGCTCCTGACCCACCGACATTATGGGTTAACCCGAATTTCGCATCTTTTACTTGGCGTTTTCCCGCTTGACCTGTCAGTTGCAGATACATTTCGTATGCTTGAGCGGTTCCTGTTGCACCGACAGGGTGTCCTTTAGCTTTTAAGCCTCCGCTTGTGTTAACTGGGATTCTTCCGCCGAGGCGTGTTTCACCGCTTTCGATAAATTTTCCGCTTTTACCTGGTTTGCAGAAGCCAAGGTCTTCATATGCCATGAGTTCAGCGAAAGTGAAGCAATCATGAACTTCAGCTAGAGTCTAACTCTTCTGGTTTGATTTGCGCCATTTCGTATGCTGTTTTTGCGGCTAGTTTTGTGGCGTTTAGAGATGTTAGGCTTTTGCGTTCGTATAATCCGATAGTGTCGCTGGCTTGTCCGCTGCCAATGATGTGAACGGGTTGGTCAGTGTATTTGCTTGCGAGTTCAGGCTTAGTTAAGATTATACAGCTTGCTCCATCAGTTATCAGGCGAGCAATCGTAGAGTTTGAGGGGCCACGCAACATACCTTGACGCCATAACGGTTTCTAGCGAGATTTCTTTTTGCATGTGAGCTTTCGGGTTCAGGCTTCCGTGGTAATGGTTTTTTACTGCTACCAAAGCAATTTGCTGCTCAGTGGTGCCATAAGCATGCATATGAGCAGTTGCCATCAACGCGAACAACCCTGGAAACGTGATGCCATGCCACTGCTCAAAAGGGTAATCAGATGCCATAGCCAAGTATTCTGTGACTTCAGCGGTGGTGCGATGCGTCATTTTCTCAACGCCACCAACAACAACCACATCGGCTAACCCGGACAATACAGCGTAAATTCCCGATCGCAAAGCAGCGCCTGAAGAAGCACAAGCCGCTTCTGTTCGGGTTGCTGGGATACCTGTTAATCCTGCCCAATCCGCAATGGCGCTCCCAGTGTGCCCTTGATGCTCATAGGCTTCACCCATATGCCCAATAAACATTGCTTTAATGTCCCTTTTGGGTTCAGTTTGGGACAGCGGCTAAACGCTTCATATGCGGCTTCACTGAAAATTTCCCTTGCCAAGTAAGCCTTCGTGTTTGCCGAATTTGGACATGCCAGCGCTGATTATGCTGACAAGTGGTTTCCCATTCAAACCCAATGTACCTCTTTAGTAACAATACATTGATGCCGAGCCACAATAAAAACCATACAACTAAACAAAATGCGAATAGACCTGATTTCATAAAAGCTGTTGCTGATAACTGCTTTGCCCCAGTGACTCTTCTTTTTAAAAGATTTCTAAGAAAACATACGGCTGAAAAACCACCCCCTACCATCTTTTTCCAAAGTATTAAAATAAAACAAAAAAATTCTGCGACCTTGTTGCTCTTTAATTGTAAAGTTTTTTTGGATCCAAAGAATAACCAGTTGACTGAAGAAGAAGAAGTGCTGCAAAAAAGATCTTCTTCTTCTTTTGAAGACAAAAGACTCCAACCAAATTGGTATCTTTAGACAAGATTGGAGGTTTGTTTTTTCCTATACTAAAGCCCGAATACGTAAATTCTTAAAGCCAGAACAGGCACTACCACAACCAAACCAAACAGAGCAGCCGTCAAAGTCATAACCCGCAAAGCTCTCGGAATATGTTCTGCTGAAATTCCATGGTCATCACCTAAAGTGTAGTAGCCTTGTTTTTCAAGTTGAATATTTAGTGCTCCGGCCATGGCTGAGATTGTGTAGCCAGCGTTTGGGCTTGCGGTTTTATGTTTGTCACGCTGCAAGAATACGATAAGATTCCCGCCAATCCTCACGACAGGATAAGCTGCTGATGCAACCATAAGATAAGCAGTTACACGTGCAGGGATGTAGTTGGCGATTGTGTCAAGATTCGCCGAGAACCAGCCAATATTCTTGTATTCAGCATTCTTATAGCCAACCATCGAATCCAAAGTGTTAATCACGCGGTAGGCAAAAGCGCCTGGAACCCCAAACAAAGCAAAAAAGAAGAACGGTGCAGTTATCCCATCTGTGGTGCTTTCCGCGATGGATTCGACTGCTGCAGAAATAATTTGGCGTTCATTGAGGTGTTTGGGTCACGTCTAACAATGTAGGGTAACCATTTTCGCGCTCCAGCCAAATCGTTTCTTTCTTAGCGCTTCGGCGATGGGTTTAGTGTATTGCCCCATGCCTGTGATGGCAAAAGTAGCTTTGAATAGGATTGCTCCCACGATGATGTAGAGGATTTCGCCGTATGGAAGAGTTCTTAGCCAGAAAAGCAGCAGAAAACTGGAAGTGCAACAACCAGCATGATGATTAACGCCATTAAGACGCCGTTTGCTTTTTCCACCCGTGGATTTGGGTTTTTGGATTTGCGTTTCAGGTATCGTAAATCATTTTCCGATGCCGATGGTAGGGTGAATCTTGTCAGGGTACTCGCCAAAAACCAAGTCAATTAAGAAAGCTAATGCAAAGATCAGGGCAGAATCAACAAACCAATGAGAGGTCAAGCGAAAACATGGGTCACGACTCAAACTGTCTTTACTATCTGTTTGAAAGCGTTCAATCAACCGCTCATTTTCCTGATGAGTTTTAACTGCAACCCGAATGTAAAACTCATCGAGCCCCTTAAATGAGGTGCAATCGCGAATCAAAATACCCTGCTTTAGCATCTTGCTCTTTAATTTCGGCTGCAGTTAAGCCTGACTTACGAATGTCTATGAAGAAGAAGTTGGCGTCAGGCGTAGTAAACTTGAATCCGCCAAATTTGCCCAATTCCCCCATGCAACCACGCTTTCTCTTTCTTGATAAGCTCAAGTGTAACCTGTAGATGTCCTCATCCTTCAATGCAGCAACTGCAGCGGCTTGTGCTAAACAGTTCACGTTCCAAGGAATCTTGGCGCATGAAAGAAAATTGATGATTTCTTCGTTGGCGATGCCGTAGCCAACCCGTAAACCTGTTAAACCAAAAATCTTGGTAAAAGACCTCAGAATAAACAAGTTAGGGTACTTGCCGATTTTGCTTAATCATTGAAAGCGATTTTTCGTCTTCGACAAACTCCAAGAAGTCTTCATCGAGGAAAACAAGCGTATTTTGTGCCAGCGCTGTCTCGATGATGTCTTTTAGGGTTTCCTGTGGAATAAGCATGCTAGTTGGGTTGTTTGGGTTGCATAAGAAAACAAGTTTGGCGCCAGTCAATTTCCCGTTTGAACGATTCAGGCTCAATAGTTGAAAGCTTTTCCTAGCTTAACAAATTTTGGTGATTCGCCAGTTTTGCGGACCGCACTCTCGTATTCGCCAAATGTTGGCGCTGGCATAACTGCTTTGTCGCCTTTTTTCAGGAAAACCTCCGCAAACAAGTACATTAATTCAGTGGAACCATTTCCCACGACAATATGTTTCTTTTGTTTAATACCAAAGTGACTTGCGATAACTTGCCGTAAGCTCATTAGAGTTCGAATCTGGATAAGCTGCGATTTGGCTGAAGGCATTTTTTGCAGCATCAAGCGCTTTCTTTGATGGCCCCAGCGGGTTCACGCTTGAACTAAAATCCAAAATGTCCTGCGGCAAAAGCCCACTTTCCTCTGCGGCACCTAAAACTTCTGCTCCGTGAACGCAGGGCTTTAGATTCTTAACGTTATCCCTGACTAGAGCTTTCGATGGGCTTCATTGGTTGTTTCCTTCAGCTACGCCGCTAAATTCCATGGTTTCTTTTTAACGTAAATCATATAAATGTTTGGTTGGATGTTCCATCCAAAACGGAATGTCAGCAAAAGGGTTTTTGAGAAAGCAAAACAATGGTATTATAGGTGAATTTAACTCAAGGATGATGCAGATGAGCGATAAAACTAGATAAACACAAGATTGAGGAACTAAAAGAAATGATCAAGAAAAAAGACCCCAAACAACCAGTAGAGAAAACATCCTCG
The DNA here is from genome assembly GCA_963842545.1 of Candidatus Bathyarchaeota archaeon. Taxonomy (GTDB): domain Archaea; phylum Thermoproteota; class Bathyarchaeia; order Bathyarchaeales; family Bathycorpusculaceae; genus Bathycorpusculum. The sequence continues at coordinate 109,848 of CAWJGR010000015.1, forward strand.
CGATATTTTGTGCAACGCACATGGCCTTTCAATGGAGACTTGCCGAGTATTACTATGAACAGTTAGATTGAACAAAGGCGAAATCAAAGAAAAATAGCTTTAAGTTTTAAGCACTTAAATTACTTTACAAGGGTTCACAGTTGAATGAACTTGTCTTCATAGGTTTAGGATTAAACGACGAAAAAGGCATAACCGTCAAAGGGTTTGGAAGAAACCAAGAGCGCAGACACAGTTTTCATGGAAAATTACACGAGTCGCATGCCAGATTTCAGCCTGCAACGGTTTGAGGCGTTATGCGGCAAAAAAGTCCATTTAGTTACAAGGCAGATGCTTGAAGAAGAAAATGGCAAACTAATCCTTGAAGCCGCAAAAATAGGCAAAGCCGTATTTCTTGGTTCCAGGAGACCCCTTCATCGCCACAACCCATGTCACATTGCGGATCGACGCGGAAAAACAGGGAATAAAAACCCGTATAGTCCACGGCATATCGATCATGTCCGCAATAGTAAGCCTCTCAGGATTGCACAACTACAAGTTCGGAAAAACCGTTACCGTACCCTTTCCCGAGAACTTTTCGGAAACACCCTACAAAGTCATCGCCCAAAACAAACAAATTGGTTTGCACACCCTTTGCCTTTTAGATTTGAAGGCGAACGAAAACCATTTACTTATCCATCAACCAAGCTCTAAAAATGCTGCTTGAGGTTGAAGAAAAAAAGAAACTTGGTGTTGTCACCCCAGACACTGTTGCAGTTGGAATTGCAAGAGCAGGCAGCGACAACCCAACGCTTAAAAGCAGACTTTATCAAGGACTTGGAGAACTTTGATTTCGGTGAACCACCCTATAGCCTGATTTTTCCAGGTGAGTTGCATTTTATGGAGGTTGATTCGTTGATCGCTTTTGCGGGTGCTCCAGCCGAGTTTAGGAGGCTAACAAAATGAGCTTGGAAGAGCTTGCTACCAAGTACATTTCAATGGCTGAAAAAGTCTTCAGCGAACTCAAACGAACACAAATGCCCATCAGCCTAACTGAAGAGACGGTGGCTGCTGTTTTGAGTTATGCGAATGATTATTTGGAAGATGCAAAGTATTATAAGGCTCAGGGCAAGCTTGAAACAAGCTTAACTTCAGGTAGCTTACTGTGAAGGGATACTTGACGCTTTAAGATTAATCGGCGCAGTGAACTTCGAATGGCCAACAAAACCAAGAAAGCAAAAAGTAGTCTTAGCCTCAGGCGTTTTTGACCTGCTGCATCTTGGGTCACGTGCGGTTTTTGGAAGAAGCAAAAAGAGCAGGCGGCAAAGAACGCTAAACTCATAGTCATCATTGCCCGAGACAGCACCGTGGAGAAGACTAAAGGCAGAAAACCGATCATGTCTGAGGACCAACGCTGTGCAGCTGGTGGAGTCGCTAAAAGTGGTTGACGAAGCAGTTCTTGGCTACGAAGGATCTCGAAATCGGCGAAGTCATCGGGAAAATCAAGCCAGATGTAATCGCGTTAGGCTATGACCAAGCGGAAATGGAAACTGAAGTCAAAGAGTACATTGCTAAACATAAACTACCGGTTAAGGTAGTACGGATTGGCAAGTTTGGGGAGAATGCTTTAGATAGTTCATCCAAGATTAAACAGAAAATAATCGATAAACTCTCCAAATAACGGTTGCACACTTATGGGTTGCGAGAAGTATAAGCCAACATACATTCTAATCGCGCTTAAACGTAGCTATCTACATTCAGGTGCGTATTGTTGGCGGAAACGCCCTTCAACACACCAGCAGCGTCGTGTATGCGCAATGGGGGCAAGTTAACCTATTATGTTTTCCAGGAGGCGCATACTGGCAACTGCTTCACTTCAATGTTCATCCACGCCATCAATATTCCACCTAGTCGGCAACATGCTCTTCCTTACTAATATTTGGTTTACGAGGAGAAGAAATGTTTTCTCTACCAGAATACCTCGGCGTTTACCTTCTCGGCGGCTTAGCGGTAACGCTCTTTCTCTTAGTGTTTGGACCAATCTTTATTTCGGTATGGAGCTTCAGGAGCAATCTTCTGCACTTTTTGGTGCATGCGTGATTTATGAGCAGACGTTCTGTGACGGCAATCGATTCTTGGAGCACTTAGTTTTGCGTTTTTCCTTTTCTTCATAAACGTGGAGACAGGCGTAAACATTATTAGCGCACTTGGGCGGATTGGTCTTCGGTTTAGTGGCTAGGTTACATGATTGCCACAAGGCGAACAAAATAGAGAATACTGAATTTAGACACCCGTATTCGCAATCTATGCCATTTTAGGTGGTTTGCGTGTAGACTTCAACTTTTACTTTGTTGCCGTCTTTCAGGCAAAGCGCTTTTCGCAGGCAAACAGGCGCAATAATCTCCAGAACAGAAGCATCATAATGGCTGCGCAATGCCGTCACAAGGGCGCCCTTTAACTTCGCTGCCAATAATGGCAGGATAACATTTCACAAGTCCAAAGGTGCGGTCTTCGTTCTGGAAACCTTTAACTTCAATCGCTGGGTACGCATCCAGTTCCATGCGGGTCTTAATGTCATAATCTGATGACAATTTCAGGTTCAGCGTGCCTGGGTAAGGTTCAAAACCTAATTTTTCAACAATCTGCTTACGATAAGACTCTTTTCCAATGTAGTATGCGCCTTCGCCTAATCCTGTGAAAACAGTGCCTTCCAGAGTTACTGAAGGTGGATAAGATTTTTCCATCAAAACCTTAAGACCAGAATACAGCTTTTGCAGCTCTCTAATGCCCTGCTCCTCAATTTTGATTAAGCTACCATCTGGAGATATGTTACGTTGTATCCAACCCTTATCGCTCAAGCTCGATTAGGTACCGTGAAGCGGTTTGCTGGGAAATTCCAAGCTTCTTTGCCAGGTATTCAGTTGAAATTTTGGCTGTTCGCTTGTATGCGCCCATTTCAGCGAGTTTTAGGAGCATATAGAGGTGCTGCCACTGTTGCTTTTCAGTCAACGCTATAGTTCTCCAGTAGATTAGAAAATGAGAGGTTGAATATTTAAGCGGCTCGAAACCAAACCGCTAAATCTGTGCCAACATTAATTCTTATTGTTTAAGCGGCAGGAAAAAGAATGACGGCAAACGTTTTTGATGAGATGGGTGTTTACTGGGCAGAAATCGCGAGCCAAAACCAAACTGAAAAGCAACTGCAATTCCTAAAAAACCAAGTCAAGCCCGACGGATACATTTTGGATGTTGCTTGCGGAACAGGGAGGCATTCAATTCCTTTAAGCCAGCTGGGTTACGGTATGGTGGGTTTGGATATTTCAGCGACTCTTCTCAAAATCGCCAAACTGCATTCCAAGGAAAGTCAGTTTGTCAGAGGTGATATGCGGTTTTTACCCTTCAAGCCCCAAGCGTTCACGGCTGTCATAAGCATGGATACAAGCTTTGGGTATCTTGAAAACTGAGCAAGATGATTGGGTAAGCTTGGTTGAAGTGCAAAGAGTGCTAACTCAAGGGGGCATTTTTATCATCGATGTTTTTAACCGACAAGAATTGACCACTCAAATACCAAAAACAAAACTACCTTCTAGCAAATGGAAAGAATATCCCAGCTTTTTCCTCCATCAAAAACGAACGGTAAGCCCCAAAAGCCAGTGGCTATGCGATTTATGGACAATTCAAGATAAGACAAAGCGAACGAATATTGATTTTTAAACATGCCGTCCGCTTATATAATCGGAGTAAGCTTGAAAGCATGTTGGAAAAGGCAGGCTTTGCGGTTAAAGAGGTTTTTGGCGGTTACGAAAAAGAAAATTTTAGCTCTGAATCGCCAAGGCTCATTTTTGTGGAAGTTGCAAAATAAATTTTTGGTCAGATGTTTCCAAGGATGGTTGTTTTGTGATTAGCGCATAAAAGTTATAAGCGCCCATAAAGAGACATTGAAGAATCAGATAGTGAAAAGCATGAACGCTTGGAAACTTCGGCTTTCTATGGCTGCAACTTTAGCCGTAATTTTTGGTTTAACTACACTCGTTTTTGCAGTTGTGTTAACTTGGGCTGGAATAGGCTTAAGCCTGTAAACTATAGGATTATTCGTGGTTGGTCCTCAACATAGCCCAATGGCTATTGTCACCCTACCTTGTAGGCTGGATCTACAAAGTAAAAGAAATGCCACAAAACGAAAACCTCCAAGTCCACCAGATGGTTTCAGATTTAAGCCGAAAAAGCGGAATATCCACACCAAAACTCATGCTTTCACAAATCCCATTACCCAACGCATTCGCCTACGGTTCACCCTTAACAGGCAGCCGCGTCGCAGTAACTCAGGGACTTTTAAAGAACCTTGACGACGGAGAAGTTGAAGCCGTTATAGGCCATGAACTTGGTCACTTAAAGCACCGCGACGTACAAGTCATGATGGTGGTTTCGTTCTTGCCAGCACTTTTCTACTACATCGGTTACTCGATGATGCTTTCAGGCATGTTCGGCGGACGGCAGACCGCAAAAACGGAGGCGGCGGAAACAACGCATTATTCGGCATTGCATTCATGGCTTTCTCATGGGTACTAACATTATTCACACTTTACCTGAGCCGCTTACGTGAATACTATGCTGACAGGCACAGTGCTTTAATCGTTGAAAACGGCGCACAAAAACTCTCCACAGGCTTAATCACAATAGTGCAGGAAAGCAAACGCGCCGGCAAACCAAACAAGAATGCAAAAGAAAAACAACAGCTCCTACAAAGCTCTCTTCATCGCTGACCCTGAACGCGCAACCGCAGACTCAGCAGAACTAAATGCAAACCAGCATAACAAACAAGCAAGACCTGCTAAGAGAAACACTCGCAAAACAACCCACATCAGTCGACAAATTCGCTGAAATCTTCTCAACCCACCCAAACATAATTAAACGGTTGCGGGCACTGCAGGAAATCAGCCAAAACCCACCAAGTGCATAATTAAAAAACATAGTCCTCACTTTTATTATTCAAGAAAGGGTTCGTTCTTTTTTCTTCTCCAATCATAGAGGTTTCGCCATGCCCAGGATACACCAGCAAATAATCGGGCAAACTGGTCAGTTTCTTTAAAGATGCAGTCATATCACTCATTGAGCCACCTGGAAAATCAGTTCTGCCGATTCCGCCAGCAAACAAAGTATCGCCAGTGAAAATAAGCTTTTCTCCCACAAGGCATATGCTGCCAGGAGTGTGTCCAGGAGTATGCATAACTTTGAGGGTTTCACCGCCGCATTGTAGAAAAGCTGCCTTCATTCTAACATGACGTTGGCTGGGAAACTTGCTTTTTTCCTACGCTTTCGATGAAATGGGCATCAAGCGAGTGAATGCAGATTGGAACGTTATATTTTTCTTGGAAGACGTGTGTTGCCTTTAATGTGGTCTTCGTGTCCATGCGTGTTAACGATAAATTTTACTTTTAACTTGGCTTCCTCTATGTAATCGAAGATTGGTTGAGCTTCAGAAGAAAAATCAAGTCCTGGGTCAATTACGATGGCTTCTTTTGTTTCTGGGCAACTTGCTACGTAACAGTTGGTTGATAACATGCCAACGGTGAAAGTTTCAACAAGCATCAAATCACAAATAGATACAGTTTGAGGATGAAAATAAAATATTTGCCTTATCTCACGTTATCGGATTTCAACCATTCATTGTAACATGAAAAATAAATAAAAATTTCTAAAAACTGGTATTATTAGTCGTCATAAGCCCTGTTGGAAACCAGTAACTTTTATGGTGCTTCCGCATTTTGCGCAGCTTATAACTAACTCAGCCAGTTCGTCGTTGACGACTTTGGTATCTAAGATTTGGTAGTTTTCTTCTGATTCGTCATCAGGCGATATGGATAGTCCGCATTTTGGACATTGGAACGAACCGTCACCTTCAACAGTAGCCAAGTCAATTTTGTACGTCGATGCTTTTTTGTCCAGCTTTTTCATCATCATATTCCTTCACTCTTTTTTTTCTTTAAATTTTCATTGACCGTTTTTATTAAATAACGATTATGAATTTCTAATTCAGTATGCTGACATCCATTTAAAAGCTTGACGCAAAAAAAGGGAAAAAATTGTTGTTTTGTTCGCCATCTTTTATTTAAGCCTCTGCTTCTTTTTCAAAGTTTTCAGGTGAAATATAATCGCCATACTTCTCTTTAGCTTCGAGTAGGCGTTGTCGTTGCATGTAGAGTATGCCGAACATTTCCAGCGGTGTATCAGTGACGTTTTCTTGATAGAACCGTTGTACTCGTTCGATTTTTGCCAGGTTTTCTGGGACGCGTATGGTGAATTGTTTGATGTAGTCTTCTTTAGCGTAGTTTTTGCCGAGCACTTGTTTGAAGAGTTTCTGTAGGTCTTCGTATTTTGGTATGTATCCGGTTGGTGTTTTTAGTGCGTCGACTTCGTTGTGTACGCGTAGTTCCATCCATTTTATCCAAACATGCTTGTCCTGTGGGCTGTTGAGGTATTTGCCGTTGCCGACTTCTTTTAGGAAATAGTTTACGCCGAAGACGATGGGTTGCTTTTTGAGTTTGCGCCCGAAATCTAAGGTTGTTGTGAACGTTTTTGCCCATGGGAATGGAGATGAAGTCTTGAATGCTCATCATGTTAATTTCTGGAACACCTTCTTTGCCGATGGTTGCGAACGTGGTTTCTGTTTCAAGTGAGGCGCCGTAAGCGATTATGCCGTGGTCCCAACTGAAGCTTTGCTGAACAGGAACGTAGGCTTTTGCGTCTCGTCCACCATACATTATTCCGCCTAATTCGACGCCGTTGGGATTATCAAGTTCAGGGTCAACGTTTTCCAGTGCTTTTAGTGCTACTGCGTATCGGGCGTTTTTGTTTGCGGCTGGGACATCGTTGCCGTTTTCGTCTTTTTTGCCTTCATACCATGTTCCACTGTAGTTGCAGCCATCTTTGGGCAGTTCCTGACCCATGCCAAGCCAGTAGGGTTTGCCGTCCTTTACTAGAATGTTGGAGAAGATGATTTCTCCTGGGTTTGTTAGCACTTTCCAGATTAATGCATCGTCTTTGGAGTTAACATCTTGTATGATGCCGAATATGCCTGATTCAACGTTCACTGCTCGTGCGGCAGAGTCTATGTCGCGGATGTAAGCGATGTCGTCGCCAAGTATGGTTTCCCCTGGAAGCATGGCAGTTGAGGTTTTGCCGCATGCACTTGGGAAAAGCGCCTGCAAAGTAGGTTTTGCGTCCGCCTGGACCAAAGACGCCCATGAGTAACATGTGTTCAGCTAGCCAACCTTCACTGCTGGCTTTGCGGATTGCTAAGTCGGAAGGCGAGTTTTTTGAAGCCTACACTAGTTGCCTGCATATTGGGTGTTGACACTGTAGATGGTGTTGTCCATGTGATCGATGTAAATGCGTTTTTTACTGTAAGTCGACGCTGACCATGTCGCTGTTTAGTTTTCCAGCGGAATGCAAGAACACGAAGAAGTCGCTTTTTGGTCCTGCTTTAACGAATTGTTCGTATCCAGGTCGGTAAAGCAAGTGATTCAGAGTGGGCAACATACCAAGAATCAGTACATTGTAAACCCAAAATTGTGAAAATTGAGTCAGCGGGTCCAAGGGCGATGAAGCGGACAATCATGGTTTTGCCGACCATAGAGTCCTCGAAGCAACCCCATAACTTCAAGAAGACCTTCTTGGCGGTCCATCTGGTTGAGGGCTTTGCTTAAAGTGACGCCTTTAGGCACAAGGTATTTGGTGCTTGCCGGTCGCGTCCTTGGTCTTGTTCACCATCAAAGTGAACGGTATGTCCAGAAATGGTTAGGATTGCTTGTTCTTCGCCAGTAGCGATTGCTTGCTTACGAACGTAGGCAATGTCTTCGGCGGAGTCGCTGCAAATAAAGATTTTTTCTGGGTGGCAGAGGTCGCTTTCTTTGGCGATGAATTCATGGACGTTGGGGTTGTCGATGGCGCTTAGTTTTTTGAAGTCTGCTGGGCTTAGTTTGGATTGTAATGCTTCAAGGTATGGATTCATTTTATTTTATCACTCTTATTTAGAGTTCGTTTACTTCCTGGTACACTTGGGAATGGTTGACATTCACCGATGTGTTTGACGCCTGCAAGCCAGCCAACTAAACGTTCCATGCCTATGCCTGCCACCCGCAGTGGGTTTAAGTCTGCCTTCTTTTGCCATTTTCAGAACTAAGGCGTAGTTTTCTTTTTTGACTTGGTCACGTTCAATCTTCTTTAGGATTTTATTGTATTCATATTCGCGTTTGGCACCTGAAAGAACTTCTCCGAATTGTGGCAGGAACAAGTCATAGTTGTCCCATTTGCCTGTCTTGAAGTCTTCAAAGTCGTAGAATTCTCGTGGAATGTTGTTACCCAGACTGGCTCCGTTATTTCTTCGGATAAGCCAGCTTCCCAGTCTGCGCCGTATTTGGCTTCAAGGTCTACTCGGTCATAGATTTTGAAGGGTGTCTTGGGTGCTTTTAGGGTGTCGCAGCGGCAGAGAGTTGTTAATTCGCTTTTCATTTCACGTTTTAAGGTCTTTGACTAATGTACATATGGCTTCTTCAACCAAAGCGAAAATATCTTTGGAGGTGGCGTCTCTTGCTTCAAAATCGAGCTGAGTGAATTCATAGATGTGTTTGCCTGTTTTTGCGCGTTCAGCTTTTTCAATGCGTATGTTGGGTGATAGTATGAAGAGTTTGGGGTAGGCGGTTGAAGCGGCGACGAGTTTGTGGATGATCATGCTGGCTGTGGTCCGGACTGGTTTGCCGTAGATGTCGACTTCGATTCTTTTCTCGATGGATGCTCCTGGGTCAGGCCAGAGGGGGTCAGTGCTTTGGCTTAATGCCACAGGCAATAGCCATTGGAAGCCTTTGTTAACGAAAGTTGATGAAAGGCTTTTCAGTGTGTAAGTCATAATTTTGCCTATGCAGGCTTTTCTTTCCATTTCCGTTGCCGTTAGTTGATCTAACGGTTTGGGCATTTCTATTAATTCTTGTTTTGTCATTTTGGTCACTTGAATTTGTTTTAGTGTACACTATGCAGGGCAGGTAATAAATTTTTTACAATAAAACATGGATAATTTACAATTAATACAAGTTTTTATACCTGAAAGATGTAATATTTACATATGAGCGTTAAACTAGACGAAAAAGACCTCGCCATCCTAACCCTCATCCAAGAAAACAGCAAACTCACAGCCAACCAAATAGCCAAAAAAATCAACACCCCAATCACCACCGTCTTCGCCAAAACCAAACGCATGGAAGAAATGGGTATCATAAAACAGTACCGCGCTATCCTCAGCCCAGAAAAACTCAACTTAGGCACAGCCGCTTTCATTTTAGCAGCAGTCTCTTACAGCGCAAAAAATGAGGATGAGACACCAATTTCTCAAAGGCAAGTCGCAGAAGAAATCGCCAGCTTCCCCGAAGTCCAAGAAGTCCACATAATCACTGGTGACTGGGACTTGCTCGTTAAGTTGCGGGCGGAAAATGTGGATGCAGTGGGCAAGTTTGTAGTGGATAAGTTGCGGTTGATCAAAGGTTTAGAAAAAACGTTGACCTGTATGGTTTTTGAAACTGTAAAAGAATCCACAAGCCTACCTCAAACATTTAGGAAAACCCAGCTGAAACTATAGGTTAATTTGAACTGGAATAATACAGCAACGGTAAAGCCAAAAGAACAGTATTTTTTCCTTTAGGCGTCAAAGAATACTCTACCCTAAGCGGTGGTCCAGTAGTGATATTTCGTGTAATATAGCCATGTTTTTGCAGCATCTTGAGCTTGTCCGAGAGCGTTCGAGAGTTAACGGATAAGATTTTTTTTATCCCGCCAAAACCGATGCAATCTTTAAGCATAAGAGTATAGAGAATTTCAAGACTCCATTTTTGAAAAAGAAAGTTGAAGCTTTCTTGCAGACTTTCCACTTCGTCCTTGAGATCGGTGGGTGTGATTTTTTGTTTTTCTATGATTTCGTTAAACGTTTCCTCTACGCCTTTTAAGACTTGATTCATCCGGGCTTCGACGAGTTTGCGGAATTCTGCGCTTAAAGTTAACGGGGCACTCATGCACTCTACACTCGGTGTGGTTTTGCTCACTTCATAGTTTATTAAGCTTTACATATACAACAAGGTATACAAAGTAAAGTTTACCTGGAGGATAAAATCAAATGGAACATTATGATGCCATAGTCGTTGGCGCAGGAACAGCAGGTTGCTTAGCAGCAAAAACCATCGCTGAATTAGGCTTAAAAGTCTGCATTGTAGAAAAGAAGAAACGGGACGAAATCGGCGAAAAAATCTGTGGCGATGCCCTTGGCGAACACCACCTAAAGACACTGGGTTTAGAGAAACCTACAGGAGGCGAACTTGATACTAAAATTGATGGTATAAAAATCTATTCACCAGACGAAAACACCATCTTCACAATCGCAGACAAAGATTTCATTGGTTTCCTTCTCAATAGACGTCTATTCGGCCAATGGCTCCTAAAAAAAGCAACCGACAAAGGCGCCCTTTTGCAGGATAACATGAACTTCCGTTCCCCTATAATAGAAAAGGGAGCAGTCGTAGGGCTTACGGCAAAGAACATGATAACGGGAAAAGTCACTGAAATGCGCAGCAAGGTTGTGGTTGACGCAAGTGGCTATTTTGGCATGGTTCGTAAACAACTGCCAGCAGAAATGGGTATCGACCGCGATATTGCAAACGAAGATGTTGAAGCATGTTACCGCGAAATCCGACAACTCAAACAAGAAAACGAAAACACAAACTTCTGTGAAATCTATCTAAACCAAGCCGCATCCCCAGGCGGATATATTTGGATTTTCCCAAAAGGAGGCGCACGTGTAAACGTTGGCTTAGGCATATGCATGCGTGGAAACTACCCCAATCCAAAACAGCAACTTTACAATACCGCTTTTAAGAAGCCAGTCTTTGAGGGTTCCCTGGTTTTGACTGGTGGCTCATGGTTTGATCCAGTTCGCAGACCCTTAGATAACATGGTTGCAAACGGAGTAATGCTGGTCGGTGACGCAGCTTCATTAGTTAACCCAATTCACGGTGGTGGTATCGGACCCTCAATGCTCAGCGGCTACTTCGCAGGACAACAAATTGCTGAAGCCCTCGCCAAAGGTGAGCCCACCAAAGAAGCACTCTGGGGCTACAACAAAAAATACATCGAAACCTACGGCAAGAAACAAGGAACCTTAGATATCTTCAAAATGTTTCTCTTATCATGCAGCGACGAAGACCTCAACTATGGCATGAATGAGAAACTCATGACTGAAGATGACGTACTCAAAGCAGGCATGGGCGACGACTTCCACCTAAACATCACCGAAACAGCAAAGCGTGTGTTCAGAGGGCTCCGCAGAGTTGGATTCTTAAACAGACTGCGCTTGACGGTTACAATGATGAAGGGTCTGAGGGCACACTACAACACCTATCCAACTTCGCCTGAAGGTTTTGAGCCTTGGCGATTACAGACGATAAAACTGATTGAAGAAGCAAGAAAAAAACTTGTTGTAGAATAAACGAAAAAGGCTATTTTAGCCTTAAATTTTATTTTTAGGCTGTTTTAGGTTTTCCCTTAAAAGTATAGTTTTTAATTGTTAGACTTAGCGCAACTATGACTATGCTTAGTGCGATGCCTATAGTGAATATGGTGTTGAAGGCTGTTGGATTGGCAAGGGAAGCAATTGGTTGGTGAGTTACTGGGGTTAAGTAGAGTGTCTCGGTAGGTTGACATTATGGTTGTTGCGAGTACGGGTCCTATTGCGCCTCCGAGGTTGCGAAGCATGGTGTTCATACCTAAACCGACTGCGGTGCTTTCTTTGGGTACTGAAACTGAAATCATGTTTACGATGGGAATAATCATGGAAACTACTCCCACAAGGGAGATGGCGACGTCTATTGTTAAATCAAATGTTGTTCCTCGGTTAAATAGGAAGAGCAATACTCCAACGATGCTAATCTATGAGCCCAAAACAAGAATGGGTTTGGCCCGATCTTTGTTACGAGTCTGCCTATGATTGGTCCCACGATAAGCATCACCAACGTGGCTGGTGCCAATGTTAAACCTGTGGAGATTATGTCTAAGCCAAGTCCGTATGGGCTGGGTTTTTGCTGAGCGTAGTAGACGACCGCGAAGAAGAGCAGAAACATCGCCAGGCTTGAGATTATACCGACGAGATTAGCGACTAACACGTTTCTAATTCTTAACAGGTTAAGGTGGATTAGCGGGTTAGCACGTTTGTTTTCATAAACAAAAAATGCTATGGTTAAAATGAGTCCTGGTACGAGTAAAGCTATGTTTTCAGGGGATAGCCAACCTATATTTGGCGCTTCCGTTAGGTACAAAAGAACAAGCACTATGCCTGACATCAACATAGTGGCGCCAGTGTAATCAACCTTGTTTTTAACGCCCGGAGTATCTTTTTTTAGCATAACCACCGCAACAACAAACAAGATAATACTTAAAATGAATGCTGTATGGAATGCCCATTCCCAACTTAGGTCCTCCACAATGTAAGCACCTATAACTAAGCCTGCTGCCGCTCCGATAGCAAAAGTTCCGCTGATTATACCCTACAGCCGTAGCGACTTTCTCTCTTGGAAAAATATCAGTGATTATGGCTAAGCCTAATGGCACGATGGCAAAGCCTATTCCCTGTATAGCCCTCGAAGCTATCAGAAAATAGATATTTGTGGCAAAACCAGCTAAACCCACGCCCGCAATGTAGAAGAGCAGAACAGTCAGAAAGATTTTTTTCTTGCCATAGATGTCGCCGAGTTTTCCAAATAGTGGGGCTACCGCGGCGCCTACGATGAGGAAAGCTGAGGTGATCCACGAGGCAAGTGTCTGTGACGTAGAGAGATCTGCTTGTATTGCTGGGATGCCGGGTATAACCATGGTTTCGACGTAGTTGATTAGAAGTGACACAGCGGTTACGGTCAGGAGAACTTTGATAGAATAACTGAACCTACCAGTTGAGGTGTTTTCTGCTGTGTTAATTGAATCCATAAAACCACTTTTTCTTTTTAAAATAGCGACTAACCGTAAACTAATATACTTATCGAAACTGAAAGTTACATTGATTAAGAAAAGCGATAAAGGCTTAAATTCCAATTGCAGATTGCATATTTACTGGTGAAAAGAAATGGTTTATTGTTCTAACTGTGGCACAAAATTGGATGATGAAGCATATTTCTGTTTTAAATGCGGAACAAAAACTCTAGCAGGCAAAACTGCAAAAGCAATGTATCCCTCAGACGAGTTACGGGATGCTTTCTACCAAGTAGGACTTGAACTTGAAAAAGCATTCACTCATGGCGGCAAGAGAAACTCAAGCTGCATTTAAGAAAGTTAGCGCAGACATGCAGCAAAAACCCGTCTCGAATCCCAAAGAAACCGTTGTATGCACTAGCTGCGGAACCAAGAATGTTCCTGGCGCGGTTTTCTGTCATAACTGCGGCACAAAGGTAGTCTCGGCTGAAGAGTCTCATGGGAGCACCTGAGTAACATGGGTGGCAAAACTCTTGTAGCATATGAATCTAAAAGCGGAGCCACTGAAGAGTCAGCGCGAAAAATCGCAGATGTTTTGCGCTCAAAATTTCAGTTGGAAGTAGATTTAGTTGACTTGAGCGTTCAGAATATTTCAGATTGCTCCCAGTACCAAAACATAGTTGTTGGCGGCGGTGTAAGGGCTGGCAAAGTTTATGGTAAAGCGTTAAAATGTCTTGAAAACGATTTCACCAATAAAAAAGTGGCTTTTTTTGTTTCTGCAGCCGAGCAGGCACCCCTGAAACGTATGAGAAAGCGAAATTAAAGTTTGCAGAAAATACCTTAGCCAAATACCCAAACATCAAGCCTGTGAGCAGGAAGCCTTTGGCGGACGTATGAGTATTCTTGGGAAAAAGATATTTGACACAATTGATTTAGCTAAAGTTGGGGCATGGGCAGAAGAACTTGGAGAAAAATTCAACCAATAAACCAATAGAGGTACTGCTGCAGATGCCTTGCTTTGTCCATCTTGCTGTGTTGAATACGTTGAAATCGAGTTTGATATGGAAGTCGAAGGAATTATCCTTCACAAAATAAAAGCTCTCAGATGCCCTGAATGTAAAGAAGAACTCTTCACACCTCAACAATACGAAATAATCCAAAAAAGAATCGACGATCCAGCTCAGCCTAAATAAATAGGGGCAATAAGTTGTTTGAGCATAATCTTTACAACCTTAAATTTATTGAAACAATTTTTGATTTTGGGTATAGCCTTTCTTTTTGTTGGTCGATAGGCTTTTATATTTGGCTATTGTGTCTATGGTTTGCAACAAACGGGATTTGACATCAAAGAATGGTCAGAAAAGCACGAATCCGCCTTACAAGTACCGATTACAGTAAATTAGAAGAGGTATGTGGAGAACTCAAAAGCATCGCCTCAAAAACAGGCGTGAAAATGAACGGTCCAGTACCACTTCCGACAAAACGCTTGCGTGTTCCAGTCCTTAAAGGTCCATCAGGCGAAGGCACAGCAACATGGGACCGATGGGAAATGCGCATCCACAAACGCTTAATAGACATCGACTCCGAAGAACGCGTAATGCGTCGAATCATGCGTATCCGTGTTCCAGAAGAAGTCCACGTCACAATCGAACTTATCTAAATCTAAATTTTTAAGTTTTTATCTTTTAGTTTCCTTTTGTAGTATACGCCTTAAATCCCACCGTTCTTTTCAAGCAATTTAGAGGTGAAAACTTGAAGAAGTTAAGAAGCATCCTTGTGAGGAACCATTACGATGTGGGCAAGGCAATCATAGAGAGGGGAACAAAATGGTTGGCGTTTGAACTCTTATAGCACGGCTGGCATGGGGTGGCGCATGGAACTACACGTAAACCATCCCCTTTTCTTGAAACAGGCGAGTAAAAAGCCTCATTAGCCCGCAAAAATTAACCAGCCACTAACTACTGCAAGAATAACGCTTGGGATAAACGCTGTCACCCACACTTTCTTGTTTAAGAGGAATAGTTTGTAGCCATCTAAGACTCCGAATGGAATCAAGTTGAAGACTGCCATAAACGAGTTAATGTAAGCGGCAAAGAACAGCACCCCAGTATAATCGTTGATGGGTAAGCCGAAGGCTAAGCCAAGAAATGCGGCAGCGAAAATCATGTTGGTTATTACTCCTGCAACTGAGATTTTCACCATATCTTTTGCGGATGGCGATTGTCCCCCAATCATCATGGCGCCTGGAGCAATCATTTTGAAAGGCAAAAACACTGAAACAAGTGTTAAACAGCCCCCCAAGTTGTGAGGCGAAATTCAGCCCACATTCCTGCCTGCTGTGCCATGACTTTGTGAGCGATTTCGTGAGTCAGAAAAGACACTGTCATAACGACTGCAAAAACAGCCATAGCTCGTCCAGCTCCAACTGAAACTAGTACCAAACCCCATCGAGAAACCGATGCCTATCACAAGGGCGGCTGCTATACCGATGTGTTTTAATTCTTTTGGACTGGTGGTAATGTGGTTTTTGCGTTTGTAAGGGTCTTGACCAAATACATAACTGTAATTGTAAGAATTGTATCCTTGTTGCGTCATAACTTGTTCTTGCGTCTGTGTGCGAGCAGCGCTGATTTTTAGGCACTTGATGGTTTTCGGGTATACGGTGTGCACTGCAGAATTGTCCACCACAGAAGGGGCAGCGGAACGGCATCATTGTTTCTTGTGGCATGCTTGGCATTTCATGATAGTTTGGCGCCTTTTACCACTAAAGCTCGCATGGTGGTTTATATTTTTCCCCTCAAAAAACAAAAAACCTCCTTAAAACTGAACATGCAAAAACACTTTAAAACAGGCAAACTAACTACACAGCACAAGAGGAAAACAAAAGGGAGTCTTGCCAGTTTGAAGCCGTTTAGCTTTGTTCATGCTGCAGATTTGCATTTGGGTTATTCGCAGTATGGTTTAGAGGCCCGAAGGCAAGATTTCGACGACGCATTCAAGGAACTCGTGGATAAAACAATCGAGTTAAAACCTGATTTCATGATTATTGCAGGTGACCTTTTTCACCAAGCAAGACCATCCAACCATACTTTAGAGAACACCATCCGCAGTTTTAAGCGGCTAAAAGACTGCAGGCATCCCAGTCTTAACTGTTGATGGCTCACATGACTCCGCACCAAACACTATAACAAGCACAATCCTGTATCCCCTTGACAGTGCAGGACTAATCATTCATTTGCCGAGACATCAAGGTGCATGTTGGAGCAAACAGGATTGCTGCTACGTTTACGGTATCCCAACCTACCACAACCGCCATAAAACCCAAGAAGCGCTACCAAAATTTATGGAGGAAAACCAGCCAACGCCAAAAGCTGGAATCGCTAACATATTTGTTTTTCATGGCGCTGTGAATTTACCAAGCATTAAGGGACCTTTTGAAGCAGAAATCTTACCTGAGGAGTTGCCAGCTGGTTTTTGTTATTACGCGGCTGGGCACGTACATGAAAGATATCTTGGCAAGTTTAAAGATGGCATTTTGGTTTACAGCGGCTGCACAGAAACTGTAAGTTATGGCGAAGCCAAGTACCCTAAGGGCTTCTACCATGTAAAAGTAGATGAAAAAGGTCAAGTTCAACCTGAATTAATTGAGTTGTCGTCGCCGCGCAGATTCGTCATAGTGGAACAAGATTTCTCGGGCATGTCTTCGGCTAAGATAACTGAGTTAGCTACGCAAATGGTAAGAGAAGCAGAGATGAAGGCGCAGTAATAATTCCAGTCTTAACAGGAACCTTGCCAGCCGAAGCCAGCCGTACAGAAATCGACATAGCAAAAATCCGAAGTGCCGCCCCAAAAGCACTGCTTGTTCACCCACTTGTTTTGCTTAAAGAAACGGCGGTTTCAGATGAAATCGTACGTTCCATATTTGAAAGCGGATTTAAAGACCTGAAAACCAAGGGCTTCGAGTATTTCCAGGAAATCTTTTGCAGCCCGTTACGGCAAAGAAGAAGCAGAAAAAATCGCCAAAGCTGCACTCAGCTTAATTGAGCCTTTAACACGCAAACAAGATGAAAAAGTCAAGCAAGCCATCGAGGAGCTGACTAAATGAAGATAGAAATAGTTCAGCTTGAAAACATCCGCAGCCACATCAAATCTACTGTGCCTTTCACCCACGGATTCAACTGTTTAGTCGGCGGTGTAGGCTGCGGCAAATCCAGCGTTATGTACGCTGTTGATTTTGCTTTGTTCGGCGATACAATTGGCAGCAGAAGTTTTGAGTATCTAATGCGGGAGGAGGCTGACTGGTGCAGGGTGATGATACAATTTACTCAAAACGGCAGCACCTACAAGTTAATCCGAGGATTAAAGCGCAAGGGCAAAAGCAATCAGCCAAGACTTTGAACAACTCAAACTCTTCGAAGATGATAATCTGGTTGCAAGCATGAAAACAGAAGCCATCGCTGAACAGTTTAAAGCAATCACTGGCCTTGATAAGGACCTTTACCGCGAAATTGTTTGGTTTAGACAGGAACACCTCAAGGATCTTTTAGATGCTAAACCGACGAGATAGGCAAACACGTCTGGATGAATTGTTTGGATTATCGGATTATGAGATTGCATGGAGTAACATTGCCCAGTACCAACGGGATTACGATCATGAATTAGGATACCTCCAAAAAGATGCTGACGTTAAAGGCTTAGAAAAACTCAGCAACGAATACAACAGAGCAAGCGAAGAATTCACGCTCTTAGAGATGGATTTGGAGACTTCCACACAGAAGCTTGCAGTTGCCAAAAGAGCGCTGGATGAAGCAAACGCCAAACTCAAACAATTGGAAGAGAAAAAACTCGCTGTAGAAGAGCTCAAACGCAAAGAAGCTCGATTAAACGCTAACATCACAAACATGACTAGCAACATTGGCTTCGCTTAATCAACGCCTAGAAGGCAAAAAAAGCATTGTGGACAACTTATGTCAACGCCAAAGCTCAATTGATGCTCAAATGAAGATGTGCTTGGGCAAGCTTGAGCAAGCAGGATTACCTGCCAATCAGCCCATAGAACAGTTAAGTTCTTATTTGGCTGTGTTTGACGATAAAATCAGCAACTTGAAAGCAGAACAGGAAGCCACTTCTCGAAGCATGCAAACAGACCAGAAAAGAGTAGTGCAGTTGACGGAGGAAAACAAGTGTCCGCTTTGTGTTCAACCATTAACTGGCGAATACAAAACAGGCATGTTGCTGAGGATCCAGCAAGAAAATGTTGAGCGTGAAAGAACAATTAGCAAACTTAGGTTTGAAGTCATTGATATACAAAAAACCAAAGCCACAGCATCGGAAGCGTTTTCGAGCTTGCAAACCTGCGTTACTCGCAACGGTGATTTGAAAACACGGATTTTAGAAGAGGAAAATAACCTTGCCAACCTCTCAACTGAATTAGCGGAGAAGCAGAAACTTGAGGTGGATTTGCGTTCCCAGTTGGAAAGTGTGCTGTTTGAAATCAGCAAATTCAACCTCTCACATCTGGAAGAAGCCCGTGCAAATAGAGAGCAAACGCTTAAGCAATTTTATGCCGTTGAATCAGATTTACGCACTAAGGAGAACCGTAAAAAAGACCTTGCTCAACGCTTAGACGACATCAAAGAACGCATCGACCTTGCCCAAGAAAAATTGGAGCGCATTGAGAAAAATCGCAAAATCGTCGAAGTCCTCGGCGCCATCCGTGACGCTTACCGCAGTATTCAACCAAAACTTAGAAGCGAGTTCGTGAAGGTTCTACGCAATTTTGTGCAGCAAGTGCTCGATAGCTTGGTTTGCGGAGAAACCCCAATGCTTAACATTATTATTGACGAAACTTACACGCCATATGTGAAGAGCGAAACAGGTATCGACCGAGAAGTCAGCAACCTTTCGGGTGGAGAACGCACATTGCTTGGCGTTTGCTTATCGTCTTGGCTTGGGGCAACTTATTATGCAGTCAAGGACTGGACATGGCTTGGGCATGTTGATGCTTGATGAACCTACGGAGAATTTAGGAAGCGAAGACGGCAGCATCGAACGGTTGGCAGAAGCTATCAGCCGATTCAAAGCCATTGAACAAATTATTGCAGTCACCCATAGTGAAGCGTTTGCTGCCAAAGCTGACCATGTGATTACTCTTGAAAAAGAAGCCGGGGTCAGCAAAACCTCAATTGAAAGATAGTTTTTTATTTATCCTTTTAAGCTGTTTAGCGCTTTCTAGACAAACCTTATATCTAATTTCAATTCTAAGAGAAAGCCATAAAACATTGGTGATTCGATGAATAAAAAAACTATGTACCTTATAGTAGCAGTCTTAGTGATTGTGATTATCGTTGCAGGCGCAGCTGCATATATTTTGATGGGTAATGGAGGAGGCGGAACAACTCCGACAACTACACCTTCACCGACCCCAGCACCGACCGTTGTAGATGCAAATTCATTACAGTTCAGTGTTACCGAAACTACAAACGGAGCAGCATTAAACTACAATTTTGCAGCTAAAAACGTCAATACTACTTCTGAAGTAATGCGAATGGACATATTAGGCGGTAGTTCAGGTAATTATAGCTATATCATCAACTTAGCCACTTCAACATCCTACCTTAAGATTAACGATGGTGCATGGACTGCCAGTGACTTCAATACTGATTCAGCATATATAGTAGCTTTTAGCGACTATCAAGCTGCCCTCATCAACTGGAATGGTAACGACGCAACTTACACATACTCTACAGCAACCGCTTCAATTGTCATCTCGGCTATTCAGGTGAATCCGACACTTCCAGACACACTTTTCTCAACTAGCTAAATAAACCCGCAAAAATGTTGGCCTATCCCCAATTTATTCCTTTTTTTGATTGCTCATAAAGTGAAAGAAAAGTAAATTGTTTGTTTGATTTCGCAACAACCTTTGAAAACAATATTAAATGATCTTGTGTTTGTTTGTCTCAAAGGTATGATACTGTTTAGTTTTCTCCTACATAATCAGAATTTGGCTCACAGTTTTAATCGTTAAAAACGAGAAAAAATGGCTAAAGCAAAGCATAAACAATAATTACAATTCCAAAAACAATGCTTGCTGAACCTGTAAGGCTTTAATTAATTTATGAATTTTCTCAAGATTTGAGGCTGTATAAGCTATCACAGAACCCACCAAACAAGCAATGCCCACCATGCCCAAGATTACACCCACCCCAAAAAGACAAAATGAAAAACAAACCTATCTCAACCGAATTCACAGTTGACAAAGTAACTAACATTAAAGCGGCGCTGCCTCCGAGCCCCTGCAGAGCACCTGTAAGTGCTGATTTATGCAGGTGAGTATGTCCATGATGGTTATCGTGGTCATGGTCATGAGAATGAGAATGTGATGCGAGTGCGGATTGGAATGGGTGTGTTCATGATAATTTGGTTAGCTGGATTCTTTCTGCTATTAACGGTCTAACTACAAGCGCTCCCAATATTATTAACAAAACTCCAGCGGCGGAATCGAAAAGTTTGAGGACGCATTGAGGAATTACAACGCTAAGGGTGAGAACAAGCAATCCGATTATGAACAGTACCGTTGAATGCCCAATGCCCCAGAATGTTGCTGAAGTGATGGATTTGCGTAGGCTTTTGTTATTACATAATAAAGTGGAAACTGCGACAACATGGTCAGGGTCGAGGGAATGCGCTAAACCTAACCCTAATCCCGTAAGAAGGATAAAGATTATCGACAGATCCATAGATATGCATACCATTTATGGAAATAGTAATACTTTTCTATCTTTAAGAGGACAAGACGAAACGCAAAACAGTTCAAGAAATGTTTGAGCGAACTTTTTTGAGAATAGCCTTCAAAACACATTTTGTAAATGGACCTAATTGTGCTTCGTCTTCGGGTTTTGCTTTATTGAAGGAAAATTCTGAAAAATCGTCTCGAAGAACACTTTGAGGCAGACTGAACAATTTCTTCAAACGAAACTTGATCCACTAGTGTTAGGTGTTTTTTTGGGAATTAGACCTTTTGCTAAGTCTTCATCAAGCCTAAGAGAGCAATAACAAGCGATGCAATTTTTGGGTCTGACAGAATCAATTCGAGTTGTTTCTGAAGTTCAGATACTCAGGGCTTTCATTTGTTATCTTTCCCTCAGAAACCTGAGATATAATAGTTTCGAGCGATAAGACATCTGTCCGCCAACCTTTCAACGAGAGGTCGGTTTGGCGCAATATTCTCTTGTTTAAAAATGGCGGTTTTCACGCCTTCCCTTACGCATTTCCCAATTAATTCGCCGATCATTGTGAAGGTTCCAGCATACTGTATTGGTTCGCCTTTTTTGGTGCAACCTACCGCAACGCTATCCGTTAATGTCCCTGTGGCGAGGTCGCCTGAGAAACGACTCCTAATATCCAATTCGCGTATGGCAACAGTTTTCGCTTCAGTTGCTGTTTTAACAGCTTCAACCATGCTGCCTTCAGTTAAATTTCCATCAACTATTACTATGATGTTTATTGTGCCGATTTTTTGGAGTTGACTACTTTTTGAAGCTGCCGGTTCACCAGCAGTAACTGCTACAGTTGCTCCGGCTGTCACAAAAACTGTTAGAGTTACGTCATCATACTTTTCGGTGGATACAACTACGTTCTTCATTTTGGCAGCAGTCATCAACCCGACTACTTTGTCCTTTGGAAGTTGCAGTTGATTTGCTACGTTAATTAAGAAATTTTCAGGACCACTCCAGTGCATATCGTTCATGTCGCTTCCAGAGCCTTCAGGAACCTGAACGTTAATTATTCCATTTGCCTCAATCAACCCCCCATTCAAAAGAGCAGAACTGAGAATCTTTAGAGGAGTTTTTGACCAAATAACAAGGGTTTGGTTTTTGACTTCAGCATTAATATTTTCGATTCCAGTGTTCAATTTCATCTGATAGCCCTGCACTTAAATTTTGAATGAAGTTAAATTTTTGGTTATATAAGGCTTAGCTTAGATCCGCTCTTCAAATACGTTTGAACCTCAAAAAATTTGAAACTAATCTATTAAGAGCAAAGCGAAGGTTTCAGGATTTTTATTAAAGGGCAAAGTAAATTTTAAACCAGCTTTTTCCGCAGTTGCTTTGACATTGACTCCGACGCCTTCTTCTGAATACCGTTTCATGGTTGGATGAATGCAGATCCTTTTTCCACATTGCATTTTTCACACAACTGACATGCTCCAGAGACCAAGCCCACTGCAAGCAGATACCCTTCTTTAGCAGCTGATTTTTCGAGTTCATGAACAATATCGAGCAATCTTTTTCATCTCATCTTTCCAAGCAGACCAAAACTTTTCCACTTTTGCTTTCATCTCTAGCTGGAACAGATGGGTCATCCGTTTTTGAGAGATACTTTATCAGTTCTGAGTTTCCTTCGACTTGGGTTTTAAATTTCATGAACATGGCATAATGGTATTCGCTGACGATTTTTCTAAATTTCTCAGGTGTTGGAGCATGAGGGGGGCAGGCTAAGGTTTTTCCATATTTTTCGCAGCCTAGTTGGCATTTGAAAACAACGCGGTCTTCGATGACAATTTTTTTGACAGGAATTATCTTTGCGTCTGCAGCGCCTAATTCTAACGCTTGTTTTTTAAGAAAATCAAGCGATTCTATCTTATCATTTTTTGTCATAGTCAATTCACTTCAAGCTTTTTAGTTTCTGATTTTTTTGGTTGGTAAACGCATGCTGGGTCTTGGTTTAGGCTGTCTTTGCTGTAGATGTAGGCTCGGGCTCGGCAGCCCCGCAAATAGTTTTGAATTCGCAGATCCCACATTTACCTTTCAGGTTATTGCGGTCTGCTAATTTCTTAGTTCTTTGGATTTGCGCATGCGATCCATAATTTGTTGAATGCTGTCGGTTCGTATATCGCCGAATTCTAAGTTGAGAGGAGCGCAGGCATAGGCTTTTCCATCTTCCAGAATCTCAAGCCACTCGTATTTCTTGAGGTTATCACACATACTGCAGGTGCTTCGTAGTTCCCGCGAGGGTTCCTTTGTCTTCAGCAGTCGGTTGTTGAACATTTCGTAAGGAACTATGAGGATTTTGTCATGGATTTTCTGGTTAAGTTCATAGATTTCTTCAAGTTGGTTTTCTCTTTGTTGAGGCGTCGGCTCCAATGGACCTAAAAACTTCAATTGGTTTTCAACATCTATTGGCTGAGGAATTAAGCGAAGCCAGATGGAAGCTGCGTGCTCCTAAATCCATGGCAAGCTGAACTAAAGCAGGAACTTGGTTAGCAACATATTTTGTGTTGATAACACTTATTGCAAATGGAATATCAAATTCTTTGCATAGATTGACAGCGTTAATGCTATCTTCAAAAGCGCCTTTCCCACGCAGTTTAGCATCAGTTTCCTTTAGCCCAGCAAAGCAGATGATCGCTTTGCAGTTCGCTGCAGCAAGTTCTTTAGCGACTTTAGCGGTCAAAGTGCCAACCAGTAACCTTCACATAAGGGGACAACTTCAATTCAGCGACATATCTGAATGAGCTCTATGAAGTCTTTGCGCATCAGAGGTTCGCCCGTCCAGCCAGCGCCAGAAATGAACAGGTTGTCAACCCCGAAATCTCGCTACTTTCTTAAGCATAACTTTCGCTTCATCAGTGGTTAGTTCGTTGGGTAGGGGTTTTCCGTCGCCAAGAGAAAAAGCATGTTTAACAGGGTAAGCCCTTGTGCATGACCAGATGAAATGGTCGAGTTTGTTACCACGTTTCTCGGCTCCAAAAATTGTTTGTCTTCTTGTTTTGGATGACAATTAATTTGACTCCTTGTAGTCAACAGTTTGTGGTTGATTTGGGTGCATCTTTCATATGTCCTGGAATCTCAGATTGGTATGTTTGCACAATTCCATCTTGTCATGGGTTGCGTTAACGAGTGTTGGCAGCTCAGAAGGGTGCTTGATGAATATAGCACCAGCTTTCTTTAATTCTGCCATAAGAGCAGTTGCTTTGCCACCGGTGAAATCTCGACTTTCAATGGGTACTTCATCGATTACATAAGTTCGGATGCCCCGTTTAACAGCATCAAGCGCTGTCTCCAAGTTAGAGAGGTTACCGTAGCCAAAAGGAACTGAGGTCACCACGACAATGGCTGATTTACTTATCATTTCTAAGATTGCAACTGCTTTGACTGTTCAGTTATTGGCGAAAAAGGCGCTTCGCTTACAGTTGGAATTTTCAGAAGCTCAGCAGTCTCATAATCGGTATCAAGCATATTGAGCACGCCAGCTGTCACTTCATAGCCCTCGTCCACCAGCGCCTTCATTACTACTGTTCCCGTACCTGCTCCAGCAATAATGTGAATGGCGCAGTTACGTGGCGCAGAAGATTTCTGAGGAGACAAGGGAATGACGATAAAGTGAATTTGTAACTAGACTTTTCTTGACAATTGCGTCAACATGGAAAACAGCTTTTATGTTTTCACTTGTTAAAACATTCTTCTAACAGTTCCTGC
Source organism: Candidatus Bathyarchaeota archaeon (assembly GCA_963842545.1). GTDB lineage: Archaea > Thermoproteota > Bathyarchaeia > Bathyarchaeales > Bathycorpusculaceae > Bathycorpusculum. The sequence continues at coordinate 134,303 of CAWJGR010000015.1, forward strand.
TGCAAAAATTTTTGCGCCTTTAAGAAGAAGAGCTGAGCTGCAGTAGCGTGCTGCCAAGTTCAAGTCGTGGATAACAGCTAAAACAATCAAGCCGTTCCTTTGACACATAATTCTTTTACTAAGATCCATGATTTCCAGTTGGTTAATCATGTCCAGATGCGTCAGGGGTTCATCGAGCAATAGAACTTTGGGTTCCTGTGCTAGAGCGCGGGCGATAACGACCCGTTGTTTTTCTCCTCCGCTTAATTCGTTTATGGGTCTGTCAGCTAGTTGCCAAGTGTTCGTTCGATTCATCGCTTTCCTGACGATAGTTAAGTCTGTCTCTGATTCCATCTGGAACCGCTTCATGTGTGGGTTGCGACCCATCAACACAATGTCTAATGCGGTGAAGCTGAAGCCTATGTTACTTTCTTGTGGAACAATAGCCATTTGTTTGGCAAGGTCCATACTTTTAATGCTGTAAATATCAGTTTTATCCAGAAGTATGGTTCCTTTGTAGGGTTTGAGTGTTCGACTGATGCTTTTAAGCAGAGTGGTTTTTCCTGAGCCGTTGGGTCCGATGATGCCAACGAAGTCGCCTTCGTTAACGGTGAAGTTGACATTTTCCAAGATCTTCACTGAACCATAGCGGCATTCGACTCCATCGACGCTAAGTAATACCATGTTCCACTTCGCCCTCCTTAAAGTGAGTAACTTGTTTTTCTTTTCCTAAGCAGATAGATAAAGAATGGGGTTCCAGCCAAAGCAGTTATGACTCCAACTGGCAGTTCAGATGCTCCTGTTGCAACACGAGCAAGAGAATCACAGAGAATTAGGAATATGGCTCCGACAATTGCGGAGGTGGGCAGAAGAATTCGGTGGTCAGGTCCGATGACAAGCCGTGTCATGTGAGGAATAATTAGCCCAACGAATCCTATAACTCCGCTTATGGAAACAACTGCTCCTGTTATCAAAGAACTTATGAGCAGAAGAATTTGCCGCACTCTTTCCGTGTTAACTCCCAAATGTTGTGCTGTGTCATCACCCATCGAGAGCATGTTAAGATCTTTAGTAAAGAAATATGCAAGAACAATTCCTATCAAAACAAATGGAAAAACAGCGTAAATGTCCGTCCAAGTAATGTTTGAAAATCCACCTGCTATCCAAGCGACAATACCTATGAGAGCCTTGCCTGAACGTAGCTCAAAAACTGTTTGAAGTGCCAAAATGAATATGTTCACAACAATACCTGACAGCAGAAGCGTAGTTATCGGCACTTTGTTTCCAACACGTGACATAAAGTAAACAAGAAAAACTGTTAAAACAGCACCTGCGAAAGCAATTACCTGAAAGAATCCAAGCCCAAGAAAAGTTAAGGGCAAGGGAACCAGCATAAATCGCAGCTAGAGTATAGCCCAAAGATGCCCCAGCTGAAGCACCTAAAAGGTAGGAATCAGCCATCGGGTTTCTAAAAACACCTTGGTACATGACTCCAGCGGCTGCTAAGCCAGCGCCAACAATAGCACCTGCTAGAATTCGGGGGAGACGAATTTGAAGAATTATAGCTTCGTTAACGGTTGAAACTGATGAAGAGTTTATATGAGCCGTTAAGAAAAGGAATTTGCTTGCCCAATATTGTAAGAATATCTGAGAAGTTGATGGGTGCGAAACCTATGTTTAAACAAAGAATTACGACAGCAATAAGCGCGACTATCAAAGCTAATAAGATCAGTTTCCATCTTGAGGAGCGCTTCGAATATTTACTCTCTACTTTGTCCGTCAGTCATATCTTAACACAAAAAAAGGTTAAGGGGAAGTGGAGTTAAAAAGGTCTGGGTAGAAATGCTTGGGCAGCAGCTGCAATTTGTTCGGCGATTCTTGGTCCTGCTTCAGCAAATAGGTCTCCGTCGACGATGATTATTCGGTTGTTTTGAATTGCACTAATCGAGCTCCAGCCTGGTCTTTCTTTAACCTCGCTACACTTCCATAGAACGGTGTGTCTCCTGGGTTTGCCATGTCGGTTGGTAGCATTATAACATCAGGGTTCTTTTGGACAATAGTTTCTGAGCTAACTGTAGGATATTGTTGGGTTTCGTTTTCGAAGATGTTTATTCCTCCAGCTTTTGCGATTACATCATTGATGAATGAGGTTGAACCCGCTGACATTAATGGGTCGGAGATCCAGACTTCATAGTAAACTAGTGGTTTAGTCTCAGTTAGCGGCTGCTATCTTCGCTTCTATGGAATTAATTTGATTGTTTATGGAATTCACTAATGTTGTTGCGTTTTGGTCTGCGCCTGTTGCTTTGCCAACCATTGTGATATCTTTGAGTACTCCATTAACATCGTTGGGGTTTAGAACCAGCACATTGTAGCCTAGGCTTCTAAGTGTAACAACGTCAGGATCGTTGATGGGTGTGGCGAGAATTAGGTCTGGGTTGCAATGAGGCAATGGTTTCTTTGTTAGGTGTGGAAAAGCCTCCAACACTTGTCATGTTGCCGGCGGCAATCCAAGCAGTGAAGTTGTAAGGGTAGATGGTCGTAATCGGTTACTCCTACAACTTTGTCGCCCACTCCTACGGCGAAAAGGATTTGAGTGTTACTTGGAGCAAGCGAAATGATTCTTTGAGGAACAGAAGTGAAATTGGTTGTGTATCCTTCGTCATCTACAACCGATAAAGTTTTTTGCGTATTTGTTTTGTTTGAACCTGTGTTGTAGTTGTTAGTAAATGAAAGCGCCAGAAACGATTAAAACTATGATTATTACTGCGGCAATATAAATTGCAAATTTTTTGTTCATATTTTCCTTTAAGCCCCTATATATCTGGATGGATTATCCAGCCCAATATATAAACTTTGACGAAAATCTATTAAGAAGACTAATTACCGAAAAATTGATGCCAGTTCTAACTCTTCCAACAGGGTAAAATTTTGAATTGTTGTTGTATAGTTACAGCCACTTATGTTTAAGAATGCAATCGTTAACCAATTAGATAGTTTTGTTTACCTATTTTTGGTTCTTGATGACGGCCTGCGAGACTTGCCTGCGTCTTGTCGAGTCCGGCCGCCCGGTCGGCCGGGCTGATGCCCTTGCGCTGCTGGCCGAGGCCCGGCGCGACCCCTGGCCGCTCCTGGCCGCTGCCGACAGCGTCCGCCGCCGGTTCCGCGGGTCCACCGTCTACCTGTGCAGCATCGCCGCCGTCAAGGTCGGCCGCTGCGGCGAGGACTGCCGCTGGTGCGCCAGAGCGCCCGCTGGAAGACAGGCCTGGAGGCCCGCGGTCTTCCGGCCGCCGACGAACTGCTGCGGATGGCCGAGACGGCGGCGGCCCGAGGTGCGCGGAACTTCGGCCTGGTCTCCAGCGGCGCCCGCCTCTCGGAGGCCGAGTTCGAGGCGTGCCTCCACATGGGCGAGGACATCCGCCGCCGGACCGGCCTGGGCGTGTGCGGCAGTTTCGGCGCGATCACGCCTGAGCGGGCCCGCAGCATGGTCGACGCCGGCTTCGTCCGCTACAACCACAACCTGGAGACCTCGGCCCGGTTCTTCCCGTCCGTCTGCACCACCCACACGTTTGAGGACCGCGTGCGGTCGGCCCGGGCGGCCCTCGACGCCGGCCTGGAACTCTGCTCGGGCGGCCTCATGGGCATGGGCGAGACGGACGAGGACCGCGTGGACCTCGCCCTTGCGGTCCGCGACCTGGGCTCGCACGTCGTCCCTCTGAATTTCCTGCATCCGATCCCCGGCACGCCGCTGGCCGGCGCGGCGCCGATGCCGCCGCTGGAGATCCTCTCGGTTGTCGCGATGTTCCGGCTGGTCATGCCCGACCGCATCATCAAGATGGCCGGCGGCCGCGAAAAAAACCTGGGCCAACTCCAGAGCCTGATGTTCATGGCCGGGGCCGATTCCTGCATCGTCGGCAACTACCTGACCCTCACCGGCCGCCCGGCCGAGGAAGACCTTGCCCTGATCCGCGACCTGGGCCTGGTGCCGCACCCCGGCCCGGGCCGCTGGCGGCCGGCGGAGCAGGGGGGGCCGAGCGCCATGGCCCCCGCATCTGAAATCCGCCGCGTCCTGATCACGGGCCTGGGCCTGGTGCTGCCGCAGGGCGCTGGCGTATCTGCCGCCGACGCCGTCTTCGCCGGCCGCAGCGCCGTCCGCCGCCTTCCTGAGATTGAGGGCATTCCCGACGCCACGGGTGCGCCGGTGTCATGCTTCACTCCGCCAGCCGGCACCGAGAGAGACGACCGCGCCGTGCAGTTTGCCGTGGCGGCGGCCGAAGAGGCGTGGGCCGCGGCCGGCCTGCCGCGCGGCGCCCGGGAAGCGGCGCGGTGCGCCTCGATCATCAGCCTCAGCAAGGGCGGGTGGTCGCGATTAGCCCCCGGTGAATACACCGGGGGCATCGATGCCCGCGAACCCCTGGCCCCTGGCCGCCCCCGATGCTGCCGCCGCCGCCGTCGCCCAGCGCCTCGGCCTCTCGGGGCCGGCGTCGGCCCCGGTCACGGCATGCGCCTCCGGCGGCCACGCGCTCGTCTGGGGCGCGACGCTCATCCGCCGCGGCGTCGTCGACATGGCCGTGGTGGGCGCGGCCGAGGCCTCGCTTCACCCGATGGTCCTGGGGTCGTACCGGCGGATGGGCGTGCTGGCGCCGGCCGGCGACGACCCCGCCACGTCGGTCCGCCCGTTCTCGGCCAGCCGCCGGGGCTTTGCAATCGGCGAAGGGGCGGGTATGCTGGTGCTTGAGGCCGAGGGTGCGGCCTTGCGGCGCGGGGCCAGGCCCCTGGCGTCGATTGACGGCTGGGCCCAGGGATGCCAGGCCGCGAGCCTCACGGACATGGAACCCGGCGGCGAGACGCTTGGCCGCCTCATCGCGCAGGCGCTGGGGCGGGCGAACCTCGCGCCGGAGGCCGTCAACTACATCCACGCCCACGGCACCGCCACGGAGCGGAACGACCTGGCCGAGGCCCGCGCGATTCACGCGGCCTTCGGGCCCGCGGCGGGGGCGGTCAGCGTGTCTTCGACAAAAGGTTCGCACGGGCACCTGCTGGGTGCGGCCACCGCGGTGGAACTGGTCCTGGCGGTCCTGGCGATCGAGCGCGGCGAGGTCCCGCCGACCGCCAACCTGACGGACCCGGACGCGCGGATCGGCCTGGACTGCACGCCCCTCGTGCCGCGGCGCCGGCGGCTCCGGCACGTGCTGAAACTGGCGAGCGGCTTCGGCGGCCAGATGCTGGCCCTGGTGCTGTCGCGGCCGTAGCGATGTGCGGGTGGCATGCCTGCGGCGGCCTTTCCGCAGGCATGGCAGCGGCGGAGACAGCGTTCCTGGCGAGACCGCATGCCTACGCAACGGCGGCGTAGGCATGCCACCCTCAGAAGAGGAATGTTGGCATGATTACCTGTGGTATCGATGTCGGCGCCCGCACGACCAAGGCCGTCGTCCTGGCCGACGGCCGCGTGGCGGCCGAGGCGATCGAGGATACCGGCGGGGCACCGGCGGCAACCGCGCGGCAGGTCTTCCAGGCCGCCCTCCGGCAGGCCGGCGTGGCGGCCGCTCGAGGCGACGGTCGCCACCGGCTACGGCCGGCGCGGCCTCGACTTCGCCCCCGTCACCGTGACCGAGATCACCTGCCAGGCCCGCGGCGTGCGGCACCTCGCCCAGGCCCGCGGCATCCTGGACGTGGGCGGCCAGGACAGCAAGGCCATCGCCCTGGACGCCGAGGGCCGCGTCCGCGATTTCCTGATGAACGACCGGTGCGCCGCCGGCACGGGGCGGTTCCTGGAGGTCATGGCGGCCGCCTTCGGCCTCGGGCTGGACGACGCCGGGCGGCTGGCCCTGGCCGCCGCCGAGCCGCTGGCCATTTCGAGCACCTGCACGGTCTTCGCCGAGTCCGAGGTCGTCAGCCTCCGGGCGGCAGGCCGCTCCACCGAGTCCATCCTGGCCGGCGTCCATGCGGCCGTGGCCCGGCGCCTCAAGGGCATGGTCGACCGCCTGGCCATGGAAGGGCCGGTCGTCTTCACGGGGGGCGTCGCTCGCAGTCCGGCCGCCGTCGAGGCCCTGCGGCAGGTGCTGGGGCTGGAGGTCATCGTCCCGGCCGGCCCGCAGATGACCGGCGCCCTGGGCGCGGCCCTGGTGGCGGCCGACCGGCTGAAATGATGACAGCATTTAGCCCCCGGTGAATACACCGGGGGCACGACCGGCGACACCCCGCGGGAAACAGCACACTGGCGGACAAGCCGCCAGTGGCACCCGTGAAGGATGGCCCGGAGGATTACTTGAACTCCGGCCGCTGGATCTTCGCCAGGAAGTCGGGGAGGTTATCGGGGGTCAGCCTCGGCAGGGCGGCCTCGAGGGTCTTGGTCCATTCCTCGGCCTCGCGCTGGAACCGCTCGTAGGCAGTGCCCAGTTCCGGGCTGATCTCCTGGCCCGTGGCGAACCGCTGAATCTGGTCGTGCCACTCGTTGTGCGCCCACGTCCAGGCCCGGACGGCCTCCTCCATCTCCTGCTTGCCCCGGGCGAACTTGCGACGGCCTCGTCGGCGCGGCCGGCCTTGGGGGCCTCGGCGGCGGCCGCCAGGTCGTCGTACCCATCCTGCGTCACCTCGGTGGCGTAGTAGGTGACGGCGTGGCACGCCTGGCTGCACTGGACCGCGGGCGAGAACCCGTGCCCCCACTCGCCGTACCGGTCGCCGGCCTTGCGGGCCCGGTCGAACCAGTCGTAGGCGATGAGGAACGTGCTGCGCCCCTCATCCTCCTTGATGCGCTTGCGGTAGAACGGCGATTCCTGGGCGTGGCCGAGTTTCTCGGAGTAGATCCAGCCCATGCTCCCCAGGATCTCGACGCTGTTGGGGTTCTTGCGCCACCCCTTCGCGCAGGAACTCAATCGCCCGGCGGATCCACTGGTACCGCTGCTCCTGCGACTGCCACTGCACGCTTTCGTTCCATCCGAGGTCCCATGCCAGGAACGTCCATACCTGCGGATAGTCGCTCTGGAGGGCGGCGATCTGCCGGTACCGGTCGATCAGGTTGAAGTGGACCTTCTTCTGCTTCTCGTCCTGGGTGTTCATCCACAGCCAGACGACGTACGGGCCGCGGAACCCGCCGAGGACCAGCGTGGCGGTCTCGGTGGGCAGGTCCGAGAGGTCGCGGACGGCCTCGCCCGGCACGATCCGCACCGACTGGCCGCCGGCCACGCCGAAACCGAACTCCGAGGCGATCGCCAGCCGCCGCCCCGGCGTCTCGTGATGCCCCAGGAGCAACTGGCGCCGCGGTTCCACCACGTACTGCCGCAGCGGGTACACCACGCAGGCCACCAGTAGCGCCAGGAGGATCGCGTAGACCAGCGTCCGCCGGCCGGCGCCGCGGGAGGCCCTGACGGGATGGGCGGGTCCGCCGGTCATGCCGCCACCTCCCGCCACCGGAAGAACAGCGTCCCGACCGCCAGAAGCACCAGGACGACCGCCGCCGCCGCCGCGGCGACCCCCAGGAACTCCGCCCCCGACATGGCCTGGCCCAGGCTGAGCGACGTGTCGGGCAGGAGGTACCGCGGGTCGGGCCACCAGGACAGCCACTGCCGGAACATCATGGTGCGGGGCGTGGGCGTCAGGAGGACCGTCACGGTCGTCAGGGCGAGGCTCTTGACGACGGTTGCCACGATCAGGGCGACCGCGGCCGCCAGGATGCCGACGAACCAACTCAGGCGGGTGCTCAGGGCCACGCCCAGGGTCGCCAGGACCGATCCGAACATCCAGACCCGCAGGGCGGCCTTGGTGAAGTTGAGGATGAACGGGCCGCCGTCCTGGCGCAGCCGGATGCTCTCCGGCAGGAGGTTCAGATAGTCGTCGTCCGTCAGGCACTGGAGGCGCACCGCCAGGGGCCCCCCGTGCCAGAAAGACTTGTCGATCTTTAGGAGCGTCGAGTGGTGGCTGTCGGGGGTGAACGAGACGGTCTGCTCCCGGCCGTCGGGCCGGATGAACGTGGCCACGGCCACGGGCTGAACGGCGGCGGGGGCCCAGGCGTCCAGGCTGAAGGCCGCCTCGATGATCGCGTCGCCGTCGCCGAGGGGCCGGCCGGCACGTCCGCCAACTGGAAGGTGGCCGTCTGCCGGGGGGCCTGGGCGCTGCCGGCCAGGGAGACCCGGCGGACGCCTCCGGCCGTCTGCCCGACGTGCGGCGGCGCGGGGATGACGGCTTCCTGGCCCGCGGGGCCGATGATCCTGGCCGACCGGGGGCCGCCGCCGAGGGCGTGGCCGCCCGTCAGCACCGCCACGCCGAGCACCAGGTCGCCCTCGGGGGCGCAGTTCAGCACCCCGGGGGCCGGCCGCATGCGGGCCCCGGACACCGGGATGTCGAGTTCGCCGCTCGGCGGCACCTCGAAGACCGCCTGGTAGATGGGCGTATCCGGCCCGGCCTGGGCGTTCTCACGCGAGAGGGGCATGCCCTGCGGCAGCAGGGCGACGACGACCTGCGTCGGCCCCGGCGCCTGTCGGGCCGCTGGACCACCCCGAGCGAGAGGTGGATGCTGCCGCGGCCCCCGGC
>CAWJGR010000016.1:0-63788 GCA_963842545.1 Candidatus Bathyarchaeota archaeon
CTAAACGGCATTCAGAAAGGCATGATTACCAAGAAAAGCTACAGGCGCGCTGCCCAAAAAGCTGTAAAAATCTTAAACATGTAGCCTCTTTCACTGCGTAAATTACGGATTTCTCGATTGCGGTAAACTATTTAACTTAAGCTAGAACATTATGCCCTATGCCTTCCTGCTCCGACAATGACATGAAAGTCGATTTTGTGGTGCCCTCAAGAGATGAGGCTAACCCAACATTAATGCGTCAACTTAAGCACATGCCATGCGCGGGGCAAATCATCAACACACATGAAAAACCGCTCAGTATTGCACGAAAAAACGGGGTGTTGCAGGCACAGACCGAGTGGGTAGCGATGGTTGATGATGACATGCTTCTGCCAGACAATTGGCTCCAATTGGTCACCAAAGCAATTACGACCTAAAGTTGGCGCCATAGGCACAGTTGCAGTTCACAAAAACAAGCATGTTGCAGCATACGAACGTGTCGTCGGCACAGTATACAACCTAAGCAAATTAGACACTAACCCACACATTAACAACATCATCATCCGACGCAAACTTATGGAAAACTATAACCCGCCAAAGCTGTTCTTCGGGGAAGACCAATACTTCAAACGTTACGTCCAGAAAACAGGCTACATCTGGAAGGTTCTGCCGTTTTTGGGCGCGACACATTTGGGAACATCAAAAAATTACGTCACCATCGGCATATCTTACAGACGGTATGGGCATTTTGGACTCTATAAGTTGGCTCGAAGAATGGCTGCAAGGTTTATTTTTACGCCGTTTGCAGCACTCAGCAATTTAAGCGCAAGGACATTTTGGTACCTCACTAAGTTAAACATTGAATTTTTCGCAGGCTTTGCAAAAGAACTAGTTATCGAAAAACTCTAACAAATGAACCTCAGTTCGCACAAGGGTTAACTCAAAAAATTCAGGGATATATTCTATATTTTGTTGCCTATTGTTGTTTTAATAAAATTGGCAAAGACTTAAACCCGTCAGATCGCTATTGCAATCTCCTGCTTCATCTGAGGGTTCCTTTGCTTGGTTTGGGTGCATGCGAACCTACATTGTTGAAGAGGAAAAGCAACTTCAAAATTATGCAACAGCATTAGAAGGCCCAAAGAGACAACTGCCTTTTTCGGTAAATCCGAGTTATCAAGAAAAAAGTTTAATCGTCTTAACTTGGAATTAGTCGTCCAGCAAATTCACCCAAACGACTACTTTTAATGCCTTACCAAATGTCAACACTATTTTATTAAGCTACAAAACGAACAACAGATCTAATCTTCCAAAAAAAACTTAATCTATTTTCAAATAAAGGGACAAGGTTAACTTGGGCAAAAGAGACCTAGATGCATTCTGAAGGAGTTTTCTCAGCTAAGATAACGTTTTTTGGTCCCGCAAGCCGCTTCTCCAATGCAATTGCCCTTGCTGCAACTTTATCCGCTTCAGCTTTAATGATCGGGTCTTTGATTTCTTCTTTACGTTTCTCGTTGGATTCCAAAATTAGTCGCAGGAACTCTGAGTCGTAACTTTTCAGCAGCAACTCAGTGTTTGGGATAAGGCAGTGTCCGCCGATAACACCCGGAAACATAACTGGCCTGTCAAAGCGCTCTTTATGGGTGTCCTCAATGAAGTCGACTGTTTCATCAAATTCAGCATCAAAAGCCTGTGAGATGCGGTGCATTTCTTGGAAGCATGCAATCATCCAAGCGCGGTAAGTTGTTTCAAAGAGTTTAGCGAGTTCAGTTTCACGGCAGCTTTTAAGAACCTTAACTTTCAGCCCCATATTCTCGAAGTGGGTTTTTAGCTGCTTTGGATGCCGCTGCGTCTGCGCCGCCGACGTATTTGGTCCAGCGTTTCATTTCCCAAATCATGTGTTCAGAATTTATATGAACGCCCCGTGTAGGCGAATGGGCAACAAGGCACTTGCAGACTGCCGCAACTTTGAGCGTGGTTCCTGGTGGAACAGTGCTGTTGATGATTGTGAGTTTGGGCTTATACTGCTCAACGTAGCCTTTGATTATGTCAGCGAATTTTTCTGGGTTGCTGCATGGAAGACAAACCTGTAGGATGTCAACTTTGGCTGGAATCTTATCCTTTGCTTTGATCGAGCGCTTCATTTTTTCAAAGTCTAAATCTAAACCATAAACCGAGAACTTTTCTTTAGACTTCACTATATAGTGCAAATAGGGTGTGACCTATCTCGCCTAAACCAATAATCAAAACGGTTTCTTTGGCCAAACACATGCCACCATTCATTGGAAAGTTCAAGTTAATGTTAAACTATTTAAAGTTGGAGCTCGAAAGGACAAGCATGCAGAATCCAAAGAAAGGCACCGGCATCATAACAGGCGCCAACGTTGAGATCGGCAAGGACGTGTCCATCTGGAACTACGTTGTGATTGGAGACGGAACCAAAATCGGCGACGGCACAATGATTGGCAGCTTCGTTGACATCGGCAAAAACGTGGTTTTGGGCAAAAACTGCAACATACAAGCACACGTGACCATCTCCAACGGCTGCGTGCTAGGCGATAACGTATTCATCGCTCCAAACAGCAGCCTTCTAAACGACAAGTATCCAAAAAGTAGCTTCTTGAACCCCCCAATCATAAAAGATGGCGCTACAATCGGAGGAGGAGTCACCATATTGCCCAACGTTACGGTTGGAGAAAAAGCAGTGGTTGGCGGAGGAAGCGTTGTAGCTAAAGATGTTCCGCCTAAAACGGTTGTGGCTGGTACGCCTGCTAAAAAAATAATGTCTTTAGAAGCATACGAAGCCAAACGGGACGCTTTCATAAAGACACAGAGAAAGGTGCAACAATGAAAATTTGGTATGACGCATGCACTGGCAAGCACACTAGATACGGCGCTGCAATTGGTAAGCGACTTAGGAAAGCTGGGCACGAATTTATTTTCACAACAAGGGAACACCCAGACACAGTAGCGCTCGCAAAAATCCTCGGAGAAAAACCCATAGTTGTCGGCAAATACAACCCTTCAACGCTTACCTCAAGGCTTGAAGAGAGCGCTGAACGCATAATACAATTCGCAAAACTCTTCAAAGATAACCGACCAGACATTGCCATCGCTCACCAATCAGTTGAACTTTGCCGCACAGCTTTCGGCTTAGGAATCCCAATAATTTTGACAGCCGACACACCCCACGCTTTAGCCACCAACAGGCTAACAATACCCTTTGCGCATACAGTGGTGGTTTCGGAGGCATTGCCCAAGAGTTTCACAAGAGTCTACTGCGCAAGAAACGTTGTTTCTTTCAAAGGAGTAGATGAGGTTGCGTGGATAAAGGATTTTAAGCCAACCAAAATTGCAGGGTTAAAAAAGCCCCTGATTGTTGTTAGGCAGATAGAAACCAAAGCGGCTTATGCAGGCGGAAAACATGACAACGCAAAAATTTTGGCTGATAAGCTTGCCATGCTGGGAAACGTGCATTTGATCGAACGGTACAATGGTCAGGGGGAATCCATTTGGGGTTAGGGAAGGGCTTATGGATTCAGTAAATCTTGTTGCAAATGCTGATTTAGTGGTTAGTTATGGCGGAACAATCGCAAGAGAAGCAGCTTTGCAAGGGGTTCCTAGCATAGCAATCTCTGATATGGCGAATACTTATGTGAACACCTATTTGGCGAAAAAAGAGTTTCCATTGTTTATTACAACTGAGCAGAAAGTTCTTAGTTTTGCAGAGAAATACATGGGCAAACGGTTTGACATAAAAGAAAAACTCGAGGAATTGGAGAACCCAGTTGATGTTATTGAGAAAGTTGTTGAAAATATAAAAATTAAGCCGGCGTAACCTCGATTTTGTCTCCAGTTGTGGCACAGAACTTTTCGGCTGCGCTAGCTTGGTTTAGCGCTATTTCGAGAAAACCATGGCTACCTATCATCGCTATGGCCTCTCTGGGTTTGGCTTGTGCATATGTTTTGCCGAAAGCAATATTTAAAGAAACGTTCCGCAGTTTTACATTGACTGTTTTTGTTTGACGCATTTCTTTCTGGCTAATGTTTGTGATTATGTTTCCAAAGCCGTCTACATGCAAGATCTCGCCGATTAATGTCTCATTGCTTAGTTTTACGCTAGCAAATTTGGGGATAACCGCGTTAGCTATTTCTGGACCAAACTCCGAGGGATTTTTGCAATTATCTACATAGGTTGCTGTAGGAGCAAAAATATCCCTGCCATGAAAAGTACTCGAAACCTGGGGCATCATTAACTTAGGATTAGTAAGCTCATAAATGTGATTGATTTCCTGATTTTTTGCTGCCAATATCAAAACGCCATTATCAGGTCCAACAAAAAAACCATGCTTAGTCTGCACTAAAATGGCACGTCTATCCGTTCCTACACCTGGATCCACAACGGCTAAATGTACAGTGCCCTTAGGAAAGTATGGTGCCGCTGAAGCTAGGATGAAAGCCCCCATACGAACGTTGAATTTTTCAACATCATGCGTTATGTCGATTATTGTTGCGTTTGGATTTATGGTTAAAATGACACCTTTCATTTCTGCCACATATGGATCTTTTAACCCAAAATCACTGGTCAACGTTATCATTGATGATCAACCGCCGTGCACGACTGGAACAAAAACGATTTCGTCTCCATCGCTTAATTTGGTTTCGAACCCGTTTAGAACACTGATTTCTCTACCGTTAACGAGTATGAGCGAGTTTGACCTTGAATCGTTGAGTTCTTGGTCGCAGAAGGTTCGTTTTAACTCAGGGATTTCTTGGCTGATTTTTTCAAGCAATCCTCTTATGGAGATTTCATCTTGAAAATTGGTGGTGAATTGTGTTTTTCCTGAAAGGTGACGTAGCGCACCAATGAATTTTACGGTTAAAGGCAACTAATCTTCTCACTCAAATATAGAATAATAATTGGTTGTTAAAAATTTAGCTAAAGCTTTCAAATTTTTCCTGAGTCAAAGTTTCAACAATGTCAGTTGCAATATCCACGATAGAATCTGCCTGCTTCATCATTGCATCCCCATTAACTTCTTCCAGTTGCGCTAGCTGCTGCACTATGGTTTCGATTTCAATTAGAAAACGAAGAACAGAATCGTTGGTCGCGGGGTTTTTAGTTACTTCTTCGCGGATAAGTATCTCGATAAAAGCTGGTTCACCAAGACTATAATAGATAGCATTTCGGGCTTTTCGTATAGCTTCAACAACTAAACTTGGCGCCATGTATGGGATTTTTCGAGCCGCTTCAAGTTCAGCTTTGGCTTCACGAAGGTACCGAAGTGCCCAACCTTTCCTGTACTCATCCATCATGCAGGTTTCTTTCCAGAATTACTCTGCTATCTCTTCTTGTTCATCCATTTCAGATTCGGCTGCTGAGTTAGCTTGAGCCAATGCTAGAGTTCGTGTAATATATCCTGCAGTTTGGTTCCTTACACGTGTTGTGGAGCCTTTGGTTAACTCGTCTACTGCACGTTTGTTGTCTTCAAAGGTAGTGTTGAATTTGCTTGGAAACCTAGCCATTAGTTCTTTGCCCAGCTTTTTAATCTGATCAGTCTTTACTTTTCCCAGTTAGTATTCCTCCGAATTTAATAATTTTAGTTTTCTCCGACGTTTAAAAGCGCAAGAGCAACTTTCAATAGATGATAGGCTTAATTTAAGTTTACGCCTTTAGACTGTGAATTGAGTGATCGGTAAGGTTCGAGGAACTGCACGAAAAAAACTGTTCAGTCAGTTTACTTTTATATTGAAAAAAATCTCGAAGTTCTTGATTATTTGTTCAGCTACCTCTTCCGGCTGCATTTTTTTAATTTCAGCCACTGCTCCAACCACGTTGCGTATGAATGAGGGTTTAGTTAATTGCCCATTGAAAGGTTGTTTCCAATAGGTGACCGGACCGTCAGTTTCAGTTAACAAGTTGGTTAAGGGTGTTTTTTCTACAACTTCTCGGATGCCGTTAGAGTACGTTGCGGGTGGACCTTCAGTGATGAAGTATCCTTTGTCGAGCGCCTTGGTCAGAGCGCTCATCGGATGGCTAAACCAATGCAAAAGAACCCTCTTAAGCCTATAGGAAGCCAGTATTTCCACGATAATATCAGTGGTTCCGCGGGAATGAATTATTACAGGCAATTCAAGTGATTCAGCCAAATGTAACATCTTGTCGAAGACCATAGTCTGCTTTTCCCAAACCGTTTCGTACTTACAGTCTAATCCAATTTCCCCTATTGCCTTAACGGTCCCTTTTTGCTTTTGAATAAAACCTATGGTTTCTTCTAATTCACTTTCTCCAATAACGTTTACGTTCCAGGGATGGATTCCTAAAGCAGGGTAAACGAAATTTGGGTACTCTTCGGATAATTTAATATCATTTTGACAGGTTTTTAGGTCCATTGAATTGGTAACTAATGCGGTTACGCCTGATTTTTTTGCATCTGCTATTAGCTCGTCGATGTGGCCGGAGTACTCAGCGTCGGAGAGGTGAACATGAGCGTCTATTAGTTTCATCTATTCTCAGCGCTATATTCATGATTGAAGGTTTTATAATTTTTCTCTCCTTAAAAGGATCCCTTATGTTTAAGGGTGATTTAAGGAAAAAAACGATAACAAAGGTTAAATATTGCCTTAAAGAGAAAAAGAAGCTGCAGAGATGTCGATATGACTGAATTAGAAATAGCTGTAGCTCCCATGCACAGGTTATGTAAGAAAGCAGGCGCTGACAGAGTAAGCGAGGCAGCGGCAAAAGAACTCGCAAAGGCACTGGAAGAAATCGGGGTAAAAATCGCCAAAGAAGCACTCGATTTTGCGATGCATGCTGGAAGAAAAACTATCAAAGCGGAAGACATTGAGATAGCCGCTAGAAAAATCATGGGAAAATAAGTAAGCTCATAACTTAATCATTTCTCCCTTCTTCTTTTTTATTAAGAAAACTAGTTTTAATATGCAAATAGAGTAAAAATTTACCAATACAACTAACTTTCCAAAGGAATTAGGTGGTTGTTGAGGAATCCCACAGGAACTGGAAGTATTCCCTTGCAAACCCTACTAAACCCACGTGATTACTCCAGATGACAAGAGTTGGCTTGTCCTCACCCAAAAAAAGCATGGCTTCTTTGCCGTCAGCGATTACGCCGCCGCCAAACATATGGTCACGAATACGCAACTCGTTTAAGCCAGAGTTTTTTTTTAGAAAAAGCCAATCCTCTTTCTTACCTGCCGCCATAAGCTTAACTCTAACCGATTTTTTCAGCCCGCTACCCAACAGAGGTTCAGCCAAAGCAATCACGGGTTTAGCGAATTCTGGTGCTGCAATCACGATTTCTAAGGAGGCTTTTTTAAGGACCTCTTCAAGTTTGGTTAGGACGGCTTTTTGACCTCGCAGAATGAGCATGTCAGGTCGTTCGACGAGTTCTCTTTTTTCGTAGAGAGGTTGAAGGTTTTCACCCACAGTGTTTTCCCAATTTAGGTATTTGTCTTCTAACCGCAGTTTTGTAAATCGTGTAGCTTCCAAAGGAGGGACAGGATAGTATTTGAAGGGTCGGGTCTCGGTACTTTTTATCCAACCTTTCTCTTTGAGGGAGTTTAAGACCTCATACATTTTGCTGTAGGGCACGGTGGTTTGTTGGCTGATCTCCATAGCTGTCATTTGCCCACCTTCCAGCAGCACTATGTAAGCGTCAATTTCGTAGGCGTTCAAGCCCATTTCGCGTAGGGCATCCCTTGTGTTCTCGTTTATTGACATGTTTTCCCCTCAATCACCTTAGGAAACGTCTGGAAACCTTATTATCATTACATCTGCACTTAAGCACTTCGAAATTAACGCTTACACGTAAGAAGGCAAAATCCAATGAAAGACATCAAACCTACAAAAAGCATCTGCCCCGAATGCCTAAAGGCAATCGACGCAACAATTTACGAAGACGACGGAAAAGTCTTCATCAAAAAAGCCTGCCCTGAACATGGGGCTTTTCAAGAACTCTATTGGTCAGATTACGACCAATACCTGCGTGCCGATAAATTTGGTTACGTTGGCGACGGCATGGAGAACCCCCGCACCGAGAAAAAACACGGATGCCCTTACGATTGTGGCATCTGCCCCGAACACAAGTCTCACACCGCACTTGCAATCATTGATGTTACAAACCGCTGCAACCTTAAGTGTCCAGTTTGCTTCGCAAACGCCTCTGCAGCAGGCTATGTGTATGAACCGACAGCGGAACAGATTACCGGTATGTTGGAGAACCTGCATAACAACAAGCCAGTCCCCGCAACAGCGTTGCAGTTTTCAGGCGGCGAACCCACAATTAGGAACGAACTGTTTGATTTTATTCGGAAAGCCAAGGAAATCGGTTTCAAGCATGTTGAAGTAAACACTAACGGAGTTCGAATAGCATCCGACCCTGAATATGCAAAAAAATTGAAGGAAGCAGGTGTCAGTACAATTTACTTACAATTTGACGGTCTAACTTCTGAAGTTTACAAGTTTATCCGCGGTTTAGACTTGCTTGAAACCAAGATGAAAGCTCTTGAAAATCTTCGCAAAGCAGGATATGATAGTATAGTGCTCGTAGTCACGTTAGTTAAAGGAGTTAACGACCAGCAATTAGGCGATATCATTAAGTTTGCAGCCAAAAACTTTGACCTTATTCGATGTGTCAACGTCCAGCCAGTCTCACTATGCGGCAGACTTCCACAGCAAGAAAGAGAAAAAATGCGAATTACAATCCCCGACTTTATGCAATTAGTGGAGGAGCAAACAAGCGGCGACATCAAAGTCTCCGACTTTTACCCTGTTCCAGTAGTTGTCCCAGTCTCCAAAGCTGTCGGCGAAATAAAAGACAAACGTTATGTCGAATTCACAGCACATCAACATTGTGGTATGGCAACCTTCGTATTCATTGAGAACGGCAAAATGACTCCTATTACTCGTTATGGCAACATCGAAAAATTCGTAGGTACATTAAATAAGGTTTACACTGACGCAGCAAAAGGCAGTAAGAGCAAAGCAAAACTTCGCCTTGTTGGCTCAGCCCGCCATATAAAATTCAACTTCCTCCGAAAATATGTCCTCAAAGTCTTAATGGACGGCGATTACAGTTCACTCGGCGACTTTGCTAGGAGCGCTCTTATGGTTTCCTCGATGCACTTTATGGATCCCTACAACTTTGACCTCGAACGAGTCCAACGCTGCGTCATTCACTACGCTGTTCCAGATGGGCGCATAATACCATTCTGTACCATGAACTCCATTCATAGAGCAGAAGTAGAAAAGAAACTTGGCATTCCAATCAAAGAATGGAAAGAGAAACATAAGGTTGAAATAAGTCAGCCAATCTAGATGTTGAGAACAAAAAGTTTCGGCAAGTGAAAAATAATGGGTGGAAAAAAGAAGCTCGGCATAAAGCAGATGGAAAAGCAGCAAGTTAAGACTGACGAAGACAAAGCGAAAGAAGCCAAGAAGAAAGAGAAAGCAGGACCTCCAAAAGAACGAAAAACCGTTGGCATAATGGTTCCAGATGCAAAAGACGGTAAAAACATCAGCGAAATCAAGAAGATGGGTGTCTTAACACCATACGCAGTTTCAACTCGCTACGGCATACGCATAAGCGCAGCCAAAGACTTCCTCGAACAACTCGAGGCAAACGGAACAGTACAACTTGTCTCTGGCAGCCACAACATAAAAATCTACAAGCCTGCAGCATAACTGCACAATCTACCTTTATTTTAAAAACAAATTTCTTAAAACTGGAGTTTACAATTTTTGAGCTTTCCTGATAGAGTTTATACAGCTGAAGAAGTAAAAAAAGCTAAGACTTTAGTTGACGAAGGCTACAAACACAACCTAATAGTTGAGGGCACACCTGAATTCAGAAAGCAAGTCAACCAAGCTATTGAACTAATCAAAACCTCGGGGTATTACGATTTCTTGCAATCCTACATTAGAATGATAATGGAAATAGATGGTATTACTCAACTTAGAGAAACCGAAGTTGCCATTTGGGCGAACAAATTCGCCGTAGAAAACCCAGTGGACGCCGCAAGTTTGTTTATCCAAAAAGCCCACCATATGAAAGAATACCTAGAAGGCGAACTCTACTATGGGGGTAATGCAGAAAAACGCTCAGTGACAAAACGTATGGAGTTCCTACAAATCTTAAAAGAAAAAACCAACGACAGAGAAGTAAAAGCAGAATGTGAGCGGCTCCTCGAAATGTGGAAAGACAGCTCGCTTGCTTTTTAGATTAAGGCGTCACTAGCTGAATTTTAATCGTTGCCCCGCTTTTAACCTGCTTAAAAAGGTCAAGGTTACTTGTTATTTTTCCCAGAATGCTCACTGGGCTGTAAGGTTGTGACTTGCCATAGAAGACGCAGAGAGCGCTGCCCATAGGCCAGAAAGCAATAGTGCCTTGCTCAACTGTTGGCTTAGCTTTTTCTTCACCCATCTTTAGCGGAATTTCGAAGTAGACTTCTTCTTTCCAAAGGGCGGCTCTGCCTTCTAGGGGAAGTTTGCGAACGATGTAGTCGATTGTTCTGGGTGCAAGGAACCGGACGAGTTCGCCTTCAGCTTCACCTAAGGCTTCGATGAGGAACTTAACTTTTATGCGGGAAACGCCTTCTTCATTACTCAAAGTGTTCATACCCCTAAAGATAAAACCCAATAATGCCTGAGAATCAGAGGTTATAGTATGTGAAGAGTAATTTAACTCTTCACTCCATGAAGCTGTTGGAGTTAGAATTAGATGAGACTAAGGACGGTTTCTCCTATGAAACTTACCTGTTCGTCAGTAACTCCAGGGTGAATCGGCAAAGAGAACACTTGCTTTGATGCCTTTTCCGTTTGGGGTAATCTGGCGTGTCGGAAGTTTTCTCGGTAAAACGGCATCTGATGCACTGGATTTATGTAGTAAACTTCTGACCCTATTCCTTTCTTCCTGAGTTCTTCCACAAGATGGTTGCGTTCTTCCTCGGTTGCGTCCTTTAGTCTTACTGTATATAGGTACCAACTATGCAGCATATCTTTTGCCTCAGAGGGCAAAGCGAGTTTGTGATTCTTCTCTAGCAGCTTAGTTAGTTGTTGGGCGTTCTTTCGTCGTTTAGCAATGAAAGCGGGTAACTTTTTTATTTGCGCATTGCCTATTGCGGCTTGCATTTCGGACATTCGATAGTTTGTTCCAAGTATAAGGGATGAGTATTTGGCTTTTTCCCCATGTGTTCTTATCATGTATAGAGTTTCGGCGATTTGGTCGTCGTTTGTGGTTACAACTCCGCCTTCGCCCGTGGTCATGTTCTTGCTTGCATAGAGGCTCCAGCAAGTGGCATCAGCAAAGGCTCCTGATGGCTTCCCATCATATGTGGTTCCGTGTGCTTGAGCGGCATCTTCAACCAAGGCTAAGCCTCGGTTTGATGCGATTTCTTTGAGGGTTTTCATTTCAGCTGAAAACCCGTATAGGTCAACAGGCAATATAGCCTTAGTTTTTTTGGTTATTGCTTTTTCGACCGCGGGAGGTGATAAGTTGTAAGTTTTAGGGTCGATGTCGGCGAAGACTGGTTTTGCACCAGCCAAGACGATGGCTTCAGCGGTTGCTACGAAAGTGAAGCTGGGTAAAATGACTTCGTCTCCTTGCTTAACTCCGACGGCCAAGACCGCTGAATGCAATGCGGCGGTACCGGTGTTAACAGCTACGGCGTGTTTTGCGCCAGTGAAGTCTGCAAAGTTTTTCTCAAAAGCTGACACTTCTGGACCAGCTCCAAGACCACTGGTTAGCATACCACTTCGCAGGACTTTTACTACTGCTTGGACTTCTTCTTCGCCGATTTTGGGAAGGTTAATCGGAATCAACACATTTTCAGCCTCAGTTTGTTACAATAGGGTAGACTTCAGGTATATTTCCGTTACCAAAAAAACCAAATATAGTTATTCTACAGCATGCAAAGAAGCTTGAAGAAAAAGATTATTCAATTTTCATTTCTTGGGATATTTTATAGTCAATTACTACTCTGATCCCTTTTGCCTTAAAGTGTTCATCCAATTCAGAGTCTCCGGTGTCAACCCGTAAATTCTCCAACCGATCCAACTTGCTTTTTGTTGCGACCACAACGATGTTTTCTAATCCCACTTGACGGATAACTTTGGAACTGATCTGTTGGTTTCCTCTGCCAAAAATAAAGCCTTGCCCCCCAATTGGGGTCACAATAATTTTGGTAGCTTTCCCGTTTATTGTTTGCAGGATTTGTTTTTCATTCACATCTTTCACTATAATTTTCTTTTCTCGGAAGATGTCCACACCTAAGAGGGTTTTCTTTTGGTCCAAGAGGTCACCGATGGTTCGGGTGGTTGTTCCAGGACCAATGATGTAGATGATTTCGGGTTTCATTTCTTCAATTACATAAATTGCGATAGCTGCCTGGTTTTCCACTTCATTCTCAGTCATAGGGCTTTCCATCTTATTGCCTTGAATTAAGTGCGGCTCAAAGGGACTTAGTAGGTACCCATAAAGCTCCGCCGACAAATGCCCCTTCCTGAATTCTGTCTCGTCGACGTCCATGACTTCTGCTTCTCGAAGCGGCAAAATACCCCACAGATAAGTGACGGAAACTCTTGCAGCTGCCTGGGGGCTTACGGCAAAAACGGCACTATGCATCTTTACGCCTGTCGGAACACCTAAAACAGGAATGTGCAATCCGACACTTCTCATAATATCGCGGGTTGTTCCGTCACCTCCACAGTAAACAAGAAGGTCCACCCCTGTTTCTACAATTGCTTTAGCGATGGTTTGAGTATCTTCAGAGGTTGTTTCTCTCTTTTTTTCGCCCAAAACTTTGTATAAAAAACCGTATTTTTCGGCTTGAATTTGTCCCATATCACCAACTCCGACAATTAGATTCAGGTTTTTTTTATAAGGAATTAATTCGGCAAGAAAGGTCTCTGCCCGTTGTGACGCTATGGGTTCAGCGCCAAGGGCTTTGGCTCGATTAAGGATTTCTTTACCGTCAGTCCCTTTTAATCCGACAGCACCACCCATGCCAGCAACAGGGTTAACGATAAATCCGATAGTCTTTGTAGGGATTATCTTTGGCGTGAAATTCAACTGGGTGACCTGAACTATTATTGCTTAGAGATTAATAAAAACAAAAAATAAAAGAAGAAAAGGTTAATGTGCGAAACTTAGTATGTCTCGCAACCAATATATTTCTTGTTAACTTCGTTCAGCCATGGGTACAATTTGTGGAGTTTGTCCATTGATTCGGCGACTTTCTCTACTGGGTACTCGTATGGTTGGAGTCTTCCGCTGAAGTATTCGTCGTATGCTGCCATGTCAAAGAAGCCATGACCACAGAGCACAAACAGGATAGTTTTTGCTTCACCAGTTTGTTTGCATCTGAGTGCTTCATCAATGGCGCCTTTAATTGCGTGTGCAGGTTCGGGAGCTGGGATGATGCCTTCGGTTTGGAGAAACAGTTTTGCTGCGTCGAAGACTTCTATTTGGCTGTAGGCTTCGGTTGTCATTTTCTTCTCCTGCACCAGCACGCTAATTGTTGGAGCGATGCCATGGTAACGGAGTCCGCCTGCGTGGATTGGTGCCGGGATGAAATCGTGTCCTAAAGTGTGCATGGGGACAAGCGGAGTGATTTTTGCTGTATCGCCGTGATCATATTGGTAAATTCCTTTGGTGACTTTGGGACAAGCAGTGGCTTCGGTTGCAATGAACTTCGTTTCTTTCGGAGCTTTCTTGGACACTTGATCGTAGTAGAAGGGCCACATTATTCCTGAGTAACTGCTACCTCCACCGATGCAACCGTAAACAACGTCTGGGTATTCATCTACCATTTCGAGCTGTTTTTTGGCTTCTATGCCTTCAACGGTCTGATGTAAGCAGACGTGGTTGAAAACGCTTCCGATCGCATAGTTGGTTTCAACTTCGTTTACTAATGCATCTTCTACGGCTTCGCTGATGGCAATGCCTAAGCTACCCTTGTTATCCGGATCTTCAGCAAGGATTTTCTTTCCAGCCTCTGTGCGGTTGCTTGGGCTGGCAATGCATTCTGCCCCGAAAGCGTTCATCATCATTCTGCGGTAGGGTTTTTGATCGTAGCTTGCCCTAACCATGTAAACGGTAGCTTTAAGACCAAACATGCTGGCTGCAAACGAAAGGGCAGAGCCCCATTGACCTGCGCCTGTTTCGGTTGAGAGGCGTTTGGTGCCTTCTTTCATGTTGTAGAATGCTTGGGGCACGGCGGTATTGGGTTTGTGGCTTCCTGCTGGGCTTGTGCCTTCGTATTTGTAGTAGATTTTGGCCGGCGTTTTTAGCGCTTTTTCTAAGCCGAGTGCTCTGAAAAGTGGGGTTGGTCGCCAGATCTTGTAGATTTCTCGGACTTCGTCTGGGATGTTTATCCATCTTTCTTGGCTTATTTCTTGGCCGATGATTTCTTTGGGGAAAATTCTTGGGACTATCCCTACGCCTGGTTGTTTTGTCTCCACGTCAATAAATGGCGGGAGAGGGTGTGGTAGGTCTGGCACTATGTTATACCATTGTTTGGGTATTTCGTTTTCTTGTAATAGGATTTTTCTGTCGGGCATTTTTTCGCCTTCTGTCTTGGGTTTTAAATCGTACTTTAAAGTTTTATTTAAGGCTTTTGTGTACAGTTATGTACGTATGCAAACAACATATTAATACCGAAACGAACAGAAACATACACGAGCGACTTGAAATGTGGAACAAAATCAAAACCCAACTCCAAGAATACCCCGAACGCCTCAAAGTAGCACGCGTGCTCATAGAAAACGGCTTAAGTGCCAAAAACGATAAAATATACCTAAACCAAATCGAAATCCCACCCGTCCGCATAGCAAGAGTCGCAGGCGTCGATAGACGAACAGTAAACGAAACTCTAAACACTATAAAAGAAAACCCCGAGCTAAGGATGATTTTTGAAGAAATTCGTCCAGCGGGACACTCCCTAAAAGAAATCGCAAAACACCTCAATTTGGGTGTTTTAGAAATAACCCCAGTAAACGCAAAGTCCCCCGGAATCCTCTCCAACTCGGCAATGCTGCTTAATAAGGCAGGTTTAAGCATACGTCAGGCAATAGTGGACGATCCCGAACTCTCACCCGAACCAAAACTAACTCTAATTGTTGAGAAAAAAATTCCCGGAGAATTAATCCCCGAACTGCTAAAGATTTCGGGCGTAGCTAAAGTCTCTGTTTACTAAGCTCTGAAAAAAATGAAACGCTCCGGAAACCAGAAAACGGGTTAATGATGCAAAAACTGCTCACATAGGGTTTGTTCGATATGCTTTGACTAGAAAAACTTATATGGTTAGTAACGTTTTGTTGTTGTTCGCATTATTTGGAGGTTACTTGATTTGTCATCATTACAAGCTGGCGGAGTACCCGTTCTCGTTATGAAAGAAGGCTCAAAGAGGTCCCGCGGAAGAGAAGCACAGCACGCCAACATCATGGCTGCCAAAGTTGTCGCAGAAAGTGTCCGAAGCGCCTTAGGTCCAAAAGGAATGGATAAGATGCTCGTTGACAGTTTCGGTGACGTTACAATAACAAGCGATGGAAGAACCATTCTTGATGAGATGGATGTCCAGCATCCAGCGGCAAAAATGATTGTTGAAGTCGCTAAAACCCAAGATAAAGAAACAGGCGACGGAACAACTTCAGCAGTTATCATTTCAGGGGAACTTTTAAGCCGGGCTGAAGAATTAATCGACAAAAATATTCATCCAACAGTCATAATTGACGGTTACAGAAAAGCAGCTGACAAAGCGTTAGAAACCTTGGATAAAATTGCAATCCCAATCGACCTAAGATCACACGATTATCTCAAAAAGGCTGCATCAACATCAATGGGCAGCAAACTTGTCGCTGAATACAAGGATTACTTAGCGAATTTAGCTGTCAAAGCAATGTTGGCAGTCGCTGAAAAACAGAGCGACGGCACTTACCGAGCCGACGTTGACGATGTCAAGGTAGAAAAGAAAACAGGCGAATCCCTCAAGGATACCAGCCTAATCAACGGTATAGTCTTGGACAAAGAAATCGTTCATTCAGGTATGCCTAAAAGGATGGAAAATGCAAAAATCGCTCTACTCGACGCATCGTTAGAGAATGAAAAACCAGAGATGGATGCAAAAATAAGCATTGAAAGTCCAGAGCAGATTGAAGCATTCCTAAAACAGGAAGAAACAATGCTTAAGGAAATGGTTGAAAAAGTTTTGGCTTCAGGCGCCAACGTAGTGGTCTGCCAGAAAGGCATTGACGAATATGGCTCAGCATTTCCTTGCCAGAAAAGGAGCAATAGCCATTAGGAGAGCTAAGAAATCAGACATGGAAAAACTCGCCAGAGCCACAGGCGGAAAAATCATAAGCAACATTGACGCTCTCACAGCCTCAGACCTGGGTTACGCAGCTTTAGTTGAAGAACGCAGAACCGGCGATGACAAGATGACTTACATCGAAGGCTGCAAGAACCCCAAGTCAGTAACCCTCCTAATTAGGGGTGGAACTCAACGGATGACCGCGGAAGCTGAACGCTCAATACACGATGCACTCTGCGTGGTAAAAGACCTAATTGAAGAACCAAAAATTGTTGCAGGGGGAAGCGCTCCCGAAATGGAAATGGCAAGCGTTCTAAAGAAATACGCACAAACCGTGAAGGGAAGAGAACAACTTGCAATCATAGTGTTTGCAGAATCACTAGAAATAGTAGCAACTACGCTTGCGGAAAACGCAGGTTTAAATCCAATTGACATACTTTCAGAATTACGAATTAGACACGAAAAAGGAGAAACATGGGCAGGCATCGATGTTCTCGCAGGCAAAGTCGAAGACATGACAAAAATAAACGTCTACGAACCCCTCGCCGTCAAAAAACAAATCATCAAATCAGCAACCGAAGCCTCAACGATGATTCTTAAAATCGACGACATAATATCCACAGCAAAAATGAAGACTCCTCCAATGCCACCAGGAGGAGGAATGCCAGGTGGAATGGGCGGTATGGGTGGAATGCCGGGCGGAATGATGTAAAATGTCAGAACAAAAAATTATTGTAGGACCCCCAAAAATTACTCGCTTCGAGAAAGCAAGAATAGTGGGTGCACGTGCGCTTCAAATCTCGATGGGAGCACCAATCTTGGTAGATGCAGCAGGAAAACACAAACCCGATTGACATAGCACTAAGTGAGCTAGACGCGGGAATCTTGCCGATAACTATTCGAAGAACGCTGCCAGATGGAACTTTCCAAGATATTCCTTTAAAATGGCTGTCTTAGTCGCCATTATTTTCTTTTAATTTTTCGAGTTTTGTTTTTGCTTGGTTTAGTGTATTATTGATTTGTGTCCAGTGAGCTCCTTGCCAGTAGATTTGTCCGCAGTTGGGGCACTTCCAGAATTTATTGTAGTAAGTAAAAGTGTTTGTTTCCAGTTCTGATTTGAGCTGTTCTTTTGGAATTGAGTCAAGTTTGGCGTTGCAAATGGGGCAATGTGAATTATCCATATTCACTGATTAAATCTAAATTGTACCTTTTGGCGACTTCCGGCGAGATGCTCCGACTCGGTCTTACCCTCAACATAGTAAGAGTCTAAGCCTTTGCTGATGGCGCGTTTGTAGAGTTCAAAATCCTTTGTCAACAAAACACGCTTTTCCTTTTTCGCCAAATCCAAAAGTTCAGAATCATTAAACTCAACCGAGTAAACGACATCTTGTCCGAGAATTCTCAGCCAACGAGTCAGTTTCCCAAGCATGGCATCCGCAAGGAACTTCACATGTTGCCTCTCCGAACAACAAAGCCGCTTCCTGCTTTAGCAACAATTTCTCCCTTGATCAAAGACCAATTGCCCGTTCACTATGGTTTTTACAATTTTGCCCTGAACATCCCAGCCAGCGTAGGGAGAGAACTTGGCTTTGGACTTGAATTTTGAAGCATCAATTTTGAATTTGTCGATTGAAATCTACCACAGTTAGGTCGGCATTCTTACCTTGCATTAAGAACCCGCGGTCGTTTAAGCCAAAGATTTCAGCGGGTTTTTCAGCCAGCAATTGAACCACTTGAGTCAGAGTTAATTTGTTCTTCTTGATTTGCGTCATGAAGAGCGGAAGAGTGGTTTCTAACCCTGGAATCCCAACTTTTACATCCCAAACGCTACTAGCTGACTTTTCGCTTTGAGCGTGTGGTGCGTGGTCTGAACCTAAAGTATCAATCAATCCATTCTCTAAACCCTTCCAGAGAGCTTCCACTTGTTTTCTTTCACGGAGCAGGAGGAGCCATAATCACCAATGACCCATAACGCTTCAAATCATCATTCGACAACAAAAGGTGGTTTGGTGTGACTTCACAAGTAACTTTTTTGCCTGCTTTTTTAGCTTCTCCAATGGCGTTTAAGCCTTCTTCTGTTGAGACATGGCAAAAATGCAGCCGCATGTTCATTGAAGCACTTAATTTTCAATAGGCGTTTGATTGCATTTAGTTCGACTGTTTTCGGTGTGTGCTTTTAGGAAGTCGACTAAACCCGTTTTTTTGGCTTGTTTGAGCTTTTCCTCATTTGCGGCTAATGTTGCTATGGTCTTCAGCATGGACTGCCACTGGCACATCCAGTTTGGCGGCTTCCTTGAACGATTCCTCGATTGCTTGGTCGTCGTCAATGTTTAATCCGCCGATTTGGCAACCCATGAAAAGCTTAAACCCAACCACATCTTGACCAACAATGTCTTCTACCTCGGAGAGTTTTTTTGGGAAATTCCGAATAGAATCCTACATTGGCAAGGATTTTTGTTTGGGCAATCCCAATGCGGTTGCGCAGAGTTTCAACGCTCATTGACACGGGATCATTGTTTGGCATGTCCAAAACAGTGGTGAAACCACCTGCAACCGCAGCAGCAGTCCCTGAAAAGAAATCTTCCTTGTACGCCCTGCCCTCATCACGCAAATGAACATGCTCATCGATCAAACCAGGTAAAACAAGAAGATTGTGAAGGTCAATTTTTTCGTCAGCATTGGGCATTTGGGTTTCTTTGCCAATTTTATGGAACTTGCCTTCTTCAATAGATATGCTGCAGTCGACAATTTGCCCGCCCAGATAGGCTTTAGCGTTTGTGAGAAGCCAATCAACAATCAATAGGGTCACGTTCTAGGAATAGCGGGCAGTTTGGTTAATTAAAGTTTATTTGAAGAAAATTAATGAATAGAAAAGAAAAATCTATTTTTCTTCTTCGAGTTCTACGCGGCATTCATCGCAGATATTTTGTCCGTTACTTCTCTTTAAGGCTTTCTGAATAAATGTTGCAGCGGTCGCAGTAACCTGAGAGAGGTACTTCTTCGTTTTCTTCCGTTCTGTCTGCGCCTTCGATTCGTGAGCGCTCTTGCATTATTTCGATAAGTTCAGGCATTACGCCTAGGATGTCTTTGCTGGAGATTATTCCAAGCAAGTTACCTTTGTAGATTACCCCAAGCCGTCTTATGTCGAGTCTTGTCATTCTTCTTGCTGCATCGCTTATTGTTGCTTCAGGTTCAATCGTAACCAATGGCGTTGTCATGATTTCTTTAGCCTTCACTGTGTCTGGTTTGAGGTTCTTAGCTATAACTCTTATGACTAAGTCGCGTTCGGTAATGATTCCGATTGATTTTCCAGCTTTGTTGGTGACTATTACTGCGCCTAAATCGTGCATATCCATGTTGGCGGCTGCTTTGTTGGAGGTTTCATCCTCATCTAATAGTTACAACTGGGCTACTCATCACGTCTCTAACTAACATTTTTGTTCTTAATCCAATTTCAGACATGGGTAAATTCACTTCCAACAATTTTAGGTAGGCTTAGCCCTACTTCAACATAAAGAGACGCATAATTTAAGAGTTACTTAAAGACCAAAAACGCTCGTGAAGTTTTATTAACTTCAGAACAGTGAAGCCCACTAGTCGAAAGGGAACAATTTATGCTTAAAACAAATCGTTGAAAAACTCATAAAAATCTCGGTTATGGGTGAAATCGCAAGCCCAACAATTCGCTCGGTTTACAATGTTTCTGCAACTGGACAAACCCTTAGTGCTTCCGGGAGTTGGAGGCATAACCTACAATTTAAGAGTTGGTGACCCCGCCTGCGGTTGGGAAGCAGACCACGTCGAACCAGGCGTAAGCGTGGAAAACAAGGAAAATGATTCCCGTTCAGGACAAGCCGCCAACACAGCTTTCAATGTTTTGTCTTGTATTGGAAACCAAGCAACGGTAGCATCTGGCGAGGCGAAGGGCGCTAAAGGTGTCGTTACAGGAAAGCATGGTGGAATAGAGCATGTGCTGGTTGATTTTCCAGCTGAGGTTTTAGAGAAACTTATGCTTGGCGACAGAATTCTTGTGAAGGCTTACGGCATAGGTTTGAAGCTTTTAGATTTTCCAACATCAAAGTTCTCAACATGGACCCTTTTTTGCTTGAAGCATGGAACCCGAAACCCAACGGTGAAAAATTAGAGGTTCCAGTTACGCATATAGTACCAGCAGCCATTATGGGGTCAGGTTTAGGTGCTAATCAAGTTAACTCGGGGGATTATGACATTCAATTATTCGATTCAAACATTGTAGCTCAATATGGACTTGGAAAGTTTGCGGTTGGGCGATTTAGTAGCGATTATCGATGCGGATCATTCGTTTGGTAGGATTTACCGACAAGGTGCCGTATCAGTGGGTGTGGTTGTTCATACAAACTGTGTGACTGCAGGGCATGGTCCTGGAGTAACAACTTTAATGACTTCGTCTGATGGAAAGATTATTCCAAAGATAAGTCAGAGCGCAAACATTGCTTCTCTCCTTAAAATACGGTCAGATATATAAGATAGTTAAATCAATAAATGGAACATTAGAAAAGAAAGAGGTCAAAATAATGCCCGTAAAACGAAAAAGCCGAGGAAGATCAAAAGGAAACAAAGGAAGCAGTACCCTAGTTCAATGCGCAAACTGTGGTGCTTCGGTGCCAAGAGACAAAGCAAAGAGGTCAACACGCCGAGTATCCTTTGTTGAGCCGCAATTAGCTAAAGAACTTAGACAAAGCGGCACATACTTAGCCTCTTGGGTTGACACTAAATATTATTGTATCTCATGTGCAGTTCACCGCGGCATCGTTAAGGTGCGCGCAGAAAACGAACGCCATTCAAAAGGCTATAAAAGAAGATACTAAGCGGTTACTGCTGCTTTTTTCTTTAATGTTTTATAAACGTAAAGCGACTCTTTGTATATACTGTGAAGTTCGCAAGCACCGCCAATAAAGCTATACCATAACCTAAGGCGGGCAACCAGAAGAACGCAATTATGCTAACGACAGCCAAGATAAGCATGCGCTCAGCTCGTTCTGCCAGACCCACAGACTCCATTTTTATACCAACCGCTTCTGCTCTTGCACGGGTATAACTCACCAACATGGAGCCCGACAGAGCAGCCAACCCCCAAACTGCACTCCAAACAGAACCCCAAGCTGGGTTATTCCAAGAGGGGTTACATAATCCAGCAATTATTATGGCGGCAAAGACAGCTGCGTCAGCATACCTGTCAAGGACTGAATCATAGAATCCGCCAAAAACTGTTGTTTGCCCAAAAGTCCGCGCCACTATGCCGTCTAAGGTATCACAGAATCCTGATACTAAAAGAAAAACAACTGCTAAAATAAGCCACCATGAATTCTGGGCAGTGGTCAGGGAGTATGCAATTGCTGAAGCTAAAGCAAGGATGAAGCCAATTGTGCTGATTTTGTTGGGAGTTAAACCTATTTTGTGGGCGGCATTCGCTTGGGAAGTAAGCATTTGCTGGATTTGTTTCTTAAGTTTGGTTAGCAAGTTAACTCTCAACTTGACAAGTGTTATTGCTCATTAGGGGGTGGCTGTAGAAAAGCCTTTCTTACTGACTTGTTGAACATTTGTCTCATATAGGTGGGTTTTCAATGGATTTATAGGGAAGAACCTGTATATTTTGGCAGTGACGTTCTGAGCGCAACAGAGCGCAAAACAGCAACGTTACACAAAGCAAACAAAAAGGAGTAAAAAGAAATGCCTGAAAATGCAGATGTTATCTTCGTAGGAAACAAACCCCCAATGAGTTATGTTCTGGCAATCATCACAAGCCTCTCAGCAGGAAACCTAAAAGAAATTACATTAAAAGCAAGAGGCCAAGCCATAACGACTGCCGTTGACGTAGCTGAAATCACTAAGAAACCGGTTCGTTAAAGACCTTAAAGTTAGCAAGATTGCTATCGGAACAGCTGAGATGCCACCTCGTGAGGGAGAGAGCAGGTCCAGAATGGTTTCCACAATGGAGATAACTCTAACCAAAAAGTAAACTGGACAAGAAAATAAATTAAATCCACACCTTCTTCTATTTTTTAGTTCATTTATCGTAGCAAAGTCTGTCAAAAAAGGATTACAGATATTGTATTTTCCAACTTGGTTTGTATCGTAAAGTTAAATAGCTGATTTTATTAGTAGAGAATTACTCCGTGAGAACATGTTAGATATCAAGCTTATCCGCGAGAACCCAGGATTTGTTAAGGCGAATTTGACCAAGCGGAACAACCCAGATGTGTTGCAGATGCTTGAGGAACTGATTACTGTAGACAGAGAGTGGCGTTTGAACCTAACCAAACTAAACGAACTGCGCCATGATCGAAAACAGGTCACCATAGAAATTGCTAAACTCAAAAAAGCAGGCAAAGAAGCAACAAACGAATTCACCAAAGCAGAGGACATCGATGTACAGATAAAAAATGTTGAAAAACAAGTAGCTGAACAGGAACAAAAAACCCACGGATTACCTTCTGCGCCTGCCAAACTTATTGGAGAATACGGTGCCACTTGGAAAAGACTCTAACGATAACGTCCAGGTGAAAACTTGGGGGATAATCCCACAATTCACTTTTCCAGTAAAGAATCACATCGATTTAGCAATAGAACTTGACTTAATCGACATGGAGCGAGCAGGAAAAGTCTCAGGGTCAAGGTTCTTCTACCTTAAAAACGAAGTTGCGATGCTGGATATGGCGTTGATGAGCTTCGCAATCGAAGAACTTTCAAAGAAAGGATATACACCAGTTATTCCGCCATTGCTAATGAAGCGTGAGGCCTATGAAGGAGTAACTGCGCTCGGCGACTTTGAAGAGGTTCTCTACAAAGTTGAAAACGAAGACCTTTACTTGATTGCCACTTCCGAGCATCCTATGGCAGCCATGCTCATGAATGAAACCCTTAAAGAACCAGACATGCCCATCAAACTCGCAGGCATAAGCACTTGTTTCCGCAAGGAAGCTGGAGCACACGGAAAAGACACCCGAGGCATATTCCGTACTCATCAATTCAACAAAATAGAGCAATTCATCTTCTGCAAACCTGAAGATTCCGCTAAACTCCACGAAGAGCTGCTTGCAAAATGCTGAGGAAATTTTGCAGAAAATCGGCTTAGCTTACCGTGTTGTTAATGTTTGCACAGGCGATATTGGCACGGTCGCAGCTAAAAAATATGATATTGAGGCTTGGATGCCAGCGCAAAACGGTTACCGCGAAGTGGTTTCATGTAGCAACTGTACCGATTATCAGGGCAGACGTTTAGGAATAAAGTACCGGGAAAAAGAAGGCGCAGCACCCAAAGGCATTGTACACACTTTGAACTCAACAGCAATAGCAACAGGCAGAACCATTGTTGCAATATTGGAAAACAATCAGCAAGAAGATGGAACCATAAATATACCAGAAGCTCTTCGAAAATACATGGGTAACAGAGAAAAAATAGATAGAAAACGCTAAACCTTTTAATATTTCTATGAGAATGTTGTGGCACGTTTGGAGAAATAAGCTTGTCTGCAAAATCAGCAAAGCATGTTCGCGATAAATGGCGTGGAAAATCTTGGTACATGGTAGTTGCGCCATCGTTCTTTGGTAACATAGAGTTAGGTTCGATACCTGCGCAAGAAGACGACCAACTAATCGGCAGAGTTGTCGAAGCAACCCTATATGATATTACAGGTGATTTTTCTCATCATTACCTCAAAATGTTCTTCCAGATAAACAAGATTGACGGAAAATCGGCCAAAACCCTATTCAAAGGTCACGAATACTCAAGAGATTACCTCCGCAGCTTAGTTAGAAGAAGAACCACAAAAGTAGACGGCTTATTCAACTTGATTACAAAAGACGG
Organism: Candidatus Bathyarchaeota archaeon; assembly: GCA_963842545.1. Lineage (GTDB taxonomy): Archaea > Thermoproteota > Bathyarchaeia > Bathyarchaeales > Bathycorpusculaceae > Bathycorpusculum. Next base: position 24,152 of record CAWJGR010000016.1, read on the forward strand.
CTACAAACTTCGAATCTCCGTTTCCGCATTGACGCTTTCAAGAATAAAGACTTCCCAGGAAAAAATCATCCGAACCATGATGGAGAAAACCATCAAAGAAAAAGCCGCTGCACTATCACTTGACCAATTCGTTCAAGAAATGGTCCTTGGAAAAATCGCTTCAGACATCTACAACCAAGCTAAACTCGTTGCACCTTTAAGACATGTTGGCATAAGAAAATCCAAGTTAATTGCCGCGCCAGCAATGCAGCCACAGACCCAACCAGAAGCAACACCAATTGCAGCCCCTGCGTAAATCAATTTTTAACTTTTCTTTCCTTTTAACCGTAAACAGCTTTAGATACAGCCTAATTAATGGTAATCAGGAGACCAAGGTTTTGACGAATGCTGGTGTTCATGAAAAAGGTACTTTCACTATCCAGGACGCCATCGACAATATAAAAAAAGACCCTAACTACCCAAAAGCTGGAGCCATCACACTCTTCATCGGCGTGGTCCGCGGAGAAACTTTTGAAAAAGAGAAAGTCGAAAAATTAACCATAGAAGCTTATGAAGAAAAGGCTCAAGAAACCCTTACAAAAATAAGCAATGACTTATCCCAAAAACATGGAATAGTTAACGTGCAAATTCACCATTTACTGGGCGAATTCAAAGTAGGCGATGACTTAGTTTATGTGGCTGTTGCTGGTTCTCATCGAGAAGATGTTTTTCCTGTATTACGTGAAGCGGTTGAAAGGTACAAAAGGGAAGTCCCAGTTTTCAAGAAGGAACAAATAATCGGCAAGCAAGGCGTTGCCTCAGAATATTGGGTTTCAGAAAAACACAGCCACTAGAAGGGTGAGAATGTTTGATTACAGCTTTGGCTGGGGGAGTTGGCGCAGCCAGGTTCCTGACTGGTTTGACTAAGCTCGTTAAAAAAGAAGATCTCTCAGTCATCGTGAACACAGGCGATGACATCGAACTATATGGAATGCATATTTCACCCGACATAGACATCGTCACCTACACATTAGCAGGCATCGTTGACGAAGCAAAGGGTTGGGGAATTAAAGGTGACACTTTCCGATGCCTCGATATGCTCAAAAAACATGGCTTGGACACATGGTTCGGTTTGGGCGACCGCGACTTAGCCACCCACCTATATCGAACCCAGAGGTTAAAACAAGGCTTCACCCTAACCCAGATCACCAGTGAGGTTTGTGAAGTATTAGGGGTTAAAGTCAAAATTTTGCCAATGACCAACGATAGGTTCGAAACCAGGGTAGCGACATACGAGGGCTCAATGCATTTTGAAGAGTATTTTGTTCGCAAGCAAGCTAGAAGATGAGGTTCTGCGAGTCGACTTTATCGGCGCTTCAAAAGCAAAGTCTTCTCCAGGAGTTTTGGATGCAATTTTGGATGCTGATACGGTTGTTGTTTGCCCAAGCAATCCAATCGTCAGTATTGGCACCATTCTTTCAGTTGAGGGTGTTCAAGATGCGTTGAAACGGACAAATGCAAAGGTGGTTGGGGTTAGCCCTATTATTGCTGGTTTGCCCATTAAAGGTCCTGCGGACAAGATGCTGAGGAGTTCGGGGTTTGAGGTTTCTGTTTTTGGGGTCGCAGAGTTTTATTCTGATTTTCTTGATGAGTTTGTCATCGACACAAAAGATGTTAAAGAAAAGAAGAGAATTGAGAATCTTGGTGTTAAGGTTAAGGCAACAAATACAGTCATGAAGAGTCTGGAAGATAAAGTTGCATTGGCCGAGGTTGTTCTTAATGGCTAAAATATCTAGTCAGATTGAAGGATACTCTATCCATTATTTTGGCAACTCTAAATAGAGTAAAGAGCAGAAAAGCGTTCAAGCGTGCGGCAACATGCAAGATAGAATACCAACAAAGCATGCATCTTCAATTGTACATCGAATAAGGCATTGTTTTTTGAAGGGGAAATCTTGAAACACCGATCTCTATGGTTGTTTTTTAGTGATCGACTCTTGCTTTGCCTAATAAAGTTTAATCTGGAAAAAAGCGAGACTTTTTGATTTTTCAGTGAAAGCCATATTAAGAGAAGGGTTATATTTGCAAGCAAGAATTATTGTTAATTAAAACGGAGTGGTGTTGGTGGAGAAAAAAAGTTACGATTGGTTTGAGCAACGCCGAAGAACAAGAGGATTAGAATTAGCTCATGAACAGATAACAAAAGCTTTTGATACAGTAACCTGGCTACAAAAAGCCACTAAGAGCTTTTCAGAAAAGAACTTTAAAGACACTAAAAAATACATCGAGAACCTTTACAAAGCTGAAGAAGAAGTTGACCAACTAAGAACAGACACCTTCATGGAGTTATCCAAAGGCGCCGCATTGGTTTCTGATTACCGAGAAGACCTCTTACACCTTGTCAAACGCCTAGATACATTAGCAGACCACACTAAAGACGCAGCAAGATGCCTTGAGATGCTTGGTGAAGTGGAGATTCCGCAAGAACTTTCAGAGAAGACTGTCTATATGACATCCAGGTTGGTGGAAACGGCTCAAACACTCCGAAGCGCTATCGAGAAAATCTCGTCCAACCCAAATGAAGCTATTAAAGAAGCCAAAGAAGTAGGTGATATCGAGCATGCCATCGACATCGAATACCTCAAATCTAAAAGCCTCTTCGTCAAGTACGGCGAGAACATAAACTGCGGAGCCATGGTCATCTTTGATGACTTAATTGAGTTCATTGAGCAAGCAGCAGATATGTGTGCTGACACAGCCGACTATATCATCGTGCTTTCAAGCCGAGATTAAGCAAGGCTTAATCCAAAATTAATTTTCTATTCTTAAATTCTTAAATTTGTTTTTTAACTAATAACTAGCGAAAAATATCGGAAAAAACAGGATTATTGATAGAGAGGATGGCGGGCCCGCTGGGATTTGAACCCAGGACGTCCGGCTCCGCAGGCCGGTGCCCTAATCCGTACTAGACGACGAGCCCATAACACTTTAATGCCAAGAAACTAAAAGGGCAGAATAGTAAATACTTTGCTTAAACTTAAAAATAGTGGTATTAAGCATACTCTTTTTTAGGAAAAAATTGCCGATGGGATAAAAGAAAATCTGCATAATTGCTAACTATTATTGAGTGCTCTTTGCAATGCGGCGATGACGTTTTGTTTTCCCATAGCAAGTACGTATGGACCAAGCCGTGGACCCTGTGGTGCACCCATTAGGATCTGGTAGAGCGTTTTGAAGAAGGCGCCCGGTTTTATGCCGTTGTCTTTGGCAGCATTGAAGATGGCGTTTTGGATTTTGTCTGGGTCGTCTTCAGTTTGCAGTTTTGATGTTAGTTCGGTGAGGGCTTTCTTTTCTTCAGCGGTTAGGTCTATTGCGGTTTCTTTGATTTCTTCAAAGTCCCTTGTCCAATTCAAGGCGTATTCAATGCGCTGCAGTAAGTTAGCATCTAAGGTTTGGTTTTTCTGGAGGTAGCCGTAGCTTTGCAGTTTCTCTGTGACGTAATCGTTTATGCATTCTTTGGGCGACATCTTCACAAGAAACGCCATGAGGTTGTAGGGTACATGAATGCTTGGTTTAGCCGGCGGCTTCATGACATAGCAGTACAGGTATAGTCCTTTGAGTTTGGTTGCTTCTTTTTCGCCGACCTGTTTTTTGCCAAAGTAAATATCTTCGAGGCTATCGATTTCATTCATATACGCTGGAATGTCGGAGACATCCAAGGTGCGAGTACCCACGAAGCGCTTAAGCATAAGCAAAAACAGCGATTGGGGTGAACCATAGTTGAACCACACTTGCGGCGTAAACACGTTGCCCGCTGACTTGGAGATTTTTTTTCCGCCCTTATCGAGGAACATTTCGTACTTAGCATGGCTAGGCGGCTCAAAACTGAGAACTTCTCGGCAGATGCGGTCGTTGATGCGCACAGAGTCGGCGATGTCTTTGCCATAAGCTTCAAAACGAATATCAAGTGCCTTCCAGCGGGCTGCAAATTCGCTTTTCCAAGTAAGTTTGCCCTCGCCGCTTTTAATGTCCACTTCGCCTTCGTGCCCGCAGCCAACGATGAGTTTGCCTCGGATTTCTAGACCTTCACATTTGTAGGAGACTTTGTCGGTTTTGGGGTCGAACTTGTAGGCTCTTGTCGTGTAGAGGTGCCCGCATTTTTCGCATACGGCAAAAAATGGCAAAACTTCAGTGTAGGTTTCTTGTCCTACTTCTTCTTTGACTATTTCGCCGACTTTTTTGGCGTTGGCGAGAATGGTTCGTATCTCATTAAGGAGTAAGCCTTGTTTGTAGACTTGTTGGGCTGAATAGTACTTGTATTCTATGCCGCATTTATCTAGGGCATCCAGTAGCAGTGAGCTCATGTGTTTGCCGTAGCTTTCATGGCATCCAAACGGGTCAGGAATGCTTGAGACAGAGTAACCAAGATATTTTTCCATGTCTTTTGAGAGTACCTGCGGGAACTTTGCGGAGTCCATCTTTGTCGTCGCAGAAGGCAACGAGTTCAGAATTGCAATTCAGGTTCTTGAGTGCCAAAGTAACAGCGTAGCTGCGTGACGCGTCGCCTAAGCTGCCGATGTGTGGGAAGCCTGAAGCACCAAGACCCATTTCTGTGCGGATTCTGCTCATGTCTCGGTTTAGGGATTGTTCTCTTTCGATGACTTTCTTAGCCATCATGTCGTACCATGTGCCGTGGCCAATAGTTTCTTCACTCATATCAGCGTGCCTTCTGCATCATGACTGTGTAAGGGTATAGAAAAATGTTTAGAGCCAAAAAGGCTCAAGGGATTATTTGCGTCTCAATGCTGTTGCAATCGCTAAAGCAGCGATTACCAGCAAGATTACTACTAGTCGAGTAGATCCAGTTGATGCTGAATAGGTACCATGCCACGCCGAGTGCAATTAGTCCTACGCCAGATACAATGGTGCTGAATGCTCCGCGTTCATATTTCTGTGGTTTACCCACCTGCATAGCACCTAAAGATATTGCCCAGCATCCACAAAGCACTGCGACAACTGGAACAAACAGGTCCCAGCCTATGACTCCTGCAATGACAAGAAGTATTCCTACGACAATAATGATGAGGAATACGCCAAAGCTTAGGAGTTGACGGTCGCTACCACTCATTTATGGATACCCTCTTAGCTGCTGATTTTGAATCCGCATTCAGGGCAGAACTTGCTGTTGGCTGGGATGGATTTGCCGCAGTTGGGGCATTTCATCGCGTTTTCTGAGGGTGGGGTCAGGTTGGTTCCGCAGTTGGGGCAGAATTTGCTTGTAGCTGGAACTTTTTCGCCACATTTTGGACAGATAACGAGTGCTGCTGCGGGTGCTGCCTGTGGGGTTCCTTGTTGATTCATGATTTGTGGAATAAGTACCATGCCTGCTCCGAGAGCTCCTGAGCCTCCTCCTTGACCAAGACTTGCGGCTGCGCTTTTGACAGTTTCCATGCGTAGTACATCGCCTGGTGCGGTTTGTCCTGTTTTAAGCCAGAAGAGCCGTTCGCGGTATTCGGGTGTGGTGTCAATGCCTTCAAAACGTAGGTCAGTTAGTTCGATGCCGACACGTTTGAAGTAGTCGATTAGGCTGTTTTTGACAATTACTGAGGTTTCGTCGAAACGTGTGAATACGGTGATCAGGTCATAGTGGCTGAGTTCATCGATTATTTTCTCGTTTAGGAAGCCACGTAGGAAATCATTAACGGCGTTCGTGTCGTAAGCGTTTTGTCCGCCGACAACTTCGTTAACGAATAGTGATGCATCGCCGACTTTGAACCAGAATTGCCCATAGGTTTGCAAGGGTGCAAGTTCGGTGGTTTGTGCTTTTGTTCCCCATTTGCCAGCGAAGACTTTCGTGCTGATAAATAGGACTGTTGCTTTGAAGGGTTTGTTGCCGCCAAAGCCTGCTAGTCGTGTCAGTAGGCTTGTAAGTATGGGTAGGTTTAGAGTGGTTAGGGTGTGTCTGCCTGGTCCGAAGACATCGTAGGCTTTTCCATCTCGGAAGAACACTGCCATTTCGTATTCATGTACGATTAGTTGGGCTCCCCAGGTGATGTCTTCGTTTGGGTAGCGCCAAACTATAGCGTCTGGACCTGCGTTTGTCCATTCTATTATTTGTGGCATTATTGTGTCACTCCTAAGATTATTTGTTCTCTTTTATCAAACGTGTCCTCGAGCAACTCAAATTTGTCAGTTACTGTTTGTATTTTGTCTTTTAGGTTTGAGTAGTTTCCGCTTAACAACTGCGCTTTTAAGTCCTCGATGGCGGCGGTTAAGGCGTTGACTTCGTCGAGGAGTTGGTTGTCGAAGGTTATCATTCGGTCAAGATTCTCTTCTTTGATTTTGACTATATCATAGAAGCCTGAGTAACCGTATGATGCATGGTTAACTTTTTCGGTTATGCGATCCATCTTAGCAGTTAACCTATCGATGTCTGGAAGAACATCTATGTAACGTTTATCAGCTATTCGCTGTGAGATGCTTCTGACGTTATCTTTATCTTTGGAGAGCTTGAGGTTAGGTTATTCCTAATCAGTTTGTCTGATTCGCGGCGAAGTTCCTTCTCTTTGTAACCTCGGAACCCTGGAAGCGCCGCAGCTATGCGTTCTGAAAGCCTCATTTGGCTTTTTGCTTGGGCATATACATCTTTATTTTCGCTCATTTCCTAAATCCTCCAATATTTGTATTCCGTTATTAAAAAGAGCTTGCTTTTAAAGTTTATTAAAGCAAATTAGAACTTGGAAGAGGGTATATCGCCCTTCAAAACCATGCCTGTTGCGCCGTCAACAATCATCTGGTATTTGTTGCCTTTGTACTCATATTTTATGAACCAGACTGGTGCATGCAAGTAAACCATCTGCTTTAAAGTCAATAGTCGTGGTGGCTTCAACGATTTTATCTATGTCCTGCTGAAGCAGAAAACGGTGAAGCGCCTCAATCTGTTGCTTAGCAATCTCCAAAGCTTCATCACGAGTCATTTCGCTGTTGAGCAGTTTGGCAAAACCCTCGATTTTTCGGAAATCATATGGAATCTTGCCCGTTAGAGGCACATTGTACTCTCGGGTTGGGAAACCTGAGGCTTCTCGAGCTAAAACCAGCCAATTGTATTCTTTTTGGATTTGCCCTTCTTTAACAATCGCCGGGGAAATTCGTTCGAAAATGCCCTTGTATTTGGTTGTGGCGTCGGCTGAAACAACCCAGAACGGCAGATAAATCAAGGTTTTTCTCGGTTAATTTGGCTTTTTTTGCTAAATCGCCTGGCTTCATGAAGCCCGAGCGCATCCAATCGCGCACTAAATCTTCGATTTGCTCTTCAGAGTAGTTGTTTAGAAGTAGAGAATGTTCAAAAGTGAAGGCTTGACCAGTTTCGATTACGGTTGTGAAGCCGCAGTATTTGCAGGTGGCGAATAGTTCGCCTGGTTTGAACTCGACTGGGGCACCGCAATGCGAGCATCTGATTTCTTGAGCCACAGCTGCCATATTGTTTAAGCCTTCAGTTTTTCACGTTTGAGGATTTCTCTTGCAACGATAACTCCTGAAGCTGAAGCTTGGATTAAGCCGCGGGTGACGCCTGCGCCGTCGCCGATGGTGAACATGTTCTGGATTTTGCTTTCCAAGGCATTGTTTAGTTGTAGGTGTGAGGAGTAGAATTTGACTTCGACGCCGTACAGCAGGGTTTCGGGTGAGGCAACGCCTGGAGCAATTTTGTCGAGTGCTTGCAAGCATTTCTCGGATGTCTGTTAAGTAGCGGTAGGGTAAAACGAAGCTTAGGTCGCCTGGCGTGGCATTTTTAAGGGTGGGTGTTACAACGCTGTGGGCATAGTCGTTCGGGTGTGCAACGTCTGCCATGGTTAAGGTCGCCGAGCCGTTGAACCATAACTCCGCCGCTAAGCAGGTTAGAAAGTCTCGCGATGTATTTGCCGTAAGCGATTGGTTCTTTGAAAGGTTCAGTAAACGAGGTGCTGACGAGTATGGCAAAGTTTGTGTTGTGCTGTTCTTGTTTCTGCGTGGCTGCCGCCGTTAACGGTTAAGACGCCATCGTAGGATTCAGTGGTGACTTCACCATAGGGTGAAACACAGAAAGTGCGAACTTGGTCATCAAATGGTCTTGCAGAAGTAGACAAGTTTAGGTTCATAGAGCGCTTTAGTTAGGTTCTCCATAACTGAAGCTAAAAGCTCCACACGTACGCCAATGTCAACAGGGTTGTTAACAGTTTTTAAGCCCTCGAACTTGGGCTTCAGTTTGAAGCCATTCAGCGCCACTTCTGCCCGGAGCAATGAATTACATATTTGCCCATGAATTTTTCGCCGCTAACTGTTTCGACCCCTTGGATTGTGTGGTTTTCGGCGATTAATCCTTTAACTTCAGTTTTTGGAAGAAATGTGATTTTGCCGTTTAATGCTTTGCGCATTCGTCTGTAGAGTTTCGAGGCATTTGTCAGTGCCCATATGACGGACTTCTTGCTTGATAAGCTTCAAACCTGCAAGTGAAGCTTGACGTTCGATTTCGTCTATTTCCTTGTTTTCGCCACCAAAAACTTGTTCGCTTGCACCAAATTTGATGTAGATACTGTCACAGTACTTTACTAGCTCAGCTAATTCCTTTGTTGAAACGTATTGGTTTAGCCAGCCGCCTACTTCTGTGGATAAAGTGAGTTTGCCGTCGCTGTAAGCACCTGCTCCGCCCCAGCCAGAGAGAACCGAGCATGGTTCGCAATGCACACATTCGAAGCCTCGACTTGAAGGGCATTTCCGTTTATCGATGTCCAACCCCCGGTCGAGAATTAAGACGTTAAGGTTTGTTTTCTCAGTTAGCTCCAAAGCTGAGAAGATGCCTGCTGGACCTGCGCCTACAATTATTACGTCATATTTCAAGGAATTTTGCCCCCTTGGAACCCAAACTTAGATGCAACAACTGGCATATATTTTTAGCTACCGCGCAAAACGAAGTAGAAGTCTACTCTTCGATGAGTGGTATTAAGCAGAGAAACTTTAACGGTTTTTCTCTATTGTTCTTGAATTGATGCAACTCATTTTGGGGGACGAATACTACGTCGCCTGCTTGCAAGGGGGTGGCGCTTTTTCCATCAAAAACTGTGCCTTCGCCTTCTAAAATGAATACTTCATGTTCCCATTCATGCGTGTGTAAAGGGCTATAACCGTCAGGTTCCATCTCAAAGAGTCTCATAACAAAATGCGGGGCACCCATTTCTTTGGTGATTAGCCATCTTATTTGGGTTTTTTTAGGGCAGCAGTCTGCTTTTTCAGTTTTAACGGTTTTATAGTTGAAGACCTTCATGCTATCTAATTATGCTTTGAAGGTTAATTAGAAGATTGGTAGTACATTCATTTAATCTATCAGAAAAAATTATGAAAGGTACCACCCAATAAACAAGAATACAATGGCAAATCAAAAACAATCAATAAATGTCGACTTAATCAGAGATTAGTCTTTTATAGCTTCAATGAAGCTCATGACGTTCCAAAGTTTTACCCTTGTGTAGGGTGGCATGTTGGGATCTTGCAGAATCTCATCTAGCATCGACACAGCGTTTGAAGCTCGTACCGCAGGAGTATACTCGACGCTTTTCAGGGCATTCATAGCATCTTTGGCGGAACGTCGAATGTTTCTTGGCGTTGTACTGTCTTCTGAAACTTCACCGAGCACAACTAAGGCTTGCTGAATTTTTGCTTCATACTCATCCGATTTCTTCTTCCGCACCATAAATAATCCCTTCTAATGCATTTTGGCAGTGACCAAGTTATATAAGCATTGAGACGTATTTACTTTGGGGTTCACCATGAAACCTAGATCCTGAAAACTCAATCGTAAAGCGAGGCGCGAATCTTTTATTGCAAGGTGCCGCATTAACTGACCTTTCTTGCCCAGCCTGTTCATCCCCGCTCTTTAGGCTAAAAGACGGCACCCTTTGGTGTGCAAAAGATGAAAAGAAAGTGGTAGTTATAAAAGAAGGCGAAGAAGCACCCAAACAAGCGCCAGTGCCCAACACGGTCTACGATAAGCTTGAAGCAACATTGATGGCAAAGATAATAGGTATAGAAGGAAAAATCGAAAAAACCGAGGATATGGATGAACTGCAAAGACTCACAGGTGCACTCACCGAATTGTTAAGTAGCCTTGAAAAAATAAAGAAAATGAAAACCTGAGAAAGAACCAAGTTGACTTTGGGTTTTTACGAAAATTTTCCCTTAAACATACACAGGGTCGATAAATTTATTTCGACACTTTCCAACAAGCAGCTTCAGCAGAAGCTTATTAGAGTTTTAAGAGATGTTAACGGTAGAGAGTATAGTTTTGAGGAAGTCGCCTACCCTACGGTCCCCGAGGGTAGAGTGATTTTTGAGTTTGGGCTTGCGGAATCAGGAGACTTCAACTATATCGATGAAGAAGAAGTTAAGAAAACTCTGAGTGTTTTGATCGAAGGAACGTCTGCATTCGATGGATTTTTTCTGCTCAATACGATACTACAAGAGAAGTGGCGAAAAACAAATCGGCGTTAAAATTTGATTATTACATGTTGAGAACTCTTTTTAGCAAGAACATAATGGAAGTTCAGGTGTTTCATGAACGTGGACCAAGGTATATTTCACCCGAAGAGTTAACAATGTTTATTTTTTCAAAGGTAAATGAGGAGTCAAGTCATAACAAAAAAATTCTCAAGAAAACAAACACTTAGCTTACCTTTTACCCAAAATAACAATTTATATTAATTTGCTGCCGAAAGTTATATTTCTATCAGCATATACCTAAGAAAAGGCAATAATTTACAGCTTCAAAAGAATAGTTGATTAACCATGTTATCTATCGAAGTTTCAAACTTAAAAAAACAATATGGAGATCTAAAAGCCGTTGACGGCATCTCCTTCACGGTTAAGCAGGGCGAAGTTTTTGGACTTTTGGGTCCAAACGGCGCAGGCAAAACCACGACCATCGAAATCATGGAGGGCTTGCGTGAGAGAGACGGTGGAGATGTAAAAGTTCTCGGCTACGACCCATGGAAAAACGGCTATGAGCTTCACAAGAAAATCGGAGTAATCCCGCAGGAATTTACTTTTTTTGAGAAAACCACTCCAAGAGAAGCCATCATATACTATGCTGACCTTTTCAACATAAAAGTCAACCCAGACGAGATTCTAAAAGAAGTTCTGCTTGATGAATCCGGTAAGGTCAATTTCGACAATCTTTCGGGCGGTCAGAAACAGAAAACCGGTCTTGCTCTTTCTCTGGTTAATTCACCTGAACTACTTTTCCTAGATGAACCGACCACGGGTTTGGACCCCAACGCGAGACGAGCAATCTGGGAGGTCATACGCGGATTAAAAGCTAAAGGAAAAACAATCATCTTAACAACCCACTACCTTGATGAGGCACAGCAACTATCCGATAGAGTTGCGATAATGGATCATGGTCGCATAGTAGCTATGGGAACTACAGAAGAAATAATACAGCAACACGGTTCAGGTGAAAGACTGGAGATACATGGAAGCGAAAAACTCGCTGAATATATCAAAGCAAATACTGAGTTACAGGTTGATTACGATAAAGTCAAAGGCGAAATCACTATTCCGTTGAATAAAAAAATCGATGCACTCGCAGCATTAGCAGCTGCGGAACAATCTGGTTTGGATTGGGGCGATATCCAGACTCGACAAGACAGCTTAGATGATGTTTTTGTTAAACTTGTAAACGAACCTGCCGGCGAGCAGGGAGAAGCAGCATCGGAAGAAAAAACAAGCAAAAAACGGAGGCGCTAATCATGGTAAGTGGAAAAAGAATCTACTCAGACTTCAAAGTCTTCAGCCGCGGATACCTCAGAAACAAATTCGGATTATTCTTCGGCTTAATCTTCCCAGTAATCTTGATTTTGATTTTCGGCGCAATCTTCTCAGGAGGTAGCACTGGAAAGGTAAATGTTTTCGCCCAGAATCAAGACATAGGACCATTTGCAACGCCGCAGATGAATATAGCGTCTAATTTTTTGAAAGCACTCAACGATTCAGGTACAATCACAGTTATTACTGTAGAGATTTCAGAGAACTTTTCACAATACTTAGCTGATCATTCTTCATCGGACGGTATCGTTATTCCCGAAAACTTCTCTGAGAACTATTTGGCTGGCCATCAAGTAAACATAACGGTGTATGGTAACCCAACCTCAAGCACAAGTGGCATTGTTATCGGAACGGTCAATGGATACGCTAACTACTTCAATCTACAACTCTTCCACGGCACACCGGTGATAGGTCTAACTTCGGCAACTGTGAATACTCAACAAACAAAGTATATCGACTTCTTGATTCCAGGTTTGATCGGTTTTTCTATACTTACCAGCCCTATGTTCTCGTTAGTCAACATTTCTTCAGAATATAAGAAGACAAAGCTCTTCAAGCAACTCTCACTGACTCCTCTCACAAAGATGGAGTGGCTAGCATCTAAAGTCATTTGGTACATCGTTTTGACAATCGCTGGATTTTTGCTTATGGTTGGAGTTGGAATATTCGCTTTCGGTGCACACGTTGCAATAACTCCATGGTTAATACCATTCCTTGCTTTGGGTCCAATGCTTTTTGCGTCGCTCGGAATGTTGGTTGGCACAGTGACAAAAAACCCTGAAACTGCAGGTGTAATAGGTAACATCGTAACGTTCCCAATGATGTTCCTTGCAGGCACGTTCTTCCCAATCAGTAGTATGCCACAATATCTGCAGACCTTCGCTCATGTATTGCCGCTATTCTACGTTACAGAAGGTCTAAACAACGCTATGGTCTATGGAAACATTAGCGGTACAGTTGTTGACATTGCGGTCCTTGGAATCATAACATTAGTGATCTTCGTCTTGGCAGTTAAGTTGTTCAAGTGGAGAGAAGACTAAACACCAACCCCAATTTCTTATTTTTTCGCTGATTTCTACTTAGATTTGGCACATATTTGAAGACGGGCCTGAGTATAATCTAAAATCTATTCAGCCTCTTCGAGTCTTTAGGGAAACACGCGAACAAATAAGACATATCATAAACACAATCTTCCCAAAAAACCAAAGACCAGAACCCAAGCCACGGAAAAGCATTCCAACGTTAGTTAAGTTGTTAGCAGTTTTATTATTAAAGAGGGATTACTGTTCGTAGGTCTTTTGCTATTTTGGTTTAGAATTTAATCTCTTCGTTGGTCTCACTGTAGCAATAATTATTCTCTACGCCGACCACAAAAGACGCAAAAAGACGCGCTAAGACAAATAACAACTATTTTATCCGCAAACAACAAACATCCCAGACCCTAAAGGACAAAAGCAATCCAAAACAAGCTTATTCAAAATTCAATTTTAACTCTTCTTCTTCTATCACACAACAAAAATTTCCAGATTTACATTCAATCTATAATCTCGCAGATTCTCCATTATCTTCAATGAATTCTTTGGCAGTCTTCAAATAACCAATAATTTTAATGTACAATTCTTCTGACACCACATCCTGGGGTTTATCACCATCGATTTTAACAAGCTCACCCTTCTGCACATAATTTAGATAAACTTCCCTAACTTTCTGCTGGGTTTCCAAAATCTCCATCACAGATTTCTTTCTTTGAAGACGCTCAATCACCTTCTCCGGGGGTACATCAATAAAGACACTGAAATCTGGCTGCAATGCGCGAGCATTGATTGTTTTTATCCATTCAAGGCTAAGACCTGCACTGCCCTGATAGGCTAAAGAAGAGTAGATGTATCTGTCACAAATCACTATCTTTCCCCCGTCCAAAGCTGGGTTTACTTCGTTGTAAATGTGTTCGATACGGTCGGCTGCGAAAAGTAGACCCTCGGCTTCGGTCGGTAAACGCTTTTCTTCATAGAGGCAACCTTCGCGCAGAAATGTACCGATTTTGCCGCAGGCTAGGCTCAGCAGTTAACAGCACTTTGTAATCTTTTTCGAGTTTCTTCGCAAGTAAGGCCGCTTGGGTTGTTTTTCCGCTTCCGTCTAAGCCTTCGATAACTATGAAGATGCCTTTTTTGCCCATGCTTGTCAACTCGGCTATTTAGCGTTACACATTAATGGAAGATACCTAAATATAGCTTACAACTGTGAGGTTGCGCTTGTGCCGAAGGCTTATTGGGGAGAAATAAAGGATCCAGTACATGGGTACGTGTACATTACTGAGGTAGAAAAGAACATCATCGATACCTACCCAATGCAACGACTACGCAGGTTGAGGCAGTTGGCGGGCTCAGAATACGTTTATCCAGGCGCTAATCACACTCGGTTCGAACATTGTGTTGGAGTTATGTATCTCGCTGGCCATGTTTTGGAAAACCCAAACATTTCACGCATCGTAAACGATGAAGAAGTGGATATGTGCCGCATTTCAGCACTTCTCCACGATTGCGGGCATGGACCTTTCTCACATGTCTTCGAACACTTATTAATCAAGGACCTCGAAAAAACACACGAAGATATTACCTCATGGATTATAGAGAACAGCGAAGTCGGCGATAAATTATCCAAGATGGGATTTAACGCAAAAGAGGTTGCAGGACTGGCAGTGGGAAAACTCCATAAAAAGGATCGGGCGTTCCTCAATCAAATAATAAGTAGCGCCGTGGACGTAGACAAGCAAGATTTCATAGTGCGAGATACTTACCATACAGGCGCCGAATATGGCTTCATAGATGTTTACCGTCTAATTCATGCCCTCGATGTTTTAGGCGAAAACTTGGCGGTCGAATTAGGGGCGTTGTCAGCATTAGAAGCATTCGTTATTGCCCGTATAGAATCTTTCAAGAGTATCTATTTCCACCGTGTTGGACGAGCCGCCCAGATCATGCTGGCAACCGCCATGGACAAAGCTAACGAAGAACTGGGTTTAACAGCTTTCAAAACACCTGAAGAATACATGTTGATGGACGATTACACTGTTTGGGCAGCACTCAGAAAATGCAAAGCATCCAACGAAATCATAAGTAACTTGGAAAATAGACGCATGCTCAAATGTGCTTATGAACGAACTTTCTATGAGAAAGACACCATGATATCTAATTTATTCGGTCGCGAGGCTTACCGAAAGCAAGTGCAAAGTGAAATCGCCAGAGAGGCGAGCGTAGAATTGGACTCTGTTATAATCGATGTGCCAACGGTGCCGTCCGTCCCCTACCACCATGCAGTGCTTATGGAATCAACAGAGATTCCAGTCTTCACAAGAAGCCCAAATGGAGAAAAGAAGCTCCAACGACTAAGTGAAAGCTCTAAAATTTTTGAAACCCTCAAAGGCTTCATGAACATCTTGCGGGTATACACCTCTGAAGCTGACAGGGCAAAGGTTGAGATGGCGACAGCGAAAATTCTGGGCAAGATTCCTTCAGCTGCCAAAATTTCTTTCTAAGTCGGAATACGCTTTTTCTTAAATACTAGGTATTGCTTAAGAAAACAATGCAGAGACCGCTGTGACTGCACATAGAAGGGAACTAAATGTCGAAGGACAATTCAGAAGACCGGAAAATTATCAGTGTTCGAATCAAAAGAAAGCCCGAGCCAAATCCAGAATCGTCTTTACTCTACTCTGAAAAAGATATTCGCCGCTTCGTTTACGAATTTGTTTCTTCATGGATAAAAGGAGACATCGTTATCCGCTTCCCAACGGCGGTTGAATTAGCCAAGAAAAACCCGCTTAGTATAGCATTCCCAACAGATCCCTCAGTTAACGCTGAACTAAAAATAAAAGAGCACTATGTTGAACTTCTATCAGTCATTGCAGGAACAAAGCCTGCATCAATAGAGGAACAGCAACGAGCGATTGATGAAGTGTTCAAGATGCTGCTTATGTTCCGTAGTGCCAACCGAATAGAAGGCAAAATAATGTCTAGCGATCTGGAAAAAAGAATCCAAGATCTTGAAAAAACCATTGCAAATCAAGCTAAACTTGTTGATCAAATAACAGCCTTTTTGTTTACCCCCAAAAAAATTAGACCTGACAAGCCAGTTAGCTAAAAGCATGGTTCTAGAAGGGTAAGGTTTATTCGAAGGAAAAAGCATTCTGGTTGGTGCTTTATTGCAAAAGCGCTCCGGTAGTATAGTCCGGTCAAGTATACTGGCCTTTCGAGTCGGCGACCCGGGTCCAAATCCCGGCCGGAGCACCACAACATTTTAAATAAGAATTTTTTCCGCGTTCCCAGATTGATTTTTCTTTCCTTCACAAACAGCAATTTAAGGGATACATCTTTGAGAAACTTTAAGTTTTCATTGCCTCAGAGTATTTTTTCCTTGAAAACAACCTTGAATAAATCAAGTTCTCTTTTCCCGTAATGCAGTTGATTGCATACATGAGCTGTAAGAATAAGAAATGTGAGAGTTAGGTTGGAGGTAATTGTTTTCCGCAGTGAGAACAAAAAGTAGCATTTTGGTCTACTGGTGCGCCGCAGTTTGGGCAATAGCGGGTTGGTTGTGTCAAAGTTGACATTGGAGTTGTTGTTGTCCCGTAAGTATATGTTTGTTGGGGAAGTTTTATTGAGAAGAACGCGATTGTTGCGATTATCCAAGCAATAAAAATCAGTAGCAAACCAATGAAGAATAGTATAGTCAATATTGCGCCTACGAGTAGGAGTGTCCCTGCTGTTTCAAACTCATGTTCGCCTGATCTTTGCGCAAGGCTATTGAAAGCTTTTCTGAAGTGCAAGGCTGCTAGAACATAGAAAATGAAAACGATGACAACTGTCACTAGGCAGATAAATAACTCCAAGCCCTAGCCCAAATGGACCTAAAGTAAAAACGCTGAATACGCCACCGAGTATGAGAAGGGGAACTGAAGCTGCAATGGCTATTAAGGCAATGATTCCATAGAGTAACCCCCGAAGTGCATTTTTGTAGATGCTTTCATCTTTATAATATTCCGAGAGTCCTTTAACACCTACATAGAGAAGAATTATGCCAATAATGCTAACAACTGGAAACAAAAGTAATATGGAGCCGATGCCAGCTAAGTCTTTGCTAGAGTCTAAATTACTCATTTAGTTCTTCCTCAAAACTGCATCATTGCCTCTTGGATAAAAAGTTTTGCAAGCGCATTACCGCTAGCCTACCTCTTTGATAACCTTCCTCAAATCCAAAGTGTGTTTATGGATTCTTTTTCGGCTAAAGTTAAAATTTAGGCTGACAAGATAGGTATGCTTGAAAGAGGACGTGGTATGGAGGCTTCTCGAGAGTTCGTTTACCAAAAATTCACAGAATACTACCGCGATCCCAGCACAGTAATTCCCGCAACTACTCTGCCTGAGCAGCGAGAATTCGCCTACCTCATGTTCAAGGAACGGTTCATGGTTAGACATAGAAGGTTTAGTGAATTCAAAACTTTCAGATCAATGATAGCTGAAACTGTTCCGTCAGATGTTTATCATTCCTGCGCTTATTATGAAAATCCCGACTTTGACATGGACAAGAAAAGCTGGTTGGGTGCCGACTTAGTCTTCGATATTGACGCCGATCACATCCCAACCACATGCAATAAAATTCACGACGAATTTAGATGCATAAAATGTGGTTTTGAGGGGAGGGGAATTACTCCAGAGATTTGTCCATGTTGTGAAGCTACTAAGTTTGAAACCAAAATTTGGGCCTGTGACTTGTGCATTCAATCTGCCCGTGATGAAACTGCCAAATTGCTTGACATGTTAGAGAACGACTTTGGTTTTTCCCAAAACGAACTGCATGTGTATTTTTCGGGGCACCGGGGTTACCACGTTCACATCGAGAATGATGTTGTGCGGTCGCTTGATGCGATGGCTAGGAAGGAAATCGTGGATTACATTACAGGTTTGGGGATAAGCGTTTTTGATAAGGAACCAGAGAAGAAGAAACGAGGGAAACGTTCAACTGCCAAGAAGTTTAGTTTGCATAACTTCGGCTGGAATAGACGCTTAAAACTTGGGATGCAAGAGTTCCTACTGACCGCAACCACAGAAGATCTAAAAGCAGTTGGCTTGAGCAATAAAGCCCTTATAGAAAACAAAGAACTCATCATTAAACGAGCAATAAACGAGGGCAGATGGGAAAGCATCAAAGGAGTAAGCATCCAAACGTGGCTCAAATTAGCAGAGTACATACGAGAGGTACAATCATCCAAAATTGACACAGTTGTGACTACAGACATTCACCGTTTGATCCGAATGAATGGTACATTACATGGTAAAACTGGCTTAAAAAAAACCGAGTTTCCCGCGAAGGACCTGCAAGATTTTGACCCATTCACTGGATCGGTAGCTTTTAAAAAGGGCAAGGTGAAGGTTTTTGTGTCTGATGCGCCAGAGTTTAGGTTGAGCGGGGAAACGTTGGGTCCATTCAAAAATCAAACTGTCGAATTGCCGGTTGCTGCGGCGGTTATGCTTATCTGTAAGAGAAGAGCTGAGGTGGCAAAGTAATGTATAATGAACTCTATGCTGCATGGAGAAGAGAAATCGACGATCCCACTCTGGGAGCTTTGCAGCCGGATTTCTACAGCAAAATCGGCGAGTACATGCGACGCATCAAAGAAGAAGACATAGTTCTTGACAAAAAATCCGTCAAAATGAACCTGCTCACACATGAAGATCTAAACGTTGAACGAATGCTTGAGGAATTACTTGAGGTTAGGTATCGAAAAATAATCAAAACCGTAACTAAAAGCCAAAAATTACCAGCTGAATTTCTGACGTTTGAAGAAGCCAAGATGTGTGAAACTTTTGTTCACTTCACAAAATCTTATCGAAAATTCGCTCGAGACTTGATGCAAGGGCAAATGTCTGAACCAGTCAAAGTCATAATCAAAGTTGAATCCAAAACGACTGAAGCACCCCAAACTCCTAAACGCTCAACAATACGATTTTTGAAAAATATTCCGGCTATCATGGGAGCAGACATGAAATCATACGGCCCATTCGTGGCGGAGGATGTTGCATCGTTGCCGCCTCAGAACGCTCAGATTTTGGTTAAGCAGGGTTTAGCTGTGTTGATTGAAGTGTCTTAACCTTTGAAGGTTTGTTGTTTCTGTATCTTTGCCATGCCATTTGGCTTGATAGGATAATGATTGGATAGGAAATGATCCATGTCACTGCGTAAAGGGGGCCATAATAAGAGTGGAATGCCTCCACTTGACTTGAGTTTACCCCAAATTGCATCCCAATTGTGAAGATGGAGACTATTCTAAAGATGTTTATCAGATAGGTGATGACAGCTCCAAAAGCGAAGTAACCAACTTTTGACCTCCATGAAATCGGCATCCCCTTTAAGAAAAGTAACGCAACAGCCGTAAAGATAAGCAGGCTTTCGATGCCAGCGCAGGGCCAAGCTACCGCAAACTTTGCTGTTCCCAAAGCACCTGTAACTTGGAGAGTGGGCATCAAAGTTGCAAAGTCAGTGCCCATTATGACGGTGTTGCCCATCAAACCCAAAATCCCGCCTGCAAACCTAGCCGTCGTTGGAACAAGAAGTTGAAAGGGCGTAAATTGCCCATATGGAAACACGTTGTCGACGGTGTAGATAACCCCGATTAACCCTACAAATAAGGCGGGCAAAGCAAAACCTGCCAAACCCTTCTTTCCAAACGGTAGAAAAATTGTAATACAAAAAAGAAGCGAAAACATCATGTACTCGATTGCAAGTGCCATCAAATCTGGAAAAGGAATCCCGGCACTTATTGCCCAATTTACATTGGCAACGTTTAATCCCAAATAATTCTCACCTAAGACAAACAAGGTGGGCAAGCACAAAGCAAAAATAAACGCGATGACTCTTGTCCTTTTTTGACTGTCAATTTTTAGTTGGATAGTTTCCCAGCTTAGAATATATTCCAGTGCTACTAGCCAGATGAAGAACAACTCAAAGGTTCTGCCCTTCCACATCCACTCAAAAGATTGTTGAACAGGAACGTTTAGGGCTTGGTCCAGCGGGTTCAGAATATAAATCAGAATAAGCGGAACAGCGAAGGCAATGAGCGGCGACAGCTTGACTAAGTAAATCTTATTTCTAGATAGAAAACTTAGCATCGGTGCATCAATACCTGCAGACGCAATACATGGGTGACCTCGATTTAAAAAACAATACGTATAATTAAGATCTTACAACAAGAAGGAAAACATAGACTATAGCTAAAAGAAAACCTGCGGCTTAGCTGTATTCCCTATAGGTGTAATTGCATTTGGTGCAGCGTAGAAATTGAGTAGAAGATTCATCTGCTCCGCGTGTCTGCACTTGCCAAACATAAGCGGTGTTGTTTCCGCACCTTGGGCACTCAATACGTACCGTGGGCAAGCGTACTCAATTTCTGCTCCTCTTTACCGATAACAGCTACAAACTGTTGGGGAGTATGCTGAATGACTTTGGGCGCCACTTTGGCTCGATTTTTTTGTCTGCTTCAGGCTTCTTGTAGCCGCATTTGGGGCAGGCAAGAATCAAAGTTGCTTCTTTGCCACTTTTAGATTTCTTTGGCTCAAGACGTGAACCGCATTTAGGGCAGAATTCCATAGTTCCTCACTCCACATCCGTTTTGGGATTCCCTTAGCATTGTACCTTTTAAACTTTTTCTATTTACCCTAAAATCAAGGGCTGATTCCTGAAGCGATAAGATGAGCAACCCGTAGAGGTTCAGGCAGGCAGCTTCTCGTTGAAGTTAACTTGATGATTTTTTGAGCATCGTTCAAGTGAAATTCCAGCTAATTCAACGTAGATTTTGGTACCATTGATTGATAACCTCATGAATTTTCCCAGCATCAATGATCAATCGCCACCGCTCCTCAGAATCAGGCAAGTTTTTAAGCGCTGACATAATACGCATCCAAATCAGGTTTATCATGAGTTAAAGCAAAAACAGGAAGCCCTGTTGTCAAATGTCAATTTCTTTATATCAACCACGTTAAAGCCTGCAAACGTTATCCCGTTCAACATAACTAATCGCAATTGCCTACGGTGAGGTGAATTGTTAATCATTGAAGCTAATTTTTCCGTGGCATCTAAACCATCAATCTCGATATTCTAGTATGCATTACTCCATCGATGGAGTAGCCTCCTCGGAAAACAACACCCACGACTAATACGTTGCCTTTTGTTTGAGGGATAAATTTTCCATCGTCTATGCCGAGTACTCTGATTTCGGGTTTTATGACTCGAAAGTCTTTTTGGCTACTCAACTTTTTCCCTTAACCTAATAGCGTAATGGGATTTCAATTTAAAAGCAATGTAAATAGCAAACGTTTAATTCACTACTAACAGATGTAAAAAAAATTAGACAAAAAATTATGGATTAAACTTTAAGAACACGCTCAAGTTCTTTGCCGAAAGCATCATTTGCTTCCCGAACTTTCTCGGTGGCTTCAATCAATGCGTCTTCAGGCTTGTTGTCGCCTTTCATCCTAAGGTAGATGATTGGGCTTGAAGCTAAAGGATGAGGTACATCATAGCCTGCAAACTCTACTTTTTTATCTTCTAAAAGTCTCTTAGCCAAAAGATTGCAGAGCCCATGGCTTGAGCCTTCGATTTCGATTTTTAGCTCATTTTCTGATTTCTTTAGTACTTTAACTTTCATGCTTTTTCGCCTTTTTAGATTTGTTCTTTGCCGTAATCTGGAGCTATTTTTCGTGTTTCAACGTTTCCGTCTTTTGGGCATTTAAGGTCATAACCATGCTGTTCAAGAGGGTTCCGCATCGTGAACAGAAACCATACAGTACACCTAAGCCTTTATCGTTCATTGTTAGGTGGAAAACTTGGTTCTTGTCGCTGATGACTTTAGCTCTGATGATGTCGCCTGGCTTGCATACATCGCTTATTTGGTCAACGTACCTGTCGGAAACGTCTGAAACATGCAGGATGCCGCCAAAGTTTCCTGAGAGTTGTTTTGTTTCCAATTCTAAATATTTTTACAAGAACATTGTCTGATTGGGCGTTGCCGATTTGTCCGATGACTACAGTTCCAACTTTTGGGAACGACTACGCCGTTAACAACTGGATAAACAGAGACACGTCTAGTTCTGCAAATCCATCAGTGAACGACCAACAATCTTTGAGAATATAACGCCGTCTTTAACGATAAGTTCCTGCGTCGGGAATGAATTCTTCAATAACGCCTAAGCGTTCGCCAGGCAAAACTAAATGACCGCTTTTTTGTTCTGGAGATTTTAGACTCATGATGGTTCCCTTTACTTGTAAATAAGCTTGATTTTGATAAATGCATATGCTTAGTTTCCATTCTGCTCAATAAACCTTTTGATTAATAAACAAAAATACAGTTTTTCATGCAATCAAAGAATCTGTTCAAGGATTTCTTTTTGATAATATACAAGTCAATGACAAAATCATGTTTTAGTTTTGTGTGGAAATCAAACATGTCGAGGAATCGTCATAAGCATAGCATAAACCCCTATGACAGAGCCGCCGTGTTTTGCAATGAACCGTTCCAGGAAAGGGGAAGACTGAACCTGCAAAAACCCTTGCTAGCTTTAAGCTGCTTAATCAAGCGTTGGTCAACTTCTGGGTGATTATGAAGCGAATAGATCGCGTTGCCAACTTCAAGAGCTTTGACTAGGAACGCGCGGTCAGCCTCACGCGTCTGAACGCCAAAAGGAGGATTCTGCAAAACAGTATCAAACCTTCCCACAACAGCAGTCTATGTCACCGTTAACCCATTGGACACATTGCCTAAACCGGCTTTCACCGAGTTTTCATGAGGCAGTTTTGATGGCTGACCTATCGATATCAATGCCCACAACTTCCTTTGCGCCAAGAAACGAAGCACCCAAAGCAAGCCTTCCTGTGCCACAACCTAAATCCAACACTGACTTGCCAACAATGTCGTCGTTTGCGTAGGCAGCGATGTAGAGCATGTTTGCGGCGAGCTGCTCAGAAATAGTATACTGTTCCAGATGCACTTTCGGGTTAGGTTGCGGAGCAACTGTGGAGAGGAACCGTTCCAAGTCTAATTTTCGAATAAGCCTTTTTTGAGCATGTTCTCCCATGAAGATTCGCCGCAAACAACCATAAACTCATTAACTGTCAAAACAGGCTTTCGAAACTTTCCGGTTGCTTCAAGAGAAATCCGTGGGCAAGCCGTGTTCACGTAGGCATCTATAGATGGAAACTCTAAAAGCGTTTCAGGAGTGATTTCTCTAGCCAGCCAACAAGTACGCAGCTTTGCCATTTTTCTCCGCCAACGTCTTTAATGCTCAATGGCGCTATCAAGATGTTTTTGCCCTGGCTTTAACCCAACAAAGATGCCGAATCTTTTTGGCGTTCTTGGCTTCTTGGATGCTTGCGAAGCGTTGCTTGAGAATCTTTTGAGCTTCAGTCATTAATTGGGTAAGCTCTGTTATCGTATGGGTCAGCTATGATAGTTGGTTTAGAAGTACTCAATGCGATGCCTAAGGCGTGGAACATTCCGCCGCCGACAAAAAGGAAAGCTTCAACTTCGTTGGCGATGGATTTTGCATTGCTGTAGTTGCAGCCGCTAACTTGCCCAGGATAAGCGATTTGTCCTGTGTCGCCGATTATGACGGTTTTTCCTGCGCGGGTAAGGATTTCTCTGGCTTGGTTTAACGTTTGCAGATGCTGAACGGAGGTTGCTAAACCAACAGTGGTGTAATCATTCAAAAGAGGAAGGGCTTGCTCAACTGCCTCATCGACTGTTACAGTTGCCCTGGCTTCCACATAAATCGTTGGAATCTGCCTCATGCTTAACCATCTTTGCATGCCCAAAATGCACAATCAAATCCACGCCTAAACCTTCCGCTTCACCAACCGCAATATCGCAGGCGCCGTAGCATGGGTCGGCAGAAATAATCGCGACTGCACCGCATTTCTCGATGATTTTGGCTAATTTTGGTGCTTCGGGTTTTAATCCTTCAGGCAACTGAAGCAGAACACGTTTGGCATCTAGTTTGGTGATTTCATGTTTTATTCGTTCTTCTTCAAAATCAAATCCTAACATACTGCTACCCTCACGTTTGAGATTAATAGAGTAAAAGAAACAAAAAAACTAAAGATTGCACAGTTGCAATGGATGTTGGTTTAGAGTTGCCATTCCCAGTCTTGCGTTGGTTTCTTGAGGGGTTGCCCGCGAGCTAATGCGGCTTGTTCAGCGAGGCGTTCAAGGATTATTTTTTGTTCTACGCTTGCAACGTTTTTGCGTGTTGTGACTACGGCGTCGTTGTTTACGGATATGCTGTCGATACCTACGCGAACGAGGAATTCTGCGAAGTCAGGCAAGTTTGATGGCCCTTCACCGCAGATGCTGACTGTGCAGCCGTTTTCATGTGCGGCTTTGATGAGGTGGGCGATGATGCGTTTGACTGCTGGGTCGCGTTCATCAAAGTAGCCCATTTGTCCTAAGCGTTCAGAGTCGCGGTCAATCATGAGTACTCCTTGTGTCATGTCGTTTGAGCCTATGCTGAAGCCGTCGACGAGTTTGCTGAATTCGTCAGCCATGATTCCGATTGATGGTGTTTCAGCCATGAACCAGATTTTGAAGTCTTTGTTGCGTTCTAAGCCTTCTTCTTTCATGATTTGAAGAACTGCTTTTGCTTCCCAGAGCGTGCGGACCATGGGGAGCATGACGTAGACGTTTTTGAGCGCCCATTCCTTGCGGCATTTCTATGATGGCTTGGCATTCAAGACGGAAGGCTTTGTCGTACCATTTGCTTATGTAGCGGCTGCATCCTCTCCAACCCAACATGGGGTTTTCTTCGATGATTTCGTATTTTTCGCCGCCTTTCAAGCCGCGGTACTCGTTAGTTTTGAAGTCGCTTAAACGGACCACAACTGGTTTTGGCTGGATTGCTCGTGCAACAGTTGCTATGCCGTCGGCGAGTTTGTCGACGAATTGTTGGCTTTGGCCTGCATCGACAAAAGCCATTGGGTGTTGTCCGATTGCGCTTGCTAAGATGAATTCGGTGCGCATTAGTCCGATGCCTTCGAAGGGCAGGTTCTTGTATTGTTCAATCATCTCGGGAGTTCCGAGGTTCATGTAAATCTTTGTAGCTGTAACTGGAGCTGCTTCTGCAACTTGCATGACGCCTGCGCCGTTGTTTGCTGCGACTGGTTGAACTGCTTGCGCCAAAATGCCTTCGTAGATAACTCCGTTTCTTGAATCCACAGTGTATTCTTTACCTGTCTTCATCACTTGAGTCGCGTTTTCTGTGCCCACGACACATGGAATGTTGAGTTCTCGGCTGACGATGGCTGCATGTGATGTGATTCCGCCTTTATCGGTAACTATGGCGCTTGCCATTTTCATGAAAGGAACAAAATCAGGGTCAGTCATGCCCGTAACAAGGATGTCGCCTTTTTTCATGTCTCTGTTTGCATCATCAGGGTTTAGGACAATTGTTGCTTTTCCTATGCCGTAGCCTCTTCGTCCAGCGGAGATGCCTCTAACTACAACTTTTAGTTGTTCTTGAGCTTTGTTTTCTTCCATTTTAGGTCGCTTCCATTGTCTTTTGTACCAAAAACTGTTTCTGGCCGAGCTTGAACTAACATCATGTTCTCGTGGATAAGATAGGTCTTGGTCGATTGCCCATTCAATATCCATGGGTTTGCCGTAATGCTTCTCGATGCGTTTGGCAAGTTCAGCAAGTTTGTCAGATTTCTCGGTCGCTTATGCAATACATGTTTTTGTTCTGCTTTCCACTGGAATGTCTAGGTGGACGGTTTTTCCTGTTTTGGGGTCACGGATATACTTGACTGTTTTGCGGGCAATTCGTCGTTCTTTAATCGTCAGTTGAGCTTTGTCAACAACAAAGTCGTCAGGGTTAACGGCGCCTGAAACAACAGTTTCGCCTAAGCCCAAGTTGCCTTCGATTACGATTTCGTCTCTGTTGCCTGTAACTGGGTTAATTGTGAACATGACTCCTGCGCATCCGGAGTTAACCATTTTTTGGACGCCGACACTTATGAAGACTTTTTCGTGTGGGAAGCCTTTCTCAGTTGCGGTAGAAGATTGCTCTTGGCGTGAAGAGGCTGGACCAGCATTTCCTCACTTTGTCGATGAGGTCGTCTGCACCTTTAACGTTAAGGTAAGTTTCCTGTTGACCTGCAAACGATGCGTCAGGTAAATCTTCAGCAGTTGCGCTTGAACGAACAGCAACAAAAGTGTCTTTTAAGTCAAGACGTTTGTTTAAGTCCCTATAAGCTGATCTAATGGCGGTTTCGATGTCTTTGGGCATCGGAGTTTTTTCGATAAGTTCACGGATTTTTTTAGATGCAACATCATACTGTTTAGGGTCGTTTGGATTTGTTACTGTTTCTTTAATAATTTTGTAAATTTGCTCAGCAATTTTTTTCTCTTGAATATAACGTTCATATGAAAAAGCAGTTACTGCAAAACCAGGAGGAACAGGAAGTCCCGAATTAATCATTTCGCCAAGGCTGGCGTTTTTGCCGCCAACAATGGAAACATCAATATTTCTTAAATCATCAAACCATAAAACCAATTCTTTCTCTTTGACGCTCAAGTCGTCTCCGTCTCCGCTTCAGGCGCTTCGGATTCGGCTATTCCAGTTATTGTTGGAGAAGCTTCAATTTTGGAGATAACTATTTTGCAGGGTATTGGAAGTTTTGCGCTTCCTCTTTTAAGGGATTCTTTGGCAATTGCTTCTTGACCTGCTTTTACTTTGACGGTGATGATAGTTTGGTCCACTTCTACTTTTGCTGCAGTGCCGATTGCTGTTCCGAAGGAACGTCTCATTCCCTGTTGAAGTCGGTCAGCGTGAGCGCCGAAAATCATTTTGTTTTCTCTTAGAATAATGTGAGGATAAAGATTAACAACCATAAGATAATCGTTTATGAGTTTATCCATCAGGATACGGTTTGTAGCAACACGTGCTGCTTCTAATGCGCTATGGCGTATTTGAGCTCGTTCTAAAGCGATAAGCCTTGCCTTCGATTGCAAAGCTTCCCTTGGTATCGCCCATAGTGAACTTTACAATTTTTGGTGGTGGAAAACCTCTAGCGTATTTCTTTCGTGTGTAGGCTCGATTCTTGACGTGCCTATAGTTTCGTGCTTGCATACAACGTCCCTTTTTAACCTACACATTCCAGCCGTATTTAAACGATTTGTAAATCTGCGATGATACTTCCGTGCATTTTTTAACTTCGAGTTATTTACTTAAACCGGCTATATTCAAGGGTTGAAAGTCAATTTACTTATATACTTAGTTTACTTTTGATTTTCAGAATGCCAACTGAATTGTTTATTTCAGGGAAAAACTGGATGCTTTCATTAGCGGAGCTCACCTGCTACTTTAAAGCCAGAGAAATCGATTTCGAAATCCAATTTTTTTCTGGAGAATTCTTCGTTCTATCCTTTAAGAAAGACTTCGAAGCCACATCTATAGCTGATTTGGGCGGAACCATAAAAATTGGTGAAGTAAAAACAAGGTTTCCAACTGAAAACGTCAAAGAAGCATTCCTTAAAAAAGAACAAACAAGCCAAAACGCAAATAATCGAATCTTTAGCGTCAAGCCGTTTAGTCGATGAGATGGCTAAATCAACCGAGAAGGTGCTGTTTGGGGTAAGCGTATACTGCACCGAAAGTACTCTTCGGTCATCGTCTGGCAGTATTCAACGGTTCGTCGGAAGCGCCATTAAAGACGAACTCTCAGATTTGGGTAAAAAGGCGAATTTCATGGGATTTAGCAGCGATAGAAAACTTGCCCAGTTAACCCACGTTGAAGTTTTAAAGAAGAATTTGGTTGAAAACAAAGCAGAAGTTCTATTCTGCATCGGCAGAACTGAAACTTGGGTTGCCACTACAGTTGCAGTGCATAACCCGTTTGAATTCCAGAAAAGAGATATTTACAAACCTAACCAAAGAAAAATCTTTGGAATGCCTCCGAGATTAGCCAGAATGATGGTTAATTTATCCGGGTGCAAGAGTGGAAAGGTTTTGCTTGACCCATTCTGCGGAGTCGGCACCATTCTTCAGGAAGCACTACTGGAGAAGGCAATGGTAGTGGGCATGGATGTTAATCCATGGTGCGTTAAAGCAGCAACAGAGAATCTTGAGTGGTTAGTTCGCGAATATGGGCTTGAGAGCGCAGATTTTCGTGTTTTGCAAGGAGACGTTACCCGGTTATTGGAGAAGGTTGGGCAGGAAGCAGTGGATTGCATCGTGTGCGAGCCCGATTTAGGTCCAGCCCTTCGACAGGTTCCAACAGGTCCATATGCGGAAAAAATCATCCAGAAGCTTGAGCCGCTGTATTTTGGCTTTGTTGAACAAGCTTATATAGCATTAAAGTCCGGCGGCCGCTTGGTGTTGGTGACTCCATATATCAAAACTCGTGCAAAACAATCAGTGACTATGCCCATTGACAAGAAATTTGAGCAACTCGGGTTCAAACGGGTTTTTGCGTTCTCAAAAAACATGTTCTCGCAAACCGTAGGGGGACTCGATAACCTCATTCATGCAACCTCACTAGTAGAAATGGATGAGCGACACTTGATTGGAAGAGAAATCCACATTATCCAAAAATAAAGCTACGTTTGCAGGGACAATTTATTAATTTGATTAGTGAACTATGTTTCTAAAATCATAGGAGCAGAAAGAAATGAGCACTAACATCAGACCTAATTGGGATAGGTACTTTTTAGATATGTGTGAAGCCGTGGCTAGGCGAGCAACGTGCGATAGAGGAAGAAGCGGCTGCGTTATTGTTAAAGATAAAAGAATAATGACTACCGGGTACGTTGGTGCTCCATCAGGTCTCCCCCATTGTGATGAAGCAGGACATGACATGCGCAAAGTATTCAACTCAAACGGAGAAGTCACCCAACACTGTGTACGAACGTTACATGCAGAGCAGAATGCTATTATTCAAGCTGCAAGGTTCGGTATACCTCTTGAGGGCGCCACACTTTTCTGCAAAATGACTCCTTGTCGAACATGTGCGATGATAATTATTAACGCTGGAATCAAAAGGGTTGTCTGCGAGAAGCGGTACCATGCTGATGGGGATACAATTGAGATGTTTAAGCAAGCAGGAATAGAATTGTCCATAATGAATGATGAAGTCGAAAAATACGACAAACAATAATTCCTTTACTCAATTATTCTGCGCTATTGTTCAATTCAAACCAATTGGCACCATCTTATTTGGATTCTAAAAAACTCGCACAAACGTTTACAGATATTATGCTGGCGACAGCATTTTAGGATAATAATGCAGAAAATTAGAAGCATTAGAGAAATAAGAAGCTTATTGGCAATTTTTTAGACCAATAAGGGGTTAGAAAACAAATTCAAAAAAAGAAAATGGGAAAATCATTTCAGGCGCCAAAGATTAGACTTATTTTTTGTTTTGAACAACAAACCACTTGACGTTATCAAAACCATACTTAGTTACTAATGGGTCGATGAAATTTGGAGATAAATCTTCATCGTCTATTTCTGCAAAGACAACTGTATCGCCAATTCTATAGACGATACAGATTATTGTGACATCTTTTAGAGCGGCATATTTACCCTTTATTTCCCAATAGCCGGGTTCATCGCGTCCGGCCTCAATAATCCAAGAGTATTTGTCTTCAGGATGCTGTCCCTGCATGAAATTGAAATCGCAAACAACTTCACCAACAGCTTTCGGGTCTTCATTTGTTTTGACATAGAACCAAATCGTCATACTCAACACCAATATCTATTGAGTTGTTTTCTGGCTTTAAATTGTTTCTTCTACACGCACGCTTGAGCTTCAATGAGAGTTAAGGTTTCAAAGAAAGGCAGTTTACGCTCCGCTTTCACGTATGCCCTAAGACCTTGAGCATTGAAACCTCGGATGGTTTCTTCGACACCTGTGATCGTGGACTGCATCATCAATACCTTGCCATTAGGCTTCAGATAAGTTGAGACTTCACAAATAAAACAGTCAACCACATCCCGTCCAAAGGCTCCTCCAGCCCAAGAACGCTCAATCCAAGACGCAACCTCATTTTCCTCAGATGGAAGATAAGGAGCGTTAAATAAAATTAGATCAAACTTGACATCAGGATTAAGAGCTTTAAAAAGGCTTGATTGAATAAAATCCATTTTATTGCACACGCCATTAAGCACTGAATTCTCCTTCGCACATCGAACGGCGAATGGATTTAAGTCAACAGCCACTACATTTGTTGCTCTTTTAGCTGCTGCTATGCCCAGCATACCACAGCCAGTACCCATATCCAAGACTTGTTCGCCTTTTTTGACATCAATGTTTTCGGCGAAGAGAAACGAGTCTTCTGCAGGTTCATAAACGTCCTCATAAATGTTGAAAATATATGTGCCATAGGACACTCGTTTACTGGGGCAAGGCATTTGCTATTGCTCCAAAATTTTTTGGTGTTAATTCTCTCGCCCGCTTATCATGGAAGGGCAGGTTAAGCGCCAATTTCTCGGCGTCCTGTTTACTCAATTTGAAACTATCTCTGATAAAAGGTGCAATTGCTTTTCCTATTTTTTTGTTGCGTTGCGTAAAGAGCCATTTCACCATTCGAACAAAAAACGGTTGATCTTTCACCTCGAAGGGTTTTTTACTCCAGGGTTTTAAGCTAACTATTGCAGAATCTACTTCAGGTTGAGGAAAAAACAATGTTTTTGGCACCACATCCAAAAGCTCAACCTCAGCGTTTTGATAAGTGACTACAGTTAACCAACTATATTCCTCACTGCCCACCGGTGCAACCAGACGATCAACGAACTCCTTCTGCAAAATCAAAACGGCACACTCAACTTTTCGCCCCAAAAGCCATAGGACTAACTGGGACGACAAATAGTAGGGCGGAATTGATATGGTTTTGTTGAAGTTGGGCAGCGATGCCTTCAATACGTCGCCTTCAACCACAACCACATTTTTTAATCCTTTGACTTGTTCACGTAATATGCTAGCAACTTGCGGGTCTTTTTCAACAGCAACTACACCCTTGGACTTGTCAGCCAAAAAACATGATAACCAACCAAAGCCAGCGCCAACATCCAATACTACATCCACTTTTTGAAGTGCTGCATATGTGCACAGTTTCGGGTAGAGTAACGGCTCAACCATAAAATTTTGTCCTAGAAGCTTGTTCGGGGAAATTCGGTGGGTTCGAAGCAGCTGCTTCGTTTCCTCAAGATTCATCTCTTATGCCTTATTGAGCTCGGGTGAATAAACGGTATTTGCTGTCGCCTTCAAGCTCTTCCATAACTCTTTTCGTAATCAACTTTACTGGATTAGGTAACTCAGTGCGTTTCTGTAGATCGTCAAAGCTTTCAAACGGTTTGCGTTCTCGTTGATTTATGACTTGCCACATGTACTTTTTGCCTATACCTGGAACGAGTTCTAAGGCATGCATCCGAGGGGTAATGGCGCGGGTAGTGTTGAAGAAGTTGACAAACCATTTTTCCCTGTTAGCCACTATTTTGCTTATGACGCTAGATAGCTCCGCTTTCGCTGAAGCAGTTAACTCTTCATATCCAATGCGTCCAATTATGTAGGTTACTTCTTCGCGGGAATCTTTCCCCACATATACTCGGTCACCCGGTTTTAGGACCAACTCTTCTTTCACCAAAGCTTCAAGTAGAGTAAAAAATTCTTCCCCGACACATTGAATTAAAGCTCCCGCTCGGTAACCTGCCCGTCCTGTCGGGCGAAATCCTGGCTTTCCGTGCTGCAAGAAATCTAACACGTAAGCATGTTCTTCGTACCGCTTTTCCATAACAGTCACAGAGTCCGTCAGCTAGTCTATTCTCGCTTACTGCTTAAAAATACTTAGTCGGTTCCCTCTATTTCAACGTTCGATTCTCATTCAAAAGCTCAACAATTGTGTGCAATTTTGAGGTTTCAATAATTTTTCGACCGCCAGCTAAGAAGACCCGCAATTCATCCACGGTTTCAGGCATGCAATTAATAATTTGAACTGCTTCTGCCTCGTCGAGTTCGTATTCTTTGAGAAAGGTTTGCAAGAGCTCTTCGGCCTTATCCGGATCACATTTAGAGAATTTGTTTACGTAATCGAGTGTTCGACGTTGAAACTGATCTAAGTTTTCTTCGCCGATTGTTTCCAGAACCTTCTTAACTTGTGGTAAGGTTAAGCGGCTTTCGCTTATTTCTCTTTTGCTCATTTTCTCTCACTTACCTGTATATGGCTCTAAATGTTCTGAGCGAGTGATAATTTCTTTAATTGAGTTACCTTGTGGAACGCTTACGACGTATCCTCTGCCACGTTTCTCAACTATTACGCCTATTTTACCATGGAAACGTTTGTGTGGCATGCTTTTCTGAGTACTAGAATCCATCTTTATTATTACTTGAGAACCGGGAGTGTAATCTTGAAGGATTTTACCAATATGCGGTTTCCCTTTTGCTCGAGTTGGTTTGCGCAATAGACTGCGAGTTCCTGTGTAATAGCCTTTTGAACCTCTCATTCAATTTTCACCTTTAATTATCATCCATTATTACATTTAGAACGTCAAGCTTAAGCGTCTTCGCTTTGTTGTTAAGCAAATCCGATACGTTCGGCACTGTTCTTCCTTCATCTCCAGACACCAATTCTTTAACGTAGAGCCCACCCTGACAACGAATTTCGAGCAAAGCCCTCTTAAGCGACACCTTCTTAACTTTAACCTGATATATGTACTTTTCTCGGATTAAATCTGCCCTTCGATGCAAAACGCGTTGAGGCGTCTTCTGTTAAATACAGACTCCAGATAGCTTCTCTTCCATGGTTCGCAGGTCCTGAGGTGACAATTCTCTCTCAAATTCAGCCAACAAAGAATATTCTTTTTGTGAGCCTTCACCCTTCTTGAGATGTCGAACAACATCTTTTGTTGTAAAATGCAAACCCAAAACCTCCACTTTCCCAACCGCGTCAGCATTAACTTGGGTCTCGATTTGTTTCAAATCAACAAATCGTTTTTTGGGCTTTGAAATCTCAATCACAAATGGTCTGCCGCTTCCGAGCATCCTTGCATCTATATCTTCTCTTCCAGAAGCATGCAAAAACGCCTCTTCTCCTTGAGTTACCTCAAGCAACAGTTTAGAGGACAACTCCTCCACAGATTCAGGATACAATTTGCCTGTTCCGCCGCATTTTTCGCATCCTCTACCCCGGCAGTTTGAACAGAACCACTTCGATTGTGGAATAGTTCTCAGAAGCTTTCGGTATCTGCCTGCAACGAAAAGAGGATTGACTTGAATTCGCACTTTGTAATCGAAGGGTTTGAAAATGACGACGAGATCTGGCTTTAAGTAATCTGCTTCTTTTCCTGTTTGTTTCGCGAGTGCTTTGCCTAGTAACCGCCCGAATTCATGTTTCATGCTTTCGCCGTAGCCGATGTTTACTGCGGCTTTAAACTCGTCTTCATGCTCCTCAATTTCCGTTGGCAGCTCGATACCCACAAGAAAGGTTGAAAACTCGTAACCTTCAATTATTCCCAGAGCGTTCTGGGTTAATCTGTCAACCAGCTCAAATTTGTTGTCGCAAAGACTACATTTAATCCCTGTTTCACTTTTCGCTATCCGTTTTTTGAGATGTTTGAGGGTTTCTTGAGCTTCTCTCGAAAAACCGTTGGTTGCCAAGATCTTTAATCGTTTGGTTCCTTCAGGATTTTTTTCTGAGAAAAGATCGTTTGCTTGCATGGTTAAACTCACTTTTAAGGCTTGACCGCGTACGTTGTTTTCCATGCTGTAGCCGAGCAAAGCGAACTGTCTACCCAAACAGTGGTCGCAAAGCGGATATTTACTAAGTATCTCAAAAGCTTTTTCTAAAACATCCATCACACGTAGCCTACTTCATTCCAGGCGGCATGCCCATTCCTTTGCCACCTAACCCAAAGGGTAACTTCTTTTTATGTTTAAACATCTTGAGCATCTTACGCATCATGATGTACTGTTTGAGAAGCTCTTTGACGTCTTTTTCTGTAGTTCCAGAACCGCGTGCAATCCGTCTTGCACGTGAAGAGTTGAGCAGTTTAGGGTTCTCTTTTTCTTCGGGTGTCATGGATTGAATGATTATGCCCCACTTGTCTAGGCGTCCTTCAGCAGTGTTAAGCATCTCATCAGGTACATTAGCGGAGGATAATCCGGGAATCATCTTTAGCACTTTACCAAAAGGCCCCATCTTTTTGACGGCTTGAAATTGTTCGTACATATCGGTTAATGTAAAATTGCCGCTCATGATGTCCTTGGCTTTCTTTTGGGGGACATTGATTTCGGCGTCCTTCACTTTTTCTAAGAGCGTTTCTAAATCGCCCATGCCCAATAGTCGACCAACGAACCGGGATGGAATAAAGGCTTCAAGGTCCTCAATTTTTTCTCCTGTGCCGATAAATTTTATTGGTGCACCAGTTGCTGCAACCGCGGACAATGCGCCTCCGCCGCGTGAGGAGCCGTCGAGTTTAGTTACGATAATGGCGCCGATGGGAGTTGCTTCATGGAAAGTTTTAGCTTGTGCAAGTGCTTGCTGACCTATGGTTCCGTCAATGACCATTATAACTTCATCGGGGTGAATGTTTTTTTCAAGATCCTTCATTTCCTTGATTAAATCTTTCTCTTCTTTATGTCGCCCTGCTGTGTCAACTATTAGCAAATCTTTGTCTGCGAACAGCTTTAGACCTTCCTTGACGACTTTTACAGGATCTTTAGCTTTGAGGTCACCAAAAAACGGAGTATTTATTCGGGTTGCCAGTTGCTGCAGTTGATTATATGCACCTGGACGATAGGTATCAGCGCAAATCAAACCTACTTTTAAGCCTCTCTTCTGGAAATACCGAGCTAGCTTAGCGGCATGGGTTGTTTTTCCTGATCCCTGTATGCCTACTAGCATGATTATTTTCTTTTTTCCTGGCTCCACCTTTAGTGGAACAGGCTTGTCACCTACGAAGCGGGTTAATTCCTCATAAACTACCTTAATTACGTGTTCTCGTCTTGAAACTCCTGGAGGCACTTTCTCTTTTAAGGCTCGTTCCTCAATGCGCTTAGAGATTTCTAAAACAAGTTGTACATTAACATCTGCTTGGAGGAGAGCACGCTGAATGTCGCGAACCAGTTCTTTCACTGCTGCTTCGTCCACTGCGCCAGCTTTGAAAAGCTTCTTTATGGCGTCGGTAAGAGATGAACCTAACTTGTCTAGTGCCATCAGAGTCTCCAGCCTAACATTCTATTGTTCTTTTAAATAAAGATTACAGAGTAAAATTCCCACAATACAGGCTAATTTCTTTTTTGAATACTATAAAGCCTCAGTTCCCCATTAAATTATTCTTCACAATTCAGACGGCTCTTCATGCATCATTGGCTTCAATGCAAAAGGCTTCAAGCTAGAACATAAACTTTAACAGAAAAACCTAAGAAAGTAAAATAAGATTTTATTTTACTCTGACAATTTTTACTTTTCCAAGTATCGCCCAGTACTCAATTTCTGCGCCAGCAACAAGTTTGGCTTTGAGTTCAGGCTCATCTGGGAACGGCGCATCTAAGTACTCATAGGTTTCAAGATCCATTATTTGTACTCCCGTAGGGTTAATAGCAAAAACTTGACCTGCTCTTTTGTCGATTATAGGAACTTCTGCTCCCAGGTCAACAGGTTTTACGAATTGTCGTTTTTGGCCATCAAAGACACCAATTGCAACGATTCTTGCTTTTGCTGACCCGTGTTTTCCAGGCTTAGATTTAGCGATGTCTACAATGCGGCACGGTTCGCCCTCAATCATCATGTAGCCACCAACGCGTAATTCTCCAACATCTACTGGTTTACTCATACGCTCACCACAGTATAGCTCTGTTAATGCAATTCTGAACAACACCCATATATAGATTAAGGTTTACGATAGTTACTGAGCGGTGGAAAAAGTGTTCAAAAGCGTGGGTTTAGTTGCCCGCTATGATCAAAAAGCAGCTTTGAAGCTTGCCGAAAAGCTTGCGGGCTACCTCGCCAAAAAGGGTTTGAAGGTTTACATTGAAGATAGCCTCACCGACAAGATAGTAGCTGATTTTGAGTTTGTTCCACTCGCAGAGATGCAAACTGACTTTATAATCACGATCGGCGGCGACGGAACAATACTTCGAACAGCAATAACCATTCCCAAGCCTGAACCCCCTATCTTGGCAATCAACATGGGTGTTAGGGGATTTCTAACAGAAGTAGAACCTGAGAACGCTATTGAATCCATAGAGCGAATTCTAAATGGCGATTACAAAGTTGAAAAATGCGCCAAGTTGAGTATTACGGGTGGTGAGGAAAGGATGCCTGATGCGCTTAATGATGTAGTTATTTCTGCTGGTGAACTGTCAAAGATTCTTTATGCTGAGATACGTAAAGGAGATAAGCCAATTTTGAAGTGTCAGGCTGATGGGTTGATAATTGCAACTCCGACAGGTTCAACAGGGTATAATCTTTCTGCAGGTGGACCTGTCTTGGATAGTGAAGTAAATGCTTTTGTTATCACACCAATTTGCTCGTTAACGGTGTTTCATTCGCTTGTTCTTCCAGCCGATTGTACTATAACCATTAACTCGCTTAGACCAAATAACATGTTTGTTATGATTGATGGAAGCTATCGAAAACTCATAACTGAGGATGAGCCCTCAGTAAATATTTCAAAATCAAACAATGTAACTTCATTTATCCGTTTTGAAACCGGTTTTTACGACAGGTTACGTAACAGGTTGCTTTTCAAGGGAACGGAATGATCACACAACCGAACAATGCCTGCAAGCGCGTGGTTGTTTTGGATACTTCTGCGTTTGTTGCTGGGTTTGACTCCTTCTCTTTTGGCGAAGAACAATTCACAGTACCCAAGGTTGATGAAGAAATTCGTCGAAACTCGATGGTTAAGATGCGCTTGGAGATAGCAATTGAAAGCGGGAAACTCAAGGTTAAAACACCCGCTCAAGAATTTGCTACTAAAACTGAAGTATCTGCCAACAAGATAGGTGACTCATCCAAGTTATCAGAAACCGACAAGCAGCTTCTGGCTTTAGCTCTGGAATTCAAAGACGACGGTTATGAGGTCCAGATCGTCACAGATGACTACTCCATCCAGAATGTAGCCACCCAAATGGGTATTGAATTTCTATCCCTAGCAACTTTGGGCATCAAGCGACTTTTGGAGTGGGTACGTTACTGCCCAGCTTGCTACAAAGAATACCCGGCTGATTCCAAATTTAGAGAATGCCTAGTCTGCGGCACTGAACTGAAAAGAAAACCTAAAAGACGCGGGAAAAATGGTTCAGGACTAAAAAAGCAAAAGCAGTAGGATGAGCAGTAAACCTTCTGCTCCGAATATAGGAAACACTACTTGTTTCGCTTTTTCGATTGCTTTGTCCACCAAAGTGGTCACTGATTTTAAGCGTTCTTCGCCAATAACTCTGACTTGTGGCACTGTGAAATTCACGTACCCTGCATTGGATACCTCAAGGTTTTCCTGTGCCTTTTTTGCAGTTTCACTAATGTAGTTGATTAGCAGTTTGTGGTCCATAACTTCACCGACTGGATGATAGCCACGTCGTCCAGTCACCGATGCAGTCACCGCATGAGTATCAGTTGTGAAAACTTCACCTGAATCAAAGCCCACCTCCTTTAGAGATTCGAGGATCGTTTCTCGCAGTCCAGGAATCATATTGTTGCCATCGATGGTTATGTAGGCGATTTTTTGATTTTCCACTTCTACCACTATGGCGGTAATTCCGCCTGCACCCATTCCAGATTTGAGGTTAAATTCAGTTGGAAATATTGTTGCTGAACCAATTCTGAAGGTTTTAGTTGGCAAGGAAATGGCTTTTTGGAGACATTTCGTTGCCGCGACAATTAGCTCGTCGAGATGTTCAACTGTGTCGATCACTCCAGTTAAGCAGTTATGAGTGTTCACGACAACCGCATTTTTGAGTCCAAGGGTTTTCGCCTTCTCCTTGACGATTCGGCCTAACTCTTGAGGTAAATCTTCCGTTGTATTGGGAGCCAATGAGAAAGAAAGGAAGACGGTGTCGCCGAAAATTTGGCATGAAGCTGTTGCTGTTCCTTCTATGATTCGGACAAGAGGGGATGCAAAAGTATCTTGGGCTTTAAACTTGGCAGAAGCTATTGTTTGAGCAATTATTTTGTTGCTCTGAGCTTGCGATGCTAAGTCAAGTTCATGCCCCAATATGCCTAAGGGAACACAGGCATCACCACCGAATTCATGCTCGTAGCCTTTCTTCATAAGTGAGGGGAGAAGACTACTTCCAATGTTCTTGAAAGGTCCGGGATGTACTAGTGGAACGATTATTGCTGCCTTGGGTTTGGATGCGTCAAATTTTAACACCGTAATTTCAATGTCGGCGTTCATTCCCATAGCTTCAAGATGTTTTTCTAAAGGTTCATTTTGATCTGTGACCCAATTAAGTAAGAAAGCTCTAAACAAGGGCAACGCTGGCAGAGAGTAGGTTTGTTCTCCTAAACGGTCGATTGAGGAAAGCAACAGATACACAGCGACGTAACCGATTATAGGCGACAATACTACGAAGGGCAACACTTGCAGGACCACCGCGCTTGAGATATTGGTCCAAAAGACGAGAATGCCACCATAGAGAAACCGGGTTGCAAGCAAAATGGCGAGTATCTGACGCCATTTGGACGCCGAAGAAGTCGCATTAAAAGCGAGGGATCGAAGGGTTACAACTGCTGCAAAACCCAAGAGTGTAAGTTTGACCCAAAGGATCCAGCCGAAGGCGAAGCTTAAACTAACACCTAAAATGATGAAGACTAACCAGAAAACCCAGCAGCTAAGGACAAAACTAGAGTTCGTCGTATTGAAAAAATGAGGTCACTTTTCAGAATGATTTGCTTATGAGCGTGTCGGTTATGCAGGTGATGGCAAAAAGTGAAATACCCAAGGCCAAAACGTCCAATGAAGGAAAGAGCAGGAAAGTGGTAAGGTTGACTACTATGATGCAAGTCGTGGCGACACCAAGGAGTGTTTTTTAAATGAAGGAAGGGAGAACATAGAGGAATAGTGTTTGGTTGCTCTGTCCATGGAATGATTTAAGGGAACTATCTTTCGCCATAAGCCGTCAAACAATGAAATTGGTTTAGCACTATTAAAATTTAGCTAACTTGATTCGTGCGTTGAGAGACACAAAAGACATTTAATTGTTAAGATGGAAAGGTCAAAGGTTGATTTATGCATAAAGAAGATAAAGGATAAAGCTAACAAAGTACGCTTTGAAACTTTGAACCAAAAAAGCAACATATGCCCAAATGGGAACTGTTTTATCTTTAGAGCTACAATTATATTAATTTGCGAAGCTCATGCCAGATCAAGACTTGCCTCCATCAATATTCCACATGCTGGAAAGAAACGTGGGCAAAAAAATCAGAGTCATTCTAGACCCTGCTTACGGTTTCGAAGGCACATTAACAGCGGTAACCATGATCCATCGGGAATCTGGCTCTCTGATGCAGAAGCAATCGTTTTAAGATCTACTATCGCTCAACCAATTCCGCAGGTTGCTAGCAGAGAAGAAAGAAGTGAACTGTTCCTTCACCTTAATTCAGTTCAACGAATAGAAGTCTTGCACGCAACAGCGCCAAGACGATAAAGCAAGATTAAGCAGGGAAGAAGACTTTTGTAAAACATGAAATAATATCAATGTAACGGCAAAGACCACGAGAAGTTCAGGTCGTATTTTTACGCCTTCAGTTTCTTCCTCAAAGAAC
>CAWJGR010000017.1:0-35075 GCA_963842545.1 Candidatus Bathyarchaeota archaeon
GAGGATCACTTTATCGTGGAAACTATCGATCCGACACAGGAGAAGTTTTGCCAGCTGGTGAAGAAGGCGAATTCGTCTTTACTGCGCTTAGCAAGACGGGATTACCAATGCTCAGGATACAGGACCGAGATATCTCAAAAATTGAATACGACCAAATGTGCCTGCGGAAGAACCCATGCTAGAATGGAAGGGTACACGGAAGATCAGACGATATGCTCATTATCCGTGGAGTAAACGTGTTTCCATCGCAAATCGAATACGCTGTCATGTGCTTCTCAGAACTCGCAACCCAATACCTAATCGTTCTAGATAGACCAGGCGCATTAGACACCTTCGTTGTTAAGGTTGAGTTATCTGAGAAAGCTCCAAAGATGCACAAACTCGACAAAGCCGCATTGAAAAACGAAATCCAAAAGAGAATTCACATAGTGACAGGAATATCGGCTGATGTCCAGATTGTGAAGCCAGGTGAACTTCCAAGAACAGAGGGCAAAGCAAAAAGGGTATTGGATTGCGTAAGGGCAAAATGTAAAGGACAAACTTATGACTTCCAAGATTGCACAGGATAAGCCGGGCAGTTTTGCCTTGCTTAACGGTGATGAAGCAGTTGCACGAGGCGCAGTGGAAGCTACCGTCAAAGTTGCTGCTTCATATCCCGGAACACCTGCAACCGAAATCTTGGAAACCATCGCTGAAGTTGCGAAAGATTTTGGAATTTATGCCGAATGGAGCATTAACGAGATAGTAGCGACAGAAGTTGCTGCGGGCGCTTCGATGACTGGGGTGCGCTCGATTGTTTCCATGAAACATGTTGGGCTTAAACGTTGCCGCTGACGCCGCTATGACTTTAGCCTACACTGGAGTTGAAGGCGGCATGGTAATCGCTGTCTGTGACGACCCAGCATTGCACAGCAGCCAAAACGAACAGGACACCCGCTTCTTTGCCATTCATTCCAAGTTGCCGCTTCTTGATGCAGGTAATCCTCAAGAAGCCCACGACATGGCGAAAGAAGCTTTCGAAATCAGCGAAAAACTCCACCTCCCCATAATTTTAGCGCTGACCACCAGAGTCGCTCACGGAAAATCCAGAGTAAAACTCGGTGACTTTCCAAAAATAAGCCGCCAAGCCGACTTTGACAAGAAAGTTCAAAATGGGTAATGGTTCCCTCCAACGCCATACGGCAGCACCGAGTTTTGGAAGGCAGGTTAGCGGAAGCAAGAGGCTAGCTGAAAACTCAAGATTCAACATCCATAGAAGATAACAGAAGCGAAATCGGCATCGTTGGAAGCGGAGTCGGCTATTATTATGCTCGGTCAATTTTGGATACCAAAAAGTTTTCTTGGCTAAAGTTGGGGTTTGTTCATCCTTTCCCAGTGGAAATCGTTAAGAAATTTGCTTCTAAAGTTAAAAAAATAATAGTAATCGAAGAATTAAGACCCTACATAGAGGAGAACATTCAGAGGCTAAGACTTTCAAGTCATTGGAAAAAGCCAGTTGGGCTTCGAAGAAATCGGCGAATTCACTCCTGATAACATTCGCCAAGCCTTTGCAAACTTTGGGATTGACATCTCAAGCTGAAAAACAGGAGCCTATGGATTTGCCTCCACGTCCACCAGCGCTTTGCCCCGGATGCCCTCATAGAGCATTTTACTACGCTCTAAACATGACCAACCAACACGTGAACTGTGACAACGAGAAATGTGTTGGCTGCGACATCTGCGAGTATGCATGTTCTTTTGAGAAGGAAAAAATCTTCAATCCACTCAAGTCGCGGATTCGCTCAATAAGAATTAATCAAACATTCAAAATACAGCTGTTACCTGCAAAGCTTGCTTGAATGCTCCATGCATCAATGCCTGCCCTGAAAACGCAATATCAAGCCAAACAGAAACATGGAGCAATCGTTGTTGATGAATCACAAATGTAAGGGTTGCGACTGGTGCATCGATGCTTGCAAATACGGTGCCATAACACTCCACCCCAGCAGCCACAAAGCAATTGTCTGCGACACCTGCGGGGGTGACCCAAAATGCATCCCAGCCTGCCCCGAGAGCGCATTGAGTTTGACGGGAAAATCAAACGACAAAATCGTTACAGGCGACATCGGTTGCTATACTCTCGGTGTTTTGCCTCCAGTGAACGCAGTTCAAAGTTGCCTTTGCATGGGCGCAGGAATTTCTCAAGCAGCAGGAATGATTCATGCAGGAGTTAAAGAGAAAGTGTTTGCGGTTATCGGTGATTCAACGTTTTTCCATGCAGGAATGCCTGGACTGCTAAACATTGTTTACAACAAGGCGAATGTCTGCGTGTTCATAATGGATAATAGCGTGGTTGCAATGACGGGTCATCAGCCAACACCTGGTTCAGGAAAAACCGCCATGGGAATCGACGCAAAAATCAGTAAATATCCAAGATATCGCCAAAGGAGTCGGTATAGAAAAAGTCGACATAGTCGATCCGTATGACATAAAGGCTGCAACAGCAAAAATCAAAGAAGCATTAGATTACCAGGGACCATCAGTCATTATTTCCCAGCGACCCTGCCCCCTTTTAATTGAACGAGGCAAACCTCGAGAAGTTAAAGAGGAATGCAATGCCTGCGGAGTATGCGTGAAAGCTTTCGGTTGCCCAGCCATAAGCCTAAAAAATGAACAAGCCGAAATCGACACCACACTCTGCTATGGCTGTGGAGTATGTGAAACCGTCTGCCCATTCGACGCCATAAGGAGAAAAGAAAAATGAACCTCGACATAGTCTTTAGTGGCGTGGGCGGCCAAGGAGTCGTAGTTTTAAGCGACATTTATTGTGAAGCTGCAATGTTAGATGGCTTTGACGTTGCAAAAGCAGAGATCCACGGAATGGCTCAACGCGGCGGCTCAATCGTTGCTTACACTCGAATCGGCAACAAAGTGGAGTCGCCTCTTATTGAAACTGGAAAAGCTGATGCGATTGTGGGTTTTGAAATTTTGGAAACAGCAAGAGCTCTTCCAATGCTCAAGAGGAATGGCTCTGTAATCGTGAATATGAAGTACATTCCGCCAAATTGCGTGGTTTCAGGCGTTAAACCCAAAAAGATTGAGGAACTTGATGGCTATTCTGAGAGCTAAGGCATTGGTTCATGAAGTGGACGGCGCAGGTATTGCAGAAAAATTTGGCAATATGTTGGTTGTTAACACGATTCTTTTGGGAGCGTTATCGGCGCTTCCAGAGATACCTGTAAAGGAAGAATTTTTTCAGCAAGCAATTGCGGGCAGACTTAAAGAAAAATACATCAATTTGAACCTCAAAGCCTTCAAATTAGGTAGAGAAAGCGTGTTAAAGAGTTAATTTTATTAACCGTGTGCTTTGATATAGCAAAGAAAAATGAAGAGGATGCTTAAAATTGCAGAGAAAAATATTAGCAATAATTGTCGTTATAATAATCATTATTTCAGCTGTTGCAGCCGTTGAATTATCATCAAAACCCGCACCATCAGCCGATGCTCGAAACATAAAGATAGGCTTAGTCGCACCAATGAGCACATCAATTGGACAGGACATGTTTAACGCAGCCACTTTAGCAGTTAACGAAATCAACAATGCAGGCGGAATCTATGTCTCTGGTTGGAACACCAAAGTTAACATAACATTAGTAACTGCTAACACCATCGACGACGCTCCAGGCAACGCCAAAACTCCAGTGGTCCAAGCAGTCGAATCTGACAAGGTTGACATGTTAATCGGTGGATACGGCAGTGCAGGAACGCTTGCCAATGAAGTAGTAGCAATCGATGATAAAGTTCCCTATATAATCACTGGCGCCTCAAACCAACTCGTCACCCGAAGAGGACCCCAAGGAGATTATGGTGGTCTCCCAACAGATTCAACAACCAGAATCACTGATGCAGATGGCATGAGTTACATTTTCCATTACTGTACCACAACATACCACTACAGCAAAACTGTCGTTGACTTCTTCGCCACAGAAATGAAGCCCATGGTCGCACCTGACAGAAACTTCAGTCTAGCCATACTCTACCGCAACGACGCATTCGGACAAGGAGTTGACCAAGCAACAAAATACTGGATACAAAACGAAAGCCTCCCCATCACTCTCACTGAAAGAAGCTATGACCCCGCTACAACAAACTACCAAACAGACCTCTCAGTCGTCAAAGGAGCCAATCCGGATGCAGTGTTTGTGGTAGATAACCCTGATAAAACACCTAACATAATTAAGCAAGGATGGAGCGATGTGGGCTTAAAAACCGTTTACATCGCAGTTGAAAACAACCAAGACCCAACATTCTATTCAATCTCTAGGAAGCACTGGTGATGGACAACTTCTTGAGTCAAAGATGGACCCATTCATGACGCCATCATATTCGACAGCAGTTCAAACCTACACTCAGAATCTATAACGCAGCCTACCCGCATTTAATGCCAGGAATGATGGGCGCAGACACATATGACGCATTCTATATAGCCAAAGACGCAATCCAAAACGCCGGAACCATAGACAAAGTAGCTGTAAGACAAGCAATTGAGAATACTAATATTAATCAAATGCTAATTCAAACAAAGACAGGCAAAGTACAATTCAGCACAGGCGTAAACTACCATGAAATTGATCCCATAACATTCATTGAACAACTGAAATGGGATGCATCAACCAGCCACCTGACATCACAAATTGTTTGGGCACCAGCAGGCGCAACGAACCTGGAACAAACAGACTTTATTCTACCAACTGGCTATCAACCTGGACAATAGCACTGCCAATTCAAAATCCTCTCTTTTCTTTTATTTCTCGTATATTTTAAATAG
This sequence comes from Candidatus Bathyarchaeota archaeon, assembly GCA_963842545.1. GTDB lineage: Archaea > Thermoproteota > Bathyarchaeia > Bathyarchaeales > Bathycorpusculaceae > Bathycorpusculum. Next base: position 4,808 of record CAWJGR010000017.1, read on the forward strand.
TTAACATTATAATTTATGTCAACCGCTTAATGTTGGAGAGGATAAGTTACAATGGATATAACGGCACCAACAATAATTCTGACATTAGTTTGGGGTGTCGCCATTGGTTGCATCTACATCCTCTTGGCAACTGGATTAAACATAATTTTTGGCGTAATGAAGCTTGTTAATTTTGCTCACGGACAATTACTGATGATAGGGGCTTTTTTAACGTGGACGTTTTCAGTTTCAGCGGGATTAAACGCTTACGTTGCAATTCTAATTTCAATGGTTGTTGTTGCTGCTTTGGGGGTTGTTGTGGAACGACTTACTTTTCGCAGGGTTTTGGGTGGCGATAAGCTCAACGAGATTTTCGTGAGCCTAGGGTTGATTTACATATTTGAGAATGCGGCTATGCTTATTTGGGGGGCTAGCTCAAAGCAGATTGTAAGTCCCTTGTATGGCTTGAGTTTGTCATTACCAAGCATATCCATAACCTTTGACCGAGTAGTCGCCGTATTCGTGGTAGTTGCTGCTCTGATAGCTTTTGGTTTGTTGATTCAGAAAACAAAACTCGGATTAGCCATGAGAGCAACAAGCCAAACAAACACGACGGCCATGCTTATGGGCATAAACATCGAAAAAATCTACATGTTCACCTTCGCACTCGGCGCAGCCTTAGCAGCTCTAGCCGGGGGACTCTACGGAATAATCTTCTCCTTTGACTACCAAGTTGGCGCAATGCCTACAATCATTGCTTTCGCTATCATAATATTAGGTGGCTTAGGAAGCATTAAAGGAGCCATCATTGGCGGGTTACTTTACGGAATCGCTGAACAGTTAGCCACCTTGTTTTTGGGGGGAATCTGGGGAAGTGCCGTCGCATTCGCTATGCTCATCGTGGTCCTAATAATCAGACCTAACGGAATATTCGGTGAAAAAGGAGAATAAAAATGCAAACAAAACAATCCCTCACCGCATTCCTCCATTCCAGAAGCTTTCAACTTCTACTGGTCACCTTCGCTATCTTAGCGGTGTTACCAATAATTGAGACCGATAGCTTCTTCCTGTACATTCTAACACTCATTTTTGTTTTCGCGATTTACGCTGCAAGTTGGAATTTTCTCGCAAATTCAGGACAAGGATCTTTGGGGCACGCGGTCTTTTTGGGTATAGGGGGTTTTTCATCAGCAATCCTTGGAGGCAGAATTTCAACAGCTTTAATTGGAATCTTGGGTGTAACCCAAATGCCGATTGGCGCCTTGTCTGTTTTCATTCAGGTTTTAGTGCTTCTTATCGGTGGGTTGGTTTCAGCTGGAATCGGTTTGCTGATAGGTTTGGCCTGTGTTCGGTTGAAAGCATGGTATTTGGCCATGGTAACCTTTGGATTTTCTGTAATCGCAAGCACTCTCTCAAGCCAGTTTGATTCAGTTACTAACGGCATAAATGGGTTTGCTCCAGTCACGCTTGTACCCAAAGGATTTCCGTTCTATATCTTGGTAATCTCTTTCGCAGTGGCATCAATTACTACTATGTATCTAATTATGAGATCACGAATGGGACTTGCATTTAGGGCTATTCATGGAAACGAAACAGAAGCAAGAATGATTGGAATTAACACTGCAAAATACAAGCTAATAGCTTTTGTCATTAGTACCTTCTTCGCCGGCATCGCAGGCGGTTTATACTCGTATTTTCTGACTTTCGTTGATAACTCTGTCTTCTCCCCAGCCAATTCTTTCTTACCCCTAATTATGACCGTAATCGGAGGTTTAGGAACTGTTATTGGACCAATCATCGGTGCCGTCTTCTTAGTTTCCGTTCAGCAAATATTAGCGCTCCCAAGCGTAGTCGACTATCTGCGTACTTCCCTTGGTTCATATTTCCCAGGAGTAAGTAACGTCGGACCACCACTAAGCTACTTAATCATCGGAGTAATCCTACTATTGATCGTGATTTTTGCTCCCAAAGGGTTGGAATCGTTTTTCCGAAAATTCTACATTTACCTCAAAACACCCGAACAGAAAAAGGATGCCAAAACCAAATGAAGGGAACAGACTATTTTGCAGAAACTTTAGGAATCCAAGTCTAGAAGCAAAAGATGGTTATTCAAAAGTATCCATGAAAGTTGAAAAAGTCCATACTAATGCTTTGGGTTTCACTCATGGCGGCGCAATCTTTTCTCTCGCCGATTATGCTTTTGCACATGCATGTAACTTTGGGGATAATGTAGCGGTGGCCGTTCAGGTCAGCATAAATTTTCTTAAACCCTCAGCGGAAGGTGATCTACTAACGGCTGAGGCAACTCAGAGTTTCAGATGGCAAAACCATGGGATTGTACCAAGTTACAGTACGTAAAGAAGAAAAGACCATAGCCTTGTTCACGGGATTAGCTTTTAAAAAATAACTTGGGCAACCAACCGCCGTATAGATATAATAGAAAAAAGAACCAAGCCAACAATATTTTTATGTCAGTCACATCTTAGAATCACGTGCTGGGGTGGCCGAACGGTTCAGGCGGTAGCCTGCAGAGCTGCTCTATATGGGTTCAACTCCCATCCCCAGCTCTTTTACGAAGACCATTTTGAATAGTAAATTATTCTTAGTGCAAGGCAAGTTCAATCTGACTAACGTTGTTACTAACAACCATAATAGAGCCTAAGCCTGCAATGAAACAGCCAACCGTTAAAATCAGGATAACATAGTGAAGGTGGGTAGGGTCATATCGCTTAGCAAAGTAGTAAGCTACAATTGTCATACCTAAAATCGCAGCTATTATTCCAAACTTCCAAACCATCAACCCCCAAAAACCATAGCTTCCCAAGACTACCATGGAGTAAGTTCCAACTTCAGCAAGCCCCAAATCTAAGCCAATCTTAGTTGTAAAGCCATCCAAAAACTGCCAGAAAATCAAGAAAGCAAAAGAGTAATAAAGCCACCTTGAACTAAAAGAATGCATACTAATAAGGTCTTGACTCAGAAACATCCTCATGACTTTGCCTTCTCCTTTGTACCGAGTATTTTCGAATAGTTTTCGGCAATATATTTGATATTCCAAATCTTGGAATATCTAAAAACAACATAAAAGAATCTGAAAAGATATTGTTTCTCTTAAAGATAAAAAAAGGAGAGTTTTGAGGAGGCATTTCCAATTGAAATGGATGAAACTCTGATCTTGTGGTTTACTATGCTAGATGGGACACCCATTAAATTGGCTCGAAACTCTTGAATGCTTAAAAAGGAAGCGGCAATATTTTGTGACATGGCTTCCCGTTCAATCAGTCCTTTTCAAACTTTTTTAATGGTACTGTTGATTGTCTTCTGGGGCAGCTCATTTGTTGTTGTTAAATTACTTTTAGGGGATGGGCTTTCACCGATTGCTGTTGCCACTTTCAGGTTTTTGGTCGCTGGAGCATTCTTCCTTATCGCTCTTTTTGCGAAGAGACGCGTAAATCCAAACTATAAGCTCAGGGTTGAAAGAAAGGACCTGCTAACTTTGCTTGTTCTTGCACTTACGGGAGTAACTTTCTTCTTTACTATTCAATATACAGGGATTCAGCTAGCTGGAACATCGATTGCAGCTATTCTCGTCTGCTTACTGTCACCTATACTGATTACGTTGTTCTCAGCTAGGTTGTTTAGTGAACGATTTACTAAGAGGCAGTTCATAGGGATTGCCGCAGCCGTTGCAGGCACGTTATTAGTGGTTTCGGCTGACCTTTTGAATCTTGAGGGGAGCATGAAATTCTTGTTTGGGACTTTGATTTTGCTTTCAACACCTGTTATGTGGGCTACATACAGCTTGTTAGGACAAAAAATTATGCAGAAATACGATGCTTTCTTGGTGGTGTCTTATGTTAGCCTGCTGGGTGGATTATGTTTAATTCCTTTCTCGTTGGCTGAAAACTCTTTTTCCCAGATCCTCACCTTAAATACTATACAGTGGCTAGGCATACTGTACCTAGCCTCCACCTGTTCACTACTAGGATATTATATTTGGTTTTATGTGCTAAAAAAAGCAGGGGCGACTGCAAGTACATTCCTTTTCGCCGAACCACTGATTACAGCCATTTTTGCAGTCATGTTTGTCAACGAAGTGCTCTATCCTTCAGTTATAGCTGGCGCTGTTCTGATTTTTATTGGTGTTTTCTTGGTTACTATAAAAAGTCGAAAGCAGTAAGAAATGTGGTTTTAGTTTTAGTTCTTGGCTTTACAGGCAATGTAAAAAGAGGAACGCGCTAATTGGTATCAACTAAGTGCGGGAGCTAGCATTGGCGGGTATGATGCAGCAGGATGTTCTACAAACAGCAATGTCATGAGTGCTAGGATTGAAGGGTGCCAGTTTGTGTTGTAGGGAGTATCTTGTGAATTAGACCAGCCGCCATCAGTATATTGAGCTGCTAAGATGTTTTGAACGAAGACAGGGTTAACCAGATTACCTTGCCCTGCCTGATAGAGGAAAGCAGCGGCCTCAAGTTCAATGTCGTCGACTCGTGAGCCATCGCCGATTAATAGCGCGTTGTCTTGATAGAGGGTGCTTTTGAAGTCTTTTGATAGTTGGAGGCTACATTGGTTATTTTGCAGCCATATGGTCGCTAGCAACGCGTGGGTCAGTAAGTTGCCTCCGCCATTAACGGAGTTTGTGAGCTGGGAAAGGTAATCTTCAGGCAGAGCGATTCTGTCGCAGTAAAGAGCTGGAACAGTGAGGCGATCGAGTTGGTTTATCACTGAAAGGAAATCCTCTGTTTGCGCATAGTTGTTATAGTCTGCGATACGTCGGAATATTCGGGATATTGGGTCGGGGTTAGCAGCAAACTGCTGGTCGAATCGTTGCAATGAATCGTTGAATTCTGCTATACCGAACTGTCGGTACATTACGTTTAGCATCAACAAACCCATAGGTTCATTGATCTGCCTCAAATAGGCAATTCCATGGATTATTCCTTGATGTAACGATTCAACTGATGGTTTCAAGGAAGTCTGCGATCCATCATCTGAAGGAACTGAGGAAAACTTCAGAAATAGGGAAACCACTAATATGCTACATAATACGATAACAATGCAGAGCCCTATTAGCGGTTTCTTCATACTTTATCTAATCAGTTGAGTGGTTCTTAATCTTATATAATGTTCATCAGTTCAATGGGTTAAAAATAGAACTAATTGAATCTAGTGGTTTGCTGTTTGTTTCTATGCGCCTCGAAAACAAGAAATTGGCTTTTTAAGAACTTGTCTTCTTTTAATTTTAAATCCAAGGTCATAAGAATTTCTTCGCCAGAAAAAATATGAGCCCTTGAAAAGAAGCAAGATTAAAAAGGAAAAAAAGAGGATTTTGTTTTGTTTTTGTTGGCTTATGCTCGCTTTCTAAGTAACAAGACTACCAATAGTATGAGGACTATAATGATTAAGACAAATAGTCCAGCGGCTACGGGAACAAAGTACATGTCAGCGGCAGAAGAGGGTGTTTCTGTTGATACTGGTGTAGGCGTTGCTGATGCTTCACGTACTGCCATGTAGGTTGAATCAGATGAGGGTCCGTACGCTTTGGAGCCTGCAAAGGTTGCGATTATCTGGTATTGGCCTGGAACTTCTGGAGTGAATTGGGTACCGTATTTTCCGTGTATATCGCTTGTCACAGTGCCGATTGGGATTATGTTGCCGTTTGGATCAATAGCTGTTAAGGTCACTGGAACGCCAGTTGCATTTGATGGCATAATTTGGTTCTCAAACATGTATTCCATCCATCGTCCCATGCTAGCGTCTGATATTGCTGGTGTGCCTTGTAGGGTGAAGTCGAATTGGTAGTTGTCATTGCGTCTACCTGTAGGCGTCTGATCCGTTACTGTTCCTTTAATCATTACAGTGGAGCCAAGTGTTGGAACCAAGTCTGGTGTCGAAACTGTGGTTGCGCTGGGTCCTGGACCTATGCAGTAGATTTGGTTGTCCATATAGTTGAGACCGACGACTTTACCGTCTCCCATCTGTACGTATTGCCCGGTGAGATGTGCGCCATTGTCAGCTCCCATGCCTAGCAAGTTCCATATTTCTGTTCCGTCTGTTGCACTGACGCAGCGGATGTTAGGTCCTCGCCAAAGTGGATTAGTTACTGAGTGCTCACCTGTCAATGTGTATAGTTTGTTATCGCAAATAGCAAATACATCGATTGGATAGTTGCCGTAAGGAGATTCCCCTCCGATGTTGGTGGCAGTGAAGTTCCATACTTGTTGTCCAGTTGTAATGTTATAAGCGATTACTACTCCGCCATATCCTGAGGTGATAAAGAGACCATTGTAGTAGTTGTACTGGGTGCTGTAGTAGTTTTCATCGGGTTCCGCTGCAGATTGCCAAAGTTGTGTTCCTGTCTTCATGTCATAGCCCCAATAGGTTAGTTTCTTTGTGGAGTGGAAGATTATAACTCCCTGTTCAGGAAACACTCCTATCAAGCCTACTGAAAGGAAAGTGCCTACAGTTTCGTTTTGAGCAAGCGACACAAAAGGCGGTGTGAAAGTTGATGTCCATAATTGTTTACCTTCTTGGCCTCTGTCTAGACTAAGTGCCCATAGTTGACCTTGAACGACTCCTAGTTCGTTGTTTGATCCGCCAGTTCCAACGATGACATAGCCGCCTACGTTATCTGAGAATCCTGTGCCTGGAGCATTATCTGTTCCGACACGAACGCATTGTATTGTGCCTGTTTGGTTGACTATTGCATTCTTAGGTCCGTCAATGTTTGGAATCGAAACGTTGAATGACCACGCTGTGCTTCCGTCAAAGACTAGGCTATTGCTGTATGCTGGTCCTCCACCGAAACCGCCTCCTTCTGGCCTCCATTGCCAATAAGAAGTTCCAGTTCCTGGGGGCGTCGCAGTTAATCCTGCTACGTTTGTGTTGTTCCAGCAGCTTAGGTAGTAACTGGGGTTGTTTGTGGTTCCTTTGTTGACAATGTTGTAATATAGTATTTCTCCATTATTGCCGATGACTTGTGTACCTACAGCAGTTACATTACCGATGTAGCATATGTGACGCAGAGGCAACGTGTATCCGTCTAGCATTTCCCAGTTTGGTGATGGTGGTCCAGCAAAGAAGAAACCTCCGCCGACAGGTTGCTGTTGTGCTGCGCTTGTATATCCAGGTGGTAAAGTTACGCCTGATGTCCGCCATAAGAAGGAATAGGCTCCATGTTGGTTGGGTGAGTTGTACATGTAGATTTGGCCAAGATTAGGCATTGTCTTGTTTTCGTATTCTATTAAGTTACCAGTGTATAGATCAATGACATTAAAGCCTGTAGCTGAAGCTTCTTGTGTATACGCATCTGCGCGATCCGCATAGAAGATTCTTCCATTAAGAATTATCGAGTCGAATTCTAAGCCTTGATAGTGACCTGTCATGTATCCTTCGTCACCGAACCGGGCGTCAGCGTAGCCTCCGACATACTGGGGTCGCGTCCACAGTATATGGCTGGTTTCCGTACCTACACCATATACAAAACGTGTGGTTGTGCCGCCAGCTTGTCCTGCAGGTTGATTCCAAGCGCCGTTAAGCCAGTTTCCAGGCAGTGCACTCCATTGTCTGGCTGCGTTGCTTATGGGTCGTGTCCAATAGTCACTCGGAAGAGGAGATTCAGTCCATAAAGGCACTGGATCCTCTTGGCATATGAATGTCGCTGGATTACTTTTAGCTGCGAAAAAATGCTGGTCTTGTGCAACAGAAAGACTTGGATTGACGTTATAGCCAAGTTCATGGGGACCAAGAGTCTGAGTTCCATTGGGCAATGTCACGATAGCGGATCTTTTGACTGTGTCTGGGAAGAGAGATACAACCGAATATGTGCCGGTTTTGGTAGGAACATATGTTGCATATCCTCCGCCTACTGGGTCGCTTTCTCCTAGAGTAATGATTGTTGAGTTTCCATCGGGGTCTGTAACATTGAATTGTTGACCTGTCCATGCAGCTCTGTGGAGGGGAGCAGCAATTAAGCCGTCTGTTTCGCCGATATCTGGGGGTATATCTGCAGTCCATAGAACGAGCAGTATAGGTTGGCCTTTGCCTACTACGTTACTGCCGACACTGACGTATGAGTACTCGAAAAATGTGCTTACGAGGGGACTATTGGAAGCAAGAGCGCGGGTAGATGGCAAACTTGTAAGTTCAGCGGTTGAAGAGAGCAGTAGTAGCATTATTATTGCGATTGCAGTTGTGTTATTTTTTAAGAATTTAACAGTTTTATTTAACAAATTTTCCTTTCTCCTAAAAAACTTTTGGAGAACAATTATTAACTATGCAAGCACTTGCTTATAAAATTTCAAAGGTGTTATATCTAAAAAAATATTTCTTACAAAAGCTAACAAAATTGAAACCAGAAAAATCATTGGGCAAGAACAACTGTTTGATAAGGTAAAAGTTAAATCTAAAAATAACTCTATTTAGTTAATTGTTGAGGCTTATGGACGAAAAAGTTTTAGTCACGATTATAGTAAGCCGAAAGAAGGATGAAATTTCCTATAAGGTTGATTGTGCTAAAGAAGTGAAGAGTGAAGAATTAGCGCATTACCTTGACGAGATAATTGAGGGTATTTGCTCTTGGAAACCAGATGTTTGTGAAGAAACAATTCAAACTCTGGTTGGTACTATAAAAGAAACACCAAGAAAAAATAAGTAAGCACTAAAAGCTTACAAAGTTATATTGAATTATCGAAACCACTCCCCAAAGATTAACCAATAAGCTCAGAATTATCAGGAGCTTTTCTTCCCAACCCAAGTTTCCCCTCATGCCTTTGGCAGTTAAAAGCATGAGAAAGGGTGTAAAATCTAAACTGAAACGGTAGCCAAACTGTGTGAAACCCACCGTACCATGGGTGATTAAGATTGGCAAGATGCATACAACTGCTAAAGCAGCATATTTGCTAAGTTTATTCCATGGTCCCTTGAAGATGTAGATAAATGCAGGAGTGGTAAAGAATAAACCCAATCCCATCCAGTTGGACTCAAAATAAGGGAAATTGCTCAGGAGGATTGGCCCCTGGAAGAAGATAGCGTAGATATGGCGGGGTATGTAGCTGAGGCTGAAAATGCCGCTAGTGAAATAGGGATCTTGCTGGATTCCAGGAATAAGAGAATAACCCAAATCAGAGAAGACTCCCCATCGACCAAAATTATACAACTCATAAACCCCGACTAATATGCCTAAACCAACCAAAAAATACGCAGCCTGCTTAAACCGCGGCTTCCAAGCGCTATTTTGCTCATATATCAAAAGCAGAAAAAACGGAAAAGAAAGAATCACAGGCAACCGAGACAAAAATGCGAAACCCAGCATTATACCGATGAGAAATGGACTTTTCTTGGCGAGAGCAAGAATTATTGCTAAGGTAAGAAAAAGAACCGCTGCAACATGTTCAATGTACCATGATGAACCGACAGAGGAAATGAACCAAAAGCATGTTCCGAAGCCAAAAAGAGCCGTTAACCAAAGTGTTTTGTTTCCTTTTGCACCAGTTTTTTTTAGCATTAACCATGTTGCTGCAACGCAGAGGCATGCTAGAAGTATCGACATTAATCCTTGGTCAAATGCAGTGCCGAAAAGGGCCACAAACGGTAATAGAAGGACTGCAGGCATCGGTGGATAAACCACAAAGTAGTTTCCGTTAAACGGCACAATTTCAGCAAGTCCTGTGCCTCCACCTGAAACACCTAACTTGCCATGAAGGAAAGCGTCAGCTAAATAGACAAAGTGGTTTTGTCCAGGTGGCGGACCCTTAAAGATCAAAAAGACAAGGAGTGCAACTATCGCAATAATGATGAGTTTCCAGCGAATTCTTAAAAATCCTATCCTACTAAATACCTGTGAAATCTTTTGGTTTTTCATTGTCAATAGTAACGGCTACCTATAGAACTTGGAAACAAATGTAAACTAATTAAAGTTTTATGGAACCCTCGAATTACACGATAAGTTTTTTAAAAGCGGACAGCCTATCATTTATTGGAGGGTACCTTTGGCTACAATTGAATGCCCCTTCTGCTATGAAATCCTCGAAGTTCAGCCGCCCAACCGAATGCACTCAGCCTTTTCAGTATCTAAACCGTTACCAAAAAGTTTCCACGAGAAAATAATAAAAAAAAGACACAAGTGCGAAAATCCGGAGTGCAAAAAATCATTCATAATTTTCTGGTATGCACCACTTGAATACTTTAACAGACTATAATTGTCTGCAATTTGAGTTAAGTTCAAAAATCTAAAATTTGTACTAATAGAACTGAGCAGAGTTACTTACCTGCGCTCAATTGATTCTGCGAGGGAATTTAACCTAATAGATTACAACTTCGGTAAAGACCTTTGCAAAAAAGATAAAAAGAAATTTAGAACCTACCTTTTAAATAAAGACAGCCAGTTAAACTATCACTTCTGTTTCTTTTTGAAATATTGCTTCAATGGCTCCCAGTAGAATTCAGTCCACCCCTCAGCGGTCTCGTCCTCTTGATCCTTTGGAACATTCGAATGAACCATTACAATTTCTGTTCCTTTGGGCACTTCACGAAAAGTCAATTCTAGCTTCGATGGAGGAGCTCCTTCTGGAAAATCCGTCGATGTCCACTCCTGCACCACACGTTTGCTCTCTTCAAGTTCGAGGAATTTGCCTGAAATGTATCCGTCCCAAGCGGTGAATTTGCCACCGACAACTGGTTTGCCTGTGGCTTCGCTGTCGGTAAACTCACTGTGTTTTTTCGGGTCAACGTAGGCTTCGTAGACTTCTTTTGGGGAAACTTTTGGGATAATTATTTTTTGTGTTATGGTTGTTACTTCTGACTTGTTCAAAACTTCCACGACCACTAGACAGTAGGCTGGAAGGGTTTTTTAACTTTAACGTTTAGTACTTAAGTGAGCAAAAATGGGACGATGCACTTTTACTAAAGGGCAACATAGAATCGGCAAAACAATACGCAAGCTTGAGAATAGTGTAGAATTAAGCAGCAAGGAATGCAAAGCAAAGCTAGACGAGCAGAAGTACAAGAAGAAAACTCAAACAGCGCTAGGCTACTCAGATGACTCGCCAATCCAGAACCTGCGCGATATATCACAGCGCCAAAAAGATTCCTCTAAAACTTGACGTTTTTTTTATTTATCCTTGTTTTGTTGCAGTAACACTCTTTTATTTCTGTCGAAGATTCTCGGCTAAACTTTCTTATCCAGACAAAACTCAATACAAACAAATTCAACGATTACACTCAAAACACTGAGTACATGTGACTGCTTGAGTGCAACAACACAGGCTTAATTGCTTTTAATACTCAAAGTAATTTGGTGAATTATTTTGATGACCAAAACCATGTTTGACCCATTAGATGTTGCAAGCAACGTTTACAAGTTAAAATTAGAAAATGATCGCGTACGAATATTCGACGTTACTTTTAAAACTGGAGACAAAGCTCTAATGCATCATCATCCTGACCACGTCGTTTACGTGATTGAAGGCGGCAAAATGAAACTAACATCCGAAGGCAAAACCGACATTTTAGACCTGAAAGATGGCGACGCAATTTTTCTTAATGCACAGTCACATGAAGCCGAGAACATTGGGCAGTCAATGCTTAAGCTTTTAGTGGTTGAATTAAAGAAATAATTTAAAACTACACCTTTCGTTATCTGTTAAGGGATTTTATTTGTCCGCCTCATTAAATCAAGAAAACGATTGGAATTTCCGAAAAACAGATCAACGACTAATCTTAATTAAGACCAAAAATACAAATGTGCACAAAGCAGCGGCACTGGATGTTTTAACTAACTTGTCCTTCGCCATAGAAGTTCCAGAAAACATCCCTATGGAAGATTTGCAGCTTGAAAAGGAATATTTAGCTCAGCTTAAAGTTTACACCTCAAAGATCCTCGGAGGAATCGATAAGGAATTCTTCAATTTTTTTGAGGCCTTAGATGTTGACCAAGCCATGGAGGATTTTATTAAGTCTTATTGGGTTTACCCTAGCAAAATCCGTTTTGAGCTAGTTGAGGTTGAAGATTCTTAAGTTATCGAAGGATCATATTGACGAATTTTTCTGGGTAAAACAGTTCCAGATCCTTGTAGGTTTGTCCGACTCCAATAAACAATATTGGCTTTTGGGTTACGTAGGTTACACTTAATGCTGAACCACCTTTTACATCTGCATCTACCTTAGTTAGGATTGTAGCGTCAATACCAACGGCTTTATTGAATTCTTCCGCTTGCATGACCGCATCGTTTCCAATCAATGAATCTACAACGAAAACCGTCAAATCAGGTCGTACAACGCGTTTTACTTTTACAAGTTCATTCATTAAATTCTGGTTGGTCTGCATTCGTCCTGCAGTATCTATCAAAACTATGTTAATACCATGAGCTTTTGCATGACTTACAGCGTCGTAACCTACGGCAGCCGGGTCGCCGCCATAGATACTTTTCACTACACGCATACCCAATCGTTTACCATGCTCCTCTAATTGTTCAATGGAACCTGCACGATAAGTGTCAGCGGCAGCAAGAATCACTGAGTAACTTTTTTCGCGCAGAAAATGGGCTACTTTAGCGATAGTGGTGGTTTTTCCTGTGCCGTTTATTCCTACAAACATTAAAACAAAGGGTTCTTTCCTTTTGCGTTTCTCTTCTGCCATAGTCAAGAGATCAATTCGTTTGTTGGTTAACATGACTTCTAAAAGGACTTGCCGTAGATTGTTTTCAACGATTTTTTTGCGGTCTTCTAACCGTTTAACCTGAACCCCTGCTAAACGCTTGGCAAGTTCATCGCAAATTTTATCTGCCACTGGAAAAGCAACATCATTCTCAACAAGGCTCATCTTAAAATCAGATAAAACAGGAGATAGGTTTTCGATTTTGAGCTCAGTCGTGGTTACCTTGTTAACTAACCCTTTAAAACCAGACTTGAGCTTCTCGAACATTAAACTATTGTTTCCCTTCTCTTGTAGAAAGCATAGTTTCCAATCTGCTTCTTCCTGAGTTTATTCGATCTGCAACTTGACTAAATTGCTGTTGCGCGGCGTGCATAGTTTTTTCTAATTCATCTAAACGTTCTTTAAGGGTTGCTTTTGCCTCTGGAAGGGTTTTTTCAACTGAAACACCTGAACCCAAACCTATGATCACTTTGTTTGTGTCAGCGAGCTTCACTTTAACATAAGAGCTTCCCCCGATTGGAACAAGCATTTCAGAGCTTTCTTTCTCTTTTTCGATTCCATCAAGGGTCAAATTGGCATAGTTTATGTCGGTTAAAGCAGCATTTATCATGCTTATGCGTTGTTGAAGTGCATCTGCGGTTTGTTCGAGATAACGCATTTCCATGCTAAGGCGACGCAGTTCTTCTTCAGTTTTATCTCTCTGAGCCAAAGCTTATGCCCCGCTTACTATCTTCTTCAAAATTGGGTTCATAATTTGGTCTGCAGAAATCTCTTGTGAACTTGTTATTTTAATATGATGTCTTTTTACACGATGACGGCTACCTATTTCCGCATAAACCTTTTCAACTGCATGTTCGCTCTTGTCCGCTAAAAGTTCTCTTACAAATGGAGTAGATAGCCTAGGCTTGTTGATTTCGCCTGTTACTTTGAAAGCTTTCATTTTTCTTCTTCCTGCACAACATCCAGTGCGTTCCCAATTATAAACATCTCGGGTCCAGTGGTCATAGAACCAGCTACTGCTGCATGACTATTTGCAATTAAGCCTGTTCCAACATATGGGACACCACAGTTTACTGTGCCGACATCAATGGGAACTTTGAAGACAGTTTCTAAAGTTTTTCTTTCCTCATCCTTCAGCAAGGGATGAGCAAGCACACCTTTGTTTGTAGCTACAGCTAAAGAGCCAACGTATGGTAACCCTGCGATTTCTGTGGTCACTGCTTCGACCCCTAAGGCTTTGGAGATTTTTTTGATTTCAGTCTCTTTAAATCTTGGATCAACAACTGCACCTTTGTCGCTTGCCAAAATCAAGTTGCCATAAGCAGTTTTTTTGGAATCCATAACCGTGATATTTCCTTCAAAAACTGATTTTATTGCGGCTAATTCTTCTTCTCGAACACCATTTGAAACAAGCATCCCATTGGAGTTTGCACATACCAATGAGCCAGCGAGAACAGAGCCACTAATCGATGTATAAGCTAATTTGACTTTTAGCCAATCAGCGAATTCCTGAGCTTTCTGCTGCGGCACAATCCGCGGAATCAAAACTATATTCTCGGTTGCAAGCGAGTATACACCTATACTTGCGCTTCCAACGATGCTTGATAAGTAAACAGTCAAGAATTAAATCTCCTAATGAATGTTCTATTAGCGAAAGTTTCATGCGATACTCCTTTTTTTAGATTGCGGTTATAAAGCAACAAAAAATTTTAGGTTGAGATAATTTAAAGCCTCTTTAAATCCCTTAAGAGGTTAAGTTAGATTGACCATATTCTTAGCTATTAATATACAAAAAATCAATTGTTAAAAGCAGAGAATCATCTTAGTTTAAAAACAAATGAAAAATATAAAAACAACTATTGTGTTTCTGCTAAATAGACAGTTACGTTGCCGTCTTTGTCTTTTGTTACCCGTGTCTTGATCTTGCGTGGAGGCTTCTCGATTCCGCGGTCCCAAATTTTCTCGTTAACTTCTTTACTAATGACCAGTTGTGGTAGCTCTTCTTCTTCCTCTTCTTCAGAAACCTTCATGGCAAGCTTCATGTGCTTGGTAACAAAGATTTTGATAAGTTGCATAGCGCGTGGGGCACGTTTCTTTGGAGGACGAACCAGAGCTCGTGACAATGGGATGGTATAGAATCTTTCTTCCACAATTTCTTCTTCTTTCTTCTTTTTCTTCGGCTTAGCTTCTTCGACTGCTTCTGCTGGTGCGGCTTCTTCTTCAACTGGAACCTGTTCTTTAGCAATTATTTCGGTTCCAGGTTCTTCTTCTGGAACAGCTAATTCTTCGAGCTCTTCTTCTTTTGGTACTTGCTTAGCTTGAGTTTCTTTGGACATCGCGATCTAATTCTCCTATGCCTTTATTTTCCTGGTTCGCCAGTTGCGTCTTTGCTTTGGGTTATTCCTAACTTTTCCGTCAGTTCTGGCAATTACCCATGTTGGAACAGACTGTGATTCTTTGCCAGCTTTGGCTAATCTGAGTTTTTTTGCTGTTGGTTTAACTCTTGCCATCTTCTATATCCTTCTGATTTTTGTCTCTCGCTTCCTTGATTGAAGCTGAACTAGGATCTGTTTGAGTTGTGCATCTGACAGTGGAATAGGCAACTTTCCTGTTTGCGCCATCTCAATCAGCTGCATCTCAATATTCTCAGTGAAGTCTTTTTTAACCATTTTCAGGTTATTTAGCCTTTGCCGAGCTTCAGGCGCTAATATCTTGCTGAGCAACGCCTGTTTTTGATCTTCCATTTGTTGTTCTGCTTGAGTTTGCCTTTGTTCATCACTTACGCGATTTTGCATCGACAAAAGTTTTCGTTTTACGAATCTGGTCAAGCTCATCATCAGACATTGTCCTATTCGCCTTGATATTTCTTGAGCTCAGGGACAGTTTTAACTATTTCTTTCGATAAATCTCCTGCAACTTCTTGGAGAAGCTTACGTCCTTTAGGAGTCATGATTCTTCCTTTAGGTCGACTAATCTGAATTAAGCCGGCAGTCTCAAGTTGTTGGAGTGTTTTACGGATACCGCTTCCACCAGCTTTTTTCACGCGGTCAGGTTTGCTACCTCGGTTCTTTCTACCGCCGTATTCAGCGCGTAGTTTTTCAAGTCCGATTGGACCGTAAAAGTATACTTTGCGCAGAATTGATGCGCTTCTGGTGTACCACCAGTTGGGGTCTTGCGGCTGCTTCTCAACATGCATGCCTGTTTTAGCGAAAGTTGCCCATGGAAGTGGCTGAACTGTCGTCAACGTTTTCCCTAAGATACTTTGCTAATCGGTTGATAAATTTTGAAGCTGGAACGTCATGAGGAGTCGTCAAAGAGTCTCTATCCTTTGGTTTTTCCTTGCAGTTAAACAATGAAGCCTAATATAAATATTCTCTGAATAACAAAGCAGCTTCAGAGCCACTTGAAACACATAACCTTTCATTATGAGCTTATGTTCAATGATCAAATAAAAGAACCTATCAAGAAAAAGCGGACTAACAATATGGAAGTCGCGCAAATTGTGAAACCTACAGTTGTTGCTTCACCCTGTAACAACATTGCCTTATATCGAATCCAACCGTTACAAGCTGATAGGAAGCAATTTACTAAGAGCCAACAAGTTGAGCGGGTCTGGCGATTAACATGAGAAGGTGCTTGCAGCATTTTTGCACCACTTCAATGTTAGTCCACGGCTAAATCCGCTCAACTTTACATTTTTTAGCTCGGTAAATATTCAAATCTGCGCTAACGTCTTTTTCCAGGTTAAGTTATCGATTTAATGAATGATTTAATAGATTAGTAAATATGAAATTTCTCAAATTGTCCCTTTCTTGAAAAAAATGATCTAAAGTTAGTGGAAGAGGCTAAGGAAAAAGAAATGTTAATTATTTATTAAAAAGCCAATCGAAGGATTAATGAAAAATAAATTTTGTAATTGTATAGGCACAACCACATCATTATTTATTTTAAAAGATTATTATGTACCACAAGGAAAAGGTTAACTTAAAAGCAAGCGAAGTATTTCCCCTCTCTCTCTTCCTGAATTCGTTTGCCTTTAAGTTAATCTTTATCTCTTTTCCATTTAACCCATATGATTTTATTGTTTACATCAAATAAAAACTTAGTGACAACGGCTTTTTCGCTTATTTTACCATCGTTTTGTCGGTAACTTGCCAAATTTGCCACGAAATATGCTGCTGGAACATTTCTAAACAAATAATGGAGCAGTATTGTCAAATAGTTTTTCTAATTCGGTTAATCCTAATGCTTTTACCTTTCGAGAAGAGATATCTTTTGTTGATTGACTTGCCTTTATTTCTATGTAAAATATGCGGTAGGAAAAAACGTGAGGAATTTGATGTTTCTTGCACCGGCGATGTTAAACGTAATGTGGAGAAAGCACCTTGCTGTTGCGGAAAAGAAATGATTGAAACAATAGAGGATTAAAGGTTAGTTGAGAATTTTATTATACCCTTAAGACCGGAATAAATTAGCACTGCACAAATATGTGGGTGTATTGTAACAATCACTTAATTTTAAGTATGTTGAAACCTAAGCAAGTATGCGCAAGCTCGCATAAACAATTCAATCTTTAGAAGGTTAACTATGGAACGAGTGCTCACCTCTGAGAACATTATTTCTCGAAGTTACGAACGAACGACTGGAAAAGATGCTTGGCGCAAAAACCTAAGGTATGCTATTTTTGCAGCCGACAAAATCCGTACAACCTTGGGACCTAAAGGCTCGTACAAAATGGTAACATACAATCGTGGCCCCGAGCAAGTTGTAAAAGTTACCAAGGATGCAGTTGCGATATTGGATGAATTGGCAATTCAGTATCCTCCGAGTGTCATAATTTCAGAGGCAGCTAAAATGCAACGAGAAGAAGCCGGCGATGGCGTGGCAACTTTTGTAATTTTCGCCTCAGCTTTGCTGAAAAAAGCGGATGAACTCTTAAACATGGGAATCCACCCCAACACAATCATCCACGGATACAGTCTTGCAACTGACAAAGCGCTGGAAATAATCGATCGCCAAGCAAAAGCCGGTAGCAGTGGAGACAGCGACATCCTTGATACCGTGGACTGCGAGAGGAAACTGTTGACGCCGCAGGTTCGAGCCATGATTAGGCAAGCTTATCCGTATGCATTCTGCGATGGCAGATTCGATAAGGAGAACGTCAGGTTCCTAAAGAAAACAGGCGGCTGCCTAAAAGATTTAAGGCTAATCAAGGGTGTGGTGATAAAAAAACAGAAAGCTCATCCCAATATGCCTGACAAAATCAAGAACTTGCGTATCGCAATTACTAGTGAACGTTTGGGAATTAACCGTTTAGAAGTAAAAATGCCGGGGCAAGGACCATACCACATCAACTTAAACATCAAAACGCCCCAGCAAATCCAACAATACAATGAAACAATTCACAAAATAAAAGCTGAACCCATAAAAAAATTAACAGAGCTAAACGTCAATGTTTTACTCTCTGAACAACCCCTTGAAGAAAACCTAAAAGACAAAATCCTTGCTAACGGCATATTTGCTTTAGAAAACGTCGACAAGAAAGATACCCAAGCTGTCGCCAAGGCTACGGGCGCCAAAATCGTTG
The DNA here is from genome assembly GCA_963842545.1 of Candidatus Bathyarchaeota archaeon. Classification (GTDB taxonomy): domain Archaea; phylum Thermoproteota; class Bathyarchaeia; order Bathyarchaeales; family Bathycorpusculaceae; genus Bathycorpusculum. The sequence goes on from CAWJGR010000017.1 coordinate 23,032, forward strand.
GCTCCCTAAATGAACTCAACGAGGAAGACATAGGTACAGCAGCAGAGCTATCGACGGAAACATTAGAGCTTGAAAAAACAGTTACTTTCAACGGTTGCAAGGGCTCAACATTCTTGCTTAGAGGAAGTACACTGCAAACGATGGATGAACTTGAAACCGCCATCAAAAACAGCTTCACCATCCTCAAACTGATAAACGATGACGAAAGGGTTTTGCCTGGCGGCGGAGCAGTGGAAACACATATTGCCAAAGAATTGAAAACCTATGCCCGAGAGTTTCCCAGCCGAGAACAAGTAGCCATCGAAGCATATAGCATCGCATTGATGGATGTTCCAAGGTGCCTAGCGATAAACTATGGGTTAAACCCAATCGACACACTTATTGAATTAAAAAAACGTCATGCTGAGGGAAACTGCAACGTTGGGATTTGCGAGAACAGTTGCCATGATATGGTTTGCCAAGAACCCCTCAAAGTTAAGCGGTCAGTGCTCCGAAGAGCCTTCGAAGTCTCAATGCTCATGCTACGCATAGACGAACTAATCATATCCAAAGAGATACCTAAATTCCATAAACAATAGAAAAACTATACACGAAAAAAAGAAAAATTATAAATTATGAAACTTAACTGGGCATGGTGTAGTAGACAACTGCACCCAAGACAATGCTTATAATCCATAGGATAGCGGTGATTTTCATCCATTTTTTAGTTGGTTGCGGTAAATCATTGAAAAGATACATCACCGTCAAAGTTACCGGAGGAACACCAAGCGCAGAATGAACTATCTGCAAAATCGAAAACGAAGAAGAAACATTGTTACTAGGAGTAACATAGTAAATATAGAACGATGGAAACATAACAAAAAATATTGCAACCAGAGTAAGAATTATCGCTCCACTCATCACCCAACGATGAAGTCTAAGAAACTCTTTACCTTGAATTCTAGCATAACCTATTCCAAGAATTGCTAACCCCAAAGCCACAAACATTAACGCTATAGATTCCTGCACCAAAAACGAATTCATATAACCAAAAGTCGCACCCATATTCATGCTCATGTATTTCTTCCCTAAAAAATTGATTAAGCGCTCTCTTATGTCTGTTTGTGACTACTCAAGTGCAATCACATACGATTTGTGATTTGAAAGTTTTGCAGGAGTCCCAGTCCCCTTTTCAGGTTCAGATCAACAAATAGCCTCAACTCAGGTTAAAACTTAAAACTAAGGCTGCTAACTAAAGAACGACAACACTCCATTTGCAGCTGTTGTTGTTCTTTCGACTAGAACCTAAGTTGAAAGAAGAAGAATACTTCCATAGTAAACAGCTGTTTTTCATCTACCAAAAAAAAGTTGTAAAATAACGCTAATCCGAACTTTGTTTAGTCAGTTTCAGTATTTTATCCAATTAACGATCTCTTTAGCACTCTCTAACATTCTCGATAGATCATTAAGAAAACCAATACTTTGAATGGGACAACTTACGATTACTTATTGTTAAAAAACTTTTAAGTTCCAACTTGTAACAAAAAGACAGAGACCGGAATTAGAAAATACCTAAATATTTGCCAGTGTTCGTTTTAGATTTTTATTTTGATTTTTTAATAGATATTTAATCCCATCAAGCATGCTTGTGGTTGTACGCTTAAAGATACAAAAGTTTAAACGACAGTTTATCCCTATCTCATTTAGAAATAATTTCCGTTTTTGCAGGCGAACAATAAGCGTCTAAAAAGTAAAAGCAGTCGCCTGTGTTCTTAATTTTTTAGTTTAAAAAAAATTAAGAAAGTTGCACACTGAAAGAGATTTTAAAAATGTCACAACCGCTTCCCCCCTCAACAGTAGACTGGAATCATCTATTCGATTTAGCCGCCTATATAGCAGTAATTGCGGTCGTAATTGTCATAGGTGCAATGATTTTTTTTCGATAAAATACCATGAGAAAAAAGGGCAACCAAAGTTTATTCCCGAAATTGGCTTATCCAGAGCCCGAGCAAGAGAAACCGTGATTTTCGCTTCAATCTCAATAATTCTACTTGTTTAGCTTAAGCGTTGCTTCCTATCAGCTTACTCCTAACGCGCGGTTTCCGCCACCAGTTTCTCAAAGTTTAGTAATAAATGTTACAGCTTTCCAATGGAATTTTAGGTTCTTCTACCCTAACGGAGCAACCACTTTGGGAGAATGCTTTGTTCCAGCTGATAAAAGCATAATTTTTAACGTAACAAGCAGTGACGTTATGCATAATTTTGGTTTGATGGATTTTAGAGTGAAAATCGACGCCATACCTGGCAGATACAATGTTGTTGGCGTAACCACTCCGCCGTTAGATGGAAACAGCCAGCTAAACTACACTATCCGATGCTACGAACTCTGTGGCGTCGCGCACACATACATGCATGCACCACTTACAGTAATGGATCCAACAGTTTTCAATCAATGGCTAAACAACCAGACTGCAACAAACTCAACGATGCCAGGAGGCTAAAAAGATGTACAAGGAATTCTCAATAAAAGAATGGCTAACTACAACCAACCACAAACGAGTCGGCATACTCTACATCGTTACAGCAGTGTTCTTTCTAATAGTTGCAGGCTCACTTGGCATGCTAATGAGAACACAGCTTGCTGCACCAAACGAAAATTTCCTCAACCCCTTCACATACGACCAAGTCGTCACTTTGCATGGATTATTAATGATTCTTTGGGTTCTAACACCTCTTGCGTGCTGGATTAGCAAACTACATTGTGCCGCTCCAGATAGGTGCAAAAGACCTGGCGTTTCCACGTTTAAACGCTACAAGCTACTGGACATACCTCTTCAGCGGTTTACTCACTTGTCGGCTACAGTGTTTCTTCCAGGCGGCTCAGCAAACACAGGCTGGACACTCTACGCGCCTCTAAACACTATACAGTTTTCTCCTCAGCCAGGAGCAACACTTGCCATCTTGGCACTGGCATTATTTGCTGTCTCGGTAACTATGTCTTCAATTAACTTTATCACAACCATCGTGAAAAACCGTGCTAAAGGCGTAACATGGACGACGTCTGCCAATCTTCACTTGGTCGATTTTGATGACTATGGCGTTGGCGCTGTTCGCGTTTCCCCCACTTGCAGCCGGATTAACTTTGTTGACAACTGACAGAATTTTTGGCACCGTTTTTTTCAGCTCAACTCAAGGAGGCAGCATTCTGTGGGATGAGCTTTTCTGGTTTTTCGGGCACCCGGAAGTTTACATTGTGGTTTTTCCCGCTATTGGGCATAATTGCTGAGGTTTTTATGACATTTGCCAAAAGACCGCTTTTTGCGAAGAAAAATTTTCATAATAGAGTTTGCAGCCGTCACTTTTCTAAGTGTTAGGCGTTTGGATGCATCACATGTTCACAACAGGCGTAAACTACGATGTTCTTGCAAGCATTCTCTATTACCACAATGGCAATTTCCATACCTTTCGAAGGATTAGTTCTTGGTTTAGTGCTGACACTCTACAAATCCCGCATAAAGCTGACTGCGCCGATGCTGTATTGTTTAGCTGCAGTGTTCACGGTCACTTTGGCGGCGTCACAGGGCGTTTTGCAGGCTTTCCAGTTTTAGACTACGCTTTCCGAGGCACATATTGGATAGTAGGGCACTTCCACTATGTCATGGCAGGAACCGCACTCTGTTCGCGCTTGATTGCAGGACTCTACTATTGGTGGCCAAAAATAACGAAACGAAAATACAACGAAACCTTCGCTAAAGTCACGTTTGCCGTTTCCTTCATCGGATTCAACGTCCTCTATTTCCCATATTTCTTCCTGCTGGACATGCCCAGAAGAATATCCACTTATCCAGTAACATCTGGATGGGCGTCCTTGAATTTTGATGCAACCGTCGGCGCGTTCGTTTTCGGACCAGCCATCCTGCTGACACTTCTAAATCTGATCATAAGCTACAGGAAAAATGAGCCCTGCGAACCAAATCCATGGGAAGCAAAAGAGATGGAGTGGACAGGCAACTACAGCGGACTCAACCTCGATTCACCAGGTGCATCTGAAAATACTTAAAGATACCTGAAAAGGAGCAAATGAAATGACACACAGAAGAAACAAATGCTAAAGACAAATCCAGTTACTATACCCCTAATAATTACTGGGGGAGTGGCAATTTTCCTGCTGGGACTGGCAATTTATATTCCACTTCTAATAGCAGGATTAGTTATCATTGTTGCGTCGGTTCTCAAACTTTTCAGAGATGGCGCAAAAGAAAAATTCGCTGACACCAAAGAAGCTGATGAGGAAAAATATCCGCTTGAATCGGTAACAAAGGAAAAGCTGGGGCTGTGGATTTTTCTTGCATCAGAAATCTTGATTTTCGGTTCCCTTATCATCGCTTACGTATATGTCCGAATAAGCAGCAGCTCATGGCCTATCGCCACCCAAACCCATAACGTGCTCCTTGGAATGACAAACACAATTATCTTGCTTACAAGCAGCTTAGCAATGATTCTGGCACTTGCCTCAATTAAGGCAGGAAACATGAGAGGATTAAAAATTGGTTTAGGAAGCGCATTTGCTTTGGGCTTTGCTTTTCTCGTCATCAAACTTGGATTCGAATGGCCCGACACTTATCAGCAAAGGCTTCACAATAAACAGTGGTTTACCAGCTTCCACATACTACGTGTTAACTGGTCTTCATGCTATGCACGTTGCAGTGGGCTTGGTGGCGATTGGATACCTAATGTTTAGAACATACAATGAGGATTCACCAGCACAAAACACGTTGCAGTTGAGAACGTTGGTTTGTACTGGCACTTTGTCGACATCGTTTGGATGTTTCTATTTCCGCTCTTCTACTTGATTTAGGTGAAAAAATATGGCTGGAATTAAACTCTATGTTGGAATCTGGCTTGGACTAGTAGTGGCAACCATAATGGAAGTCGTTGTTCGCTCATTGCCGGGCGCAGCATCAGTGTTTATCTTAGTTATCATGATGATTGCTTCCGTAAAAGCCATCGCCATATCATTATATTATCAGAACCTGCGTTACGAAGGAATTAGACTTGCCACCTTGCCTATAGCTGCTGTTGTCGGCATCGTTTTTCTAGCTGTTTCCGCTGCATTAACAATCACAATGGGGATGTGAAATAAATGCGATAAATCATATTTACCCCTTAATTGCGGTCATAGCGCTTGCAGTAATTCTGTACTTCTGCAGCCATGGTTGTGTTAGTTTTTAACCTTCAGCCTCCATTGACTACACAGTTCAAACGCAAACAAGACGCCAACTGTAAACATTGTTCTCTACGAAGGAGAAATATCAGCCATCAAATACGGCTTCGGCAACACTTCAACGCTTAACTTCTCCAGGACCGACTCTTCGATTCAACTTAACTGATGTCGTAAACATCACAGTCATAAATGTTGGAACGATGCCTCATGCTTTTGCAATAACCAATGCGCCTAAAACTGGGGCTACAGTGCTCTTCAACGCTGAAATCGGTCGCAAGCAATTACCTGCAACCAGGCAAACAAGGAACAGTTATTTTTACCCCAAATAACGCCGGCTCGTTCTTTTATATTTGCCCTGTTCCTGGCCATGCTGAAATTGGAATGTATGGGGCAGTTGTAATCACAGGTTGATGAACCCCCAATGAATAGCACGAGAGAAAAATTTGGCAAGTACTTGGAGTTAACAAAACCCAAGGTAACCTTGCTAAACTTGCTTGTCGGAGTAACATGTTTCCTGTTAGCTGTTTACCCAACAGTTGACTGGATGAAACTGGCAGCTTTCATCGTAGTGGGTTACTTGGGCGGCGGGCGGTTGTGGTGTTCTAAACAGCGTGTACGACAAGGACATCGACAAACTCATGGACCGCACTTCAAAACGAGCTATTCCCGCAGGCTAATATCTCAACAGCCAAAGCCCTAACGCTTCGGAATAGTCTTGATTGGTGCAAGTTTGTCTTCTCTTACTTCTTCTTTAACCCATTAACATTCCTGATGCTTGCGTTAGGACTCTTCTTTTACTTAGCGATTTACACGGTTTGGCTCAAACGCACAAGCTCCTGGAACGTGGTAATAGGCGGCTTCGCTGGATGTTTCGCAGGTTTTGCAGGTTGGGCAGCAGCCGCTGGAACGTTGAGTTTAATGGCTTTGCTTGTTGGAGCACTTGATTTTCTTTGGACGCCGGGGCATCTTTGGGGTTTAGCGATGAAAAAAATGAGAGATTACAAAATCCGCGGGGATTCCTATGTTGCCCGTTAAAGTTGGATTAAGTAAAGCGGATTGGTTGTTTTCGTTTTAAATGTGGTAACGGTTGCTTTCTCGTTTCTGTTTCCGCTGTTCGGGTTAACAGGTGCAGTTTACTTGGGATTTGCCGTATTAGCTGGGGGCGGCTTTCTTTTTCAAAACCGAGGCTTGCTGTTTTCAGCTTCCGAAGTCAACGGATTTAAAGCATTCATCGCCTCAATGCCCTATCTTGCGTTGTTAATGTTGGGTTTAATTTTAGATAAAATCTTTCTAATCTAAAAAATATTTTGCCACACTTTGACGATTGCCGATATTTTCTTGCCCTGCACACACCTCCCAAAGGCATGGTCCAAGTGAACGGTAACTTGTGACTGTGTAAGCGCGACCACACAGCTTTAAACCGCCGAGTTTGGTGAATTATTTATTTGATTAAATTTTAACAAGGGAAAAGAAATGAGCAAAACTTCGATGTATCTTATCGTAGCTGTTGTAGTAATCGTTATCATTGTTGGAGGAGTCTTAGCATACGTACTTACTAGACCAGGCGGTGGCGGTGGAGGCAATACCATGGATGTTTACTGTTCAGAATACAAGTTCGGAACAAGCGCAGGCAGCTTAAGTTCACCTGGACCAACATTAACTTTCACGGCTGGACAAACATACACAATTACTTTGCATAACGTTGGAACGATGCTCCATAACTTTGCGATAGTGACTACCAAAACCGATGGAAGCACATCATTAGCATTTAGCGGCGCCCAAATCGGTTCGGCAAGCAACCCAATTGTGGCAGGGAGCACAGGATCATGCACTTTCACAGCCGGAACCTCAGGAAACTATTACTACATTTGTCAAGTTGATGGCCACGTAAGTTTAGGTATGTGGGGCACTGTAACAGTAAACCCATAGACTAAATTCCACATTCTTTTCTTTTATTTAAAAAAACAAGATAGCTTTTTGTTTTCTGATTCAAAACCGGAGAGTATATTCTGGTTCCGACGCAGATGGCTTCAAAGTTTGTTGGTTCAACCTCTACCCCAACATGCATAATTTTCGGTTTTCGATTTTTTACAAAATTTTCTTAGTTTAAAATGGCCTTTTCTGTTTTAGAATCAGGGGTTTTTGGATGACCTCTTTTACTTGTTCGAAGCGGTCACTCCAACCGAAGTATTGGTACAATTCAGCTTTAATTGTAAGAGGCGTCACGGCAGTTTTTTTGCCAACAACATTGACATATTCAGGAGCAAATAAGAATATATCGCCCCAATCCCAGTTGCCAACTCTAAATTGCAAATCACCTTGAACCTTAACCAAAACAGATTTCAAGTTAAAGTCAAAATAGTAACTTCGCACATAAACGGGATACTCCGAGCCGTCAATAACCGCTTTCCTCGAAAGCTCTCTGTTTTGATAACTAATTGGAGATGGATTTAGGTCGTGGATGATTTGAAAGATTTTTTCCGCATCATGTTTTGGGCAAACGATTTCTAAGCATTCTGGATCAACTTTAACGGTTCTTAGAGCCTCAGCCAAGTCGCCGTTAACAACCCAGTTTATATTTTTGCCTTCAAATCTTTGATGCAACGCCAATAGTGCATTTACGTATTTGGTTGGAACTATGAATAGAACTTCGTATAATCTGTTCAGTATATCCTGACTGCTTGGTTTACTCATGCGTAATCGCTCGTTAAAAAAAGGAAAAATCCACTTGATTAGACAAGTGGACCTGGATTTTGCAGGTATTTTTTAATACCGTCTGCCGCTAGGTAAGCCATTGCTCCTGCCACATGAGTGCCAGCAGTAAGGTTGTCTCCGAAGGTGTCGCAGATTTCTCCGGCAGCAAACAGGTTTTCGCTTGTCCAGCATTGCATCCACTTGTTAAACACTGAGGTTGCTTGGTTTGAGCCTGTTCGGGCTCCGCCTCTCATGTGATGTCCCCACCAGTCAACATGCTGGGATAATTCTGCAACTGTATTTTTCTTGATTTTGGATGGATCACCCATTTTACCGAGGATGTCGGTGATTTTGGTTGTTTTGTTTATAAGGTAATTTGATACGCGGTAGGTGTTAGCATCCCAGTCAAGGGTGATTCTTGCACATGGGTCACCGTAAATATCGCTGTAATGTGGATCTAAATCTGCGTAGTGTTCCAGTAGGGGAAGGTTTGGTCCAGTGCCAGATAGAGTTGCGGTGATTTTCTGCGGAATCTTCAAGTCTTTAAGCCCTGCTTTCCATGTGCTGCCAAAGTTGGTTCTGCTAGGCAACTGAGTTGTAAAAGTGTTAGGTCCACTTCCCAAATAGTTCCCGTAGCTTAGAAGCACTCCTCCCATGAAGGTTAAGTCATCAGCGTGGCTGAAGGCTGGGTTAACTTCGTTGAGATCCATTATGCCGTAGCCGCCGCCAGACGCGTTTCCGCTGACATAAGTGTTGGCTCCTACATCTAGTTGGACGCTGGCACTTGAAGTGCCTGGGTAATACCCGTCTGCTAAGCCTCTTCCTAAGGAACCGGTGTGTGCAACAGGGTCATATGGTACGCCTATTCCAGATAGAAGCATAGCTCGAATAAGGTTGAAGCCCCACAACCCATTGAAAACGACTTTTGCTGGTTGAACATGAACAACTCCCGAAGTGTCATAATATCTTACCCCAGTTGCTTTCTTGGAACTATCGGTGTCAATGCGGAATATATAGGAGTCAAGGCGCATGTCGAACAGCCCAGTGTTGACTGCGGCAGGTATAGTGCTAACGTGAGAACTGGTTTTGGCGCCTACTTCACAGGGATAATTGCAGAGTCCGCCACACCACCCGCAATATACACAGCCGTTCCTCGATACGCCATATTGATTGGTGTAGCTACCGCTTATCAATCCGCTGATTGAGGGAAAGGGAGTGTATCCAAGGCTTTGGACGGCATTCTTGAAAATTGGCGCATATGCGGTATCTGGGTGGGGCGGCATTGGGAAGTTGGCGTTTGGTATGAAGGGGTCTTGGTTAGTGCCTACAACGCCAATGGCTTTCTCCCATGAATTATAGTATGGAACCATATCATCATAGGTAACTGGCCAATCTTCAATGTCGGGTGTTCCGCCCTTAACATTGCTTAAAATAGTGTTGTAACCTGCATCGCCGTACTTTGCCTTCGTCATAGTGACAGGCTGATAGGACCAAGGTGAAAACCTGCCTAAGCCACCGCCATAATGTACGCCTACACCTCCGACGCCGTGACCTAACGCATGGTACTGGACATTTTTGGTATAGCGTCTTACTGGAAGGGCAAATTGGTTAATGGTGTTTCTTATAGTGAATGTGGATATATACAACGGATGGTCGAATTTTCTTTCAACTGCGATTGCCCATTCATCGTCTTTATTGTCTTGATGCCAATCGGTTGCGAAATCCCAGAACGGACCTTTTTCTATGCCTACTACGTGGTAGCCTGCGGCTGTTAATTCAGCGGCTATTGGACCACCCATGTGACCGAGCCCACAAACGACCACGTCGGTTTGTGGATGATTAACTACACTTGACATTTTATACGCCTCCACCTTCTTGTTGGAATTGACCAAGACTCTTCGGCTTTAACCTAGTTGGGGTTCCCGCAACCATCAACTTCATTGCACCTAAACCAATGTCGTCGCCCCAGTAATTGCCATTAAAAGCGATAAGTTCCCAACCTACCATATTCTGGTTCCCACCGTAGATTGGGTCACTCCAGAAGCCAGCAACAACTAAGTCATGTACTTCGTTAAAGAATTCAGCTGCATTGGGTGCTGTGAAGGCAGTTTGCAACGCAGTGTTCCCGGAGCTGTTGTCAAACAAGTCTTGAAGCACCGCAGTTTGATCAGCTGAAGTAAGATCTTCAAAGTTTTTGCCGCCTTTTGCAGCATTACAGTAGTTTTGGAGTGAAACGAGTCCTCTTCGCCAGAATTCTCGTGGGCTGAAGGCGTATTGATAAGATGTACCAGCTTGCAACCGAGGCGTTATTGTACCATTATATGATATTGCGGTTTTTGTTGTAGATGGGTAAACAGCTCCCATAACAGAAAGAGCGCCTGTTTGAGGAAGTATGAAGGGTCCTTGGAGGAACATGTTGCCTCCTTTTCCGTAGTTACCCGCTAACATGCGATCTATGAAATAGACAACACCTGCCTCTTTTGCACCTGGACCCGTACTGTCGCTGGGAATTATAGCTTCAGCCAAAGCTTCAACAACTGTGCGTTCGTTGGGGTTCAGAGTTAAAAAGGCAGTTTTTTCTGTAAGTTGAGTCTGCGTTTTTTCTAAATCCGCAATTCGGGGATTATAGTTGCTTTCCAAAATTGGAATTTCGATGACACTGGCAACTCCAGCGCCTATCGCAGCTGCAGCACCAATTTTAATAAAATCTCGCCTATTCATCGGCACAAAAAAACACCTTCATTACTAGAAATAAAAAGTGCTTTTAAGGCTATGTTGTAGCCTAACTGTTGCAACAGCGACCAAGAGCTAAAGAACCAGATTTCCGCTCAATAACCATCTTTAAGTTGTCGTCGTTGTTTGAGCTTTTTCCTTGGGAACTGGGGGTTTTTCGACTATAACGACAAGCCCATTTAGTGCTTTAACATTAACTTGTTCGCCTTTTAGAATATTGCCTGAAGAAGATTCAGCGCGCCAGATTTCTCCTTGAACGCGAACTTCTCCTTTCGGTGAAATGTCAGTTATGGCTAAGCCTGTTTTACCTATCATTGCTTCGGAGCCGGTGAGTTTCTTGCGTCTTCTGAGAGGTCCAACTATCCACCGAATGTACAAACCGATGAGGATACCGAAAACGACAAGGACACCTAGCTCTATTTCTACAAGTCCAGTTATGGGTGAAGGAGAATATTGCAGACCAAAAGAGAGGTAGTATATTCCAAAAGCACCCAGTACCACGCCCGCCATTAAAGCGAAACCATGGCCCAGCTTCAACTCCACGATAATCAAAGCCGCTGAAATCACCAAAATAACAAGCCCCAATGCCGAAGCATCAATCACTTCAGCGCCAATTAGCCCTGCAACGATTGCTATTACACCTATAACCGTTAAAACAATCGTGGGATGATAAATGTCAAGTACAATAGCTACAATGCCCAATAAAATTAGTATACCGTCAAGAACACTGTTGCTTAAGGCGCTAATTAATTGTTCATAGATGTTTTCGCTGAGTATTTCCTGAGGGTTATTTGACAAGCCCAATTGGGTAAGAGCTGCAGAAAATGAATCAGCTGTTCCGTCAGCGACATGAACGGCAACTGCCTCGTTCGCTGAGAATGCTTGATCGTATTGAACCATATCGTAGACAGCGGTCGTATTTCTACCCCACCTTTCAGCAAGACTCGTCATGTAATCGAGCATAGCAGCCTGAGTATGGTTCTGCTCCAGTGCCGAGCCCCCTACTACGATGGGAGTACTGGGACCAATCTCGCTGCCAGGCGCCATCAATATCGTGTTTGTTGCCATTGCGATGTAGCTACCCGCGGACGCACCTAAACCGTTAGGAATTATGAACGTGTACGTTGGGATACCTGACTGGTTAGCCGTTGTTATCGAGCCCACTATCGAAACCATATCGGTCAACAAGCCGCCGGGAGTATTCAATTGGATAAAGATAGCTGTTGCATGTTGAGTTTGCGCTGTGCTAACGACACGGGACATAAACGCAGCAGACCCTGGGTCCACTGGAACACTAAAATCTGCGACCACAACAATTCCGACCAATGAACCGGACTGAGCGCTTGCTGCGATGTTGGAAGGCATAAAAGTAAAAAGAAATCCAAACACAACAATCAAGAAAAGTGAAATACAC
>CAWJGR010000018.1:0-20370 GCA_963842545.1 Candidatus Bathyarchaeota archaeon
CACAGATTGCTGTCCCGAGGTTGTCACGGTTGATTTTACATGTCCTATAACACGCAAGTGATTTAGTGCATGAACGGTTTCTGCTTCCGCTGCAGCTCGAAAGAGTTTAGCGATTTGTGTTAAGCCTTCTTCATCGGCCTTCTTAGCAAAAGCCAAGTACATTCGGTTTGCTTGGGATTCGCCTGCGAAGGCAGCTTTTAGATTTTCATCAGTTTTAGCCATAAAATTCACTGGAAAATAGTAGAGTGACAAGGGAGTAATAAGCTATACCGTGTCCTCCAAAATGGTTCAAGGCAAAGTATATTAGTTGTTTTCTGCTTTGGAAAATATGATTTTGGTGAAATTTTATGGAGAAAATAAAATCTTTTACTTTACCCAAACTCCCCTATGATTACAATGCTCTTGCACCATACATTTCAGAGGAACAACTAAAACTCCACCATGACAAACACCATCAAGCCTACGTCAACGGCGCCAACGCTATCTTTGAAAAAATAGACAAAGCCCACCAGGAGAACACCATACTTAGACATCAAAGCAGTTGCAAAAGAGTTATCTTTCCACATCGGCGGTCACATGTTACATACCACTTTCTGGGAGAACATGGCACCAGCAGGCAAAGGCGGCGGAGGACAACCAGGAGGAGCAGTTGCAGACATGATTAACATGGGTTTTGGAAGCTTTGAGCATTTTAAAAAGCAATTCACTATGGCTGCTACGAGCACTGAAGGATCAGGCTGGGCAGCGTTAGTCGTGCATCCATGCATTGGAAGACCACTAATTATGCAGATAGAAAAACACAACGTTAACGTTTTTCCTGACTTTCAAATCTTAATGGCACTCGATGTTTGGGAACACGCTTACTACTTGGACTATAAGAACGACCGCGCCAAATTCGTGGAAGCCTTCTGGAACTTGGTTAACTGGGACAAAGTTAGCAAAAACCTAAGCTTAGTAAAGTAAGCCTTTGCTTACTTTCTCCATTTTTTGTTCAATTTTAAGAAAAAATTAAGCCAAAAAAGGCTTATGGCATTGGGGTAATTTTTATCGCTGCCGCTGGACACTGCATCTCGCAAGCCAAACATTGGATGCAGTCTTTCTCGCGGGCAGGATCAGATTTTCGTTCAGAGAGCGGGTGCCCTGGAGAATCAGCCCAATCATAAAGTGAAACAGGGCAAACGTCAATGCATACACCGTCTCCGACGCAGCTATCCCAGTCTACTGCGCTGGTTGTTCCATGGATTCCGAGTTTTTGGGGGGCTTCAACTGGTCCCCAGACTTTGTGACCATTATGTTCACTTACAACTTGTCGTTTAGTTTGAAAATCAGGGTCTATTGGCAAAAAATTCACCATATTAACGTGAGGAAACCGCAAATATTAGGTTTTCTGCTTGGGTTTTTGCGCAAAGCATTTTTGGTTAGGCAGTGTAACAGATAGTGGTTTGAATGAGTCAATATTATTTGCCCGTTGGTATGAGGTATACCACATTGGAGGAAAGAAAGCAATTCTACACTCAAGAATTCAACCTCAAGAAAAGTTATCGAGTGGTTTCAGCTGGGATTGGCAACACAAAGTTTGCAGTCATAATAGGCAGGCACACAAAGATTTATCCAGAGAAATACAAAAGATGCCTCAACAACAATAATAATCGACGAGTTCAAAGACCTAGAAGATGTGCGTTAGCAAATCTTGGAGTTTTTACCTGAAGCCGTTTACTACGACCGAAACATATACGGTGAAAACGGCAGAAAAATTGGGTCAGGAACTTGCATTTGATCTTGACCCCGAAAACATAACCTGCCCAATCCATGGCAGCTTGGCAGATAAGATGAAGCGGCAGCAGGGATTGAGCTTCTGCGAACTTGAATTTGAAATGGTTAAGAAGGAAGCAATCGGACTCTACGATTTTTTGGAAAAACGTTTTTCTGATTTAAAGGTTGTTTATTCTGGTCAGAGGGCTTTCACCTGCACGTTTTAGACCCAAAAGCATACAAACTAAACACTCAAAGAGCGGCTGAATATTGCCCAAGAAGCAAAACAAGCAGGATTCCACATCGATGAATGGGTAACTTCAGGCGAATACCGTTTAATCCGACTTCCCTACAGCTTAAATGGTTTAGTTTCAAGAATTGCGTTACCACTAAAAAAAGATGAATTAGAAAGCTTCGACGCCGTCCACGACGAACGGTGCCTACCAAAGTTTTTGGGCAAAGAAGCTACTTTTTGACTTCTTTAGCTTTCTTTTCTTTTTTGCTGTAATAAGCTTGTTTTTTCTTTTCTTCTTCTGCTTTGGTTGGTTTTTTAGCCATAAAAAATTCCCTAAAAATACTATTCTTAGAAGTGCTTAAAAGATTTATGTCAACTTGGAAGTTGTTGAAAAGTTTATTTGCGTTCTAATTCTTCCGTTTATTGTGTTGAGGCTTGTTTATGGAGCAGTTTGATGTTCTGGTAATCGGTTCAGGTTCAGGAATGCTTGTTGCTTCTGCAGCAGTCGAACAAGGTTTTAAGGTAGCGTTAGTTGAGCATGGAAAAATGGGCGGCACATGCATAAACGTTGGTTGTGTGCCTTCAAAGATGCTGATTTACCCCGCTGACATCCTTGCCACCATCAAAGAGGCAAACAAATTGGGCATCAATGCAACTGTGAACTCCGTTGACTTCGATAACATCATGGGCAGGATGCATGGGCTAGTTAATCATGATTCTGGGCTATCAAGCCGCAGCAGTCGAAGCCACACCCAACTTGAAGTGGTTTAAAGAAAAAGGTGAATTCATCTCCGACTACACCATGCAAGTGGGCTCAACACGCTATTACTGCCAAAGTGATTTTCATTGTTTCAGGCGCACGTACCGCTAGTGCCCCTGATTAAGGGCATAGAAAACGTGGGTTACTTGACAAGCGACACTGTGCTGGAGCTGCAAACCCAGCCAAAAAGCATCATAATCGTCGGAGGAGGTTACATAGGCATGGAGTACGGACACTTCTTCTCAGCAATCGGCACAAAAACCACCATAATCCAGCGTCCCGACCGCGTAGTCCCTGAGGAAGAACCAGAAATCTCAGATTTACTAAAGACTGAGTTGGAGAAGCGTATGGAAATCTACACGGGCTACGAAGCCCTTGAAGCCAAACAGGAAGGCACCTCTAAAATCATTGTTGCCAGAAACCGTCAAGAAGGCAGCGTCAGGGAGTTCTCGGCAGAAGCAATAATGGTTGCAACGGGCAGAGTATCCAACGCCGAAGCTCTCAAACCCGAAAAAACAGGCGTAAAACTCGACGAGCATGGCTTCATAGAAGTCAACGAATACCTAGAAACCACCAAGAAAAACATTTTTGCATTCGGCGACGCCATCGGCAAACAAATGTTCAAGCACGTAGCCAACTACGAGGCAGGAATAGCTTGGCACAACACCATCCACGACCACAAAGCAAAGATGAATTTTTCCGCTGCACCACACGCAGTCTTTACCCATCCACAGGTTGCTTCGGTGGGCTTAAAAGAAGAGGAAGCCAAGCAGCAGTTACAAGATTTTGGTTGGAAGAGCACTCTACAAGGACACGGCTATGGGTGCTGCTTTAGGGTTTCCTGAGGGATTCGTGAAAGTCATTGTTGAAGCAGAAACAAGCAAAATCCTGGGTGCCCACATCATTGGTCCTGAAGCGTCCATGCTCATCCAGGAAATCACAAACGCTATGGCATCTGAAAAAGGCGATTTTGGACCTATCGCAAGAGGCATGCATATTCACCCAGCCCTAAACGAAGTCGTCCAAAACGCATTTGGCAACCTTCACGAGCACGAACACTAAATTCTGCTAATCTAAACAGTTATATTTGGCTTACACCAAATTTTATTTAGTGAGAATTTTTATGCAGTTTTCTAAAGTTTCTGGAAAGAAAAATAATCATAAAGTTACCCTCTATGCTTTAAGCACTTGTGTTTGGTGCAAAATGACAAAACAATATCTAAACGACAACAGCGTTGAATACCAATTCGTCGATGTTGATTTACTTAATGACAACGACAAAACCAAAGTGCACACAGACATAATTAGCAAAGGCGGAGTACTAAGCTACCCAACTATAATCGTGGACGACAAAACCTTAATCACAGGTTTTCGCAAGGACCTGCTTAAAGAGGCACTTGGTCTTTGACCACAATTGAGCAAGTCCGCAAGAGAGCTGAAGCTGACGCAAAAACATATGGTTACTACCTTACGCCTCAAAGCGAACTTTTGCAAATGTTCATCGAAGGGTTAAAAACAAACGAAGACCGCTACGGTTACCCTTCATGCCCTTGCAGATTGGCTACAGGCAACTTGGAAATCGATCGCGACATTATCTGCCCCTGCGACTACCGCGACCCCGACGTTTCCCAATATGGTGCATGCTACTGCCGACTCTACGTTAACAAAGAAGTGTTTGAAAGCCAAAACCTACCTGAAGTTCCAGAGCGCCGACCTCTCGAAAAGCAAGGAAGAGCATACGGAATTCCAGGTCTTTCTCAGCAAGCTCCTGCACAAGGAATCCAAGAAAAAGCGGCAATGCCGCCAGTTATGCAATCACAAAAAGCAGAGGTAAAAAAGAAATTATGGTACTGTAAACAATGTGGTTACGTTGTTTACCGTGAGGATCCACCGTACGTTTGCCCGATTTGTAAAGCTAAAAGGGAAATGTTTGCTGAAATAGAAACCAAAGTTGAATTCAAAGGTTAGAAATTATTTTTGGATTTCTATCTCGATTTTCTTCCAATCTTCTTTTATCCCCTTAAGGGACATAACTCCGCCAGTTATGGTTCCATTCAACATTCTAGCAACAAACTCGTTTAATGGGATTTCTTTTCCGTCAACTTTTAATTTTAGACTCAACTTGTTCACCAAAGTATTGTGAATTAGAAGAATGAAGTGTAAAAAGTTTTTGCGAGCGAAGCCGTTTGGATGAAAATACACTTGTGCTCAATTTCAGTAAAAATGGTAAAACAAAGATTTTTCAATAAAGAAGGTCTTTTAATAAAAATGAGAATTATCTTCATGGCCATTTTAAGCAGTGATTCTCATGTAATTTTTTATCATTCAGTGCCTTCGTTCTTTATAATGTGTATTTGGCGAAGCTATAGATAGGGATGATAAGCTAAAGACTCAATGATTACGTTCTTGTTTCTATCAATTTGGGTTCTTCAAACTTTCTTTAAGACTGTTTTCATTCAGCGCTGACATGTTTTTCGTTTCTTTATTGTTTATTGATTAAGGCAGATGTCGATTTTGTCGAATGTCGTGGCTTTTCTTGTTTGTGGCGCCATTTTTTCACTTCATCCTAATCAGACACATTTTCAGATTAATGGAAATTATATAAACATCATACAGTAAAATGCAGATCTTAATTTGCATGTTTAAGGTTTAATCATAAATTTATAAACATCTGTCCTGTATACGAAAGCATCTCCCCGCAAATTGAAAACTTTTTTTAGCCACCACTAATCAATATAAATCATAGGTTCTTCTTGGAGAAAATCAACTTGAAAAGACCAGAAATTTACCTAGAACCCAAACAACGCGCATTAAAAGTAATTGAACTCCTAGAAAAACAATACCCGAACGCCAAAACTGCCTTGAATTACACCAACCCACTCGAAATCCTCATAGCAACAATGCTCTCAGCACAAACAACTGACGTAACAGTCAACATAGTAACCCAAAAACTTTTCAAAAAGTATCACACTGCTCAAGACTATGCAAATGCGGATATAGGTGAACTCGAGCAAGACATCCATTCCACGGGTTTCTACCACAACAAAGCCAAAAATCTGAAGAGGTGCTGCCAACTCCTCGTGGAAAAATTCCACTGTCTAGTGCCCAAGACGATGGAGGAGTTGCTGGAACTCCCAGGCGTGGCACGTAAAACCGCTAATATAGTTCTGTACAATGCATACGGCATAACTGCTGGAATCGCGGTTGATACTCATGTTACAAGGCTCTCGCAGCGTCTTAGCTTAACGGAGCAGGAAAATCAAAATAAGATAGAAAAAGACTTAATGCAGATTACACCAAAAGAAAAGTGGATGCCTCTCACTGACTTGCTGATTTTTCATGGCAGACAAATCTGCAATGCAAGAAAACCCAAATGCGAAATTTGCGTTCTTAACAAGATTTGCCCTTCAGCGTTCACCTTCGGATAGGCATTAGCCATTTATAGAAGCATTAACTTCTCGTTTTGTAATAAGGACTGATTTTTATGGTAAACATAGTTAAAGTTGGAGACAAGGCACCGGATTTCACTTTACCCGACATGGATTTGAAAACCCGAAACTTAAGGGAGTTTTTAGGAATTAAGGTTGTTTTAGCTTTCTATGTTGGCGCTTTTACCTCAACATGTACCAAGGAAGTATGTGAGTTCCGCGATTCCATGGCACGATTAGTCGATTTGAATGCTCAAGTCATCGGTATAAGCGTCAATGACCCCTACTCGAACAAAGCTTTTGTAGAGAAAAATAGGCTCCCTTTTCCTGTGCTGAGCGATTACAATAGGGAAGTCATTAAAATATATGGAGTGGAATTGTTTGATTTTTCTGGGCTGAAAGGTTATACTGTTGCTAAACGATCCATATTCATTCTTGACGAGCAAGGTATCGTACGGTATGTTTGGATTTCCGACGACCCATCGGTTGAACCAAAATATGACGAGGTACAAAAGGCTTTAGAGCAAATTTCTTAATAGAAGATTTTTTTTCTTTCATTAGTGAAGTTGAAAAACTGGGGATCTCATCAAATTTATCCGAAGATAATCGCATCGGATCTATCTAAAAACTTTTGTTGATTAAATCGGGTACCTGCTGGTTTTGTTTGCCACAACATTCATATGGTTTATCAAAATTCATTAGAAAAATTCTAGACAATTCTTAAATCATTAAACCGCATTCACAAACAAGATAAGGTGTAAAAATTGGCACAACAACCAAGTTATAAAACAGTTTTCGTTTTCCTTGACACAGACAAATATTGCAGCCCATTTGACATGCTCGTAGCCGTAGACGCGTTTCCTGATTCAATGATATTCAAGTACGAAAATGTTACAGGCGAAGACGCCCCAAAAATCGTCTTCGACTTGCTCTTTCCACGTGGACCCGAAGGAGCAAAACATACCAAAGTCTTCATTAACGGAAGCAACTTCGAAATGGTAGAAAAAGTAGTTGAAGCCACACAGAAAGCCATGAAATCAGCACCATGGGGAAACAGCATAATCGTTGACCCAAGAGGTGGATATTCAACAGCTGCGGCAGCAGTAGCAAAAACCTTCGGAGCGGCGATGGAGAAGGGTTTTGGATCTTTAGAAGGCAAAAAAGTCGCAGTTTTAGCTGGCACAGGACCAGTCGGGCAGACTGCCGCTAGAATCTACGCTGCAGAAAAAGCTAACGTAACCATCACCAGCCGCTCACTCGCAAAGGGTCAGGTAGTCGCCTACAAAATTAACCAAGAATGCGGCGCACAAAGAGTAACGGTGGTGGAAGTCACAAAACCAGAACAAACAGCCGCAGCAATTGAGGGCGCAGAAATTGTGCTTTCAGCAGGAGCAGGCGGGATCCAACTTCTCTCCGCGACAGATCTAAACAAGAGTCCCACATGCAAAATCGTAGCAGACATCAACGCCATAAAACCACTAGGAGTAGAAGGGTTAGCGCCAAACGACGACGGGAAAGAACTCAAAGCGGGCGTCTATGGCATCGGCGCATTAGCCATCGGCAAACTTAAAATCAAAACAGAGATGGAAATGATTAAACGCGCAACCACTGAGCCATCGGGATTGTTTGACTACGCAATCGCATATACTATCGCTAAAGACCAAATCTTAAAGAAGCTTGCAAAAGCAGCTGCAAAATAAAAGGGTAATACCTCTTCTTTTCTTAACTTTTTTTAAATCGACCGGACATCCATCACTTCTATTCACGTTTGTCGACCTAAAAAAATTGGGTAAAACTATCTATTTGAATGCTGCACTGATTCGTTCGCAAGCTTCTATTATACGTTCTTTGGGTTGGGTAAACGTTATTCTTACGTAGCCTTCGCCGTACTTTCCAAAGCCGATTCCAGGCGTTACAGCCACTCCGGCTTCAAGCAGTTTAGTTGTGAACTCCATCGAGTCACCTTTGCAGTTGACCCAGACGTAGAAGGTTGCCTTGGGCTTGTCACATTTGTAACCGATTTTGCCTAAGCCATCAACTAGTAAGTCACGGCGTTTTTGGAGAATTTGGTTGTTTTTCTTTAGAAAAACTGGCATTTCCCGGCTTGTATATGCACTTAATGCTTTGACGGCGACTTTTTGGGTATAAACTGGTGGTCCTGAGTCAATTTGGGATTTAACTTTAGTTAAGCCAGTTATGAGTTGTTTGTTTCCGACGGCGAAGCCTATACGGTCGCCTGTCATGTTGAAAGTTTTTGAGAGTGAGTGAAATTCGATCGCAATATCCATTGCGCCGTCGATTTCGAGTATGCTTGGGGCACTGTAGTCATCATAAGTGATTTCCGAGTAAGCATTGTCATAGCACAGTATGATGTCATTGTCTTTAGCGAATTCCACAACTTCTTGGAGGCATTTTTTGTCCACGGTTGCTGCAGTGGGGTTATTGGGATAGTTGATAAACATCATCTTTACGCGTCGGGCATCGATGGCTTCAAAGTCTGGTTTGAAAACTTTCGTTTCCAAGAGAGGCAAGGGTACTGTTATGCCATCGCAGAGAATAGTGCTGCCATTAGCGTAGACTGGATAAGCTGGGTCAGGCACCAATACGTGGTCTCCAGGGTTTATGAAAGCGCGTGCTATGTTTGCTATGCCCTCTTTGGACCCTAAAAGGGCGACTACTTGGTCTTGTTGTAGGTCTACATTGAAGCGTTTCTTATACCATCCGGACACTGCCTGTCGGAAATCTGGTTCACCTTGGCTAAATGAGTAGTTGTGGTTCTTTGGGTCAGCAGATTCCTCTTTAAGCGCTTCAATGACAAATGTTGGCGGTGGAAGGTCAGGGTCGCCAATGCTAAGAGAAATAAGGTCAATGCCTTGGGCTTTTTTTTCTTTAATTATCTTTTCTATTTCTGCAAACAGGTAAGATGGCAAGCGCTTAATTCTATCTGCGTACTCAAATGTCATTTCTAAGGCTCCTTGAATAGTTTTCCTATGTAGATTTTTTCAGCGGCTCCACTTAGAAACAAGGTTTTGCCCACTATCACTTCTAGATCTCCGCCGAGAACATGGGCTGTTACTTTGTTGCCAACTTTTCCAAGCTTGTTTGCAGCCGCAACCGCGGCGCATACTCCTGTGCCACAAGCCAGGGTCTCTCCGCAGCCTCTTTCCCAAACCCGAACCTTCATCTCGTTTTGGTTTAGGACTTGGACAAAGCCTACATTGATTCTTTTAGGAAAAGCTCTATCATTTTCAACGATTGGACCAACATAATCAATTGGAAACTCATCCACATTTTCCACGAATATTATACAGTGAGGGTTGCCCATGGAAAGACAGGTAATTTTGTAAGGTTCGCCATCTACTTCAAAATTACAGTTTATGCACGTATCCTCCCCCAACATAGGAAGAGATACTCGCTGCCAGTTTGGTGCACCCATATCAACCTTGACAGATGCGACTTCCATATTCTTGACGGTTAGCCATACATTCTTTAAACCTGATAAAGTTTCAATCGTAAACTCTGTCTTCTTAACTATGTCGTTTTCGTAGCAATACTTAGCAAAACAACGTATACCATTTCCGCACATTTCCGCTTCACTGCCATCAGCGTTCAAAATTCTCATCTTTATGTCGGCAACTTCTGATCTGCGGACAAGAAGAAGCCCATCGGCACCAACTGAAAAGCGTCGTTTGCATAACTTTTTGGCCAACTCTGCAACGTAGTAAAATTTCTGATCTCTATCATCAACCACGATATAGTCGTTCCCTAAACCATGCATCTTCCAAAATTCCATCAAGGCACACTCTGTATCCGCTGGCTAGTCATCAAATCGCTTAGTTCCTCACGTTTGCGAATCAAAAAGTCTTTGCCCTGTCTTATCATTACTTCTGCGGCTCTGGGTCGTGAATTGTACTGTGAACTCATACTAAAGCCATAAGCGCCGGCGTTTAAAACAGCTAACAAATCACCTTCTTCAACCTGTGGAAGCTGCCGATCCTTTGCTAAGATATCGCCAGACTCGCAGATTGGACCTACAACGTCATATGATTCTTTGTCGGCTTTTGCTAGCTTGTTTGCAACCAGAATAGGATGGTAAGATCCGTACATTGTTGGACGTACCAAGGTGTTGAAGCCTGCATCTACCCCCACAAACTTCTTGGATGGCGTCTGCTTTACAGTATTAACATTTGTTAGCAGTATACTTGCGTCACAAACCAAGTATCTACCAGGTTCTACGCATAGGAACGGTTTACCTAAACAATACTCCTTAACCTTGGTTTTGAAGGGAGCGATGATTTTGTTTGAAAATTCAGTCAGATCAAGGTCTTTGTCTTCTGGCTTGTATGGAATGCCTAGCCCTCCTCCAATATCGATGAACTCAAATTCTATACCGACTTCATCATGGACTCGCTTAGCTATACTAAGAAGTTTCTCAACCGCTAGAGCATAAGGTTCAATATCCAATATACCTGAGCCAATGTGCATATGGATACCGAAACGCTCAACCCTTGCCCGCTTAGCAATCGCATAAGCTTGAATAGTCTCTTCTTCCCAAAGGCCAAACTTTGATCCAGAACCCGCAGTAATACAATGACTATGATGACCAGCACCAACCTCGGGATTAACCCGCACTGAAACAACTGGGGGAACAGCAATCTTAAGCAATCTATCAAGCTCGGACTGCGAATCTACGTTTATAGTTATGTTTGCTCCGGCTAGAAATTTTAATTCATCATCTCTTACACTGGTTCCAGTAAATAATATACGGTCAGGGGTAAATCCACTACTCAAGCCCATGAAAACTTCACCCGGACTAACTGTGTCTAAATAAGCGCCTTCTGACTGCAAAATCTTAAGAACCGTTAAGTTGCTGTTGGCTTTTGCGGCATAGTAAACGCGCAGATGCTTGTAATTGCCGATTAAAGCGTTGTGTAGGCGGTTGTAGTTATCCCTAATGCGCTTCTCGCTCAACACATACAGTGGAGTATCATATTTTTCAGCTAATTCCCTAACAGAGAATCCGTCAAAGAAAAGGCTACCTTTTCGGTCTTCTAAAGGTTCACGTAGTTTTCTCTTAACCATCTCACACACACCAAACTGCTATCTAAATAATTACAGATGAGTCTAAGCTAAACCATTAGCGACATAAAGCTCTGCACTCAGAATGCCTCCTCCTGCCGCACCCCGAACGGTATTGTGTCCAAGGCAAATGTATTTGAAAGTCATAATTGGGTCTTTTCGGATTCTCCCGACGACCACACTTTGTCCGCGACCAGTGTCTCGGTCGTAACGTGGTTGAGGTCGGTTCTTTTCATGACGAACAATGATTGGGTTTATTGGAGCTGAGGGCAACTTAAGCAATTGGGGGGCACCTTTGAAATCTTCAAAGGCAGCCTCGATTTGTTGAATTGATGGATCTTCATCCAGCTTCACGAATATAGATTCTAAGTGTCCATCTTTGACGTTAACTCGGTTGCAGCTTGCGCTAAGTTTGAAATCAGCGTTCTGAATAACTTTGCCATCGAAAGAACCAAGTATTTTTAAGGCTTCAGTTTCCATCTTGTCCTCTTCACCCGAGATGAAGGGAACGACATTATCGATGATATCGAGTGAAGCCACGCCTGGGTAACCTGCACCGCTGAGGGCTTGCATAGTTGTAACTACAACCTCTCTTAGGCCGAACTGCATAAGTGGCTTTAGTGTAATTGCCATTTGAATAGTACTGCAGTTTGGATCAGTTGAAATAAAACCTTTCCAACCTCGAAGTTGCTGTTGAACTCTGATTAACTCAGCATGGTCTGGGTTGATCTCTGGAATCATAAGTGGAACGTCTTTTTCCATTCTATGAGAACTTGCCTTACTAAACACTGGGTAAAAAGCCGCAAATTCAGCTTCAACTGGTCCCGCTAAATCTCCAGGCATTGAGGAGAAAACCAAATCCACGTCACCTGCCTCTTCTACTGATGTAATATCAGCGTTGACTACTGGCATTTCAGCGATTTCTTTAGGCAAATTCGACTCCATTAGCCAGTTGCATGCGTCTTTGTATTTTTTTCCTGCTGACCGCTCGGAAGCAGCAAGCACCTCAATTTTGAACCATGGGTGACCTTGCAGGAGTTGAATGTAACGTTGTCCAACCGCTCCGGTTGCGCCTAAAATGGCGACTTTACGTTTATTGGGCATGGGTTGTTTCTTCCTTTGCTCTTTTCACTCTGTGTGTTCCTGATAAAAAAGTTAATGGTTTTGGCCGTTAGGTTAAACCTAAAACATCAGCCATATTGAAAACTTTAGGTTCATTTTGCCTAGTTAACCAATCAGCCGCATACACGGCACCTTGGGCAAACACATTGCGCGAGAAAGCAATATGCTCTATGCGCAGCATTTCGTATGGTCCGGCAACAATTACATCATGAATTCCCGGGACTCCACCTGCACGTATCGCAACTGATTCAAGTTCTTCTGGTTGTCTAGGGCTAATACCTTCTCTGCCGTAAACCGTTTTTGAGTAACAACGGACTTGTGAGACAATTTGCTCAAGCTTTTTTGCTGTCCCCGAGGGTGCATCCTTCTTTCCAGTGTGATGGATTTCGCTTAAGCTGAAATCGTAGCCCTGTGGAAACGCTTTTAGGGCTTCAACTATTTTGAATAATATATTGATGCCTACACTGTAGTTTGGTGAGAACACTGCTGGGACTTGACCAGACATTGCAGCTACCACTTGTTGGTTCTGCTCAGATGTAAAGCCTGTAGTGCCGAGGATTATACGTTTACCTTGGGTTGCGACTATCGGGATGTTGACTACTTCTGCAGTTGGCGTTGTGAAGCTTATGTAAACATCGGCTTCCCTAAGAGCTTCTTTCAGTTTTTCGGAACTCTGAATTCGGATGTCAGAATTGGCGACATTTAGTTCTTTCAAGCTCTTTCCTATACTGGGAGTGTTAGGTGCCTCTACAGCTCCTACGATTTGATGACCTTTCTGAATGGCTTCAGCAATGATAGCATTACCCATTCTGCCTGCGGCACCTGCTACACAGAGCTTAACCATAGAATAGCCCCTCTAAGTACTTCTCATTATATAGACGATCTTTAAGGTCTACCCCAAAATAATCGGCAACCGGATTAAGGATCTGTGGGTTGCTTTCATAAATCTTACGTGCATTGGTTAAGACTACTTCTAACCCACTGCGAGTCATCTTCCCCAGGGGTTGCCTACACGGTCCTGACGGCATGCCTAACACGTTCATAAGTGTCTTGTAAGCTAGTGGGTTACGGGCTTTGCAAGCCACGCTTCCATATGGCGTTTGTTCTTGTGTCTTCACAGTAACAATGTTGAAAAGCGGTTGGAGCGCTTGGGAAATTACGCTTGCAGCTTCTTCATTTCCATCCAAACAGTAGTGTACCATGTCCACGACTGCACTCGGAGCAACATTTGAGACTACGGATATGACTCCACTTGCCGCGATATCAGGTGAAATCATCATTGTGTAAGTCTTGTCATCATCACCTGAGAGAATATCGAAGTCTTGTCCGCAAACTTGTCGAGTTAACTCCATGTTCTTAAGATCGCCAGTTGCTTCTTTTACACAACTAACGTTTGGATATTGTTTATGTAAAATTGCTAGGTCTTGGGGATAAAGCTGGGTTCCTGTCCTTCCCGGAATAATGTAGGGAATAATTTGGACTTCGGGGAAATTGCGAGCTATGGGTTCAATGTATTCTTTTCGAATTTCCAGTGAACTCGGACCATTGTAATACGGATCGACCAAAAGCACGCAGTTTACGCCGAAGTCATGAGCATGTTGTGTACCATCTATAGCTTCTTGAGTTGAGTTGCTGCCTGTGCCTGCTATAGTTAGGCACCTTTTGTTTGAGTATTCGTGTACTTTCTCAATTACTTTTGTGTGTTCGTTCCAGTCTAATGTTGGGCTTTCGCCGGTTGTTCCAACTGCAAGTAATCCTTTGACGCCGTTTTTTATTTGAAAATCGACTAGTTGATTTAGTCCATTCATAATCGACTTGGCGATTAGGGTTCATTGGTGTTATTAGCGCTGTGTAACAGCCACTGAATGTTGCCATTTTTTAGTTCCTCTTCAGGGAAGAAAATAAGTTTAGATTATTTAAGCATTACGTTTTTCACATTTTTTTTACTAAAAACGCACGTATTTAACATGTTACATTGTCGGAATAATATTTAAAATCAACTTTTTTCGGACCAGACTAAAGGCTCAACATAATAAGCAGTAAAAACTCCATCACAAACTCCATAAATCCTTTTCAAATAATCAACAGCATCCTCAAGCTCCAAAGCGGAAGGAACAACCGCCCGAAAATTATCCGAACGCAAAATCTCCGAAAGCAGCCCGACTTCCGTCTTCACAATCTTCAAGCGCCACAAATCAGATCCCGATTGAAAAACAGCTATGTCACCAGACTTAGGGTTGCCTTTTCGAACATCGATAGTTTTTTTGCCACTTATTAACCATTGAAATACTTCTTTCTTTGCAAGAAACCAAGGCAAATTTAAAACCCAAAACACTCATTCCGGCTGACTAGAAGATAAGTTTTCGGTTGAAAAACGAATACAGAGGTTAATCCAAATAGGAAAAAATAGGTTGAAACGTAGAAGATTGTTTGCTAATTTACCCTTTGCCTTTCTCTTCTTTCCCGAAGTATTTAGTCCACTTTAGTTTGCGTGCGTCACGTTTGAATGCTAAGCTACTTTTCTTGCATTTGCTGGAATCGAACCATAGGATTGAGCCGTCGTTTTTAACGAACATCATGCCTGTGCCAGCTGGGAAATCAGCACCACAGAACGAACATTTTCTCGGTTTTGGCATGACAAATTCTCCAAGTTATTTATCTAGTAATTTTCTTTGCTTCTCTTTCTGTTTCTCGCAGCATCAGAATGTCTTGTGCTCGTACTGGTCCTTTAACGTTGCGTGTGATGATTCTGCCTTTATCTTTGCCTTCCATGATGCGGACGCGGACTTGTGTGATTTCGCCAGTTACGCCTGTGCGACCTATGACTTGTATGACTTCCGATGGAATAAGTTCTTCAGCTGCTTCTTTACTCATTACTGAGTTCCTCGTTTAACCTGGTCAATCCGTGTAACGATTTCTTTGAGTAAGCCTGCTGCTTCTCCTTCTCTTATGATGCATGCTGCTGCACATGGAACGTCGATGCCGATGGATTTGCCGAGTTGTTCTTTGCTTGGTACAAATACGTATGGAATTTTTCTTTCGTCGCAGAGTAGTGGTAGATGTGCTATAACTTCTGGTGGGTCAACATCTTCAGCTATTACAACAAGTTTTGCTTGTGAGCGTTCAACAGCTTTTGTTGCCTCGTTTGTTCCTTTCCTAACTGATCCTGATTTTGAAGCAATCGTTAGGGCTTCATAGGCTGCATCTACGATTTCTTTTGGGACTTCATATTTTACATAGAATGGTTTAGACATATTAGCCTCACCCTTTTAAGGCACAGTCTTATCCGCACTTCTTATTTAAGAAGCTTTCTACCAAAAAATCGCATACTTGTACTTTCAGCTTATAAACCATTTAGAAAACTTTATATAAACTGTTACGGTTTCCTACATGTTTTTCGAGAGGGGAATTGCGTTTGCAAAGATTGGGCAAGGTTTCAAATGTAACTCCATCGCGAAACATGGTGGTAAAAACAGAAAATCCCCCGAAAATGGGTTTTGAAGTTGTCGACGAGAACTTAAATGTTGTCGGTAGAGTTTTTGATATTATAGGCCCTGTCTCAGCTCCTTATGCAGTAATTAAACCAAGCATTAGGGAACCTGAGAAACTAGTGAATAAACCGGTGTACTTGCTTCTCTCGAAAACAAAACGGAGCAAAAGATGATGAGTAGAGCCAGCAAGTTACATGAACCAATAGATCAAGATCAAGCTGCACCAAAAGCAGAACCAGCCAAGGTTCAATCATGCCCTGAATGCGGCAGCACCCGACTTATGCGTGATTATGAATGCGCCGAAATAGTTTGCATGGACTGCGGTTTCGTTGTTGCAGCCAAAATAGCTGACCGTGGACCAGAATGGAGAGCTTTTGATGATGAACAAAGATCAAAGAGAACCCGTGTTGGTGCACCTCTAACATACACTATTCACGATAAAGGATTATCAACAACAATCGATTGGCATGACCGAGACATCTACGGCAAAAGCCTCTCGCCAGGACAGAAAGCACAGGTTTATCGTCTGCGAAAATGGCAACGCCGCATCAGGGTTTCAGATGCAACTGAACGAAACTTGGCGTTTGCACTCTCCGAAATCACAAAGATTTCCAATAACCTGAACCTTCCAAAAAACATTCTTGAAACAGCCTCAGTGATTTACCGTAAAGCAGTAAAAGAGAAGCTTATCCGAGGCAGATCAATTCAAGGTGTCACCTCAGCAGCGATATATTTAGCATGCAGACAATGTGGCTTACCCCGAACCCTAGATGAAATCGCTCAATCCTCAGGGGTTAACAAAAAAGAAGTTGGACGAAGCTACCGTTTCCTAATCAGAGAACTAAACTACTCCATCCCGCCACTACGACCAAGCCAATACATAACAAAGTTCTCCAATCAACTTACAATGCAGGGAAAAGTTGAGGAAATCGCCCATAAAATCTTAGCTGCAGCAAAAGAACTCAAACTCACTTCAGGCAGAGGACCAACAGGCATCGCAGCAGCAGCAAGCTATGTTGCATCAGTTTTAACGGGTGAGCGCAAGACCCAACGAGAAATCGCTGAGATTGCGCAGGTGACAGAGGTTACTATTCGAAACCGATACAAAGAACTCGTTGAACGCTTAATGTTCCAGATAAGCATCTAAACTCTCATTTACTCTATTATTTCTTTTTAAGGTCTATCTATGGCTAATTTCGACTCAAAACCTTCAAGAAGACCAAAAATAGAAGATCAATTGCTAAACTAAAAGAAATCCAGATCAGGCCTTAAACAGAACCTTCGCCATCTGCATCAGAAAATAGAAATACTTGAATCAAAACCTGAGTTGCAAAGCATAACATAGAAAACTTAAAGAAAGACATGCTGAAATACGAGCCAATAATCTTGAAACTGAAGTGAAAAGGTTGCGCGAAGACTTAAAATCTATTCGAGACACTTTTAGGTTTGAATCTGGAAAAGAATAATTCAGGTAAATCTTAACTAATAATAAGCAATTTTTTTAAGCACCTTAGTTCCTATGCTAACTCATGCCCTATAAATTCACCTTCGACCTCTCAAAGGTTCCACGTTTCTTCTTCACTGAAATCGCCATGGTTAGTTACCAGAAGGGCATGCATAAAAGTTTCCTTACAACTCTTAACGACTTGATTCTTAAATTTAAGATTCAAGAAGCAACAGGACTAAACCTTTCAGATGCAGTTGCTTTGCTTCAGGACCTGATTGATTTACAAGCGATCAACAGCATAGAAAGAGGCAGGTTTTTACAGACGAAGAAAAGAGCGATTTTTCTGCCACATTGTTCCCGAAAATACATGGATAATCGATGCAAAGCAACATTCAACCCAGACATCCCAAGTTATACATGTGTCGCATTGCTCAGAGGATTGCATGGTAAACAAGGCAGACAAATATGCTCGAAAGAAGGGCTATGACGTTTACCTGTTGCCCGGTGGTTCATGTATTCCTAAGATTCTCAAAAATAGCCATTATGAAGGTATAGTTGGGGTGGCATGTGGGGAAGAAATGAAAATAATGGGTCCACTTACTTAGCGGCATGAACGTAACAGGGCAGGGTATACCTTTGATAAAGAATGGTTGTGCAAGCACTGTTTTCAACATGGAAACACTCAGAAAAGTCCTCTAATCGCCAGATGATTGTTATAATTGTATTGAAGCTTAGAACTTCAATACTAAACGATTGCTTATCTGATACTCATGTCAGATGAAAAAAGCCAGTCAAAAACAGAGAAAAATTCTACCGAACTGGCGAGAAATATCCAGAATCAGGATTATAGAGCATTTCTGCAATACAAAGGTGAAAAACTCAACATTCCTTGTCGAAAACGAGACTTTTCCACCTTGCAGAACTTGCGGTTCAGTCAAATGGATTTTAGTAATGCTGCTATAAGCGTTCTTAAATATGTGATTTTTTTAGCTAATTTCTTGAAATAATTGCTTTGTTTAAAATAAATCTAAAAAAGCCAATGCTAAGTGCTTGATTTTAACAAATAAAGTAAAAGAAAGTAAACTGTTACTTTACTATTTCACGTTTCTTCCAGCGCAGGTTCTTGCCCTTGCATTTTCTGCATTTCAGCGCCGTTGCTGCGTTGCGGGAGCCACAGTCTCTGCAGATCTTCATGTATAAGCGATGTTCTTGCGCTATGGCTTTTTTTACTGGATCTAATATTGGCATTTTATTGTAAACCTTCCGTTTTGGCTAACTCTTTGATGTTTAAGTATCAAATATACCTTTTGTCTGAACTTGGAGATATTATCTCGAATGTAAAAACATACCTATTTGATAACTTCAATCGTAACATAAGAGCGAGTATCCTCAATACCATCAATGCTATATAGTTTTTTTAATATTTCATCGAGGTTTTCGCGTTCTACAATAATTAAAGCATCAACTTCACCAGCGATGCGGAAAGCTCTTGAAACGGCCAATTCATGGATTTGCTCATAAACCTGGATGCGTTTGATGGGTGAAACTTTCAGGAGTATGAAGGCTGGTGTTGTGGATACCCCAAGTGCACTTAAGCCTTTTTCAGTTACGTCGATAAAGCCTCTTCCAGTTCGGATGTACCCCCGATTTTTGAGTTTGCGTAGGTGTACGTTTAGGGCTTGTCTACTTACGCCAATCTGGCTGGATAATTCGTCTTGTTTAACTCTCAGGGTGTAGGTGTTTGTGGATTTCCCTTTTTCGTAGAGAGTTTTTAAGAGTTGGATTGAACGTTTAGTTAATGGCTCCAAATTAGTCACTTTTGTGTTGTTTTGTTAACTTAAACCTTTACAATAGTTGCAAGCTTCCTTAAGAATCTGACTCTCAAAAAAGCTAATTCAATTTCCATTGAAATCCAATAAAAAATAGTAAAGACTTGAACTGACGATTACAAAGGACTTTGTTTTAAGTAAGATGCTAATTGAGGTCATTAATGTTTTTTCAGTTAACTACATAATAGGTTACAAAAATTGACCATTACTTACATAAAACGGGAATTTTGCTTCAGCAAGAACACAAAGTAATCACCACAACGTATTTATTTTGAAAAAAAGCTTAAGTCAAGCCACTTAAAAGTAAACTAGGAGTGAAGCGGACCGTGACAGAAAACGCCAGCGCAGTCTTAATCGGCAAAAAACCAATAATGAACTATGTCCTCGCATGCATCACATTCTTCCACGGCGGAGCAAAAGAAGTCAGCATAAAAGCACGCGGAAGATCCATCAGCCGAGCAATCGACGTCGCCGAAGTTGTTAGACACAGATTCCTGCCAGATGCAAAAATCAAAAGCATCAGCATCGGAACAGACAGATTCCTACCACAAGATCAAGAAGACGGCAACACGGCAACCAACGTAAGCACAATAGAAATAACACTGATAAGATAAATCACGCATTAAGCTAAACTCCTTCTTTGCAGGAAAACAGACACTACAAATGAAAACAGAACTATGCAGTTTCTGCTTAAAAAGCGGCATACTATGCCAAAAATGTTCAGCCAAAGTCAAAGCTGGCGAAATCAGCGACATAGACCTGAAAATCGCCCGTATACTGCTCTCCCTAGAAGAGAAGTATCCATCCCTGCAAAACGTCTGCTTCTACAAGGCAGTTGAGGTTGAAAAAACCTTAGCCATCCTCGTTGGACATGGAGATGTCCCTAAACTTTTGGGTTACGGCGGCAAAATCGTCAAAACCCTCGGTGACGAAACAGGCAAAAACGTCCGCGTACTCGAATATGGTGTTGACGACCGCAAATTCCTCGAAGACCTCTTTGTACCCTTCAGCATCTTAACCATCAACACTATCTGGCTTCCAGACGGAACCACTGAAACACGAGTAATTCTCAAGAGGAAACGTGGCGCACAGCTGCCCTTTGACCTTAAAGCACTAAAGGAAATTGCCAGTAAAGTACGTAAAATGTCCTTACGCGTTGAAATTGCAGATTAAGGTTGGCAAGCAGCATGAACTTGGACTCAATCGGCGACTGGACTGAAGTTTGCT
>CAWJGR010000019.1:0-40563 GCA_963842545.1 Candidatus Bathyarchaeota archaeon
CTTGAAACAATGCCTTCTGGAAGTGGATAAAGACCTATACTTCTCAGACTTCTTATGCTGATGTGCCCAGCGCAATGCGAGGGAACCCCAATTTGGGGGTGTTCTTCAAAAACGGTGACTCTTACACCTTTTTTGGCTAAGTGTTGAGCAGCGTATGAACCGACTGGTCCGCCTCCAATCACTGTAACGTCTGGATTGTTAGCTTTGGATTCAGGCTTTAGGACAGTCACAATTATGCTATGGAATAAAGGGTATATAAGCAAAAAGGAGATAAATTTTGTGCGTTCCCCAATATTTGGGGCCAATATCTAAACTATGCTGAAACCTATTGAAAAGTAGGTATATTGTTTGTTTCCAAAATATTAGATGACATATGTTTCTTGTATGGTTACTAAGCCATTGTCGCCCACAATCAACTTCAGATCGGGCAATAGTGGTTCAAGCTTTTCTTGAGTATCAACAACTTCGATAATCAATGGCATATTTACCTGTACACCTTCAAGGTGCAATGTTGATTTTCCGCGTTTGCCAAACCCATTAACACCTGTCCAAACAGTGGCGCCTTCAATGTGCGCTTTCACGAGGCAATCCATAATGAGTGTTTGCAGCCGTTTGCCGCCGACTTCATCGTTCTTTTTAATTCTGATGGTTAAATTCCACATTTTTTGTCTCAACGCACAAACCTCGCCATGATTTCGTCGCCAAGCAATCTGCCGCCAAACATCGCTCCAAGCGACAAGCCCACGTTTGCTAGAATGTTTAGTGCCAGCAGGCTAAAACGGTTGCTGTCGGACAGGTTGCTGGTTTCCAAGGCGAAGGAAGACATGGTGGTGAAGGAACCGCAGAACCCAACCGCCACAAGCAAAGTGTACTGAGGATCCAAATTTAACCCAACTGACATAATTGAGAACAAGCCCAAGATGAAACTGCCAATTACGTTAACTGCCAAAACGTTGACGGGCAACCCATAAACCGCCACTGGAGACTCGACGAGTTTGTAACGTAGAAAAGCTCCAACAACTGCGCCTACTGCCAAGAGAGCAAACTCAATCCACTTCAAATGCTTACCTTCCATGTTTGTAGGTAGGCATTATCAGCATCCATTCGGCTGCGGTTTTGGCTTTTGCCACGGCTAATGCCATAGCCAAACCTCCTTGACATCTTAAAGTTATTAAAACTTTATCGCCTAAAAACACAAATTGATATCTTCCGATTGAGTATTTGTTTTTGGCATTAGGCTAATCCTATATATTACTTGATTTAATATTTCAAAGTGGATAAGAAACATGGCTGTTCAAAACTCTGACATAGCAGTGGTTGGTCACTTCTCAATCGACACCATCAAATTTCCAAGCAGAACAGCCCCGTTTATGATTTTAGGTGGCGCAGCAACCTACACTTCTTTTGCCGCAAAACGTTTGGATGCCACTGTTTCGGTTATCTCTAAAGTTGGCGGCAACTTTCCAGAAGCATATTTGTGGTGGCTGGGCCAAGAAGGCATCGATCTTTCAGGCGTCACAAAACATGCGGGTGAACCCACAACCTGTTTTGAGCTAACCTACAGCAAAGACCTCTCTGAACGCACTTTAAAGCTCAAGAGCAAAGGACCAGCCCTAAGCCCTGAAGATGTCCCCAAAGGATTTCCATGCAAAAGCAGTTCATCTTGCACCCATAGCCAACGAAATCCCCTATGAATTAGTGGAGCGAACTCAAGCAAAGTGCGGATATTTTGTCGCTTGACCCGCAGGGTTTGCTTCGAAGCTTCGATGAAGAAGGAAACGTCTACTGAAAACGCCGACGTCGACAACCGAATCTTCAGTCTAATCAACATCTACAAGTCTTCCAAAACGAAATCTTCGCTTTAACTGGTGAGTCAGAACTCAAACCCGCAATAAAGGCAATTCATGATGTCGGGGTTGAAACGGTCATCGTGACCTTGGGTGCAAAAGGCTCTGTTCTCTCGGTTGAAGGAGCCCAATACAACATTGAAGCTTGTCCTTCACAGGTTCTGGTTGACCCAACAGGCGCAGGAGACGTCTTCATCGGCAGCTTCTTAGCTGAATACTTCGCCAAAAAGAATCCCTTTGGTGCGCCAGCGTCGGTTCCGCCGCAGCCTCATGTGTTGTTGAGGGGATTGGTTCTACTTATTTTGGTAAAAAAGAAGAGATCTATCGAAGAGCCAACGCTTTGTATGAAAAGAAACTTAAGCAATAACGGCATATGTACGTAGTTAAACTTGACGAGGCGTGGATTATGGGACGTATAGATAAAGGAGAAAAATGCAGCGTTTGCGGCAAAGTCGCAGAGCGTTCATTGTCAGCTGACAAAGTTAAAGCTGCCGGATTAAACGTTGGCAGCGCCGATAAACGTGCTTACCTCTGTAAAGACCACTACAAAGAATACAAGAAGAAAACCAAGAAAGACAAAACCCTCGACAAGTGGCGTTACGGTTAAAAGAGGCAATCTCTATGCGAATTTTGCAGTTACATTCTAACTTTATAGTTTTCAAACCCGTCGAAAAAGAAATCAACATAGCTGAAGAAGCCGAGAAAGTTGAGAACCGCGTTGAAGAAGTCGTCGTTTTATTCACTGCTGTCGAAGAAGGCGACAACTCTGCTATGGCACAAAAAGCCATCAACGACGTGCGCGCTTTTTTGGGCAAACTCAAAGTTAATCGCATCCTCATCTACCCATTTGCGCACTTAAGCAGCAACCTCTCCCAGCCAAGCCAAGCACTGACAATTATTAAGGAAATGGAAGCCTACGCAAAAGAGAAAGGGTATAGAAACCTACCGTGCCCCATTTGGCTGGAACAAACAATTCACTATCTCAATTAAAGGACACCCCTTAGCCGAACAGGCTAGAAGCTATGCCCCAGCACAGGTCACAGCTTCTGCAGAAACAATTGTTCCCTGTGAAGCAAAAAAAGATGAACAACCTGTCTCTGCAGCCCTAAAAGCCGAAGACACTATGAAATCTTACTGGCACATACTCCAAATCGACGGCTCACTTGTGCCTATTGAAGAATTCAAGTTCAAAGGACATACAAACCTGCAAAAATTCTCTCAATACGAGATAAAAAAGACACGCGCAGTCACGGTGATGCCTCCCCACGTGCCATTAATGAAGCGATTGGAAATCGCCGACTATGAACCCGGAAGTGACCCCGGTAACATCCGCTGGTACCCCAAAGGACGCATGATAAAGTCTCTCCTTGAACAGTACGTCACAGCTAAAGTGGCAGCTTACGGCGGCATGGAAGTCGAAACACCCTTAATGTACGACTTTAACCACCCAAGCCTCAAAAGCTACCTCAACCGTTTCCCAGCACGCCAATACGTTCTCAAATCCGAAGATAAAGAACTCTTCCTGAGATTCGCTGCTTGTTTCGGTCAATTCCTGATGGCGCATGACGCCCAATTCAGTTATAAGCAAATGCCCATTAAACTTTATGAGCTGACACGCTACAGTTTCCGCCGAGAAAAAAGCGGCGAAGTCGTCGGCTTAAAACGCTTACGTGCATTCACCATGCCCGATTGCCACGCATTCTGCACTGACCTCGAACAAGCCAAAAAAGAATTCATGATCCGCTTTAACCTCTGCATCGATGTCTTAAGTAATATTGGCTTGGTAAAAGATGATTACGAAATTGCTATGCGCTTCACCAAAGACTTCTACGCTGAACACAAAGACTTCATCACCGAGTTAGCAAGTGCATTTGGCAAACCCATTTTGGCTGAGGTTTGGAATGAGCGGTTCTTCTATTTCGCATTAAAATGGGACCTCAACTTCATTGATAACCAAGACAAAGCTGCAGCTCTTAGCACTGACCAGATTGATGTGGAAAACGCTAAACGATATGAAATAACCTTCGTTGACGAGAAGGGCGAGAAACAGTATCCGCTTATACTTCACTGCAGCCCAAGCGGCGCTATCGAAAGAGACATTTACGCATTGCTGGAGAAGGCTTATCGTGAACAAATGGCTGGTAAAGCGCCTATGCTTCCATTATGGCTTTCACCAACTCAAATTCGGCTTATTCCGATTTCTGATAAATTCCTCGATAAACTTGAGCAGCTTGCAACCCAAATCTCATCGCACAACATCCGTGTGGACATCGATGATTCAGCAGCAACATTGCAGAAAAAAATCCGCGAAGCCGAACAGGAATGGATACCATACATCATTGTTGTGGGCGATAAAGAGATTGAATCAGGTTTGCTTTCGGTACGTGACCGTGAACTTAAAGGCCAACAGCAAAACATGACTACTGAAAAGCTGATTGCAAAGGTGTTGGAGAAAATCGCTGGCAAACCCATCAAGCCTTTGCCGCTGCCGATGTACCTATCGAAGCGTCCGCAGTTTCACGGTTAATATAGTCGCCGTAAATGAATCGTATGTATCATTGGGGTAAACTTTATCAAACAATTGGACAATATGAAACAGTCATCCAAGAAGTGGAAAACAAATGACCAATGAACTACAAGTCTACGTGGATGGCGAATTTTATCCTAAATCACAAGCTAAAATATCCGTCTACGACCACGGATTCCTCTACGGCGATGGCGTCTTCGAAGGGATCCGCGAGTACAACGGTGTAGTCTTCAAACTAAAAGAACACGTAGACCGCCTCTATCGTTCAGCACATGCCATAATGCTTCAAATTCCCCTAACCAAGGAAGAAATGATAAAAGCTGTGGTTGAAACCCTACGCAAGAACAAAATGAAAGACGCCTACATCCGCTTAATTGTCTCTAGAGGTGTCGGCGACTTGGGACTTGATCCACGAAAATGCCCTAACCCCACAATCATAATCATCACAGACACGATTAACATCAAAGCAGGCAACGCTAAAGAAACAGGGATCACAACCATGTTTAGTTGGGTTCGAAGAAACCCTGTGGATGCAACAACGCACGAGATAAAATCTCTCAACTATCTAAACAGTGTATTGGCAAAGATTGAAGCTAACGCAAATGGTGTGGACGAAGCCATTTGTTTGGAAGCGAGTGGTTGCATCGCGGAAGGCGTAGGCGAAAACATTTTCATCGTAAAAGACGGCGAAATCTTTACACCCCCAACATCAACAGGCGCTCTTGCAGGCATCACAGCAGACGTCGTTGCTGAACTATGTGGAAAACTTGGCATAGACCTCATCATCACTAACCTAACACCCTTCATGCTCTTCACTGCGGACGAAGCATTCTTCACTGGAACTGCCATGGAAATGGTTCCCATCCGAGAAGTCAACAAACGTACAATCGGAGATGGCAAACCCGGACCAATCACAAAGAAGTTGATGGTTGAGTTCCAGAAAGTAATCGAAGACCCAAAAAGCGGCACAAAAATCTAAGATTTATTTTAGCCGTGGCCTACATGGCCTCGGTTTTCTGTCTTCGGTGTCTTTTTCATGAATTGCTCTAAGCAGTTGAATGCTTCTTCTAGTTCTTCCATTGGCGGCAGAAAAACAATTCGTGCATGGTCTTTCCCATAGTATGGGTCAAAACCTGAACCATTCACTATCAGGACGCCTGTTTGTTTGAGCAGGTCAATTACGAATTCCATATCATTTTTCCATCGTTTGCCGATGTCCTTAATTTTGGGGAAAATGTAGAAGGCGCCTTCAGGTTTAGTGGTGGTTATGCCTTCAATTTCATTTAGACGTTTAAACGCGTAGTCGCGTCTTTCTTTTAGTCGATCCACAATGCCTTTAACGAAGTCTTGGGAGCCATCAAGTGCTGCTGCTCCTGCTATCTGCACTGGTGTGTTGGCGCATAGGCGGATTCGGCATTGCTTCTCAACACCCAACTTTAGGTCGTCGAGTTGCTTGCCTTCACCCTTGAAGTATAAGTAGCCAAGGCGCCAACCAGTCATCTGATAAACTTTTGAGAATCCATTTAACCCCACCACTGGCACATCTTTGGACAAGTGGGCGGTGCTAACAAAGGGTTTCTCGTAGGTTAACTGGTCATAAATCTCGTCTGAGAGCACTGGTAAATTGTGTTCCCCAGCGATGTCGAGCATTTCCTTAATGCATTTTGCATTGTAAACTGAGCCCGTTGGGTTGTTCGGGTTAGTTATCACAATGGCCCTTGTTTGTGGCGAGATTTTGCTTCGTAAATCATCGATGTTTGGTACCCAGCCTTCTTCTTCTATTGTTTCGTACGCTACTGGGGTGCCGTCGAAGAATTTGGTGTAGGAGATGTATGGTGGATAGGTTGGTCCTGGGAACAGGATTTCGTCGCCTTTTTCGACGAGGGCTGCAAGAATCATCTGGATTCCCTCTGAGATGCCCTCGGTGATTAGCACGTTGTTGGATGTTATGTCGATATCGTTGACTCTTTTTTCTTTGCGAACGATTGCTTCCCGAAGCTCAACTCTTCCCTCGGAAGGAGAATAGTAATTATCATCACAGTCTATCGCTTTACAAAGTGCATCTTTAACATACTGTGGCGTTTTAAAATCGAACGCAGCGGGGTCGCCGATGTTTAGATAATAGATTTTTTTTCCATTCTTTATTAGGTCTTGAGTGTGAACAATTACGTCGCGTATGGCATATTCGATGTTGCTTGCACGTTTCGTTACTTTAATGTGCGCCAAAGTATGTTACCTGTAACCAGAACACTTGATTCACCAAAAAATAAATCTTCCTAACAGTTGCTCACTTTTATTTCTCTTTTATTTTAAAAACGAAGGTTAAAGTTGGAAATGTGAAAGAAACTAGTGTAGGTGAACAAGCTCGATTCGGCGTTTGCCGCGTGACATTGAGGAACTGCGGATTTTGCCGCTTACCTCGAGTTTTAGCAGCAGGTCGTTGAAATCTTTGAAGCCTAGATCTTCGTATTCGTTCTTTAGTTGGTCGAAGAGGTCATCGTCGGTGAGGTCTCCTTTTTTTGTTAGGACTTCCAAGAGATAGAAGTAGGCTGGGCGTGTTTTCCATGTTTTAATCTGCGGCATAAATGGTCCTTCCTATGCAACTGGAGTTCCTGGCTTTTGTACTTGTCGGATTTGCTGCATGAAGCTCTTGTACCATTTTTCCATGTCTGGCGTAATCGATGGGCCCATCTCTTTTAGTGCTTCCTGGAAATCATGCATCGTGACTTCAGTTGAATTGACGTTCTTTCGTAATGCATGCATTGCCGCTTCTCGGCAGAGAGATTCTATGTCTGCACCGGAATAGTACTTGCTCGCTGTTGTTAATTGGGTTAAGTCGACATCTTTGTTGATCGGCATACCTTTAGTGTAGATTTTGAAGATTTGTAAACGGCTCTTCTCATCAGGTTCAGGTACATAGATTAATCGGTCAAAGCGTCCAGGACGAAGTACTGCCGAGTCAACCATGTCAGGGCGGTTGGTAGCAGCGATAACCACAATGTCTTGCAAAGTTGTTATCCCATCCATTTCAGTTAGCAGTTGACTGATTACTCGTTCGGAAACGCCACTGTCAGACATTCCCGTACCGCGTTTTGGTGTGAGGGAGTCGATTTCGTCTAGGAATACTACTGCAGGTGCGGCCATGCGGGCTTTGCGGAAGACTTCGCGGATGGCTTTCTCAGATTCACCTACCCATTTGCTGAATACTTCGGGTCCTTTGATGGATATGAAGTTGGCTTCGCTCTCGGTTGCAACGGCGCGTGCCAGAAGGGTTTTGCCGCAGCCTGGTGGACCATATAGTAAGATTCCTTTTGGTGGTCTGATTCCAAGTTTGGTGAATATTTCAGGGGTCTTTATCGGCCACTCGACGGCTTCGATTAAATGTTGTTTTACGTCATCTAGTCCCCCTGCATCGTCCCAGTGGACTGTTGTGACTTCAATGTAGACTTCACGCATAGCTGTAGGTGTTACTTCTTTGTAGGCTCCAAGGAAATCATCCATTTTAACTTCCATTTTCTCCAGTACTGCTGGTGGGATGCGTTCTTCTTCAAGGTTAATTTGCGGTAGGTATCTGCGAAGTGCTTTCATTGCGGTTTCTCTGCCTAAAGCGGATAAATCAGCGCCTGTGTATCCGTGAGTCATGGCTGAGAGCTTCTGAAGGTCAACATCTTCGGCCAAGGGCATGCCGCGTGTGTGGATTTGGAGGACTTCGTAGCGTCCTTTCTTGTCTGGAACACCAATTTCTATTTCTCGGTCAAATCGTCCTGGTCTGCGCAAAGCTGGGTCGAGTGCACCTGGACGGTTTGTTGCACCGATGACTATTACGTTTCCTCTGCCTGATAATCCATCCATCAAAGCAAGAAGCTGCGCGACAACTCGTCTTTCTACTTCACCTGTGACTTCTTCACGTTTAGGTGCGATCGCATCGAGTTCGTCAACGAAGATTATGCTTGGAGCGTTCTGTTGGGCTTGCTGGAAAATCTCGCGTAGTCGTGCTTCGGATTCTCCGTAGAATTTACTCATGATTTCTGGTCCGTTTATGCTGTAGAAGTTGGCTTCTGACTCGTTCGCTACTGCGCGTGCCAATAAGGTTTTGCCGCAGCCTGGTGGACCATGAAGTAGCACGCCTTTGGGCGGTTCAATGCCTAAGCGTTGGAACAGTTCGGGGTGGCGAAGAGGCAACTCTACCATTTCGCGGACCCGTTGGATTTCTTCTTGGAGTCCTCCAATGTCTTCGTAGTTTGTTCGAGGTAAGCCTTTGCCTTCTGGTGCTGGCTCGTTTAGAATGGTTAGTCGGGATTCGGCGGTTACTTTTATAATGCCATGGGGCCGTGTTTTTGACACGGTGAATGGGATTGCGTGTCCAAGCATCATGACAAGCGTTGTGTCTCCTTCAACTAATGTACGTTCCATAAGTCGATTTTTAACGAAATTAGTAAAGTCCTCATCCACGTTGAGACGCATGTCCACAGGTGCAAGTGTTATTGCTAAAGCAGTTTTTACTTTTGCAGGGCGAATAACCACGTACTCGTTTATGGCGACGCCGCTGTTTTTACGTGTGAAACCATCAATTCGGATGATATCGCGGTTTTGGTCTTCACTGTACGCTGGCCAAGCAATGGCGCTTGTAGTGCGTTTATTTACAATTTCAATTACGTCTCCAGCACTTATGCCAAGCTTCTGCATGGTTCTCTGGTCAATGCGGGCGATTCCTCTGCCAACATCTCTTTGTCGTGCGTCTCCAACGCGTAGTTGTACTTCGCTCATGTAAAATTTCTCCTAAATAATTCTGACTGCTTTTTTGGGATGTGTGTTTGAAAAAGCGGTTATTCCTATATAAACTTTAAAGCGTAGCTCAAAATACTCTCAATAACGTATTAATGGCAGAATTAAAGTGTGATTAATTCTGATCTCTTAATCGCGGCTTGTTCGACGTATCTGAAATGTCTGAGCTTGACTTACACCTGGAATCTTGGCGAGCTTTTCTTCGAATTCATCAACTAAACCTGTTTTATTCTCCGGATATTTAATTTGAACAAGGAGTGCAACTAGTCCAAAAGCCACAGGTTCTTCCCCGTACCCTTCGATAAATGCGAATTCGGGCAGGATGGCTTTGATTTTTAATTTAAGGTCATCGAAGCTTGGAAGGATGTCTTCTGGAAAAACCTTGTAGGTTACAAGTACACTACCCATTATAATGCGCCTTATGGTCCGGTGAACCCACATTTGGGGCATTTGTAGAGTCTGCCGAATTTGCGGCATTTTCCGTCGCGTTTAATCTGGATTTCTCCGCAGTTTGGGCATAGAAACTTTGTTGATTCGCTGCCTGGCGGGATTGGTTTTCCGCAGCTTGTGCATGTGACTAAAGCCAACTTTTCTGACATAACAAACACTTCTTTGCCGTTCATATTGTAAGGGTTCCTTATATTTGCTATGCTCGAAAAATCCGTTAACTGCAGTGAAAAACAATTTGGATCTTTTTGATATTTTGACTCTTCTTATTGTTTTTTTAGTGATTCGCAAACCTCTTAAGAAAGCCATTTGCCTATCTTATTTTGTGGAATCGTTTTGGGCGTAAACTTCAAAGATCTCATACCAAAAACCCCTGTTAAACTTGAAGACCTCGGCGGCAAAGTCATAGCCATAGATGCCTTCAACGCCATCTACCAATTTCTCAGTATAATCCGCCAACCCGATGGCACACCCCTCAAAGACAGCTCAGGAAAAATCACAAGCCACTTAAGCGGACTCTTCTATCGCAC
The DNA here is from genome assembly GCA_963842545.1 of Candidatus Bathyarchaeota archaeon. Taxonomy (GTDB): domain Archaea; phylum Thermoproteota; class Bathyarchaeia; order Bathyarchaeales; family Bathycorpusculaceae; genus Bathycorpusculum. Next base: position 10,137 of record CAWJGR010000019.1, read on the forward strand.
AAGCAACCTTATCGAAATGGGGATAAAGCCAATCTACGTTTTTGACGGCGAATCACCTGCTTTGAAGGCAACAGAAATCGAGAGGCGTAAACAAGTTAAAGTTGAAGCTGTCGCAACGCTACGCCAAAGCCGCAGAAAAAGGTGACACAGGAAAAATGTTCATGTACGCTCAGGCATCGACCAGTATGAAAGATTACATGTTAGAAGATAGTCAAAAACTGTTAGAGCTTATGGGTTTGCCATGGGTGCAGGCTCCAGGCGAAGGCGAAGCTCAAGCGGCGCACATGAATAAAAAAGGCGACGCGGACTACTGTGCAAGCCAAGACTACGATAGTCTCCTTTTTGGGGCATGTAAGCTACTTAGAAATGTGACTATATCGGGGAGAAGGAGAAGAGGAAAAGTTATGATTGAAGTGGTGCCTGAAGTTGTTGAGTTACCTAAAACTCTTCGTGAATGTGGTTTGACACGTGATCAGCTAATTGATGTTGGTATCTTGATTGGCACTGATTTTAACCCTGATGGTGTAAAAGGAATAGGCCCAAAAACCGCCTTGAAACTTATAAAGCAATACGGCAATTTGAAGAGCGCTGTGCCACATATAGAAAACATAACTTTCGCTGACAAAATAGAAGAAATACAGCAAATCTTCTTGCATCCAAAAGTCACGGACATCTACAAAATAGAATGGAAAGAACCCAACGAAGAAGGCTTAATCAATTTTATGTCCCGAGAAAAAGAATTTGGCGAGGAACGTATCAAAAAATCTCTGGAACGTATGACTGCGGGAAGCAAGAAGCAGAAGGGAAAGGTTTCTCTGGAAAAATGGTTCGGCTAAAAGAAGTGGTTACTTTACCGTAACCGACTTCGCTAAGTTCCGTGGCATGTCCGGGTTGAATCCTTTCTCCAAAGCCACATAATAAGCCAGCAATTGTAGCGGCACTGCAAACGGGATTGGCGAGAGTATACTTGGTATGCCTTTGGGCACTTCTACGTAGTCGTCAGCTAAGGATTTGATTTCTGCGTCGCCTTCCTCGATGACTGCGATTATGTGGGCGCCGCGGGCTTTCATCTCCATGATGTTGCCGATTACGGTTTTATGGGTGTCATCTCTTGGGCATATGAATACAACTGGAAAGCCTTCTTCGATTAGGCTGATGGGTCCGTGTTTGCTTTCTCCTGCTGGAAACGCGATGGATGGAATGTATGCGATTTCCATGAGTTTTAGTCTGCCTTCAAATGCGGTTGCTGTGCTTATTCCTCTGCCTAAGAAGAAGAACACTTTAGAATCTACGTATTTCTTGGCAATTTGCTTAATCTTTTCTTCCTGCGTCCGAACGATAGTTTCGACGTCTTCAGGCATCTTTTTAAGGTTCTCTTCAAGGCGGTCAATTTCATCCTGAGAGATTTTGCCCCGTTTCTTAGACGAGTTTAAGGGCAAGTTGAGCTAAAACCGAAAGCTGAGACGTAAAAGTCTTGGTGGCTGCAACACCGATTTCTGGACCTGCCTGCGTGCCAATGTAGACTCGGGAAATACGCGTCATAGTGGAGCCAATGACGTTAGTTAAGCTTAGCACGGTTGCTGCGCGCTGTTGTGCACAGGTAACTGCGGAGATTGTGTCGGCGGTTTCTCCTGATTGACTAACAGCTAAGAGGGTGCTGTCTATGTTGACTGATTTACCGCATTGCTCAAGAAACTCCGAAGCATAAACTGGATAAGTGGGCAGAAACGCCAGTTTAGAGAACATGTATGAAGCCGCCAAGCAAGCGTGGTAGCTTGTTCCACAGGCAACCAAAAACACTTCGTTTGCGCGGTCAAGGAAGGTAGATAGCAAATCCAGATAGTGATCTTGAATACGAAGGGTGTTGCGTAGAGTTTCTGGTTGCTCATGAATTTCTTTAATCATAAAGTGAGGATAACCCTGCTTTACTGCCATCTCGGCGGTCCATTCTACCGTTATGGGTTCGCGAGTAACAGGACTGTTATCGGAGATTTTTCGGATTTCATAGCCGCCTGTGGTCAAGATAACTAGTTCACCGTTGTTTATCAAAACGGCTTTGTTGGTAACTTCTAGAAATGCTGGAATATCGGAGGCGCAAAATACACCTTTGCCGTTGATTCCTAAAACCAAGGGGCTCTCGTTTCGAGCGCAAATTATCTTGTCAGGTTCTCGAGTTGAGATTATGGCGAAGGCGTAGGAACCTTCGATACGTTTGAGACTAGTTAGCACAGCTTGTTGGAAACTTAGGTCGGGGTTTTGTTTTAGGGTTTCTTCGATTAAGTGTGGCATTACTTCGGTATCTGTTTTTGAAACAAAAGTGTGACCGAGGTTTTGAAGTTCAGATCTTAGTTCCATAAAGTTTTCAATGATACCGTTGTGAACTACGGCTATTTCGCCGTTGCAGTCGATGTGGGGGTGAGAGTTAATTTTTAAGGGTGCGCCATGGGTTGCCCAACGTGTATGGCCGATGCCTATGCTGCCGGGCATGTCGTCGAGGTTTACGATTTTGTGTACTTCGTCGATTTTTCCTGAGTCTTTTTTTATAAAGAGTGTTCCGTCAGAGATTGTTGCTATGCCTACGGAGTCGTATCCTCGGTACTCGAGTCGTTTAAGGGATGAGTGTATTAGGGGTGCAGCATTTCCTTCTTTTAGAACACAACCGAATATTCCGCACATGTTTTTGTTGCCTTCAATGGATAATTGTTAGGATAGGTATGGATGGTAGTAGCTTTGTTTATATGTATTTTTAATAATAGAGTGTGACCGCTAAAACAAATTTTTTAGCGGTTATCTTCTAAATTGCTATTTAAGTGAAATATAACTGCAAGTTTAGGCTAAAGATTTTGAACCACTATAAATAAATTTTTTATAGTACCTTTGGCTTACTCCCTAAGGTCAACATGCAAAAAAAACTACTCCTCCAAGACCACGACAATATCCAAGAAGCCAAAGAAATCAGCATCCTCGCCGACTCCCAAAAACTAAAAATGATACTCGGCAGCCTCAGCTGGAAAATCCTCACCATCCTATCAACAAAAGAAATGTACCCCCTCGAAATCGCCAAACAACTCGGCATGCACGAACAAAAAATCTACTACCACATAAGAAAACTTGCCAAAGCCGGAGCAATCGCAGTTGTGCGCGAAGAAAAAAAGAAGGGCGCCACAGCAAAATATTACAAAACAATCTCTCCAGCTTTCGGAATCGAATTTCCCCAAGGATACAAGCCAATCCAGAACCTGTGCACCCTAAGCCTCGATGAGCCACTTCAGAAGTTTTTCAAAGAATTCATACACAACGGCACTTTCGATGGAAAAATAGTCGTCGGCAGCCCGCAACCACATGGACCCTTCAAAACCAGCGCCAGAGACGGCCATTATGCAGCCCATTTAGCGCTTTTTCTGGGGCAATTCGCTAAGATGCCAACAGAGTTTGCCGTGAAGTTGGACGTCGATGTGAAGGTGGAGAAGGAAGAAAAAAATAATCTCATCCTCGTCGGTGGACCGGGAACAAACCTGTTAACTCAGGAAGTTAATGATTATTTACCCATAAAATTCATAATGCAATCTTCAGGTCAAGGTTTTTTGCTAGGCGGTTTATCTTCAAAGAAGACCCTTCAAGTTTACACTTCAGATGTTTCGGGCGTTGTGGCTAAAATTGTGAATCCATGGGATCCCACCAAACGAATCGTAATTTTAGCTGGCAACAAAGCAGTTGGAACCAAAGCGTGTGTTTTGGCGCTAACTAATTTCTGGAAGAAAACCCTCGAAAAATACAAGGGAGAAGATACTTTTGCTGTAGCCATTCACGGTTTTGATTTGGATGGGGATGGAAAAGTGGATTCGATTGAGGTTAACGAGTAATTTTGAAACCCAAGAAAACAACAGACGCATTCTGGGCGCTTGGACATGCGAATATTCAAGCTATCCATCCCACAACACTGATGTTCACTAAGGATATTCATGTTTCAACGAAGGGCGATTGCATAGTTGCTATGGCAGCTGACAAATCTGTGGCAGATTTAAGTGTCCAATTCAAGGAGGAACTGCGGAAGCCAAACGCTAAGGTGACAATAACTTTAGAAGCAGGCGATCTCAGAGAAGAAATCAAAGCATTTGGTTCTCCTAAGCTTTGTTTATGTCATCCAACTGACATAGTAATTAGGAAAAGTGATTATATCTGCAGCAGAACGTTGGCGATTTGCGCTGATAAATCCTCAAATGATTTACCAAGAGAGTTTGTAGAAAAACTCCAAGATCCTAAACAGAAAGTCAAAATCACACTAAGAGTTGAAAGCTAAACGATTTTGGCGTCTAACACAACCTGAGACTCAAATGGTGCAGTCTCGCGAATGCTCTTTGCATATGAAAAAGCCTCAACTTTTCGTCCATACTTCTCCAACCAATTTCAAGAAACTGCTGCTTAAGATCCTCGATAGTGACAGGTGAACGGACAAAACCGTAGAAATGCACTACTCCACCTTGAGGATTTATTGCGTTGCATGCGGCATCGACAAAGTCGATGGCAGTTTCAGGTAGATTCATAATCACTCGATCTGCAGAGCCTTTGAGCTTAGTTGCAGCGATTTCCCTTGCATCTGCCAATATGGGGAAAACATGGTTTTCAACCTTGTTAACCCTCACATTTATTTTTAGCAACTCAACCGCATCAGGGTTAAGGTCAACAGCGTAGACTTTTGCGTTGGGATTTCTTTTGCCAATCAAAACTGAAAATGGTCCAACTCCAGCAAACAAATCCACAACCGTTTCGCCTTCTTGCACAAGCGATGCTACACGCTTATGCTCATGTGAGAGTCGAGGAGAAAAGTATGCTTTAGCAATATCAACATGGTATTGGCAGCCAAATTCGCGGTGGATTGTTTGGGTTTTGTTTTCTCCAGCGATTAAGTCATAATCACGAACGCGAAAGACACCGCTAATATCACTTGCTTTGGCGAGGACAGTTTTGACGTTTTTTTGCGTTTGCAGGATTGCTTCGCCGATCGTGTTTTGGTAGGATTTGAGTTGGGGTGGGATGTCGATTACGACTATGTCGCCGATGATATCGAAGGCTTGTGGAACGCTTGCAAGTAAATCAGCAGGCAGCTTGTCTTGGAGAGCTTGGGTTAGAGTTTCTGGCGGAAGCTGTTTTTCGCTGAAAACAGCTGTGTAAATTGTAAATTTAGTTATCTGACTTTTCAAAGTTGTTAATTCGATGCCTTTTGGTTCCCTGACCAATGGGAATACAAAGGTTTTCTTCTTCTCGTTGAATAACCAGCGATTTATCGGCAAGTCCAAGTTTTGTAACTAATATGATGGTTTTTTCGCCTTGTCTTTTAGGAACTTTGATACAAACAGAGGGTCTTGGCATAGTATTCAGCTTTTTTCTATTCGGTAGAGGTTGTTTACTTTTTCGATTGTGAATTTAACGTTTAACATTTTTTCCATTAGCCAAATGTTAGATTCAATGTGCTCGGAAATTGTTCTTACCAGAAAAGACGATTTGCCCTCTGTCAACGCCATGTAAGGGATTAGCATATCTGCGAGGAAAATATCCACCGTTGGCTTAACAGAGAGATCAGCGATAAGTCTTTGTGCAGCTTCTTTTCCGACCGCTTCGCTCATTTTTCTGAGTTCCCCAATGGCGTCAGCGCCAATGATTATTCCTGTATCGGTTATCAGCCCACATAACGATTGAACTTCCTTTTTGAATGGGGTTCGACTGGTCGTTTACAACTTCAATATCAGACTTGAAATTATTCTGTGAGAGACACATTTTTGCTGCTTTTGCTTGGCGTTCAGCCACTTGTCTATCAGCCAGAAAAGTGCAGACAGAAATGCCCTTTATGCTCGTTAGTTTACCAAAAGTATTCATTGCTTATGGGTCTCAAGTGGTGATTTGGCTTAACTGTCATAGTTGCTTCACCCATTCCTTTTGGGTAATATCCATATTTTTGTACAGTAATTTCAGCTTCAACGCCCATTTGTTTTAGCGTTGGAAGGAAAACATATCGCAGATAATTGATCGTTGGTGCATGAGTGGTGTCTGTTCCACCCTTAGCCACATGCAAACGCACAGGGTTTTCAGCGAACAAACAAATCGGCAAAGTTGCCAGTAGTAGCATTGGGATGCTTCCTGCTGTTTCGATTAAAGCTTCAATATTGCCGCCTTCTATTTCTTGTGGAGTAAACCAAAGTTCTTTTGAGCCAAGTGTTGCGCCTTTGATTTTGGCGTTGCAAAGTTTACCTGCAGTCAACACGGCTTCAAGATGTTGAGGTTTTAAGCCTGGTCGCGGTCGATTTTGCCTTATATTGGTTATATGAAGTGGTTGTTTGGTGATGGCTGCTATGGCTACTGATAGGCGCAAGATTGTGCCGCTTCCGCTTTTTTGGCTTCCATCAATTTCAATCATGAAGTTTTTCACTATGGCTTGTTTGCAAACAATTAATAAGCTTCTGGGATTATTTAGGAGTTTAAGAGGGAGCTTTCGTGAGCACTGACAAGGAAAAACTGAATCAGCTGTTGGAAAAAGTTGACGAAATTCTGTTTCAATAAACAAAATTTCAGAAGAACTTCGTTCTGTTTCGGCATCTTTGAAGTCTCTTGCTGTAGGTCAAATTACTCAGCCCACTGTCCCACACCCCAGCACCAGCAACTTCTGTATCACCAGCGGCGCGTGAAACATCAAAACAGAGATCCCTCGATGACATCCGCATGTCCTTCCCAGAAGAACTCGAAGCTCGACTAAGCTTCGAAGAAAAAGGAGACTACATCATAATAAAGCCTAAACAGTTTTTGGGTTCAGAAAACTTTGCAAAAATTGCTTCTGCAGTACGTGGTATGGGCGGCGAATACATTAGCGCTGGAAAAGATTCACATTTTAGGGTGCCAAAGAAAAAAGCATAGAAATTAAAGCGCAGTAAAATTCGAAAATTCACCTTTAAAGGGTTCATAGCTTACGTACAGATTATCCACTCTTGCAGCAGGTGGACCCTGACGGCAAAAGTTAACAAGTGTTTTCACCGAGTGTTCTTCTCCTTCAAAAACTGCTTCTACCCGCCCATCCATTAGATTTCGCACCCAACCGTAAACATCTAAGTTTTGTGCCTCAATCAGGATGCTTTGTCTAAAGAAAACGCCTTGAACTCGCCCAGAAACCAATAAGTGTGCTCTGATTTTCATACACATTCTTCGAATTTAAAGAGAAGATGAGATTTAAAAATATAATTTTAACAAAAAAGAAAAAGGTGTTATTTACCATGGCTCGATTTTTTCTCCCACGGTGTACAAGAAAAGGCTTGCTGAAGGTGGACCTAACCACTTGAATTTGTTGACTAAATCTTTGGTTGCGTTTGCATAGTTGTTTGATTTGTCTAGGCTATCGAGGTATTTTTGGAATGAACCGTAGCGTTTTTCTATAGCTACGAAGTTTTGTGCATTTTGTATAATGGCTTGAATTTTGCCTTTATTTCGGACAATTCCAGGGTCTTTTAGGAGCCGTTGAACATCTGACGTCTGTGAAGCATGCAACTTCTTTGATGTTGAAATTTGCAAAAGCTTTCTTCGTAGTTGCCCATTTATCGTCGATTACTTGCCAGTTTAAGCCTGCTTGAAAAATCACTCGGCACATGTTCTCAAAGTAAACGTTGTCGTTGGCGGGTCTTTCGTTTCGGCACCACCATTCAGGCATCTGCCAATGTTTCATGTTCTTGCATAAAAATCAGACCTAATCTACTTCCATTCCCAGATTGTAATGTTCAGTTCCATCCACATTGGGTCGGTTGCTTCAAAAGTGACCAGAGCAATTGTGTCGTTGAGCCAGCCTAGTTTTTCTGACATTGTCATGAAAGTCCATAAGCCTACACTTGTTGGGTTCTTGCCCGGCACCATCTTCATCAAGCTATACCCTTTCACTATGCCCATATCTCCAGTCATAGTCATAAGCATTCCTTGATCTATCGATGTAGCTATGCCTTTTGGAGGAGTCATACTCATGCCTGTCACGTTTAGGTTGCAGTCTACGCCCTTTAGCTTTCCCCATGCCTTTCATTTGAGCTGTCCAAGTATAGATTGAAGTTACGCCTTCCATTCCAATTGATTTTATGAAACTTGCTCCACTTTTGCCTTTGCCTTCCCATAAGTTTTTCGCCAATCGCCATTTTTTTTCACCTCAATACAGAAAAGGGTTTTTCTTAAGGATTTAAGCCGTTGTGGTTGCCCTTGCACAACAACAACCCTTGCATCTATGGTTCACTTTCACTCACCCCTCCGCTGTTTGAAAAAGTCGTTTGATGAGTTTGTTTTAAAAGAGATTTTCGACCGAATGAATGTTTGGTGATATATCATGTTCAAGGAAAATTGTGGAAAACTGATGGTTTATGCGTCAACTGGTGTTCCGATTAGGAAACGGTTGGATTCAGTTAGAACTGCAGCGAAGGAAACGGCTAAACGTTTGAATTTGGATTTTGAAATGGTGAAATTGGATAGAGGCATGCTTCACCGATTTATGTTTACTATGAAGAAAATGATGGAGATGAACCTATTCCGCTATATTGTGATGAAGGAAAAATGTCAGATTTGGAAGAAATAAGTCAGCAGTTGAGAAGCATGATGTTTGTTTTGTCTTTTCATCCTAAGCATTCAGCGCTTAGAGCAAATGAGAAAAGAAATTCTCAAACTTTCCTAAAACGAATTGCTTGATTTTCAAGCATAACTTCGTAAACTTGGTTTACATCAAAGGTTATGCCGAAATTGTCGTATTCTTGCTCAGTTAAGAACAGAATTATTTTTGGCGTTGCAAGCTGTGTTCTTTGCGGCAGAAAAGGCATTTGCTGCTGAAGTGCTTGCATGATGTCCTGTGCCATTTTGGCTTCATCTGATTGTGGTCTTACAACGTAGGGGTTAACTTCTCGTTCTTCAAGAAGCTCAATTCTTTTTCCAAGGTTACCGTCTAAATCGCGATTTGATTCAATTTTGTTAACTCTAACGCGGAACATTAGGATTCACTTCTTATTAGAAATATTCAGTCAAGCATTTAATTCTTTACACTAATTGACAAGCAGTTTACTCGAAATTCTTTGCTCTGCAGTTTGAATTCTAGGAGCTGATGTTTTCGAATCAGTATCTAGTTTGTTTTCTTTTTTATTTCTCTAATTCTTTTGTCAATCTGTTTTAGTTTTTCCTGCATCATTTTGACTGTTTCGTAAATGTGTTTTCGCTTGATGCTCAAGATGTTTGAGGTTTTCTTCGCTGTCTGGTTTTTCTTCAAGGAAAGGCGTAAAAGGAGAAGGCATATCTGGCATAGATTCGTTGGCTGCTTCAATGTTAAGGACATCTCTGGCGAATTCGCGGAAAAGACTGCCAATGTTGTTGAAAATTTCTGTTTGCTTTAACGATGGCTCGTCTGAGAATAAGTTCTCCTGATTCGGTGATTTTGTAAACTTTTAGTCTTCGGTTTTTCTGGGTTTCCCATTGGCCTTTGATGTATCCTGATTTTTCTAGGTCGCGTAAGAATTGGATAGACGCCGCCTGCGTGTGGGTTGCCAGAAGCCTTTGGTTCGGTTGTTGATTTCTTTCATGATTTCGTAGCCATGGGATGGTTTCTTGTTGAGAAGGATGAGGACTCCCATGCGTATGTAGCCTTTCTGGGCTTCTTTCATCCAGTTTGCTGTTGTCTTTTCTTCATTTTCTGATGCCATTGTGTTTCAAATCTATATTGTATATGGGTAATACTTATATTTTACCGCAATATATTGCACTGAATAATATTGCAATTAATGTGGTAATACAAAATGGCAAATGAATCCATAATCGAAGTCAAGAACCTCACAAAGATGTTCAACAAGTTCACAGCCGTAGATGACATATCATTCGATGTTAAAAAAGGCGAAATCTTCGGGTTACTAGGTCCAAACGGAGCAGGCAAAAGCACAACCCTGCGCATGCTCTCCACACTATCAAGACCAACAAAAGGAACAGCCACCATCGGCGGCTACGACATAGTAAAAAACGACACGGAAGTACGCAAACTAATCGGCATAGTTTCTGAAAAAATGATTATTTACAATCGTTTAACCGCCAAAGAAAACCTCTGGTTTTTCGGCAGCCTCTTCAACATCCCAAAAGACACATTAAACAAAAGAATCGATGAATTACTTGAACTGGTTCAACTAACAAAATGGAAGAACGCTCAAGTCGGCACGTTTTCAACTGGCATGCGCCAAAGAATGAACGTTGTTCGCGCCTTGCTTAACATGCCTCAAGTGCTGTTTCTTGATGAACCCACATTAGGTTTAGATCCCCAGTCATCAGTTGAAATCAGGGATTTCATAAAGAAACTCAACCAGGAAAACGGAACCACAGTAATCATAACCACTCACATGATGGTTGATGCTGACTTGCTATGTGACCGCATAGCCATTGTTGACCATGGAAAAATCATAGCTCTTGACACTTCAACTAATCTTAAAAAGATAATTTCAGGAGGAGACACCATGATTATAAAACTTGAAATCGCAAACCTAACACCCGATTTAGTAGCCTCAATAAAAGCGCTCAAATGCGCAGATGCAGTAACCCAAGAAAACTCGACAAGTCTACATCTTATCGTTCACGGCGAAGAAGCTTTCGACAACATAATTGATACTGTCAGAACCAAAAACGGAAAAATCACTTCCATGGCAAACCTGCAGCCCACACTTGAAGACGTATTCCTGCACATTACTGGACATGAAGTTAGAGATAGTGCAGACCAGAAAATCACGTATGGAGCATGGTCCAAAGGCGTTTTGGTGGAGCACCAAGGAGGGTAAGGTGATAGAAATGACTGCAAAAACTATTCTTCAACATAGCTTTAGAATCGCTAAAAAAGACTTAACTGAACTGTTCCGAAACAGGCTTGGCTTAGTGCTTTTAATCGTTATGCCATTGTTCATGATGGTTATGGTTGGTTTCATTTATCCATCCAACGGCACAATCAGTGACTTGCAAGTTGGCATAGTCAACGAGGACTCAGGCTTCAACGGCGCATTTATGTCCAAGTCAAGGCTTTCATCCTAGGTTTGCAAGCAATCAACAATCAAACCCACATGCTCATAATAACCAACGTGTCCAGCACAGCAGACCTCAAGGATATGGTGCAGAGAGGCGAACTTGAAGGCGGCATAGTGATACCCAGCAACTTCTCCCAAAGCATGCATGACTGGGCAACAAGGCACACTAATCATAGTCAGTGACGAATCTAACCCGCAAATATCCGCAACAATTCAAGGCTGCATTAACAGGTGTATTCAACGCAATGGGTCAACAGTTAGCACATGCAAAATGTTCAGCCATTGAATGCAACAAACCCACTTGCAGTCGTTACAACCCTTCAATGTTCAAACTCAAGGTGTAGTTTCAGGTCACCCAAGCTACTTTGACTTCATTGCGCCAGGCATAATGGCTATGACCGTAATGATGAGTGTCATGACAGGACTTACCAGTCGCAATTTCGCAGGAGAAAGAAATTGGCACAATGGACGGCATGATGGTTGCACCAGTAAATCAGGCTGTCGATTCTGCTGGGTAAAACTATGGCTCAAACTGGCAGAGGCTTAATCCAAGGTGTCATAATCTTGGCGTTGGCTATCGGCATATTCGGAGTCGCCATACAAGGAAGCATACTGCTAGTGTTTGCGCTGCTGTTGCTGGGCGTGTTTAGCTTCGTCGGCTTAGGCATAGTCATAACGTCATTCACAAAAGACCAAGAAACCGCACAGATGCTCATGATGACACTGATGTTTCCAATGATGTTCCTCAGCGGAGTGTTCTTCCCCATACAACAGATGCCATGGTACATGCAGGACATTAGCAAAGTGCTACCACTAACATATGCTTCGGATGCTCTACGAAAAGTCATGGTGCTCGGCGCAGGCATATCTCAGATATCAACGGAACTCATAATACTCATAGTGTTCGGCATAGTCATGATTGCAATTGCACTGCCAGTGTTCAGAAGAATGATGACACGATAGGAGACTGCAAAATGAGTACACTCTGCTCCAAATGCCCCTTCTTTCAACTTGCCCCACTTATAAGACGCAAAAACGCACGCAAACGATGCCGCATCGAACCTCAAAGACAACTGCGAATCTACGAATGCAAAGACTACCCTGAAAAGAAGGGACTCTTCAGAAAATAATTTTTTCTTTTCTTAATTTTTGGTCAGTTTATTGGAAATAGAATTTTAGGTTTTTTCGATTTTAAGGCATTTTGATCTAACGACTTTGTTAACAGTTGTTTTGGTTGAATTGTTCCCGTTATGGTTTTATATTCTGTAGGAGTAAAACTCGAAAGAAGAGATTCCTCATGTCAGATACTGGAGTAACCGTTAAGAAAAACCAAGACTTCACTGAATGGTATGTTGAAGTAGTTTTAAAAGCTGAATTGCAGATTACGCGCCAGTTAAAGGTTGCATGATTATTCGCCCAGACGCCTACGCAGTTTGGGAAAAAATTCAGGAAATGCAGTAAACCAAAAAATCAAAGCCACAGGACATCGAAACACGTATTTTCCCATGTTTATCCCAGAAGCATTCCTAAAAAAAGAAGCCGAACACTTTGAAGGGTTCACTCCAGAAGTGGCATGGATTACACAAGGTGGAGACACCCCCCTTGAAGAAAAATTGGCGGTTCGCCCAACCAGCGAAACCATCATGTACGCCACGTTTAGCAAGTGGATACGTAGCTGGCGAGATTTACCGCTTAAAATTAACCAGTGGTGCAACATCGTACGCTGGGAAACCAAGGCCACGAAGCTGTTTTTGCGGACACGTGAGTTTCTCTGGCAGGAAGGCCACACTGCACATGCAACCGCAGAGGAAGCAGAGGCAGAAGTAATGTACGCGCTTAAATATGTACAAAGACATCGTTGAAAATTACTTAGCTATCCCTGTAGTCACAGGCACCAAGAGTGATAGTGAAAAGTTTGCAGGCGCCCTCTATACCACCGCTCTTGAATCCATCATGCCGGATGGTAAGGCGTTGCAGATGGGAACCAGCCATAACCTCGGACAGCACTTTGCAAAAGTGTTCGATGTCAAATTTATCGGTGAAGACAAACAGGACCATTTTGTGTGGCAGACAAGTTGGGGCATCACCACCCGGCTTATCGGAGCGATGGTCATGGTTCACGGCGACGACAAGGGCTTGATTATGCCGCCAAAAGTTGCGCCAACACAAGTTGTCATCGTTCCAATCCCGTTCAAGGGCCAAGAAGCCGAAGCCATTGCAGCAAAAACTAAAGAAATCGCGGCGACCCTTAGAACCAAAGGAGTCAGCGTAATCTTAGATGACCGTAACGAGTACACTCCAGGCTGGAAATTCCACCAATGGGAACTTAAAGGCATCCCAATCCGCATAGAACTCGGTCCAAGAGACCTCAAACAAGAACAAGTAATAATGGTCCGACGCGACACATGCCAGAAAACCCCAGTTAAAGAAGCCGACATTCCAACAACAGTAGAGAAACTGCTGCAGGAAATCCAAAACAACATGCTCGCCAAAGCAAAAGCAATCCTTCAAGATAAAACCTCCTCAGTGTACAGCTACGATGAATTCAAGAAAGTTTTAGAAGGAAAAGGTGGATTCATCAAAGCAGCATGGTGCGGTAGCCCAGACTGCGAAGCAAAAGTAAAAGACGAAACTGGTGCAACCATTCGCATTCGACCCTTCCAGACAGAGGAGCCAACTACAAGCTGCATTATCTGCGGAGAAAAAGCTAAGGAAACAGTGTACTTCGCAAGGTCTTACTAATCACGCTCCGCTAACTCAACTTAATCTGGCTTGCCACGTCAGTTAACCCCAACTTTTCCAGGGTTTCTTTTTTCGGAACACCATTTTTGTCCCAGCCTCGTTTCTGATAATAAATATCAAGCATTGCGTTGTATTTTTCTAAGTTGAGAACTGAGCCTTTCAAGGGACCTTCGGTTAGAGGTTCTTTGAACCAGCGCATAGGTGGAACATCCAAGTCTCGGCTCCACTCGTTTCCATATTCCCGCACCCAGAAAGCGCGGATAAGATTGAGTATTCGGTCGCTAATCTGGTTTATTTGCTCCATAGAAAAGTTTCGCCCAGTCGATGCTCGCAAATATTTAGGGTACCATTCAAGCTCAAAGCCCAATGAGCCTTGGGGAAAACGGCAGACGGTTAAGGCTTCGAAGACTCCGCCACGTAGGAGTTGGGTTTGGATTAGGTGGTCGACTTTTGCTTCGTCGTATTTTTCTCTGCCAGCCTTTTGTTCCCAAGTGATTATCCAGGCGTCTTTGTGGTGAGCACCAATGGAACTAGTGCCATAAGCCAAAGCCATCCCAGGGGCAATGTGGCAATCGTAAGCAGAAACCTCTAACCCTTTAACATGCATCGCCCAATCACCCGAACCCTTACCGATGATTGCGGATGCAGAGCGGACACCTTCAGCTAAAACAGCTCCCAACCCGCGCCTGTAAGCAATATCATTAATCAACGCCTTAATCGCCTCAAAATCTCCCCACCCAATCCTTTCAGGAATTAACCCTTTCTCGGAGGCTTCCATTGCGAACCCGATTACGCTGCCAAGAGAAATTGCATCGAAACCGAATTCGTCTGCCAATCGGTTCAGAGTAGCCACTTGTGCAAGGTTTCCCAAGCCAATGTTGGAGCCGAGCATAACAACGTTTTCATAATCCAGTTCTGAATCTTTGCCTTCGCTGTCTTTGACGACGTTGCCGCAGGTCATGTTGCACTGAGGGCAACCGCGGTTTGAAACCTTCATCTTCTCCATTGTAAAACCACTTATGCCTTCCGCTTTATCGAAAACGCCCTGCTTGAAATTGAAGGTGGGTAGACAACTGTTTTCTTGGCACCACTCAACCGTGGACATTGTGCCCTGTCTTTTCCAGAAACTATATTGAGGTTTAGTCAAAAGTTCTTTGTAGCCGTCAACTGCCAGTTGTTTCATTTCATCGGGATATGCTAATCGGGATTTGCTGGGTGCCTTCGATTACGATGGCTTTTAGGTTTTTTGAACCCATGACAGCACCCATTCCCGGTCGACCGCCAGCACGACCTTTTTGGGAGACCACTGTTGCAAAACGGACGAGGTTTTCTCCTGCGGGGCCTATTGAAATGATGCCTGCTAACTTGGAGTATCTTTTTCGGAGTTGGTCTTCGGCTTCAAAAGAGCTTTTGCCCCATAAATCCTTGGCTTCCAAAAACTCCCAAGTTCGATTTTTGACATGGAGTATAACGGGTGTAGATGCTTTACCTTCGAGAATGAGAGCATCGTAGCCAGCTTTGCGTATGTTCACAGCCGCCCAACTGCCAGAGTTGCCATCGCCGTAGCCGCCTGTTAGAGGGCTTTTTGAAGCGATGACTAGTTTGCCACTGTTAGGCAATCCGATTCCTGTTAAGGGTCCTGTGGCGAAAATTAGCTTGTTATCAGGTGAAAGAGGGTCAGTTCCTTGTTTGAGGGTGTCCCAAAGGATTTTGATTGCAAAGCCCCTGCCGCCCAAAAAATTCAAAGCTAAATCTTCCTCGTAAGGTTCAGCTTTAGCTTGGCTTTTAGTTAAGTCAACTTTTAGAAAAGACCCTGTCCATCCCTGCATTATTATTCGCCAAAACCGATTTGTAATTTAGGTAATTCGGAAATAAAAACGTAATGAAAAGAAATTTGGGCTGCAGAAAACCCGTTTACTGATCTAACTGTGGGTTTTGAATTGAATTTCTGTAAATCCAAAAGTCTTTTTGAGAAAAAATTAATTTAAAAATAGTTGGGTTTTAGGATTGAAGTAGCAGTATGGCTTTTGCTAAATCGCCGCCGCATTCTTGAAGGGCTTCTTTTGCCTTCTCTAGGCTTTTGCCTGTTTGGTCGGCTACCAACTGTACGTCTTCCTCGGAAAACATTGGAGCCGCAACCGCTGCCGCTCCTCGCTGTGAGGGGGCTTGTTCGCTGACTTGGCCGCCTATAACCTGATACATTTTTTGTCCTTGAACTTGCAGAATTGCAACTTCGGGTTCATCAATGACAATGTCTTTGGCTGATGTTCGGATTATGACTTGTTGGACGTCTGCGACTGAGTCCATGTTCATACCCATACGTTGCATCATTCGTTTTTGCTCTCGAGGATTCATGCGTCTATTCAATGATTACACTTCCAAGAAGTACTGCATTAATACGTGATATAAACTTAACTTCACGAACCTCATTTCATCGTCAAAGCGTTAATTTCTAGGATGTAGCCATAGCTTGAATGCTTGCCACTTGCCCTGAATCTGCCCAAACCCCGACGGCTATTTGGCTAACTCCGCCCGGATACGTTTTGTCAAGATATAAAGTCACATACCAGTATGGGTAGAGGGTTAAAAGGTCTGAGTCCCCAGGTTTTGGATAAAACTGAACTGATACTGGGTTGTCTAGAACTTGAAAACTACTGACCTTTGTTCCGCTCACTGTCCATGAATAGCTTTTTGCGGCGTTCTTTGCTATGAGCACGGCTTGGTCTTTTGAGACGTCGATTTGGGTGCTTCCGACTTTGAATAAGAACCAATCGTCACTGAATTCTGTTAGGATCTTGTTCTGGTAGGATAAATGAAGGCTTTTTGCTTGAAAATCGGTTCCGTTGTGGGAGTACATCAGTAGGACGTCGGCGTAGTCATCGTAGGATGAAAACTGAAGCTTCACGTCTCCAAAAGTCTGACCGCTCCCATTAGCTTTTGCAGAAGCCATAAGAGTGCTAACTTGGTCCATGTAAGAATCGTTGAAAGCAGCTCTGTACCTATCAATTAATCCTTGACAAGCTTGGATAACATCGGCTGGCTGTGGCTCAGTATAGATCAAAGGGAAGTTCGGCGCGCCCTCAAGCTGATTTATCTGAAGCAACGAAAAGTGGCCGTTCCTAAACCTTATGGTTAAGTCTATTCGGCTTGCGTTGTTAACGAGTGAATACTGCAAGATTTCTTCGATGACACCAGCAAAATCTGTTCTATGCTGCACAGTATCGCCCTTAACTGACAACTGGTATTTTGATGTATCAACCTGCAGAACATTGTTGATTAAAATTCTTGCTTCTTCAGCGTCGTTTGAGGTATTCGATAACAGTAACTGTTGGTTTTGGGTTTTAACATCATTGTAATTATTTTGAAGAACAGTATAGTCGCTTGATAACTTGTTGAATGAAGAAAATTGAATAACAGACACGCTTGCTAAAAGAACAATAGCTACTATGAAGAAAGCGTAGAGGCTCTTCCATCTTAGTGGTAAAGCAGAAAAATGTTTTGTATGGGTATCAGGTACTTCTTCCGCGCCCCGCATCATTACAACTGCGGCTTTACCAAAGCTGGATAACTCGTAGCGGCCACTTTCATCTTTTACGACAAGGTCACCTAAGTTTTCAAGATGATAAGTTAAATGAGAACTCGTTATCCCGAGCTCTTCGAGCATTTGTGAGTAAGTTACTTTTCTTTCTGAGAGCATACGGAGGATTTTGCGGCGTGCTGGATGCCTAAGTGAACTGAACATTACTGAGTAGATTTCTTCTTCTGAACCAGACACTCCAATGCCCCTGCTCAACAAAATATAACTTATCAGATTATAAGTTATCGGGAAAAAGTCTCAAAAAGCTACATATGAATGATGAAGCAGAAAAAAAGTTTTTTTTAGACAATATTTCTTGTGACAAGAAATCTTTACAAGAACGATTTTATGGGATTAAGTACTTTAGTTGTCATTGTCTGAGGCACTCTAATGAATATCGCTGAAACTGAGACCAAGCTGAAATGCGTCACAGTCATGGTTTTCGAAGAAAACGGAAAAACAATTCTACAGCCGATAATCAGAGGGCAAGAAGCTCAGCACATTCATGATTTGTTTCAGAAAAACACCCTTGAAGTTTGGCTTCCAAACGGCCGACCAGACTTCGAACAATTTGACGTTGGCATCCTCAAGTACAAGCAGATCAATCAGCCCTCAAAGACTTGCATTAAAAATAAGAAGCAAGCATGCTTGAAAAACCATTTTGAAACGGTAGTTTCCTGCGAACAATGTTCAATCAACAAAAAACCCCAGACTAAAAATAACACCGGACACGCCCAGCTTCCCAACTTATCTTTCCGGTTGCGGAGGCTGGGCAGGTGTTCATCGTAGTTGGACATTATTTGAAGTAGTTGCTTGCGCATCCATCCAAACATATTGGAAATTAGGTTTGCTCCAATTGCTGGAGCTTAACTTGATTTCCAAGAAAGCAAGATAGGCAAAAAGAAAACAGGAGAACAAAAAAATGGGAACTGTACAAATATCAAGTCCGAAACCTAGAAAACAGCCAGACCCTAAGTGGAATTTTAAAATCCCTCGACGCTCAATGCAACAATTGTGCTCCCACAACACCCCTTGAATGCATAAGCCGATGCCAGGTGTACAAACTAAAAAACGAGTTAAGAAGCCTAAGAGAAACAATGAAAAACCCAGACTACATTAAAGAACTCTTTAACGTCCTAAAAAATGAAACCCGATTTAATATTCTCCAAGCAATCGTAAACGGCGGATATGCAATTGGTCCATTGCATCAAATGCTGAAAAAGCCAGGGGACAACTATAGCCAACAAAACCTGATCGAAGAACATTTAATCCCTCTGATAAGAGCAGGTTTAGTTACTGAAAAACGAGACGAATACTGCACAACTATGTTTGGCGGTCGATTAACCGAGTTACTAAAGAATTTCTCTGAATATGTCCAGATGCTTCCAGCTCATTCGGAATGTCATGAAGAAACCGTTTTACAGACTTTGCTTTTGGGACCCAAAAAATTTGAGGAAATTGAAGCTCTAATTCCGCCAAAAAGCACTTCACGAACCCTCAAACGCTTACGCTTAACTGGCTTAATAGAAACCCCAATCGAAAGAGACTACGTGTTCTTCTTTAAAACAATTCGAGACCCAAACAAAGAGACGTTCACTGTTTCCGAGAGAAAGGTTTACGATGCTCTCGTTACGAAAGGGTCTTCAGTGGGAAAGCTAGCTAAAGACTCAGGGCTTTCTCCGAGAAGAACCTACAAGTGTTTGAAAGTATTGAAGGGTAAAAAACTGATTTTCCTAAGAAAAACACCCAAGCTCTATTCTTTAACCTGTAAAGGTGAAATGTTAGCTTGGTTACTTCAGGAAATTCAGCATGTAGTCGAAGACACATGGATGTCTTCTAAACAGATCGTGCAAATACCCGCGTAAGCTGAATTAACTTTCTTTACTGCCGTGGCGCACCTTGACGGCTACGCCCGTTTTGAAAGCCTTCATTTCTTCGACTTGAAAGCGAGGTGCGTCCCACAGCTAAAACCTGTCCATCTTCATCGACGGCGATGACTTCATCTTTTGCGCCAACTTCATCGTCAACTTTGACAACGTGGACTGCGAAAACGTCTCCTCCGGCAGCAATGAATTTGGAAACCCCATTTTTCACAGTCACAAAACATTTCGCAAATGGAGTGTTCTCAGCCATGAAGATCGGCAGCTTTAAGACTCAAGAGAAAGTACCCCATCTGTTGGGCGCAGAGTTGCTAACCGCTCGCCGTTTAGGTTGATGTAGCGTATTCTGCCAGTTCTTGGCGAATACTGGATTTCTATGTTATCTGGAAAAAGCTGCTATTCCTACGCCTTTTCCAAATTGGTAGTCAGCTATGCTTCTAACTTTTACCAAGTTGAATTTTCCATGCGTCATCACGTTGAGGGTGTGTTGTTTCGACAAGTATAAACATAACAAGATTATAAAGACAGTTAAAAGGTGAATGTTTCTTGAGATGTGAAGTTTGTGGACGCAAAATACATGATGAACCCGTTAAGAGCAGTTATCGAAGGAGCCAAACTAACAGTATGTTTAGAATGTTCCAAACATGGAAAAGTAATTCTTACATGAAGAAGCAGATCTACCAACTGCTCCGCAGAAAATCACTCCTCCGTTCACACCCAGCCTTCATCTTCAACCAAATCAAGATGCATTTACCAGTTATCCAGAAAAAACCGCCCGTTGCCCAAGTGAAATTAACCACGGAACTCACCGAAGGGTACGCCGGCAAGATTCGAGTCGCAAGAGAAAAACTTGTCCTAAGCCATGAGGATCTGGGTAAAAAAATCAACGAAAAAGCCTCATTACTCAGACACATCGAAACTGGAAAAGTGGCTCCTAACAACCAGCTAGCCAGCAAACTGGAGCATGCCCTCAGAATCCAGTTGATGGTTCCTATCGCTGACGAAAAATCTGCAACTCAGGTTCATAGGGCTGCAAATGAAGAGATGACTTTAGGGGACCTCGTCGAGTTCAAGGAGAAAAGCGGGGAGGAGCCCACGAAACGAAAGCCATCATAGCTCAACGCAGGCTGAATCGTGAAGAATCAAGTTTAGATGAGCTTAAAGCATTAGCGCAAGCCGCCGGCTACACTGTTGTCGGCTCAATGGAGCAGACCCGTCCACCTGACTCACGCTACCAGATTGGCGCGGGCAAAGTTGAAGAACTTGCCCGAATGGTCTGAGGAAACGGGCGCTGGCAAAATAATTTTTGACAACCAACTTCGCACAATACAAACCTACAACCTCGCAAAAGCAACAAAAGTCGAAGTCATCGACCGCTTTCCAACTTATCTTAGAAATCTTCACTAAAAGAGCCACTACAACTGAAGCTCAACTTCAAATCCAACTTGCCATTGTACGAAATGAACTCAAACACGCAAGAGAAAAAGTACGTTTATCCAAAGGAAGTGAACAGCCTGGTTTTATGGGTCTTGGCGCTTACGAAGCAGACGTTTACCGAGATGCCATAAAACGGCAAGTTCAAACCATCCTCAAAAAGCTCGAGAGAGTGCGGGAAAAAAGGGTTCTTCAACGGGAAAGAAGAACCGAGCTGGGTTTTCTCACTATTTCGCTTGCAGGATACACTAATGCTGGAAAAAGCTCCCTCTTTAACGCATTAACAGAAGACACAGTCGAAGGTGGACAACGCATTATTCACGACACTTTCAACAACGACGCGTATGGTAGAGTTTTCAAACCGCAAATTCCTCATAACCGACACCGTCGGCTTCATCGACCGTTTACCTATTTCACTCATCGAAGCGTTCCATTCAACACTTGAAGAAACTATCTTCTCTGATCTGATAATAGTGCTTGATAGACTTAAACGAGCCTATAGAAACAATCGAGAAGAAAAACAACGTTTGCCTAGAAACAATCGAGCGCCTTGGAGCATGCGGCATACCCACCATAACTGCCCTAAACAAAATCGACAAACTAACTCCAGAAGAGCAGCAACAGAAACTTGAAGCCCTAAAAGACAAAGTCAAAAACCCAATCTTGCTCTCAGCAAAATGCCAAACAAACCTTGATGAACTAAGAAAACAAATCTTACGAATCCTTGAAAACTATCAGCAAGCCAAATTTTCGTTCCATTAACAGGCAAGACCATGCCGTTTATTTCATGGGTTCACCAAAAAACCCACATCGAAAAAGAAAACTTCACCAACGATTCGGTTGAAGTTGTTTTTGAAGCTGCCCCATCCATAACTGAGCAAGTGAGAAGGAAAGTGGAAGATTTAAATGGAAAATTCCAAATCATCCTGCAACCTGATGTCGTACCCAAGATTTTCGTGTTACGATGGGGACATCGACCACAAAGGGATGTGAGGTTAACTACTCATGTTGCTTTGACTGCTCGGGCGCTTTGCGCTTCAGGCTTCATACTTTCAGACGCAAAAGACACCCACATACAAGAAACAGTAACCAAAATCACTAAGGCATGGGGAGGAAACTTCCATTTTGAAATGGGAACCCCTTGGAAAAGAGCAGTTCGCGAATGGAAAGCTAAAGGTGGCATCGTTGTGCATTTAACGGCTTATGGCGAAAACATCCAATCAAGCGATGTGATGACTCGAATTAAAGCGCTGAACAAAGATGTGATGCTTTTGGTTGGAAGCCAAAAGGTTCCAGGTGAGTTTTATTCAAGTGAAGTCTCAGATTTTAACGTGGCTGTTGGAAATCAACCGCATTCAGAGTGTTCTGCTTTTGCCATTTTTTTGGACCGGTACTTTGAAGGCAAAGAATTGGCTAAACCCTTTGAGAAAGCCAAAATTGAGATTGTTCCAAAAGAGCGGGGAAAAGAAATCAAAGTCAGCGAACATCGAGGATTTTCCTTAATGTTGTGGGAAGGGTTTTATTACCTCAAGTTCCAATATTATGGGTATTAAAAAGGAACATTAGAGTATGTTATCGACTATTGATGATTCAACCTTAACCAAAGTGGCTTTGGCGTTAGGTGGAGAAGAAGCAGTTCAACTTATAGCTCATCTAAAAGGTGTAGAAGAAATAACGGACGATGAAATCGCAAATAAAACAGGAATCCGCCTTAATTCAGTCCGCAAAATCCTCTACAAACTCTACGACCACTCTCTTGTAAGCCTAAGAAGGACAAGGGACCCAAAGACAGGATGGTTTATTTTTCACTGGAAACTTCAACCAGACCAACTTGAAGGCTTCATTTTAAGCCAGAAAAGACGTGTTTTAGAAAAACTCAACGTCCGATTAGAATACGAAAAAAACCATGACTTCTACTTCTGTGACAGCCCAGAATGCAAACGGGTTCCTTTTGAAGAAGCAGTTGAACTTGTTTTTCACTGTTCCACATGCGGCAAAAACCTAGTGCATTTTGAAAACGAAAAAATGATAGACAAACTCTCAGAGAAAGTTGAGATCTTAAGGAAGGAACTGGGTGAGTAGCCTGCTTCCCAATCGGGAGCAAGCAATCGAACTCCTTCGCAAAAACAACTGTCCACCCCAAGTCATTAGACCACTGCGTAGCCGTTGCAGACTTAGCCTTGGAAACAGCAAAAAAACTCTTGGCAAAAGGACTAAAAGTTAACCTTGAACTTGTCGAGGCAGGTGCGCTTCTGCATGATCTTGGCCGCTCAAAAAACCACACCGTCGACCATGCTCTTGTCGGGGCACAAATGGCACAATCCATCGGCTTACCAGAATCTGTGATCAACATAATTAAGCGGCATGTTGGCGGAGGAATCACGGCTGAGGAAGCGCAAACGGTTTGGTTGGCCAAAAGACGTCTACTCTCCGCAAACGCTGGAAGAGAAAATTGTCTCTTACGCTGACAAACTAATCGACCACTCGAAAAGGGTTCCAATTGAATTGGAGATTAAAAGGTTGCAAAAAGAAAACAAGGTCGATGCAGCAGAAAGAGTTAGAAAGCTAAACGAAGAAATAACAAGTTTATTAGGCAACAAACCATGACCACCTTAACATTATTAATTAAAGCATGAACATTGGGCAAGTGAAACAGATAGATGAACTGTTGAAAACCCAGTTTGAAGAATTAGACGTCGAAGTAAAAGTTTTAACTAACTCGGCTAACAGGTGGGTTCAGGTTTCACTGTCAGGCGAAGACGAAGCAATAGCAACCAGCTACATCAACAAACAAATAGGCACCTGCCCCACAAACCTTGAAAACGCAAAAAACCAACCGGTCCTAAAAGGGTACATATCTAAAGTTGATTTGGTTAAGCAAGAGTTGGTTGTGGATGTGGGGATTTTTGAGCCACAAAACAGTCTTTGCAACGGTATCTTTGGCTAGTTTGCAGACGCAGCTCGTGGAAGGCAAAGAGGTGGATTTGAAGAAAATCGCTGAAAGGCTACGGTTTCGCAGAGCGTTCACCTTTAAGTATTAAACCTGTTTCCCAATAGCTAGGAGTTGATGTGTTGCAGGCGGAGTTATCGGCAGGGCAGGCTGAAAAACTTCATGCATTGGCAACAGTCACTTTTGGATAGGCTAATTATTTTGGGAGCCTCAAAAGAAAAAATAGAGAATGTGCTTGAGCGGACACGGTTAAACCGAGATGTGATTGATATCGAAACTGTTGGGTATGTTTGAGCATGCGTTGACCTGTAAGCTTGGGACTAATGCGGCGGGTTTGGTTTCATTGATGGGTAGGTACTTGAGAAATTCGGTGTTTGTGGTTTTTAATGCTAAGAAGAGCCTTGATTTATTGAGTGAATAAGCATTAACCTTATAATAGTGTACATAGATAATTGGACTTTAATTGAGAGGGGGAGGGGCAAATGAGCCAAAATGAAGAAAAAAGAAAATATAGAATCGACATAGGTGCTTATGGTAGCATAGGAATTGAAGCTCCAACCAAAGAAGAATGCCTAGAACTATTCAAAGAAGTCACCAGAACAAAACGTGACCAAAGAATAGACGAAGCAATCCGGTAATAACAGCCATCAATTCCTGCTAATTATTCTTCACAACTCGTGCATATTCTAGCTTATCCATTATAGAACATCATGTTCTTCTTTGCAGTGCGCCTCGTAATCCTTGCGATTAGCATAAACTTCCTGATCAATGGGGCATTTGAATTTCTTATCGTCCGTCATTTCAGGCTTGGGAATAGTAACACGTGGAGCAGTCCTTTTAAGGTCAGATTCGTTCTTTTTCGGCAAATATTTCACCTCCGACTAAAAATCGGCAAAGTTTAAAACAAGTATCTTAGCGATTGGATACTTATTAAAAATATGTGACTGCATCCACCCAACAACCAACCAATTTATCTGCTAATTCATCTGCGCTTAAAACCTAAAAAAAGAAAAAATTAAAGTGAGGTTTTGCCGCTCAAGCTTTCTTGCGGTATAAGAAAACGCCGATTACGCCGCCGACAGTAATTGCCAAAACCGTTGCGACTGCGACAATCAGTAAAGTGTTGTCAGAAGTGCTGGTTTGTGTTGCTATGAGGTTTGGTTGTGCTTCTCCAGGTACCTGAGTATCATCTGTGGCCGTGTTGTTGTCTTGTATAGTATACAATACGCTATCTCCTTCATTTACGGTTGAATTATCACTCGAATCGGCTGCTGAAGGGTCAGGTGCCGCGGTTATCGGTTCGGGGGTGGTTATGTCTGAAACATTGTCGTCTGCAGTTGCCAAAGAAACGAAGGCTCCACTGAGGAGAACAGTTGTTAAAAGAGCTATTACGATTAGGTTTGTGTTTTTCATTTACATCCCTTGCTTGCTCTACACAAAGAAAGCCGCTTTATTTAGCACCAAGCACGCGAACAAGCCGTCCATTTTTTAGAACCATTCGCAAAATCCCTCATCTGTTAGGGACAGCACGTATATATCAAAAAGACAGTTATTATTAACAACAGGTTAGATTAATATGAAAAATTTTTTTATCTTAATGACTTTAATTGCCATGTCCCTTTGCATTATTACACCATTAGTAATAGTGGTTATTGCTGAAAACGCAGATTCTTGGCCTACATTCCATGGAGATTTAGCTCATACTGGCTATACAAGTGCAGATGGTCCTAGCAACAATCAGACGCTCTGGGTTTTTCACACAAACAACAAAATATGGTCTTCTCCAGCTGTTGTCGATGGAGTGGTCTATTTTGGTTCTTTCGACCACAATGTCTATGCTGTAACAATTTCGGAGGGCAAAGAAATCTGGAATTACGTAACTCAGGACAGAATATTGACTTCGCCCACATTGAATAATAATGTCCTCTATATTGGCTCGGACGACTATAACGTATATGCTTTGAACGCTCAAACTGGCGTTTTAATTTGGAATTATACAACAGGTAGCCAAGTCCAGAGCACTCCAACCGTGTCTAATGGCATTGTATACGTAGGTTCAAACGACCACCAACTTTACGCTTTAAACGCTACTAATGGCAAATTGATTTGGAACTTTGCGACTGGCGGAGACGTTATTTCTTCTCCAGCCATATCTAGCGGAGTCGTCTATTTTGGATCCTATGACCACAATGTTTACGCAGTTAATGCTTTAACAGGCGAAAAGATTTGGAGTTATCCAACTGGCAGTGTTGTGGAGTCTTCTCCTGTTGTGGCCAACGGGATGCTTTACGTCGGTAGCTTTGATAACAAAACCTATGCACTAAAGGCAGACACTGGCGCTTACGTTTGGAACTTCAACACAGGCTACGATATGTGTGTTCAAGCTTCTCCAGGCTTTGCCAATGGAATAGTCTACACAGGTGGCGCTTACGATAACAACGTGTACGCCATAGATGCAGCAAGCGGCACCAAAGACTGGAGCTATACAACTAACGGTGGAATATTTTCAGCACCCGCCATAGCTGGCAACGTATTATACGTTAGCAGCTACGATAACAAAACTTATGCATTGAATGCTCAAACAGGTAACTTCCTTTGGAGTTACCAAACAGGCGGAAACGTGTATTCCTCTCCAGCAATAGTTGACGGAATAGCATACTTTGGCTCCTACGATGGCAATGTATACGCAGTCGGCCAATCGGCTGGCAGTTCAGGTTCAAGCATATCTAACACCGTTTATTACGCTGTCGTTGCAGTGGTCATTGTTATTGTAATAGTTGCTGTTGCAATCGCTACTTTAAGAAAACGGCACAAATAAGTTCTTTTAAAAATCCATCTTTTTTTATATGAAAATATTTTCTTTGGAGCTTTACAACATTTTCTAAAATACAAGATTTGTAGGAAATTCTTACCTGAAGAGTACTGTGTTATTGTCGGTGAGCAGTCACATATTATTATTAGCTCTTCATAAACTAGTTTCCAGAGGTAACGTTAATGTCAGTTATAGATAATGAAGAAAACCTAAAACTTTGCTTATGCCCAGATTGCCCTACTTACCAAAGCTCAAATCTGACTGGAATACTTTTTTGCGCAAAAGGAAAAGCAAAAGAAAAGGTCAAAAGTGTTTCTTGCAACTGTCCTACATGCTCAGTCTTCACCAAATATAGACTAATGCAAATGTATTATTGCATCAAAGGAAAAGCCGTCGAAGGAAAAAAATAGGATTTAACTCCCCAGAAAATCCAAAAAGCCTGCATATAAGCAAGGATAAATCAAGGTAAAAATGGTTCTTTTAATTTTAAACAAAAATTTCTATTTCATGGGCGCCTTGTTCATTTAGAATATAAACTCTAGCAAGATCAGTTTGTTCAAGTTGACTTAAGTTCAGTTTCACCTAAATTCGGCTGCGATCCATAACATTCGAATTACAGGAACTTTAGTTGGGTGGCTTCCAAGAAAGGCGAATTTTCACTTTTATTTGACATTTCCAGCATGTCAAATCGTTCCTTTAATGTTCTTCAAGTTTCAAATATCTATCTATTTAATTATTCTCTAATTCATCAAGGAAGATTCAAAAATGGATTCAAGCGACTACAGTTCCACTAGCAACTGGTCTCCTTCTATGATGCAATCGTACATTTGCAGTTGTCTCCCTGCTGGTCCTCTAATTACTAAACCATTTTTGATATTGAAACGGGAGCCATGCCAAGGGCACTGCAAAACATCCCCGTTTAACTCTCCCTCTACAAGAGGCGCTCCGGCATGAGTACACCTGGCCTGCAAACAATATATTTGCCCAGCATATTTAACGACAAGGATCTCAACTTCTTTTAAGACAAATACCCTTAATTCTCCTTCAGAGACTTCATTTGTTCTGCAAAGTAAAAAGAAGGTCATCGAGATTTCTCCGAAATGCCTAAGCCTATATTTGGAATTATGGATAAGAGTTCTTTTTGCTTTTCAATATACTGGCACACTGTAATTACAAATTCTGCGTGGCTCCACGCCAATGGCGCCACAGAAATTGCCTCTCCAGTGTGAGGGTTAATTTGCTCTGCTAATTCTCCGGATCGCAAGGCATGTTTAGCGGTCCATCTTAGCAACATTAAACCTTTGTTGAGTTCCTCGATCGATGAGGCGATGGCAATGCGCCAACGGGCTAGCCAGAGTGTACAAATAAACCAAGGGTTTCCTGGAGTTTCTTGTGAAATTCTGTGATAATTGTCGTTTTCGTAACGGGCTAATCCTCCAATATCTGTTTTTACCCAAAGCCTATCAATTATAGCATTCATGCTGTATCTTACTTCCTCGCTGTCCGCTTCGAAAGCTCCTTGAGTGAAAGCAAACGATAAGCTGCTGTCTACTGTTAAATCGTTAGAATTGTCTGGGTATATTGCTTTCTTGAATCTCTTGGCTTCGGGGTCATAAAGCTTAGCTATCATGTTTTCTTTCATTTTGGCGGCTGCCGCACTTAGTAGATCTTGCCTTTCACGATCGAAGAATACTTTAGCTAATTTCGCTGCAGACTGAAGGGCCGAGATCACTGTGGATACTGTTGATGTATATACTCCAATTTTTTCTTCCCAAATATCAAAAGATGGCTTTGGAAGACCTGTGTGGGTATCTACAAAATTAAGCAGGAATTCAGTGGTCTTTAACACCAAGCGGGGATATACCGTTGCAATGAATTCTACATCATGGTATTTTTGAAAGTGTTTGTACAAAGAAAATAAAACAAGTGCTGTTTCATCTTCTTGAATGGGCAATTGAAGTTTACCTTGAAGGTCGACCATTGCATGCCAGCTACTTCCTATTGACCCATCAGGCGAGTATTTGTGACTAAAGTAGCCATCTTCGTTAATGATTTTGTCGCAAAATTGGAAAAACATTCGTGAAACTTCTGGGTAGCCAGCCATGTCAAATGCTAAAGCAACGATTGCTCCATCTCTGGGCCACACATATGAGTAAGTGTCTCGGTTAAATTGAAGTACATCTGAATCGCAAGAAGAAATTATTCCACCATTATTGTCAACATGAGAGCGCATCATCAGCAGTGATGTTTTGAAAAGTCGGGCTACTTCTTGAGGTAGAGTTCTCGTGTCTATGTTTTGTTTATTGATCCAAGCGCTCCAGTAGTTTTCTGTTTCAAGTAACAACTGCTCAACCCCTGTTTTCTTTATCTTCGAGTCGAGGTTTTTGATTTGGTTAAGATCTTTGCCGCATGCTATCCAATAATAAAGTGCGTTTGATGAGTTAGGTTCAATTTCTAACTTGAAAGAAATTGTTGAGTCAACAGAGCCTTGAGCTACTGGATTTCCTTGGAGGTCTCCGTCTTCTGCGTCCCTCCAAGTGCCTTCTTTGCCAAATGACTCTTTTTGGCCGGTTGCAAATTGATAAATTCCTTGATTTTGATCTGTTATGCCGTCGATTAGGAAATAGCGTTTTCGTTTGTAATGGATAATAGATTTCAGAGTGGGTTCGTAAATTGCAGTGTCGCCTGTGTCTTCGCCATAAATGTGGAAGTCATGAGAAATGAACAATCGGACTTCTCTTTTTCTATCTGTATTATTGCGAATGCCAATTTTGCGTAGGTACACATCCAGAAAACTGTGGACAGCATCGTTAACCTCAAGTTGAAGAGCTGCTTCTTCATTGTTGGCAATACACATGCTGACCAACGTTTCCGGCAGGTATTTCATTTTTATATCCCAATTCTCGTCAATCCATGAAAACTGGTTGTCTGTCCATATACCTAACTTGAAAGAGTGCCCATCTACATGATTCTCTAAACCAACATTTGGGTAATAGAAATCTCTAATTCTCATCTTGTTGTCAAGGGCAACTAATAACGCGACCATTGCTCACAACGATTTCCCGTGGCATTTTACTCATCTCCTTAGAAAATTAACTTGAAGACTATAGATATTCTCAGAATTGGATTTATAATTATTTACTTCCAGTTTTTTCTTGAGGATTAACCGAAGAGGAACGACCAATTAAGAATAAAATAGAAGATTACACCCAAAGACAGAGCCACTAACCACAGGATAAAAGTGATACGCATAAATTTTCTTTTAGGCGCACAAAACTTGGTTGACTGCCTCAAACGCCATCCACCAACAATCCAGACACCTAAGATAGCAGTTGCCGTTCCTGCAGCAGCATGAAAAGGCGCGAACAAGCCAATCGAGATTGCGGGCTTCTCGAGGATTATCGCTACAAATGACGGCACCATAATGACCCCGATAATTATTAGGTGCAACATAACCGCTGTCAGCATAAAAAAGCCATGCAAACGAAAACGCAGACGCCGTTTAAATTCAAAGCCGACCATAAGCAAAGCTAAAACCCCTAGCTGAAAAGCCAGACTGACGGTGGCAATAAACAAATAGAAGTTCATGACGTTTTCTCTGACAGCCAAGTTGTAACTTGTTTATTGCATAAAAGTGTTCGCTTTGAAACTTTTTGAAAAACATCTCTTGAGATGGCAACTGTAATGAATGAACTAAGTTTATCGCCCTAAACGAAAGTTGGCGTTTTTAAGTTTTGAAACAGGCTGTGATTCAATCAAAATAAATTCAAGCCGCAATCTATCTTGCAATGGTTTTGTTAACTAGTTACTTATCTTTGCTCTTTGAAGTCTTATGATGAAATAGGCATTCACTATCAATAAAATTAGAAAGGCATAAGATGGCAAGTTAGGTCTTCCAATAACAACCAGTGGGACAGGTTGACCGCCAACGGAAACAGCCGCTGTAGAAAATGACCAAAAATTCCCCATAAAAGCACTTTT
>CAWJGR010000020.1:0-36792 GCA_963842545.1 Candidatus Bathyarchaeota archaeon
CAACCATTGTTCTGCGATGAAAAGCAACGGTGAGATTGCTCCTCCAGCACTGCTTGATCGTGACCGCTTCCAAGAGAGATTGCTCTTTTCTGTCTCTGGCAGTCTTTTCCACCACTGCCAAGCCACAACTGCACCTATAGCTACAGGAATTCCTATCAGTACAAACTCCCAAAAGATGGCATGCAGAATAAACGCCACTACGTTTCCCATTGACCACATACCAAGGGTTGCGGGAACTAAGCCTGTTGATTGCGCGTCTCCTGTGAACCAGACAAAGACGTAGACTGCGCCTGCAACCGCCAAAATGGCAGCTACAATAAAAGCAGCAAATGCTAGCCAGTGCTTTCTTAGGAATTTGCCCCATCGCGAACTTTCTACTTCAGTTTGCTCAGACATCAAATTCCTCACTTCGTTGTCGTTTCTAATTGGCTATAGTTGTTTGGGTTGGCTGCAATGCTGTTGGTTTGCTCTGGCTTGGTTGGTGGCGGAGTGTAACCATTACCGGTTGATGCTGGGTTGTATTGTTGATATAGGCGAGATTTCATTGTTGAGAATCCTATTGTTGCAAAAATCCAAGAGATGAAAATCAGTATTAGGCCAACCCCAATGATTGTCAGTATTGAACCTATCCACAGAAGTGTTGCGGCGGTGGTAAATGATCCTTCTCCTGATTTCTGTGCAAGTGTGTTGAAGGTTCTTTTTAGATGTGTTGATGCAAGTATGTAGAAGACAAATGCGATGACCAAGCCCTGCTACGAAAGCTACTAAGCCAACTCCGAAGCCTGGCGTGAGCACAAACGCTGAGGTAAAGCCTGTTGCTGACCAAATGCCAACTGTGAACGCTGCAATAGCTACTGCAGCCGCTACTAATAGCGATTATGTAGAATTTAACTCCTGTAAGTGTGTCTTGGTAGATTTTTTCATCCTCGTAGTAATTTGAGAATTCTTTCATGCTTCTCAAAAGAAGCACCACACCAACTATGCCTAATATCCATCCAACAGTAGGAATCAAGCTGAGCAAAAGCAGAATTGAGCCTTCAATTGCTAAAGTTTTGCTATATTCGAAATTTACATTCATTTTTTTATCCTCCATTTATTTTGATTTCCTGTTTTCCTACATGTTGAACTCTGGATATAGCCCTAACATTTAGAAAAAAACTCCAAGGCAATTCAAACACTTAGAGCGGGAACTCTAAGGGTTAGAGTCATAAGCAAAAAGCTCTTTAGCATCTAAAAAACACGTGAAGTATATAGGTGAACCTTTTATCTTCACAATTACAATATCAGGGCAGGGTTGAATTTGGCGAAGTCACGTGGAATAAACGCAGATCTTCAGTCACCAAGAACAAGACTGCTTTACTTCATTTATTCTGCCCCAAACAGCAAAATTAACGCTGAACCAGGCGTAAAATCAAGCATCAGTTCTGTCTTGGGCTACAAGTCTGACGGCCATTTCCACTACGACTGGAATTACCTAATGAATGCCGGAATGATTGAGGAAAAGCAGGGCCACTTTATAGTAACTGACACAGGAAAAAAAGAATTTGCTCTGCAATCAACAGCCACCATGAACAACTGGATAATGATTGTCATGGGTATTGCAATAATTGTTCTCACTATCGGACTTAATCTGGGTTTTCTGCCAAAGGAAAGCCCAGTGTTTTTCGGCGCAGCATTAATTCTAATTGGCTCCTTGTTTTTGACTATAAGCCGCCGAAATAGACCCAGACTGTCTAATGACGCTAAAGCTTTGCTAAAGGAATTAAATCGATACTAATTTGTTGCGTAAATCATTATTTTTCTTCAACGGTGTTATCTAAAATACCTATCCCCTCAATTTCTATCTTAATCCTGTCGCCGCTGTTTAGCCATTTTTGCGGTCGCATAGCCATTCCCACACCAGATGGAGTGCCTGTAGCGATTATGTCGCATGGTTTTAACGTCATAATTCGGCTTAAATGGTAGATTATTTCGCTAACGCTAAAAATCATATCTCGTGTGTTACCGTCTTGGCGCAATTCTCCATTTACCCATGTCTTGATTGCAAGGTTGTTAATGTTGGGCAGTTGCTTTCTTGTGGTTATGCAAGGACCGATAGGTGCAAAAGTATCAAAGCTTTTGCCAGGGGTCCATTGGCTCCCTTTAAACTGGAAATCCCGAGCTGAAACATCGTTTAGTATAGTGTAGCCAAAAACATAGTTTGGTGCCTCTGAAATGGCAATGTCTTTAGCTTGCTTGCCTATGACTATTGCAAGTTCAGCTTCATAGTCGAGTTGTTTCACAAAAGAGCGTTTGATTATTTTGTCATTAGGTCCAATTACAGTTGTATTTGGTTTCATGAAAACAACTGGCTGCTCGGGTCTTTTTTCTTTTGTTTCATTCACATGGCTGGCATAGTTTAAACCTAAACAGAGTATTTTTGGTGGAGAAGCTATTGGCGTCAGAAGTTTTGCTTTACTTATGGGTATAGAAAATGCATCGAGTTCGCTGCTTGTCGTTTCCGCAAGTAGTCTGTCTGCAATTTCTTCAGCGGTTGTACTTTCAATAAAATCTTCAATTGTGCATGGCAAATCAATTTCATAGTTTTTGGCTAAATCAGTAAGACACACAAGCTTCTCAGGCTGCATGATACCCATAGTATTCTTTGCCTTTGTATTGATACTTAGCTATTTTCATCTTTTCACCTATTGTCGACGCATTTACGTAGCATTAACTGCTATTTCACTTGATTCTTATTTCGATATGACTGCGGTGGTCTTTTTTTGGTTACGATTGGTTCGTTTTCTGAGTACTGGTGAGATTGTTAACTCAAACATGATAGTAACCGCATTGATCTCAAACCTTTGGATGGCTTAGTGTAGAATTTGTTGATTTTTGTTTGTCTTTGAAAGAAGAAGAAGATTGCGAAAATCACTCTTCTTCTTCTATTGAAGAGATAATTAAATCCACAGTGCTAATTGTGGCTGTAGACAAGAAATTTTGACAAAAACCACTTAAGCAAACCTATTCATTTAACTCCTGGCGATAACTATCTCAGCTCTTCTAATAGTATCATTGACTAGTCCGTTTCCTGATTCTGAGACTTAATATTCTTGGACGGTTAATCCTTGTTCAAGACAACCAAAGAGATTTTTTTAACTTTTAAAAAACTCCATTAACACTGGAGCAATTGCTTCCGAGGCTACTGCATGCGTTTGACCTTCTATTGTTCGAAACTTTGCGTTAGGGATTGCTTTGCTTAGAGTTAATGCTGCTTGTTTTATGAAGAGTAATCCAGCGCCGCCATGCATAACAAGTGTTGGAGCAGTTATGCTTGATGCACGTTCAACGGGTACTGAACGGTTTGACACCCATTTCAGCAGCGTCATAAGCCAAGGTAGGTGCTATCGCCTCAAACATTGACCACATAGGCGTTTTACGCATGCCTTCAATTTGATCCGCAGGTGTACCGACAAATGCCATAAAAAGCGCCACTGCATCACCTCTGCGATTTGCCGCCAAAAACTCCGTAAGCTGTTCGGTATATTCTCTCCAAACTTCTGGTCAGTTTCATCAGAATTGTATGGTGCCTCATAGATTGCAAGCTTTTTGACTTTGTCACCGAGTTTCATTGCTGCTTCAAGCGCCAGACATGCACCTGAGGATATGCCGTAGAGACAGGCTGACCCGCCAACATCATCAATCAATGCTTCGATATCTTCGATTTCACGTTCAACTGCAAAGGGATTTGGTGTTACTGCTGTCTCCTCGACCTCGTCGGTCATAGGTAATTACTGTGAAATTCTGTTGAAAGCAGCTTAGCTAATTCAGGCATAGGTCCGAAGGATCGAAAACTAAGTGCACCGTCAATAAGTATAACTGCCGGTCCTTGACCTTGCTTGTCATATGCGATTTCAGTTCCATCTTTTGAAATTACTTTGTTCATTTATTTTCACCATTTTCTATTCAATCTGCAGGTGTAATAGATCAAATAAACTCTATTTAAGAGAAGGCTCCAGCTGCGTTAGGCATGTTCTCAGGTACCATTTGTGTGATATCCCAATACTCTACAATTTTGTCTCCACTGAAACGGAAAAGATGAACCTGCCTTAAGCCTCCTGCACTTGGATTGGAACCTGAGATTTGAGTATGCACTGCAACCAGATCACCTTCAGCAAGAACCTGCCTGATAATGAGCTTAAAATCAGCCGTTGACCCTTGTATAATTCCTTGTGCGCCTTGTTTTTGCACGGCAATCATCGCGTCAATTAATTCCTTCATGCCTCCAACGGTATATGGATTGTGAGTCTTACAGTCAGGCGCAAAAAACCTTAGTCCATCCTTTGGTCTTCCCGAACTAATTAAATTAAAAAATTCAACTGCAATTTCTTTACGGACTCTATTAACATCGTTTTTAGGTACTTCAAAAAGTGTTTTGCTACTCATTCTTACACCAAAAAGGGTTAGAAAATAAAAGATATTTAAGCATTATTCAGATTTTTTTGAACGACAATGGATCTGCCTTAATTATTCACTTTAAAGAAAGATTTTTTGCTTTTTCACGGTTTACATACATACCACATTTGTCAAGTCGGATAATTATGCCACAAGTCCTAACCAAAGAGTAATATTGAAATCAGCAATCAAAAGCCGCTATCACTAGCGGGACTTGGAATTGTTCAGTTTTACAGCTGCACGAATGAGGGTTTTGAAGGCTTCCTCGTCAATCTTCTCGCCTTCATGGATGTCGATGGCGCGCCTGACGGTCCCAGGCTGGTTGAAGAGATGAGAGGGATCCTCCAGCGAAGCACCCTTAAAGAAAGTGAGCTTGACCGCACTCTTGTAGGTCTCCCCCGTGCAGATGCCGCCGTTGTGGGACCAGACTGGAGTCCCAGGATTTGTTGGCTTCACCCACTTCCACTCTTCAACTACTTCTGGGTCCGCCTCCTTGATGAGTCTGCGCACTTTAGCAAGCGTTTCTCCTCGCCAGTCGCCTAGTTCCTGAATTCTTGCGTCGATAAGCTGTGAAGGAGACGCATCTTTCTTCGAAGTACTTTTTGCCATGTTGTTTCCTTGCCCAATAAATTTCATAGTTAAGAAATTGGTTACCTATTTTTATTTACTCAGAGTATTATTTATACTCATACTTAGAAGGAAGTCTTCTTAATTTCTCAAGTACATACGCTATTTGGGTACTGTGATTAGCCGATAGCATCTAAACAGACTATTTTCAACTTTAAAAAAAATGAGAGAATAATTTACTTGAAGCTGAAGTAGCTTTACCCGAATTTTGCGAGCACTTCCCGTCCTAAATCGGTTATTTCGACGGCGTAGAACTCGTAGGGTCCCATTCTTTTTGGCGTTTCAAGGATGTCGATGAGCTTGGCTTTTGACAGGTGCCTCACTGCGTCGTTTAGGCCTTCAGGCATCAAACCTGTCTTTCTATGTACGAGGTCCACTTTCACCAACAGACCTTTCTCAAATTGGGATAGGGCTATAAGAACCTGTTTTGTTGACTGGTCAAGCATGTCGAAATCGTCTTGTTCAAAATCTTCAACCATACAAAACACCTATCTAACTAAAGCAGTCTTTACATAAAAACCATTTGAAAAGTTGGAATTTCCTGCAATAATTATGTTCATGTCGAGTTGAAGAATTGGATACGGTTTATAGGTTGAAATCTTGAGAAATGAAGATTTCGCCTCATAATATGTTGGTTTTTTTCTGGAGGGTAATTGCCAATTGAAAAAGTTGCTGTTATTTGGTTTTTTTCTATTATGGGGTTGAGTTTGTCGGATTGCCAATAATATTGGGGTCTGGGTAGTAGTACGGTTCCACGTAAGTAATCAGATTATCGTTTGTTGTTATAAACTTAACTTCAAAGGGCTTTCCGCTTAGCATTTGATCTAACAAAACTCTGGGTGGAAAAAGCATATTCACTTGTGCCGTCTTATTTTTATCGATTGTTAGCTGTCCGGTGGTGTTTATTGCTTCCATGCCATTCACAAAACCTCTGGTTATAGTTATGGGAAAATCGCCTGTGTTTTGGATTGTTGCTCCCATTTCATCATAACTAAAATATTTGTTGTAGTAGCCGGGGAAGAGTTCTATAATAACTGCTTCTTCAACGGGACCTTCAACGTTGGGATGATACATGTGATAATAAATATACCTCTGCTGGGTATGTATAGTGAATATTCCATTTGTTGCATTGGGATTAATACAAATATCATATTGCTTTCCGCCTACCAAAGCTCCAGAAGATAGTGTCAGCATTATTTTTCCCGTCGATTCGCTTGGAATTGTCAAGTCGCCTGAGAATTTTACGTATTGATTGTTTACAATGCATTCCTGAATGGTTAAGGCAGTGGAGAGGGTATTAAATACAGTGAATTTTATAGTGTCGTTGGAATTTCCTCCGTCGAGAAATGTAATGTTTGCCGCATATGGAAATTCATTTTCTCCGCCAATTGGTCTTAGACTTGAGGTAAAAACAGACACTATAAAGGGACAAAAAATCACTAAAATTATGATTGCTGTAATCAACAACATTTTTTTGCTCAAATAGACCATGAAATTAAATCAAACAATCTGTATTAAGAGATTTATGAACCCCAGATACAGCTTTTTGGTTGAAGATAAAGGCGCAGATCCACGTGGCACATAATTCATATTCCTTTAGCCGAGCCTGACAAATTAAATACAGATGGACCCCAAGGTCCACAGAAGTTCGCATCTAAAACGTTGGTTATTTTTACCAGGGGATTTTTAACGCTAATTAAGAATTATGTTGGAAATTCCCTTGACAATTATGGTACAAAGTTCTATAGCCATACTTTATGTCATTAAATCTTAAGAAAACGAAGGCATTAATTAGAATTGACTTGGGAGTTTAGAAAACGAAAACTTGCGAAATGGAAATCCGGTTCTATTCGGGGATCCTATGGATGTTTTAAAGCCAAAATTTCATGGCTTAGGTTCAGCTAAGCCTACCTCAAAAACTTTTTTCAAAACCGGGAAGATTTGGCTTTGCATCCTTTGCTAAGGTAGCATGCGGGGCAGTTTTTTTCTTCGCCTGTATTCCAGCAGATCTTGATGGTTTTATTAACAGTGACTTCTTGCTCTTGGATCGTTGAGGAAATGACTATTATGTCTTGCAGTGTTTCGGTTTCTTGTCCCTTTCTATTTGAGTTTGGCATATGCTCTCTTTATTCGGGTGGTTTGAATATAAGTCTTTTGTTTATTAAGAAACAAGATATTGGATTAGGAGTACCGATTCACATTTTAGAATCAAAAAATTCTGGACATCCTTATTAATTTTGGATTATTTCCTCAAAAACCAATGAAGAATGTTCACAAAATATCGGATAAAAGTCTAGAAATATCCTGCACTTTTGTGCAAACCAAATGAGTTGCCATTGTTTAGAGATTTAAAGTTTAACGATGTTTTAACAGAGTTCCTATAGCCATATTCTTCTTTGTTTAATAAAGCAATTACCTGTTGTTCACTCTGATAGAATTCCAGCCCCTTCGGCGTTGCCCGGTAAACCACTTTTCCGTCAATTGATATTTTTTCGAGAAGATCTGCATTTGAGAGCGATTCTAAATACTGGTTTAGTTGGCTGAAACTAAGATTAGCTTTGAACATGATGTGGGTTTTCGAAATACCTCTTTTTGCAAGACTTATAATTTCTGCCATGATCACTATTTTATCGCGTCTTTTTGGCTGGCTTTCGACTAATTCTAAGGTCATTTTGTTTTCCTTTTCTAGAGGTTTATTCTATACCTGAGTTGTATGATTTGTGTTATAAGTCATGTTTCAATCATCTTAATATATCAGATTTCGGAATATCTCGCATTTTTCTTAAATATTATCTCTGGGAATCCCAGAGTTTTCATAATAGGAAGTTGCTTCAATTCGCTAAAAGTTTTAATAAATATGGGATATTACTGTGTATAGGATAACGGTGATTAGTTGGCTGACGTTGTTTTAACTGACGATGACAAACGAAATCTTAAAACCTTAGCTGAAGAGGTGCCTAAACTTCGTATACTTGTTGAAGAACTTGTAGAAACACTAGATATCCTGGGCGACGAAAAACTAATGAAGAGCATCAAGGCTGGGGAGAGAGATATCCAAGAAAATAGGCTAATGACTTTCAATGAGCTCCTCACGGAGCTGAAAATTGATGAAGAAGAAGTTTGAATTACTCTTCACCAGAGAATTTTTTAAAGAGCTTAAACCTTTAGAAAAGGAAACGCAGATAAGAATACTTCACGAGTTAAAAACTTTGGAAGAACACCCCTTTGCTGGCAAACGACTTGCGGGGAGACTTAGGAATCAATTTTCTTTCCGCGTAGGAGACTACAGAATTATCTATCAACCAGTTGATAAAAAAGTAATCATTAAAACGGTTGGTCACCGAAGCAACATATATGAAAGATAATCATCAAAACAACTTAAACTAAAAGTCAACCCAAAAACAAACTGGACACAAACAAGCAACTCTTACTTAACAACTGCAATCAATAATTTACTCAACGACTTTAACCAAAAAACAGTCGGATTTCTAAAGATTCAAAATTCTGAAAGTTTTTAAATAAGTACGGTACCTTTTTCATAGAATAAAAGGACTGATTTCTTTTCTTGCCCAAAAATACACAAGACAATTCAATACACACAAAGAAAGCTTCGAATTATAAGAAAAAGGCAATTAAATTGGCCAAAATAAACAAGCAACGTCAAGCAGAATATGAGATACAGGAATCTGAAAAAAAATATCGCTCATTGTTTGAGAACATGTTAGATGGCTTTGCTTATTGCAGAATGATATTTGACGAAAAAGGAACCCTGTCGATTTTGAATATCTTGAAATTAATGATGCCTTTGAACGGCATAACTGGCTTGAAAAGAGAAGCGGTTGTTGGAAAAAGAGTTACTGAGGCGATACCTGGGACTGAAAAAGCAAATCCGGAATTATTTGAAATTTATGGTAGAGTTGCATTAACCTGCAAAGCAGAAAGATTTGAAATATTTTTTAAGCCTCTAAACAAATGTTTTTCCATTTCGGTTTATTGCCCAATGAAAGGCTATTTTGCAGCGGTATTCGAAGACATTACCCAAACGTAAGACAAGCAGAAGAAACATTACGCAAACTTAACCGTCACCTAAGAGCAATCGGCAACAGTAATCGAGGCATTATTGCATGCAAATGAGGAGACGAAATTCACCCAGGAAGTTTGTGAAATAATTGTTAAAGACTGCGGCTATGCTCTTGTTTGGGTTGGCTTTGCCGAACACGACGCAGAAAAAACTGTGCGTCCAGTGGCTTTCGCTGGATTTGACAAAAACTACATCGATGCTTTAAAAATTACTTGGGATGAAAACTCAGAAAGAGGTCAGAGGACCCACGGGCACAGCAATTCGAACAGGAAAACCCTACATTTGCAAGAACATGCAAAGCGACCTTAACTTTAAGCCTTGGCGCAAAGAAGCCCAAAAAAGAGCCTACACAGCATCACTTGTTCTTCCTTTAAATTCATTTGAAGGCAAAACATTTGGCGCATTAAACATATACAGCAAAGAACCAAATCCCTTTAGTGATGAAGAAGTAGACCTTCTATCGGAACTTGCAAATGACTTCGCATACGGCATAATAATGCTGAGGTTAAGTAAGGAGCAGAGAAGAAGCTGAGACAAACATTGCGAAAACAAGCTTCACTCATTGATCTAAGCCCAAACGCAATATTTGTTCGGCAATTGAGACGGAAATATCACATTCTGGAGTAAAGGTGCAGAAACCTTGTACGGCTGGAAAAAAGAAGAAAGCATAGGACAAAACAGCCACAAACTTTTACAAACTGAATTTCCAGAACCCTTGGAATCCATAATTAGTGAGCTCAAAAAGAAAGGATATTGGTCAGGTGAACTCATTCATCATACGAAAAATGGACGAAAAATCGCGGTTCAAAGTTATTGGCTGGCTAAATTCGATGAAAAAGACAAAATTACAGAGCTATTTGAAGCAAACATGGACATAACTGATCGCAAACAAATGCAGGCAAAGCTTGAAGAATATAGCAAACATTTAGAGGATTTGGTTGAAGAACGAACAAAGCAACTTAAGGATTCTGAACGGTTGGCTACTATTGGCGCAACCGCAGGCATGGTTGGACATGACATTCGAAATCCGCTACAAGCTATTATTGGAGATTTATTCTTAGCCAAAGATGATGTTTTTTCATTATCTGAAGGAGAAGCAAAAAAAGATCTGCAAGAAAGCTTAAACAGCATTGAGGAAAATTTGTTTTATATTGAAAAGATTGTTGCAGATCTTCAGGATTATGCGAGACCTTTACGCCCTATAATCGAGAAGGTTAGCATTGGAAAAGCAGTTGAAGATGCTTTTTTGGTTGTGAATATTCCCCAGTACTTGGACGTTTCTATAATTGTTGAAGAGGGATTGCCTCCGCTTAATTCTGATTTGTCAATTTTAAAGCGTATTTTGGTTAATTTGATTCAAAATGCTGTTCAAGCGATGCCAAATGGAGGCAAACTAACGTTGAATGCTTACCAAGAAGCAAAATCATATTGTTGTAGCAGTGAAGGATAATGGCGTGGGGATTCCTGAAGCTATAAAAGACAAATTATTTACGCCAATGTTTACCACCAAATCGAAAGGACAAGGCTTTGGTTTAGCAGTTGTGAAACGCCTAACTGAAGCAGTAGGTGGAACAGTTACTTTTAAGAGCCAAGAAGGCAAGGGAACAACATTTATTGTAAGTTTTCCCACAAAGAAATAAGATGGTTTTGAGTGCTTTACCAAGAATTAGAGTGGAATGCGATTGCTTAGCGATTAAACTTTATTTTCTTTGTTTTTTGAAATAAACCAGTAGGCTTGCACCTATGCTGATTGTTAACAATACAAGAACAATTGCTATCGTTTGTAGTTGAATTTCATCAGCCAATAATATCTCTGATGGCTTTGATGTGCGCGAAGTTGTAGTTGTTTCAATAGGGGGAGATGGAGAAGACGAATCGGTATGAATTGGTGTCGGATTAGAAGTTGAAGTTGGGGTCGGGGCTGTCATAGAAAAGGTCCCGTAATGCAATAGAGGATAGTGGTCTATGTTGACTGTGTTTATGAAGTAAGGCGTATTTCCAATGCCTGAATTGTCAATTTCAGTAGCATTCGGGTATCTTAGTTTATAGTCACTCCAGAAATTACCTACTGTCACCATTATCCCACGTGTTGCCATCTAGATACGTGCCCACTTCCGTTTGGTGGCCATCGTTGAGAAAAGCATTTTTATAAATAAGGTTATTGAAAGACGAGTTAAAAATAATCGCCGCACCATAATTCCCCCATGAAATGCTGGTAGCTGCCTTAATTGTGTTTCCCACAATAACGTTATCATAACTTCCTGACAAGTGAATGCCACACCAAGCATTTTTAATCGTGTTTCCAGTAATGTTCACAAAATTACTGTTCATAACAGATATTCCTTCCAACTGCCCAATGAGACTCGCGCCACCTGAAATTACGTTGTTAGCAATAGTAATGTTGGATGACCCAAAAATAGCGATAACAGCCGATGTTGTTATGTTTATATCAAAGTTTTTTACTGTTGCATTTGATACAGAAACGGTTGATTGCGGACTTTTGCCAATTGAAATCCAACCATTACTGATTTTATGCCCATTACCATCAAGCACAATATCACTTTTCAGCAAAACAAATACAACGCTTGTATCCACGTCACTTGTGAGAGTATAGACGTTGTCTGCTTGTTGAAGTAGTGTTGTTGTGGGGAAATATGCTACCATCTGGATTTATTGTATAAATGATTTGAGCAGCCCTAGTTGGTTGCACACTAATCGTGCCTAAAATTGTAAATACAATCAACATAGTTAGGACACTTTTTCTCTTCATAAGTGTCCCCTTCTTCTCCTAAAGTAAACCAGCAAACCTGCACCTATGACAGTCACTGTTACTATGGATACTACGGCAAGGGTTGTTGGGGAAGGCTCTGTAGAAGGAGTTGACTCCCAAAACTTGCCTAGGGTGAAAATTACTGTTTTGACTCCGCTGTTGCCAACGGGATCGGTAGCGTACATGGTTAGATTATGGGAACTGTAGGAGAATCCAATGAGCGTTGTATTACTGGATATTTCGACTGATTCTTGGTTATCGAACTTATAGTTGATCCTACAGTTTGGCTCATTAACTGAGAAGTCTAATGGAATTGGGATTTGATAGTATGTTTTGTTTTGAGGAGAGAATATTGTTATTTCGGGTGCAGTTACGTCGGGAGGTTCTGTTTCCTTGGTTATGGTGAAATAAACCTGAGAGTAAGCAGTTAACGTTTTTTCAGATGCTGGGGCTACTGCTTCAGCTATTATGTTGTGTGAACCCTTGGATAATCTATTTAACAGTACACTTTCGTTGAAGGTGTGCCCAAGCCACTTTTCAGGTGCAAGTTCCATTGAAGGTCCGCCATCTAGGCTGTAGCTGACACCCCATACTCCAGGATAAGCTCCTGCAAAAATGGAAACCAGGATGCTGTTGGTGTCATAGGTCTTGTTTTCTGGTGAGAGCACTGAAACGGTTACAAAGCTAGAGTTACAGTTGGTGTAAGGGTAAGGATTTGCAGTTGCCCAATTAACTAGTTTTGTCCCCAATATTGTTGAAACCATTATTGCCAAAATAAGTGTTAATGTTAATGCTGTTCCCTTCATTTGTTTCGACCTTTATGTTTCTTAAAGTAAACTAATGAGGTTGATGCAACAGCCACTATTACAATCACAGAAGCTATTGCATAAAGAGCCACTGAATTAGACAGAGGCTCAGTAAATAAAGAAGGCATAATTGAAGGACTAGGTTCAATCTGTTTGTTTACGGTAAAGTTGACTGTGTCGGAGACAACTATAGGGAACTCGTAGAGTGGTCCATCAGTTGTGTTTTCACGTAAAATGTGAGTTTTGTCCATGGGTGGTCCCAAGTAAAGGGTGTATGCATAAACAGTTACATTTGCTGAATGTGAACCTGGGCTTGTCTGGTTTAAGTTGACAGAGAAGTTTGTAAAGTCATAAGCAGGATTAGAATAGTCATGGTGGTCAACAAAATGGTTGCGTAGATTTCCATCTATGTAAACATCTACTGACGTTGTCAAACCAAGTTCAATTGTCATCATGCTGGAGTGTACTTTGTACCATGATTGGGGATTGTTTACTGTGAAGTTGAGATAAGGGTGTCTGTGGTATTGAATACTTCATTGTTTTGTGGCGTCTTTATTGCTAGTACAGGTTTTTCTTGGTTTGGTGTGGCAGGCCAAACAATTGGATTAGCATCGACAACCTTAACCGCTTCTAAGCCAATCAATATTGAGACAGCAAAGATTAGGGCAAATATAGCGTATCTTCTTTTCATGGATTTCCCCTTTTTCTCCTAAAGTAAACCAATGCGATTGAAGCAACAGCCACTATTGCGATCACAATGGCTATTATTATGAAACTTGTTGGGCTTTCCAAGGTTAGTGACTTATTGGCTTGAGTTGAGTTTATGGTAAACTCTAGATAATTCATACTAGCTCCCTTTTCTTCAGCGGAAGCATACAGGAGAATTCTATAGAATCCATCAGAAAGCCCAGTTAATGTTGTATTTCCATCAATCTGAAATGCAGCAATCGGAACTGCAGTTGTATTACCCCTCATCGGTGAAGGCGGCAGGAAACCATAGTTGGCACTTTTGAATTCTCCATTCATGGTAAAGACTAGCGGTACCTCATTTGTGGAATATGTAATGTTTTTAGGAGATAAAATTTCAATGACTGTAACCTGATAGTTTGAATCTACCCTGAAGCTTCTAGAAGTTGACATTACTCTGCCTTTGCCATCAGCCGAATAAGCAATCACGTTATGGCTCCCCTCAGAAAGATTTTCTAAATCAACTTTTGCACCCACTACATAGCCGCTCTTATCTGGCCACCAACTGCTATTTCGCAATGTTGTGAAGCCAAGGTATACAGAGGGACCTCCATCCAACGAGTAATACATGCTCTGTATTCTTGGAGATTCATCAAGCATGTAAACCTCAACTTCTAAGGAAACAGTGCTGTTTTCATATCTATTGGGAGGGTCAGGTGGAGATATAATTTTTATGGAAGGTACCTGAAAAGTCATAGGATTAGCATGGACTATCTCAACACCTATTGTGCTAACCACTGATGCTAAGATTGTTGCTAGGATGATTGTTGTTGCCAAGAGTTTCTTTGGCATATACCGTTCCTGTTATATTATGAGATAAGGTTTGCTTAAGTGGTTTTTTGTCAAACTTCCTTGTCTAAGGTTAACAAGGTTTCTTGAC
This sequence comes from Candidatus Bathyarchaeota archaeon, assembly GCA_963842545.1. Taxonomy (GTDB): domain Archaea; phylum Thermoproteota; class Bathyarchaeia; order Bathyarchaeales; family Bathycorpusculaceae; genus Bathycorpusculum. The sequence continues at coordinate 14,346 of CAWJGR010000020.1, forward strand.
TAAACGCTAAAGAACTTAAACCATGTCCGCTTTTGGGCAATTGCCTTTGTGGTCTCATGACTGTTTATTGCTAAAACAAAGAAAAACAGCCGCCTTCAATATTTTTACCCTTTTGTAAGGGTTATCTCGATCGTTGATACCATTCTCGGTCTGGTTTCGCCCTCTCTGGGTGGCATCTGTTCTGTTCCAATTGCGATTTTAGCTATTTTTAGGTCTTTTAAGAAACGGTTTCTCGTTATTTCAGCTGCGTCAACGGCGGTGGTTATTGCTTGTCCTCTTGCTTTCAAGGTTATTTCTTGGCATTGCTCGCAGATAGACCTGTCATTATAGCCATAACATAATCCATTGGCATTTTATTTCCAACGAACACAATTCTCGATTTTTCAGGCATACTTGAACTACCGACTTTGGGGGTTTCAGTTTCGCTTTGGTTGATTTTGTCTTCGCTTGGCTTAATCTGAACTGATTGATCCTCAATTTCGGCATTACAACTTTTTTTGACTAATTCAATGGCATTTAGGCAGTCCTCTTTTGCTTGATATCCTTCACCTTGAGCTATTATCTCCCCGTTTGCAGCCTTCAAATGGAATCTGAACTCGCCAGCTGAATCCTTAAGGATTTGATATTTTGGGTTTGGCACTCTTCGATCTTCAATTGTTAAGTCTTCGATTTCTGAACCGCAGTTTTTTTGTACGCTCTTTATGCCGTTCAAGCAGTTTGCATGTTGCTCATAAGCTTCGCCGACAGCCACAATTTTGTTGTTATCGGCTCGAAGCCGAAAACGGAATTTACCCGCGACGTCTTTATAGACTTGAAATTTAGGCAATAATAAACCTCAATTTTCTAGTCATGCAAGTTGTACAAAAGCTTTTTCTCACCTGTTTCTTTTAAAAACGAGTATTTTAGTGGGAATTGCAGCTGAAATGCGTCATAGAATGCCTATTTTTTTGTTTTATTTTATAAGAAAATTCTAAATTAGATGCCTTATTTGCCTTCTTACTTTTTTGCTCTTTCTATATATTCTTTTAATGCTGTTGCGCTGTTTAGTTTTTCTTCCTTAGACCCAAATAGAAAAGTAACCTTTTGATCTGCCGTTTCTTCTCTTAGTTTTCCAACTGTCTCTTTTTTATTGTCTAGTTCAACCCAATATCTTTTTTTGAATTCAATCCATTTTGAAGGGTCATGGCTATACCACTTTCTTAAATCACTACTTGGAGCTATATCTTTCAACCATTCATTGATCTTTGCATCTTCTTTTTTTAGTCCTCTTGGCCAAAGTCGCTCGACTAGAATTCGTTTGCCATCTGAAGCAGCAGGTTTTTCATAAACGCGTTTTAATAAAATAGTCATGATAAAACCTCAATTTCTTTAATCTTCAAAATCTGCAAAGAGATAAGGCTTGGTCATTCTTTAAGCCCCATTTTCCGGGTTTTTACGGCTTAGCCAATACACCGACTATTTTCATTCTTTCCAGGACATCTTCAGCGTGAGGGGCAATATCCATGGACTCTGTTAAATCTTCGCCCGCTACATGACCTAAGTGGTCCCCATCTATCCACTGGGAGGAATCAGTAACATCATAAACTCTGCCCTTGTAAGCAACATATGCTGGCTTGCCGTTTTTTCCATTAAACGTTCTTAGCTCTTGAAGAGTGAATTCTTGTGTTTTTTCTTTGTCCATAGGCTTCACCTTATATTTGATTAAAGACTAACTACTATGTCAACTTTGGAAGCAATAAGTCTCTGTTGTTGTTAATTAGCAGCAACATGAATGGAAATCTATCTTTAACCTATTTCTTCCATAATTTATTTTCTAAATTGTGTCAATGATTTTATTTTTTTTGTTTTGCAAATTAGGCATTAACTGAAAGCACTTCAGTTTTGTCTCTCAAAGTACCTTTCACTGAAATGAAATTATCTTTTGGGGTCGTCATGTTAGCGTAGACAACACCGTTTTCGTAATCTTCGATGTCGGTAACTGTTAGCTTGTTTGCTTCTTGCCAGTTAACCATGAAAAGATTGGGTCTTAACTCAACAATAGTCACTGATAAGTACTGAATTCTTCCAACATTAGGACCTTTCACTTCGGTCAAGATTAGCCTATTGCTGCTTTCATAAAACAAAGTGTAAGTTTTCTCGCCAAAATCAGCTTCGAAGAGTCGCCCGATTATTTTTCTCCCTATTTCTTCCAAGGCCTCTTTACACCAGCGTTATCCCAGTATCCACAACACATGCGCACAGTAACGAACATTTTTATTTTGTCATTATAACAGAATTTCTTATTTAATGCATCAGCTTTCGAACCGCCCGGTAAAGTTATCAGGTCAGCTTGCTCTGCACGTTTCATTTCTTCTTGTGTTTTTGGGTCAATTCCGCCTTGGGAGTTTAGCTCGTTTGGATCAACTGTTTCTTCTTTTTTGGAAATATAGAGACAATTATAACAATTTGTTCCAATAACTTTTTGTTGTTCCATAAAAAAAGCTCCATATAAAATTAACACACTCGTCTAATTTAAGGTGTGCGCGGTTTCTGTCAAACTTACTATGTCTGAGGTCTGCAAAAGATTCTTGACTAATTCAGTACTAAACTGTTTTAAGGTCAGTTAAGTCCAAAGACAACTAAATGATGAATTGTATTTTATAGTCCCCAGCTTTGTGTTATGCTTTGGTGGGGGCCGCTTTTTTTGTGTTTTTCTTTTTTCTTTGTGTTTCCTTTGAACTTATTGATTTTGACTACATTATTTTCTACGCTTACCCAATGTGTGCTATTTAGATTTTTATGATATAGGAATTTTTTTACCATTGATAGCAAAGAGTAAGCTGGAACATTCTCGGCGTTTATTTCTAAACCTTTAGAAGTTATTGATGATTTTAATTTGAATTGACTTTCCAAGAAATTTGCGAGGCTGGTTTTCTCAGCGTCCAAATCTGCCATGTCAACTTTTACAACGCTCTTGTGTTTAAACAGCAAGTCTTCCACTTCTGTTTGTATTATATGGGTTATTCTATCTATTAAAAACTTCTCAGATCCGGTTTAAGACTAATCCGCATCCTTAGATATAGATTGAATTTTGGAAAAAAAAATTGAATATGGATATTATTAGATCACTGAGAGACAATACAAACTATCCTATGTCATAAAGTGTGGTTTCTCTTTGAAAACCTTCAACAAAGGTGAAGCTAACATTTTAAGCTGGAAGAGTTAGGGATTTAGGTTCCCTCCTAAAGGCTGTTGTTATGCAAGATTTCAATTACTTTTCGCTGCGATAGTGGTCGAAGTTTTGCCATGCAGGATACCCTTAGGAACGTTTACTGGAATATTATTTAACGAAAGAGACATAAGGTCTTCAAATGTTGGCTTTGGAGTGTCGGGGTCATTGAGATAATCGCTTATGAGGTCAGCAATGTTTTCTTTGGCTTCCGCCTCGGTTTTTCCTTGCGTGGCAATGTCTAAAAGTGGACATGAAGCGACAAACCATTTGTCCTCTTTAGTTATAATAACAGGGAAAGGCACTTGGATAGACATGTTAAAGCAAAAAGCATCATTCACCTAATAAGGATTTAATAATTTCTAATAATGCAGAATCTTTTTGGTTTGACACTTTTTTGATTTTTTCTCTTTCTGATTTTAGGAAAAAATTATGCTGAATTTATGAATCAACCTTGTCTTCCCGCTTTCTTCGTGGAAGCAACGCAGCAATTATTATGACAATAAAAAAGAGTACCACAAAAACTAAGATTTCAGGATGAACAAGTATCTCAAATGCCAAAACCAAAGTCTGAACAATGGAGTTATTTTGAAGCGTTTGCGGGCGAGCGTTCTGAGCAGAAACGGGCAAATAATAATTTTGGCTTGAAGGTGACAAAACAGGGGCGTTTGATAGCCATTCGTTAATTGGATAAAAATCAGTTTGATTTGTTACCCACGCAAATGTTGTTGCCACTCCGTAAGCGTCAAGGGTTGATATTGAACGCGCAGATCCATACAAGTTATAGACTGGATACATGACGTCACCAGTGTCATTGCTATGCCCTAAACCCAAGACATGCCCTAATTCGTGCAGAACAATATTTTGTGCATCTCCATCTGCTAAAGGTTCGCCGTGGCCTGTATGTGTGGCAAGATTAAGGGTACCATTAATTATGAAATTGTTTAGAGTAAGTAATGTAGTTAACCCAACTACGTCTGCTGAATTTTCTAAACTGTTTTGTGTCCAATTAAGGTAGATATCAAAGCCAGGTAAGCTTTGGTTTGACACAGTTGGTTCCAGTTTGACTAAGGATAAATATTGATAGTCTGTGTTGTTTGAGGCGTAATATTGTATTGCTTCATTCCATTGTCCGATAGCTCGCACTGTTGAATTAACATAAATTGGGTTCCACCATGTTTCATTATTTGGGGTAATTAGAAGAATTTTTAGTTCGGTGTGGTGCCAAGCTACTCCCTGAATCTCCAATAAGTACGTATTCTGGGTTTGTCCCTGAACTTGGCTTATTGCAAGGGGACCTGCTATCAAAAATAAACTAGAGAGCAATAAGAATAAGAGGAAAAAATTACGCATAATTATCCTACAATGGAAAAGATTTGCTTCCTTTTAGATGTTGCCTTTCAAAGGGCACATGTTATTTTTCATAAATATTTTTGCGATATCTGCGAATTATCTCTTTTATGAAATCTTTATTGCCACGAATTTTAAGTTTCCCGATATAAATATTGGCTTTCCAAAGAAAGAAGCCTCCACAAGGGTCACTGTGTTTTTAAGCGGTATTTTGATTTATCCTCTTTCTAAGCCTTTTTCTATTAGAGACAACCGCAAAAATAATAGCCAACGCGACAACGATTGAAGCAACCAATAAGTAAACAACTTTAAGGTCCATTGATGGTGTAGCTGCATTTGTTGGAGCGCCAAAAGCATATACTTTATGGTCCCAACTCGCCACGTAAACCACACCGTTAGCTATGGCTGGTGATGAATTTATGTGACCTTGCGTTGCATAGGACCATATTTTAGCTCCTGAGGAAGCGTTAAGGCAATAAACATTATAGTCCCAACCGCCCACATAGACATATTCCCCTGCAACTGCAGGAGAAGAATTGACACCACCATCAGTTCTATAATTCCAGATCTTTTCTCCTGTCGTTGCATTTAGGCAATAAACGTCTGAGGCAATATAATTCTGGTTTGAATCTAAAACTAATGATCCAACGTAAATGTGGCCATTAGCAATTGCGGGTGACGAATCGACCCAACCATCGGTAGTGTAATTCCAAATCAATCCGCCATTTGAAGCGTCAAGGCAATAGACTTTATTGTCTTCTGAACCTATGTAGACACGGTTATCAACTACTGCAGGAGAAGATTGTACTAAGTTACCTGTAGTATAGTTCCATACACTTGCACCTGTTAGAGCATTTAAGCAGTAGATCTTGCTGTCGGTTGACCCAACATACAGCATACCATTTACAATTGCTGGAGAGGACTCCACAAGATTGCCAGTTGAATAGTTCCAGATTTTGGAGCCAGTTAACGCATTAAAACAATAAATATTGCCATCCCACGACCCCACATAAACATTGCCATCAAAAACCGCAGGACAGGATTCAACGGTATTCCCCGTTGTGTAGTTCCATATTTTTTCGCCTGTTGAAGCGCTTAAACAGTAGACGTTATGATCGTATCCTCCAAAGTAAATATAGCCGTCAGCAAAGGCAACAGAAGAACCTATAGCCGATTCTCCACGTCTCGTGGCAGGAATTGTGTAGTTCCATATTTTTTCACCTGTCACACCATCAAGGCAATAGATGTTACCATCATCGGAGGGTATGTAAACATGTCCATCAACGATAGTTGGAGACGCCCAAATAACGCTTTTAGTCGAATAATTCCAGAGTAAGTTGGAAGATGTCGCTGTAGGAGTAACGGTTGAGTAGCCTGTATGACTTAAATCATGATGGAACATTGACCAATTATCATCAGAAGTATTGGCTTGGGAAAATGCTAAAGGAAACGCAATATATGACACTGTCATAAAGAACGCTATCAGTATCGCTGTAATCAATTTTAGCGTTAACAAACTTGCCTACCTTACCTGCAAGGCATTATAAGAGATATATTAGGCTTTTCATGTTTGGCAGCTTCATAATAGCTTGGGGGTTAAATTCGTGTTCACTACTTTGAATGTGAAATCCTTGAGCAAATAGTTAAAATGCTTATCTGTCCAAAAATTCCAAGGAACAAAAACCAAATACGTTACAAAAGCATTCCATTATTTCAAGGGAAATTCTATTGGATAGCCCTTCGTGTAAGAAAAAGACCTGTATAAACTGGAAGGAAGGGCATTGTTCACTTAGCAACGCTGAAAAGGTTGGCGATAGTTGCCTTGACTTTGAAGACGCAATGGATTTTTTCAGATTAAAAGCAGATGCGATAAAAGGAACGCTTGGCTAAACAAAACATTGTGCTGGGTCAAAGGCTCTTTTATTTTTATCAAAAGTCTAATAAGCACTTTCAGGTGAAAGAAGGGCTAAAGTGAAAGTCATGGTTCATAGTTGGAGAGAGGGAAAGGCAGCTGAGTTATTATTTGGAGTAGTTGTTCCATCTTTTGTTGCATTATTAATTATTGGAGTTTCAATGTTGTCCACACCCTCTCTTGTAGGACTAAAGTATCCGCTCTTAGAAGCGATTGTAATCGTAGGTGTTCCGATGTTAGTCGGCTTGATTTGGAATCAGTGGGCTGGAGGAGCGTCGGGTTTTCTCTTAGGCAGTCTTTATGCCCTTTTTTACTCGGATCAACTCTATGCTGCGCAAGGCTCAGCGGACATAAGTTTATAGGTAATCTGGTAAGTGCTATGCTGATAGGTTATGTTGCAGGTGCTTTGGGAAAACGTTCAGCCAACGTTCACCGATTGATTTTTGCAGGGGTCACAGCCGGAGTCATGGGGTCTGTGCTGGTTGTTTTGGCAAGCCAGTTTTCACCTATCATAGGCACAAGTGCATCAGGTACCTTACTCATTTTCTTACCGAGAGTGCTTGCAGGGTTTATAGTTCCTTTTATAGCAAGAGCCTTCCTAAAACACGCACCTAGCACAAAAATTACTATACTTGCAGCCTAAAGAAATATTTCCCTTTGAGTTAACCAAGTAGCCTTTAATGAAAAGCGTCTCTACTGATTTCAAGATTGAAGCGATTGTTAGTGTGGATGTAAAGGGTCAAATTGTAGTTCCGAAAAATGTGCGAGAGAAGACGGTTTTGAGTCAAACGAAAAGACTGCTCTTTTATCGCTTGAGAAGATAGTGAGTTGTGTTGTCTATTATGATTAAAGCGGAAAAATTAGGGGAAGGAGTAGCAAAAGTCCTTGTCTAAATCCTGATTTCATATAGTAAATACCCTAAACTTGGATTTTAGACAAAATAAAAAGTAATGGTTCCAAAGCCATCTTACTAAAATTGGCATTGGAAGACATTTTTAGCCATAGGATTATCGAATGTTAGCTTTATTACGTCTTAAATTTGCGTATTAAATATACTTTTACTGGGTCATTGATTAAGAAGGTCGTTAGGAGTGTATAGCCGAGGATTGCAAGGACAGGTAAGTAGTCGAGCGGCGCAAGCTCTAAGACACCGAAAACGGAGATAACAATCACAAACAAGACTTCAGCTAAGACTGTAATGCTTAAGAACCTGCTTGGCTTTGAATTCCAGAAATGATTTCGTTCCCGAACAATCATAAGAGTAGATACGCCTGCAAGATTCAAGTAGGCAAACCCGAAAGTATAGATTTCCTCCACATTCCCCATCAGCCCAAAGTATGCTAAGGCGGGAACAGCAAAGATTGCACTTTCAATAATCATCATTACGCCCAGTGACCCGCTAACTCCGAATAACCGACGCATGCCAAATGTATCAGGCTTTAGTGAAGAGCGTACGTTGTCGGTTGATATAGACATTGAGACAAAGTCGCCTAAGGAAAAGCAGCAGCACCGTGCCAGTTATTGACAGCATTAAAGAATGCGTAAGAAACAGCATCAAAACGATAAAGCCGGCGATATGTATTTTTCGCGCGACCATCATCAATGCCCAACTGTAAATTCTTTGATAAATGGTCCTTGACGTTTTGATCATAGATATTATCCCGCCAAGACCTTCAACGGTGAGGACGGCGCTTGCAGAATCTTTGGCGATGTCCGTTGCATTCTTAACCGCTATACCAACTTCCGCCTGCGCCAAAGCTGGAGCATCATTCACCCCATCTCCAGTCATTCCCACCACATGCCCGATACGTTGGAGCGTCTTGACTATGCTGTACTTGTCTTCAGGGTAAATCTGGGCGATGCCGTGGCTCTCTTCAATTACTGAGTCGATGTGCGTTGCTTTGGTTTCGGCTTCCTGTATTTTTGACATGGTTGTAACGTTTTTGCCCAATCCTACCTGCTGGGCGATGTTTTTAGCAATCGGAAGCGAGTCACCTGTGAGCATCTTCACATCCACCCCTAAATCGCGAATCTGCTCTAGTATCTCGCGCGAGTCGCCCCTTATTCTATCAGCGATACCTGCAAGACCAACAAAATCTAGCTTACTTCGATTAACTCCCTTGGCAACAGCGATTACTCTTAGTCCTTTTGCAGAAAGCTCCTCAACGAGTTTGAGCATAGTCTTTGCCTCTTCTTCCGAAACGTTGCAGGCAGCGCATATTGTGTCAAACGAACCTTTTCCCACGAAGAATTTTTCGCCCGCTTTGCTGATCGTTGCTTCGGTCATTCTGGTTTTGGGGTCGAAGGGAACGAATTCTGTTTGTGCGTAATCATCCAATGGCAGGTGGGCTATTGTCGCAGCTGTCAAGAACGCAATGTCAATCGGGTCTTGGTTGGCTTCTTTTGACGCGAGGGCGCCATATAGTAAAACCTCATATTCACTTAATTTGTTAAGTGGCACTTCCTCTTCTACGAAGAGTTTGTTCATTGTTATTGTGCCTGTTTTGTCTGCGCAAAGTACATCCATAGTTGCTGCATCTTCGGTTGCGCTGAGTCTTGTAACGAGGACACCTTGTTTTGCAAGCGCCGCTGCAGCAAGAGCCATATTTATGGTGAACATTGTGGGCATCGCAACCGGCACCGAAGCTATGAGCAACACACCGGCAAGAGGTAGCAAGACGGCAAGTTCAAAACCTGTAAGTACCGCATAAATAAAGACTATTAGTAGAGATGCGAGGACGATAATAGCGAGTTGGCGTGCAACTTTTACTGTGACTTCTTCCATGTGGAGTTTTGGTTTTGCAAGGTCAAGCAGGGAAATGGTTTTTCCAAAATAGGTTTTTGTTCCAGTAGCGTCTACCAGTCCTGTAGCTTCTCCACGTTTTACGGCTGATCCTGAAAATGCTATTTCTTTTGATAATTTATCCACAATTCCTGATTCGCCAGTTAGCACCGACTGGTCCAGACCTAGAGATCCATCAATGATCTTTATGTCGGCTGGCAAGAGGTCGCCGATTCTTACCCTTACAAGGTCTCCTGGAACAAGTTCTCTAGCTGGAAGGGTTAACCATTGTCCATCTCTTTTTACTCGGCTTTGAATTCTTAGTCTTTGCTTTAGCTTAGCCATAGCTGCTTTTGCTCTGCCTTCACGCCACAGAGACATTCCTGCGTTGAAGAAGAGTAGAAAGATTATGACAAGTGCCTGTGGATACTTGCCTAATATTAGAGTGACGATGGCTGTGGCTTCAAGCATCCAAGGCACAATGCCCCAGAAGCGTTTTCCCAACCTTGAAAGAAACCTTACTTTTTTCTCAGGAACCTCATTGTACCCATAGGTTACTAGCCTTTCCTGGACTTCTTGATTATTTAATCCAGTTTCTAAATTTGTTTCGGGAAACTTTTTTGTTTCTTTTTCCATCTTCTCACTTCAGGGATCTTAAATTGATGGGTCGAAATTATCTTCAATAAAAGGGATTTATTCAAAAGACACATCAAGCGCATGCTTGGCATTAGGCTTTAGTTTTTAGTTCGCTGATTTTTTTCTGGGTTTCCTCTTCTGATGGATGCGTAATGGCGCCAACAGGGCATATGTCCTCACAACCTCTGCAGAAGACCACACATCTATTTGGATTTAACACAGTTCGTTTATCGCCATTTTTTTCCTCTAATCGGAACGTATTCATATGACAAAAGTCAACGCATTTTCCACATGTTATGCACTTTTCATAATCTATCTTTGGGTCCCAAGGTATTTTTTCTCTGGGAATGCCTTCGTATGTTTCTTCGGACATTTTTCTCCTTCCTCTAAGTCAGTTGATAATAATCCATTCATAGCAACTTTTAAATATTGTTATGTGATCCAAAATAAACCATGTCTGACGCAATGAACACAAGCATCCGCTTCAAATCAACAATTTTCTATGCATTATCAGACCCAACACGACTTGAAATAGTTAATTATTTGCGTAATGGAGAAAAATGCGTTTGTGAGATCGTTCCACAACTTAACCTAATTCAACCCCTAGTTTCCAGGCACTTAAAAATTCTGAAAGACGCTGGCATAGTTAAATGCGGCAAAGAGGGCACTAAGCGTATTTATGCAGTTGTTGATGATGGAATTTTTAAAGTAATTGATTCTTTGACTGCTGAGTTGCTAAACGCCCTCTCAAAAGAAGCATTCGAAAACATTACATGCAGTTAGGCTGCGATTATGACCTGCCAAGAACAACCGAAAACCTTAGGGTGGGTTAGTAAGCTGCTTGCCCTTTGGATAGCAATTGCCATAGTAATTGGTCTAGCACTTGGCAAATACTTCCCAGCGTTTAGCGCCACTCTTAATGTGGGTATCCCAATCGGTCTATTCTTAATGATTTATCCTGCTATGACCAAAATCGAAATTGGCGAATTAAAGAAAGCCGTAAAAAGCCCTAAGCAAACCTCAATTATTGTTTTCTTCAACTACGCCTTAAACCCCTTTCTTTTGTTTGCCTTAGGCTATATTTTCTTTGAACTAATATTCCCATCATTTGGACTAATCGACTTGGTAACTGCACGGTATCTCTGGACAGGTCTAATTATCCTTGGAGTTGCACCCTGTATTGCTATGGTTCTGGTTTGGACTGATTTGTGCAAAGGGAACGGAGCGCTTGGAATCGTTCTTATGGCTTGGAATTCCATAATCCAAATAATTACGACCCCATTGTTTATCGCTCTGCTTATTGGCACCTATGTCAGTATTGACATTGTTGCAATTGGGGAAAGCATCCTTCTTTATCTTGGTCTGCCATTAATTTTGGGTGCTGTGACTCGTCGGCAAGTTATTAAACGCAAATCACAAGAATGGTTTAGCAAAAAGTTGACCCCCTATTTTGATGTGCTTCAGCTCCTAGCCTTACTCGCAACAATGGTCGTTATGTTCGCATTGAGAGGAGGCGTTATTCTTGATAATCCTTCGCTTGTTTGGCAGATGGCTATTCCAGTTGTCTTATTCTTTTTCCTGCTGTTTAATTTGGTTTATTTTACGACTCGGCGTCTTCGGGTTCAATTACGAGGATTCATCAACAATGGCTTTTCATTGTACAGGAAGAAACTTTGAACTTGCCATAGCTATTGCTTTAACTGCTTTTGCTTCGATGCCTATGGTTGCAGTTTCCACTGTGGTGGGTCCATTAATTGAGATTCCGGTAATGCTGACTTTGGTTTCGATAGCATTGAGACGTCGGAAGAAAATGTCAAAAGCAGATATTTAGAAACTATTCCTACTTTTCCTATTTTTAGGAATGTTTAATTAGTCAGAATACATTAGTTGTTACTGGGACTAGCATGACAAGCTGTGAAGGTGACACCTGCAGAATTGATGCAGTAATAACAATGGATATTAAAGGACAAATTGTGCTCCCTAAAGACCTGCGAGAAAAAGCAAACTTGAAGCCAAACGACAAAATAGCAGTCGTCGCTTGCGAAAAAGACGGCGAAGTATGTTGCATCATGATGGTCAAAGCTGAGAAGACTAGTAGGTGCAGTCACCAAAACACTTGGTCCACTACTCAAAGGAGTGACTAACAGGAGAATTAATTATGAAAGAAGAAAAAGTAAAAAAAGTAGTAAGAAATCGCTATGCAAAAGTAGCTAAAACCAACGGTTCTTGTTGTGCTTCAAACGTGAGCTGCTGTTCAGCTCCGACAAACGAGCAGGTAAGCAAAATGATAGGTTACAGCGAAGAAGAGATGAACGCAGTTCCAGAAGGCGCCAATCTTGGTTTAGGATGTGGAAATCCCACCGCTTTAGCATCTTTGAAAGAGGGTGAAAGAGTTCTTGACTTGGGTTCAGGCGCAGGCTTTGACTGCTTCTTAGCCGCAAAGAAAGTCGGCAAACAGGGCAAAGTTATAGGAGTAGACATGACCCCTGAAATGCTTGACAAAGCAAGAGCAAACGCCAAAAAAGGAAAATACACAAATGTCGAGTTTAGACTGGGAGAAATTGAAAATCTTCCAGTCGCAGACAACTCAGTTGATGTTATAATTTCAAACTGTGTAATCAACCTCGCCCCAAACAAGAAGCGAGTATTTGAAGAAGCATTTAGAGTTCTTGCCCCGAATGGTCGATTGATGGTTTCGGATATTGTTCTCTTGAAAACGTTGCCTGAATCCATTCAAAAAAATGTTGAAGCATACGCTGGATGCATTTCTGGCGCAGAGCTTAAAGACAAATACCTTGAACTGATACGAAAAGCTGGATTTCAAGAAGTAAAAGTCATAGACGAAAAAACCTACCCGCTCGAATACATCATAAGTGAATCCACATTGAAAGAAGCAATCAAAATGTCAAACATGACCGAGGAAGAGGTAAAGGAAGCAGCCAATACTGTTGTAAGCGTAAAAGTATCTGCAGTGAAAACAAAATAACCCTGTAAAGGCAAAGTTTAAGGTGGTTTGTTATGAAAAAATCTTTGGGTGCAAACACTATCGTTCCCACGACACCCGTCTGGGTTGTGGGAACTTATGATCAAGAGGGAAAACCAAATGTTATGACTGCTGCTTGGGGAGGGGTTTGTTGTTCCCAAGCCGCCATGCATCTATGTGTCATCTAAGAAAAGCAACATATACCTACAGTAATATTGTGGAACGGAAAGCGTTTACAGTGAGTATTCCATCCGAAACCTATGCTAAGGAAGCTGATTATTTCGGCATCACTTCTGGGAAAAATGTGGATAAATTTTCAAAAACAGGACTTACTCCAGTGAAAAGCGATCTTGTTGATGCACCTTATGTAAAAGAATTTCCTCTGATTATAGAGTGCAAAGTTATCAAAATTGTTGAAATTGGGTTACACACCGAGTTCATAGGTGAAATCTTGGATGTCAAAGCTGATTCCTCTGTGCTTAATGAAAAGAACCTCCCAGACATTGAAAAAGTGAAACCAATCATTTGGAATATTGCAGGGATGACATATCATAAAGTTGGGAAACCAGTAGGACAAGCGTTCTCAATTGGAAAAGATGTATAGACGCGAGAAGCACGTTGACATTCAGATTTATTGCTCTGTTTTGTCTGTTTTTTGAGGCGGCCTGCTTTTCATCATGGCAACCATCGCTTCTGTCTTAGCTCCCCCAAGATCCTTTGAGACCGATTTTAAATGTTCAGGAATTACGATATGCTGTGGGCAACGTTCCATACATTGTTTGCATTCTTTACATAATGAAGCATCCGCGCGTTTGCCAGTAAGGCCACCCATCAACATCATTCCATAGATAGCACGTGATTGTTGTTCTTCACCAAACATGCAATAATCATTGTACACGCTGAAGTTGCGAGGAATATTCACTCCGGATGGACAGGGCATACAATATTCGCAGCCTGTACATTGAACTTTCATAAGACGCTTATAGGATTCAGCAACTTTTTTGACGATTGCCAGTTCATCCGCTTTCATTGCGTTCGGCAACGCGGTTTCAGCAACTTTAATGTTTTCGGCAACTTGTTTTTCATCATTCATTCCTGAAAGAACCACCGTTACTTCTGGGTGATTCCAGACCCAGCGAAGACCCCATTCAGCTGCGGATCTTTGAATTTTAGAGTCATCATAAAGCTGCTTCACTTCCTTTCGGGAGATTACCCGCTAATGCTCCGCCTCTAAGAGGCTCCATAACCATGACTGCAAGATTCTTTGATGCAGCATACTTTAGTCCCTCTGTTCCAGCTTGTATTTTTTCGTCTAGGAAATTGTACTGTATTTGACACATTGCCCAGTCATTGGCATCAACAATGGCTTTGAAAGTTTTAGTTGAACCGTGAAATGAGAAACCTATGTTCACTATTTTTCCCTCTGCTTTTGCTTTTTCTAAGAATTTTAAAGCCCCAAATCCTTGAAGTTTATTCCAAAATTCTTTTTCGAGCCCATGTAAAAGGTAATAGTCAATATGGTCTGTTTGGAGCTTTTGCAGAGGATGTGTTTAGCATTTTATCCATGTCTTCAGCTTTATTTAGCATAAAAGGTGTAAGTTTAGTAGCGATTTTTACTCTTTTGCGGTAGTCGTTTAACAGGGCTTTTCCAAGCACTTTTTCGCTGTTACCTCCATGATATGGAGGGGCTGAGTCCACGTAATTTACGCCGTTGTCGATTGCGTAGCGGATTTGGTTTATTGCGCGTTCTTCATCGATGTTTTGTCCCTTTAAAGGTAAGCGCATACATCCGAATCCTAAGGCTGATAATTTGTCTCCGTTTTTTGGTACTGTTCTAAACTGCATTTTTTTCACTTCCAATTATTTTTTCATCATTTTCAAAAATAGGGTAATTAGGTTTTGTTAATCTTAATTATCTACAGTGGATTTGGTTTTCGCTCTTTTTAGGTTTCCTGAAGAAAACAACAAACCTTAAACGAGAATTTTGTATTACCTTCCCTTGCTTATTTCCCGCTTCCTTGTACGGTGAAATAAACTGTTGCTTGAGCTAAATCAGAACGACTATTTGCTTCAATATCTCCAAAAACAGTTAATTTGTGAGAGCCTTCAGATAATTTTGGCAGAGCAACAAATCCACTTATTACTCCCATGTATTGGTCATCCGATGAATGCGCATGTACTGAAACGGGAATTGGGATACTGTCTTGCCCATCTAAGCTGTAATTCATAAACAGTTCAACGTTACTTGCCCTCATCATTTGACCAGTCACATTTAGATTTAGTATGTTGGAGCTATAGGTAATGTTAGATGGGGAAGTTATTACAAAGAAGCTTAGAGGAGATGCAAATGTTGCGTTTACCATTAAGGATTCATTTTGAGAGGGACTGGAAGATGTTGCGGCAGTTGGAGATGCTGTAGGTAAAGAGATGTTATTTTGAGTTGAATGATTTATTGAAATGTAATAAATAGCGCCTACTGTGGAAATCGACAGAACTATTATAATAAGTAAAAGTGCCAATGGTTGTCTATTCATGTCTGCACCAATATTGATACGTTAAACTTCCAATTGCGTTTATAGCTTTAGGCAAACTTGTATTCTTTGGAATTTTTGGGTGCTTTGCAGATTCATGGTTCTGACTATTGTTTTGGAACTGGGTGGTTTGGATTTGTTTTTTGTTGGCTTTGCTAATTTTTCCTCTTTTGGCTATGTGCTATTTTGATTTTTCCTCATTCTGGACAACTCTAAGCCAAATACTCAGTTTTAGACACCGAGCGTCATCAAAAAAACGCAATAAAGTTTTTATTTTTGCATGGAAATATTTGTCATAGGCATGAAGAACCAAAAGAAGAACCGCAAAGAGAGACGCAAAGAAATCTTGGCTGAAATTCTAAATGGACAGAGTCTTTAGCGGTTTATAAAATATTAAATCTTTCAGTGAAGAGTCGGCCTTCAGTTTCTGGCAAGGCATTAAATAGTTAGTGTGCTAAATCTCGTTACAGATCTGTCAAGAGCCATTTTGCCTCTTCCGTCTCAATATTCTTAGCACAGTATAGACAAGAAGACATGCAATAATAACAAAAACTATAGCCACTAACGCTGCATCTACAAGGGACACAGTCGCTGTTGGTGATTCCTGATGAGTTGCCAAAGGGGCATTAACTTCAAAAGATATGGAATCAGAGAAAGTATTTATCAAATCATCTGTTGCATAAACCACTAAATTATGTCTACCGTTTGTTAGATTTCCAATATTATATTTGAATAAATCTTCGTTGAAATGAGTAGGGTCGGGCTCAATAACCCTAACTGTCACGTTTTCTTTTTGATCGTCCAAATGATATTTGATTTGATAAACTGATTCGTCAACTATAGTGAATTCAAGCGGAACCGTAGATCTATTGTATACCTTATTTTCTGGCGACTTTAATGTAATAAATGAAAGTTTTGTGTTGATATCAAAACTGAGATCAGCGCAAGCACTGCCTACAGATTCTGTTCTTACATGTATTGTATGTTTACCATCGAGCAAATGTAATGTAGTCTTATAGGTTGAAGTGCGACCGTTCTCATTTATTTTTGTTTCTGGTCCGCCATCTACGCTATAGTAACCTGTTGATGGAAATTGATGATCACCCGTAGTGATGGCAAGAGGAATTGTATTGGTAGTGTACGTTTTGCTATGAGGTGACTCGATAATAGCTACAATCAAGTCTCCAGGTGTGTATATTGGATTACCCTCAACCAAACTGACAAATGGAACTGAAAACACTACTGATAACAAAAACACTGACATGAAATAGCTACTAAATACCGTATTCTTCCGCAGAGATAGCCCCTGTTTAGTATGTTTTTTTATCTTATAGCGTTTCCGCCAAAACGATTAAAATTGATTAGGTTCTTGAACTTTCAACGTAAAATCTGATGTGCACGTCAGTTCGAAGGTCTCGCGGTTGATGGTTGTTCAGGATAACTAATTTTTTGTTGTTTCATTTTGTGACAACATTATTTTATATTATTTTCAAGCGCTAATACGCTACTCAGACATAGTCCAATAAAGGAAAGAACATAGTTGGGCGGGTCTGGCTGCTAAACAAGAGAAGGCAATCCCCCTTTCTTGCCGTATCCTGTGTAGCGCATGGCTTGATCCGCTTAACTTACCTTTTCTCGAAGCCAGGTTAGATGAAACAATCTGTGAAAAGAGCGAACTGCACATTATTTAATAAGCGAGAAACCCTATTTTTGTTTGAGTAAAAATGACGTCTGAAGCTGAACTTAAAGAAATTAGGAGCTTGCTGCTGAAATTAAATCAGAAAGTCGATGGATTAAATAAATTAGTGGAAGAGAGATTGATCGGATATGAAGAACCAACAAAAGAAGATTCCAAAGCCATAGAAGAATATGAAGCAGCAAAGAAAAGTGGCAAACTAACTTTGGTGCCTTTGAACGATTTGACAAAAGGGACCTAGCGCTTGACTAAACATTTAGTTTTTGTTGAAGCAAAAGCGCTTAAGCAATTCAAGAAAACTCCTAAACGGGATCAACAGAGGATATTTGAAGTTCTCCAAATGTTAGAGAAAGATGGATTGTCAGCTAGACTTGATATTAAGAAGCTTCACGGCTATAAAAGCCATTTTCGCGTCAGATTAGGGGATTACAGGATAAGGTTTGAGCTTTCTGTTGATCAAACAATCATAGTCTACTCAATTTCACTAAGAGACAAAGCTTATGAATAAAATGTCTAAAAAGATGATGAAAATAATCAGCCAAAAGAATTTCCTTCTTTGGAAGAAGTAGGCGAGCTTTTTGATTAAATTGAACAGCAAAATATAGGAAATTAAAAGTCTACCTGAGAAGAGTTTTTAAAGGACATTCAATCTTATCGGCGAAAAAAGATATAAAAACACACCTACTTATTTATCCTCTGAAGAACAAGTGTGACTCCTGCTCGAAACTGGAATTGCTATTAATAGATCCACCCGGCAGTTGAAACATAATATTCCAAGTTATCAATAGAGTACCTGTGATTGTTACGTCGCAATTCAAGGTAAGGGTACAAGGGAAATGATTGGCAAATAAGTCAAAGAAATGAGATTAACCCCACTAAACAAAAGACTCTTCGAGTCAAAAATTTTTCAGTTTCAACTCTTTGTCGTTCTCATTTGCTTGACAGACGTTTGGCAAGCATCTAAGGTTAGCCGTACATAGGCTTAGAAAAATACCCAAAATTTTTTTGATGTTTGCCTCTTTTTTGCTTTTACCATTTTTGGAGTTTCGACTTAGGAATGAGTAATTCGAAGTGTTCGTCTCGAGTTACAAAATCTTCGTTGCTTGCTCTGGTAATGGCTGCGATTAGTATGTCGAATTCCCCAACTATGTTGCCTTTGGTTTTTAGTTCTTTGTAGATTTTTGCGGCTTCTTGGCATGAGTTAAATGTTAAGTCCAAGATTTGTATGTTGGTGATTGCATCTGTGATTTTGGCTAAATTTTCTTCGCATTTATGCGATAGGTATGCTCCTTTTAGCAACTCATACACTGTTACTATTGTGGTGGATATGGGTTCGCCTTTTTCTTCAATTGAAGTTATTTTTTGGATGGCGTTGGGTGTTCCTTTGAGTAAGGCTACGATTATGTCTGTATCTAGGATGGTCATTTAGATTTTTGTCTCGCGGGAGGTTGTTTTTTCTCGGGTGTTTTGGATTTGTGTGTAGATTTCTTCTATGTCGTTGCCTTTCCAGGTTCCGGCGAATTGGAGTATTGATTTTTTTTGTTTGGTGTTTGAGATTCTTATTACTACGTCTGAGAAGGATTCGTTTGGTCTTTTGAGGTCTTTTAGGGTTTGGTAGGCTTTTTTGGAGAGGGAAACAACTTTAGTCATAATTAACCATATGCATATGCGCATATATATGCATTAATCACCCAGGCAATTATAATATAATAATTCACCTGCAACTTCTCGATGACAACCATGGATGCGAAACTTAAGCTAAAACAAGATTGAAATGGGAATTGACCTATTTGCAGTTTTAAACGCCTTGGTAAAGTCTCAGCAAATTAGCGATGTGCCTTATTTAAAAGCACGCAGTAGCAGTTAGGCAATCATTTCATCGATAATTAGAAGATCCAAAATAATTTGCATGCATACCAGTCCTTTAAAGTCTAAGCAGAGCCGGGAATCGCAATTCAACTCAAAAGGCCATCCCCACCACAAAAACTCACCTATATATTCAGGTTCGATTCCCAAACGGCTGATCCCATTGCTGAGGGCTTTAACAGTCACGATTTGTATTTCTTGAGGGGCAAACGAATGAAGAAAGTTGTACCTTTTCCCTCTTTACTTTCGAACGTTACGGTGCCGCCCAAAGATTCAGTCATGCGCTTAACAACAGGCAAACCAAACCCTTGACCCTTCGATTTAGTTGTGAACATTGGGGTAAACATCTTGCCTTGTATTTCCTTGGGTATACCAACACCAGTGTCCTTCACTGCTACCACTATATCGTTTGCTTCAGTATGCGCAGTTATCATTAGTTTGCCGCCATTTGGCATCGCTTGAACAGCGTTAGTCACTAAATTGTAAAAAATACGATTAAGGTAATCAGCGTCAGCCATGACATTTCTCGCTTGATCTTCGACATCGATAGTAACCTTGACGTTTTCGGGAATACCGTTCTTAGTTAACATTTCATTGAAAACTGATGTTAGGTCTGTTTCTTGGGTTCGAGGATTAAGCGGTCTGGCATAGTCTTGTAGGTCAGCAACTATTTTGTTTATGTAGTCAATGTTCTTTTGAATTTCATCTAAGCTTTCTAACGCATTTTTCTTTTGTTGGTGATCAGGAAGTTCGTCTAATTCAGTTTTAACTAAGTATAAATCGCCCGTGATAGCCTGCAATGGATTACGGATGTCATGCCCAACCATACCTGCAGTAGCACCAATAGCCGCCAAGCGTTCGGAATCTTGCACTTGCTTTTCGAGTTTCTTGCGTTCCGTAACATCTCTCGCAGCCGCAAAGACACCCTCTATCTCGCCTTTTTCATTTCTGTAAATAGTAGCGTTATACAAGACATCACTAATTTCCCCTGATTTGTTCCTAATCGCTAAAGGATAATCTTTAACAAACCCGTCCGTGAAGACTTTCCTATAGCCTGCCTTGGCTTTTTGGGGTTCAGTGAAATAGTCAGAAAAATCGCTGCCTATCAAATGATCTCTGGAAAATCCGGTGACTTTCGCAGTGGCTTCATTTACGTCTGTTATCTTGCCTTTTGCGTTGATGGTGACAAGCGGATCAAGGCTCGCTTCAATAAGGCTTCTAACGTATGTTGCTGATTGTTCAAGTTTTTTAGTTCTCTCCTCAATTTTCCTCTCCAAGTCTTTGCTGTACTCTTCAAGCTTTTCTTCCGCTTTCTTGCGCTTCGAGATTTCTCGATTGCTAACGCGGCGACCTATCCAGTTGCCTTGCTTGTCGAAAACGGGTTGACACACATGGGAGATCCACCGTACCTCGTTGTTGCGATCTATAATACGGAAATCAATTTGAAGCCCTTTACCCTCCCTAGCTAAGTCAGAATGCGAACTAAATGCAGTTCGATCTTCGGGATGCACTATTTCATTAAGTAGGTCTGGGTTTTCCATAAATTCGTTTGACTTGTAGCCTGTAATTCTCTCGCATGAGGGAGAAATATAAACTAAGTTGCCATCTGGAGCAATCCAATACTCCCAATCAAACGTGAAATCCGCAGCAGTCTTGAACTTGATTTCGCTTTCCTTAAGTGCTTCTTCAGCTTTCTTGCGTTCGGTGATGTTTTCAACAGTCGCGACACCTAGTGGTTCTCTGCTTAGTCCTGACATCAAACCGCCCGTCAGATGAACCCAGATGACCTCCCCGTTCTTGCGGATGTATCGTTTTTCAATCTCGTAATGATCGCGTTTACCAGCTGTAAGTTCCCGAACAAGTTCCCATTCCATGTTGACATCTTCTTGGTGGGTGAAATCGGAGAAAGGCTTGCCTTGCATTTCCTCTTTGCTGTATCCCAGCATCTGCTCCAGTGCCGAATTACTTTCAATCACGCGACCCTGCATATCGCCAATCGCTATGCCCAATGCGGTTTGTTCAAAAACATTGTGAAAACGTTCTTCGCTTTGCTTTAATGATTCTTCAGCTTTTTTGCGCCTCGTAATGTCCTCAAAAAGCGACACAAAATACCCCTTCTGGGGGCTGTAAGTAGAAACCCGGTACCATTTGTTTCTATCTTTCGAGAAACGTTCTAGGACAATCGGTTCCCCTGTCAAAGCAACATGACCATACACATTAATCCAATCAGAAGGATCTTCTCGAATTCCCGGAAGCACTTCGGTCGCTTTTCTGCCAACAACTTTGTTTCTGTCAGCATCGTTGATCTGTTCATAACTGTCGTTGACATCAAGATACAGCCAATCGACTGGGTTGCCCTTTGCGTCGGTTATGATTTTGCAGTATGCAAATCCTTCGGCAATTTTAGAGATGAATGTTTCCATTTGTTTTTGGTCAGATCTGAAAGCTTCGGACCATTTTGCGGTATATGGTTGTTTATGAGTTTTGCCTTCAGGCCCCAGCAGAGCAAACAACAAAAAAGCACCTGAAAGGTAAAGGGCTAGACGAGAAACCCAGGTCATTGCACTTCCCAAATGAACAGTTAAGACCCCCGCTAAGTACGCTGTGCCGAACAATGCCAAGGCCAACCAAAACCAGTAGACAACTTGCGATTTGGTTCTCACGTATTGCCAACCAAAAAGAACACTGCTAGCGAAATAGAAGATTGTCGTAAGAGCTAGAACAACCAGCCGAAGCAAGGTTGGACCATTACTCGTAAGAAATACTGGGAACAGATCAAGAGCAGACAACACGCTTATGACTGTGACGGTCGCTATGGAAATTAAGAAAGAAAGAGCCAACATGGTTTTTTTGGGAACACGCGGATTTTGCTTGGTTCCAAGCCAGGTCACGATGGCGCTAACCAGTAGAACAAGAGAAGAAATCAAGACGCCGACATTGCCTATTATGACCGCCTGATTTGACGTCAATGTCGGGGGAAATTCGGGTGTTAGCATAGTTGCGGAAATCGTGAAGGATAGGCTGCTTATGAGAATTGCATTACCAAGGAGTAGGATATTTGGAGCACCCGTTTGAACATAGCTCTTTGCGGAAACGAAAGCTACTGCTAGACCAGTGCCGAAAACGAAAAACAGTTGAAGAACGAATGCCAGATATGGAGGGTTAAAAATCGTTTGGCTAAAACCAAAGACGAAGAAAACCCCGAGCAGCAGCAAGAAGACCAAAACAAAGAGTAACCCAACAAAGTTGACTAAGCGGTACCTTGCGCCAAAGCCGAACATGATACAGTACTCAGTTCTGTCGGCTTATAATCTTTTCACGGATTAGAACCTGGAATTTTAGAAAGGAGAAAGTATCTATAGAAAGAACCAGAGGCGACAGTTTCAACATACACCCCATGAGTCTAGGTTCAAATCCCAGCGAGCCCGCCACCCCCCCGTGCGAATATGTTCTTTTTTGAGTGGGGTTAGACTCAGTCAAGAG
>CAWJGR010000021.1:0-26795 GCA_963842545.1 Candidatus Bathyarchaeota archaeon
GTGACAGCCAAAAAGTGCGGCAGCGCGTATATTAAGGTTTAGCAAGATTTCAGGCAAAGGGCACGTTGAAAAGAAACATTTTATCAAGAAACATGTTTTTTGCCACCAAAAAATCCAAAATTATCAACTAAATTAATTATTTATTCAATCAAGCGAATTAAAAACGAAAAGTCGTACATCATCTATCAGTGTAATACGACTGTATTTCTTTAACAGCTAAATCCCTTATTCATTCAATTTTTGTGACTGTTAAGCACCAATCACATAATCATAAAAGTAATTGCGCCACCAGTTCAATCAGAATAAAGCATGAGCTTGAACGCTTAAAAAGGAGAAATAGAAAACATGAGCAAAACCAAAAAGAAGCCACAGCCCTATCTCTACACTGGAGACCCAAAACCTGACACGGAAGAGGAAACCGATGATATATACAATTCAAAAGAGAGAGAAGAAATGCTTGACGACGATGAAATCACAGCCGCCGAAGAAGGCTTCATGAGAGGAAGAGAAGATGAACCCCCCAGCAAGAAAGAAACACGGAAAAACGCCATAAGCCATGACGACCAAGTAGCGGTAGAATTAGCCAAAGAAGACTCAGAAGACGACTAAACTTCTTTTATTAAGAAAAAGTATAAAAAAACATTAATAGTAATATCTTACAGTGACTATTTCTGTAGCATTTCCAGTTTGCAGACTATTTCCAACTGCCACGGTTATGTTTGAAGCTGGCAGAATAGGGAAATATGCTATGCCACTATTGCCAATATTGATCTGATTGTTATAATTTACGCCATGCGAGGCATATGTCACATTGGCATAAGTGTGCCTGTTGTTGATGATGTGACTTGAATTGAAACATATCCTGCGTAGATTGCCGATTCCGTCCAAAATGAATAGTTACCTGCTTGTTGACTTACTGTTTGGTTATTCACCCAAATTGTAGAAACACTAAGATTTCCTATTGCATTGAGAGCATTTATTTGATCCTGCAAGTGAGCGATTTGGGTGTTAGCAGTTGTGAGTTCAATTGCCGTATCATGTACTTGAGAATTAGGGAGATAGAATTGGAGCGAGTTATAATAATCTTCAATGGTTGAAATAGTTGAGTTTTCGTATTTAAGTTGGCTAGTAAGGTACTCACTTGAGTTTGTAAATCAGTTGATTGAGCACTTTTGTTTGCAAGTTCGCTTTGCAAGGTAGATAATTGATTGTTAAGACTTGAAATGTTATCATTCGCAGTTCCTAGTTGGGCAGCTAAGGAAGCAAACTCCGAATCGACATGAGTATGCATACTAGAATAAGTGACATTCATGTTGTTATAGTAAATAGCAGTTCCTACAGTGGTGACAACAAGAATAAGGCATAACAATCCTAACGTAATAACAATGTTTCTATTGACAAGTTTCTTTTCAGCCATCTCTCATCATCCAATTGTTCGTGTCACTTACATGGATCTTGAAATATAAGATTTTGCAAGTTTAGCTTTTCTATATTTTCCAGAATACTATGGTTCAGGAATAAATTTTAATTTTTTTTATAACGGTCTTTTTTATGCTATGATTTAGGATTTAGGGGAAATGGATTTAGGGACAGATAAATCATTCCCGAACGGCACACAAAACTCGTCAGAGGGAAATCTTTTTTGTTTTTATGATTTAGATCAAACTATTTCATAAGGGAAAAAAAGATGAGGCGATATTCGCCAAGTTGCATTCCATGACATATATCGCATTTATGATTTTTAGAAAATATACAACACCATTCATTGGCATTTGCAAAACCTTTTAAAGTTACTTTTAGCATACTTGCGGTTGCTTAAATAGAAAGGAAAGGAAAAAAACAAATGATATCTTTTAATATAAACAATAAAACTTCGAAATTCTCTCGCAACAAAATAATGGCTATTTCAATTATGGCTATTCTTCTGATCTCTATGGCTGGCGCTTTCGCGTTTACTCCATCCGCTAATGCTCTTAATCCTACTGTTGTAACTACTCATTATTCCTTCACTTACGTTAGTGTTGGCGGTAATGTGGTAGGTGTTGGTCAATCGATACTGCTCGTTTTGTGGACTGCTGATATGCCCCCAGATATTGGTGAAACAAACGCAATTATTGCCTCATCCGAAAACAGAGCCGCATGGACAGGACAACAATTCAACATCACCGACCCTGATGGAATCACAACAACCGTTACTCTTGGACCAAGCGACCCAGTCGGCGGCGGATATTACTTATACACACCCCAAAAAGTCGGCACATACTCAGTTGTATCAATTTTCCCCGCTACATGGAAAAACAGCACTCTCTACACTCTGCCTAACGGAACCCAAGCTATGGGTACACTTGAATTTGGTTACCCAACTCCGCAAGCTCAATACTATAGTGCTGCTGTTAGCAACCCCGCAACCTTTGTTTGCCAACAAGACTCCGTTGCTTTATGGACTGAATCTCCAATTCCAACTGACTACTGGACACGGCCAATCAACAATGCAGCTCGTGACTGGAGTGCGCTTCCTGGTAACTGGCTTGGTGGTGCTTGGCAACAACCCACTGGCGAAGCAGGCGGCACAACCACTCGTTTCGTTTATGGTTTAGGCACTGAAACTAGCCACATTCTTTGGACAAGGCCAGATTATGTTGGCGGCTACGCTGACGCAAGATTTGGCAACGAAGGTTATATGACGGGTCATTATCAAGGCTTAGAATTTTCCGCTATTATTCTTAATGGAAGGATTTACTACTATGATCGTCCGGATGCGTATGCACAGACTTCTAATGCTGCTGTTGCAGGTTTAGCTGTTAATGTTCTTGATCTCTACACTGGCGAGCTTTTGGGTCAATACAACAACACAATTCTGCCCTCGTATGGTCAAATCTACATGTATAATTCGCCTAATCAGCATGGTGCTTACTCTATGCTTTGGCGTTCTGTTACTACTGGTGCTTCTACTGTTTGGGGTACTAATAACGGTACAGTTTTGGAGATGCTTGACGGATACACACTGCCACTAAAACACATCTGCTTCATTGCTAATACTTCAGCTTCAGGCACAAACGTTGTCGGCAACAACGGCGAATTACTCTGGTATAACCTTGTTAACAAAGGAACAGCTACTAATCCTAGCTACTACTTGACTTGCTGGAATAATACTAATGTTATTGGTGAAACTGCAACTGCACCTAACACCGGAACTACCTATTGGCAATGGAGGCCTGAAGGCGGTGGATTCGGTGGCGGACCAGTTTTTAGCAACACTTTGGTCTTTGACGGCAGCACCGGCTTCTCAATTAACGCTTCGATACCAACTCCGTACGGACCACGCAACTCGGTTATTAATCAAACTGGCACGATTCTTGATGTTCGCGTAGGTAAAGATTCTGCTCCTGATACTGGCTTTTCGGATAATGTCGGCGGATACGTAATCATTGGAACTTCAGGACAAAACAACGAACAAGGCGCTATTCAGGGTCAGCTTTGGTGTCTTAGTTTAGACAGAGGCCAAGAAGGCAAACAACTATGGACAACATCCTTTACACCACCATTTACATCACTTGCACAAAATGAAACCTTAGGCGCGATGGGTTCAAGCTTCAGCATGGTAGGCGTATATCCAACCGAAGGAGTCATAGTTTTCCACTCTACAAAGAAACTCATCTACTACGGCTACGACATGAAGACAGGACAAGAACTCTGGACAACCCCACCTGAACCTGACGAAAACTACTACAGCGTCCAAACAAACTACTACCAGGGCAACCTATTAACCTCAGGTTATGGCGGAGTAGTAATTGCCTATAACTTGACTACTGGAGTGCAATCGTGGAATTTCACTGCTTCAAACCTCGGCTTTGAATCTCCCTACGGCAACTACCCAATCAACATCTTTGCAATCTGCGACGGAAAAATCTACACGCTGGCAGGTGAACACTCAACCACTAACCCATTGTGGAGAGGACCAAACATCCGCTGCATAAATGCTGCTGATGGAACAGAAATTTGGAACTTGATGGGTCAGGGAGCTGATAACGGTGCCCACCTTACTGGACAGTATATGCAGATGGCTGATGGCAAAGTCGTTGGCCTCAACTACATGGACAACGAACTTTACTGCATCGGGCCCGGTCCAAGCGCAACTACAGTTTCCGCACCGCAAACAGTTCCAGCACTAGGATCCAGCGTAATGATCACAGGCACAGTCACAGATCAAACAACCACTGGCAGACGCAACGCCAACTACAATTTTGACTTCACTTTGCAAGGCACACCAGCAATATCTGACGCGAGCATGGGTCGTTGGATGGAATATATGTTCGAAAACCAGATTAAGCCAACTAATGCGACAGGTGTCCCAGTTAGCCTCTCAGCTATTGATCCTAACGGCAACATGGTGTCAATTGGCACAGTCACTAGCGACATAAACGGCAACTATGGATTAGCTTTCAAACCAGATGTTCCAGGAACCTACCAGATCCTTGCTAGCTTTGCAGGCTCTAAGGCTTACGGTGCTTCGCAGTCATCTACTTATTTAGCTGTAGGTGAAGCTCCAGCTACGCCGTCTCCGCAACCAACTGCTGCTCCAGCATCTGTGGCTGATATGTATTTGATTCCAGCAACCATCGGCATCATAGTGGCTATTGCGATCGCTACGATCGTTATAGTTTTAGCTCTACGCAAACGACCATAAAACTAGCAATAAACCACAAAAACCATTTCCCTTTTTTTACTTTTTCAAACTAAACACTTTATTTTACTTTAAGCCACCAGTAACCATAATAGGCAGAAAAGAGAATCTTCTGGATGAGGGTTACCTACAAGTAATGTCATATAGAGATCCTGTTTGCGGAATGGTTCTAGACGAGAACACTGCTAAATTCAAAATTTCTTATGATGGTGAAACATATTATTTCTGCAGTCTCGTCTGTAAGAAACGTTTCAAACGGCACGCAACAAAATTTGTCAAGTAATTTTTTTTGAAATAAAAGAAAAAAAATTTGGTTATTTTAGGTTTACTTGAAGAGTTTCCAGACTAATGCAGCTAAGATTCCGCCGATTATTGGTGCAACGATGAACAGCCAGAGTTGACTTAATGCTACGCTGCCTGAGGTTAGTCCTGCGAACAGTGCAGGTCCTAGGCTTCTTGCTGGGTTCACTGATGTGCCATCGATAGGTATTGCAACAAGGTGGATCAGTACTAAAGTCAAGCCGATTGAAATCCCTGCGAATCCTTTAGGTGCTCGTTCACTGGTCGAACCGAAAATAACAAGCAAGAATATAAAAGTTAAGACTATTTCAGCGATTAATGCAGATGTCATGTCGAAACCTCCTGGAGAAGCTGTGCCATAACCGTTTTGTCCTAAGCCGTTTGCGGCTAAACTGAATGCTGGGTTACCAACAGCAATCGCATAGAGTATGCCAGCACCTATAATTGCGCCTATGCATTGAAAAATTACGTAGAAAGCTGTGTCTTTTAAGCTGAGTTTTCCAGCAACCAGCATCGAGATTGAAATTGCCGGATTAATGTGGCAGCCAGAAATTGATCCTATCGCGTAAACCATGACTAGCACCGCGAGACCGAAAGCTAAAGAGATTCCCACAGTACCGTCACCGCCTAAACCTGCAAAGTTTTTACCAGCAATTACAGCACTCCCACAACCCATAAGCACGAGTACCATTGTTCCAATTAGTTCAGCAACGTATTTTTTTGATGCATTAATTTCGGGAACTATCGCCAATTTTGATTCAGTCATTCTATTGTCCTCTCTCTTTCAAATAGTCAGCTTTGAGTTTCTATTAATTGCTTTATAATTGTTTTTGACAAGAAAGCGATAAAATAGAAAAATGCCTCAGAGTTTTTCGCTAGCAGAAATATCCATCATCATCAAACCTGATGCCATCTTTGGATAAAAATCTGTACTTTTTTCAGGCAAAAGTTCGTGTTGTTGCGCTATTTCTGCAACTGTTTTTGCATTAATCGGGTTAACAAGGAATGCGATGCTGGCTTCTCCATGATCAACTTTTTCTACCGCTGTTTTGGTCCATCGTACATAAAGAATGTTATCGTCGATGTTTAACTCGCCGGTTTTCAGGATAAATTTGAAAACTATATCTCGCAGAATAACTACATCAAAGATTTTGGTTTCTTTCGAGACGTTAGCATTTACGAATTCATAGACGGCCTTGTCATGTTTGAGTATTAATCCATAGGCTTTGGACCCATAATAAATACAAAACGCGTGTTCGTTAACATGGTTTTTAAGAAAATTCTCTAACCCTTCAACATTGGGTTCAATCTCTTTGACTTCAAAGAAGAACTTGAATACCTGTAATAAATCATCAGTTAACTTATAATCTCTTAGCAACCTATGAGTGGGTAATACAATGAGTCCTTCTTCTTCAACCGGAACTAGGTAGCTCATATGGAAGTTGAATGCTGAGTCCTCGGTCCAATTGCCTTTGTTGCGCATTTCGTCACGATAAGCTATAGCGCTCTCATAGCGGTGATGCCCATCGGTGATAACCATTGATTTGGTGCTTAACGCAGCCTGTACCTGCTTGATTTTCTGGATGTCAGTTACCGCCCAAACTGAATGCCTAACTCCAAGTGAATCGATAACTTGGATTTCTGGCTTAGTTTTGACTGTTTCTTCTAAGAAAGCAATGGTTTTTTTTTCGCGGTCTTGGTAAATCAGAAAGACTGGTTCAAGGTCCTTCTGTACTGTACGCAGCATGTTTAATCGGTCGGCTTTTGGTGCTTTGTATGTGGCTTCATGGGGGAAAACCATGTTTTCGTTATAAACATAGAGCCGCATTGCAGCAATGATGCCTGTTTGAACATATTTTTTGCCATCAAGAGAAAATTCTTGTCGCGAAACAAAAATGGCTGCGTGGGTTTCTTTAGCAATTATTTCTTCTTCTAGCCACTGTAAAATTCGTTGGTTTGCCATGTCGTACTTGTTCTGTTCCATGGGCAAAATTAGGCGGCAATAATTATATGGTGAATTCGCATAGTATTTTTTCTGCATTTCCGAATCTATTTTGTCGTAGGGCTGTGTAATTAGTTTCTCTAAATCGCCCGCTTTACTGGTGTAGCGTATGGCTTTGAAGGGTCTAATATCTACCAAACGTTTCAGCTCACTCTTTTTCAAGCGCTTCAATAACTGCTTTAGCTATTTGTACACTTGCCTTTAACTGCGCTTCATATGTCTGCGCGCCCATATGCGGCGTTGCGATAATGTTGTTTAACGTTAAGAGTTTGCTATTTTTTGGTGGTTCTTCCTCAAAAACGTCCAAAGCCGCACCAGAAACTTTGCCTGAGATGATTGCTTGATAGAGGGCTTCTTGGTCTACTACTCCACCGCGGCTACAGTCGATTAACATTACTCCTTTTTTCATGAGGTTGAATTCTTTTGTTGATATCATGTGATGCGTGTGAGGTGTTAATGGAACATGGATAGTTATAAAATCGGCTTGGGGCAGCATATCATGTAAAGGGACAAACCGATCGTAGACGCATTCTTCCACCGGCAACACTTTCATGCCCAACGCTAAAGCTAAATGTTCAACAGTTTTTCCGATGTAGCCGCAGCCAATTACACCCAATGTTTTACCGTTGAGTTCATGACCCATTAATTCTTCTTTTTCCCATTTACCCTCGCGGAGAGAAGTTGTTCCCTGTATTATGTTTCTTGCCAGGGCAAGCATGTATCCTATTGTTAATTCGGCAACACTCATGTAAGAAACATGTGGAGTATTGACCAACGCAATACCCATTTTTTGTACTCTTTCATAGTCCACATTATCTAAGCCTTCGCCGGCACGCCCGATAATACGAAGTTTTTTGGCGTTTTCAAGTAGTTCTCCTTTAACTTTTGTTGCTGACCGCACAATTAGTACGTCGTAGTCAGCGATGATTTTTGGCAAATCAGCCTTCGGTATGTCCCATGCACGTGTGACTTGGTAGCCTTTTTCTTCAAGAAGCTTTATGCCTTCATCAAAAATTTTGTCGCTTATGAGGATTTTGGCGGTCACTTTAATCCCCAAATCTGGTCAATTAAGCTGATAACTTCTTTTATTCCTTCGAGGTTCCATTCGCCCATGTGTCCAATCCTGAAGGTTTTCTCTGCCATTTTGCCATAGCCTCCGGATATCATGAAGCCTTTTTCCGCGAGTTTTTGGTTAAGTTCTTTGACGTTTTTGCCTTGGGTATTTTTTATGCAACTTACGGTTATGGATTCGTATCCTGGTTCAGGAAACATAGCGAAATGTCTCTTTGCCCATTGTTGAGTGTAAGCGGCCATGTCTTTGTGACGTTGGTAGACCTTGTCGTAGGTTTCTTCAAGCAAAAGGTCCATCCGTTTATTTAATGCATATAATAATGGGATGTTGGGTGTGAACGGGGTTTGATGTTTCTTTTCAAACTCAAAGATTTCTACTAGATCGGTGTAAGCACCTCGATTCGGGATCAGTTTGGCTCGTTCAATCGCTTTCTCATTCACTAGTGCAACTGCTAAGCCAGGAGGAAGCGCGAAGCATTTTTGGGTAGAGCCAAAAACGATGTCGCAATTCATCTCTGACGGCAAAGTTTTGTCTCCCGCCATTGAGGAGACTGCATCTACTGCAAATATTATATCTGGATATTCTTTTTGGACCATTTTGCCGATTTCGGATATCGGGTTTCGAACACCAGTGGAAGTTTCATTATGGCAAACGGTTAGTGTATCGTATTTGCCTCCAGCGAGTTTTTCTGCAATCATATCTGGTTTAATTGCCTTGCCCATTTCGACTTCTAAAACGTCTGTTTCTTTGCCGCATGCTGCTAAGGTTTGCGCGGCTCGTTGGGAGAAAGCACCGTTAACGCATGCCAAAGCTTTCTGTTTTACAATACTTCGACCAATTATGTCAAACCACAATGTACCAGAAGAGGTAGTCACAGTTGGTTTGTAGTCGGCGGTTAGTTGAAAGAACTTCGCTATTTTACCAGTTATTCCGCCGTATAAGTCAGAGAATTCCTTCTCTCGATGACCGATTATGAAATGAGTTTGTTCGTTTAGGATTTCTTTGCTTACTTCGGTTGGGCCGGGTATTAAGAGTTTTTTGTGCATCGCAAAGCCTTCAGCAAAAGAGGTTAGTCTTTAAAATATAAGGCTTATGCGCTCTCAATGCAATCTTTCGGTCATAGATCAGAAAAGATAAATCCAGTTAATTCCCCCTTCACAATGTTTAATCGGATTATGAATTATTGTTGATTGAAGCTTGTTGATCATGGGTTTTTGTATTTGTTGATTTTGGAATATGTCGAGTTTCGCAATTTGTCTTTTTAAGCTCAGATTCGAAATAGGTTTTGAGAAGGAAGGAGAAGCAAGGGGAGAAGGAGAAGGCTTCAATGTACACCATAAAAGCAGAGGTACTTCCAAGCTTTTTGATAATTCTATTAGGCTCAATTGACTGCGTAACTACCATAATTGGCGTTATGTATTTTGGTGCTTCTGAACTTAATCCCTTTATGACTGGTATTGTTAACTCAAGCATCTCAGTGTTTTTGATGTTGAAAATTTCAGCTACTTTCTTGATTGGTTTCACATATCTTTTGGCTAAAAAAACTCTTAATGAGAGTATGGATAAGGGTTCTAAAACCTTTAAGTACTCAAGTAAATTGATGAAGGTAACATATGCAGGCTTGATGGTTTTCTTATTAATTACTATAATAAATAACCTTGTAGTTCTTTTAGTCTAAAAATGCCTATAGAGTTCTTTTTTATTTGATTCTAAATTTCTTTTTAATTTTGTGCTTTGTTTTATTGTCTTTTTGTTGTACACAAGAACTACTGTATGCTATCTCAATAAACAATAAAAGGAGGTTTCTCCACATCCAAACTGGTAAGCCTTGAAAATTCCCAAACAACACAAAAAAGGACTAATAATATTAGTACTGTTAATAACTAGCCTATTCCTAACTTTCAAAGTAAGCAACAGTCTAGCAGCATCAGATGATTTAGGAACCCAAGTCGCGGGACCATTAACAGGCAATACAACCTGGACAGTTTTAGACAGCCCCTACATCATTACAGACACAATAGTTATTCCTGAAAATGTAAATTTAACAATTGAGCCAGGAGTGACAGTCACCATTCAATCCTCAAGTGACATAATGTTTCTAATTAATGGTGTGATCCAAGCACATGGCGATGCAACGAATAAAATAATTTTTGATGGCAACGGTAACTCAAATTTCTTTAAATCAAATCATCCCGTCGCAAACGCTGGATTCTTAGACCTAGATTATTGCGTAATTAGAAATGGATTAAGTGCTTTTTGGCTTACCAACAGCTTATCTGAACTTAACCAATTCAGACTTGAGTAATCTTTCACAGTACTCGCACTTATGGTATCCTTCTCAAGACACATATATTCAGTACAATACTTTCACAAACTGTTGTGGTATCGAAATAGGAACGGACGACTCTTCAAATTCAATTGGGATGGTGTATGTGCAACATAATCTCTTTTCCAACAATCAGGGGTTCATTATCAATAATATTGATAGTCATGGTCTGAGCAAAATCTATGCTAATAACAATTCCTTCACTCAAACCTCTGGGATTATTTTAGAAGTGGAACAGACTTCAACTACAGCAGATATGGATGCATCCCAAAACTATTGGGGGACATCAAACACTACAATTATCGATTCTATGATTTATGACAACAACGACAATCCATCATGTTCAAGCTTCATAAATTACCTGCCCATTCTCGACGTGCCTGACCCCGAAGTTCCAATAGCGCCAACTCCCACTCCCTCGCCTTCACCAACGTCAACTCCTACAGCAACTCCTGAACCTACACCTTTACCCTCAACTTCACCTGATCCATCTACATCTCCTACTCCTTCAACAGAACCCACCACTTCACCCACGACTTCTCCAAATAATTCGCCAACCCCAACACCAACATCCAACCCAGAGAACCCATCCGCAAGCCCAACACTTAATCCAACCGCCAATCCAAATACAACCAACCCAAACCTAAACCCTTCATCAACACCAACCACCCAAGACTCCTCCTCAACAACCATAACTCCATCCACAAGTGAAAAACCAACAGTAAACGATACTTCTCAAAACCTTCCCCAGATAATACTCATGATTAGCTTGATATCACTTGCTTTGGGCTTAACAGTTTACTTTATCAAGCATAAATGGTAATTTTCTTAAACCAAGAAGTTTACCGTATAATAAATTGGTAAATTAGCAGACAATTTGATCGGTTAGGTAAAGAGTGGATGATTTGTCGATTTTAGCGATTAAAGAGTAGCTGGCTAATTGGCTTAATTCTTGGCGTAATCGGTGGCATTTTGGTGTTAGAAAGAAATAGGAAGCGTCATTATGTTTAGACAGTATAAAGAAGAAGAATTTTCTTTATGCAGCCAATTATTCATTTTTTACCTAAGGTTTTTCTTTTCAAAATCGAAAACTATTTCCATATACCTTCAATAACTAATCCTTAGGCGTCACTTGATGGATCGTAAAGATTACCTTAAAGAACCCGTAAACCACATAAAAATAGACGGTACACTAACGGTTGATCAGTTAATGCAGCAGTTCAAGAATTCTGGTTCCTTGGGCGCTGGACGATTGGCAGCTGCTTGTGACATTTACGAGAAAATGCTCAGAGAAAAAGACTGCACCGTTTTCTTGGCTTTATCCGGAGCAGTGGTTCCAGCTGGAATGCGGACTTTGGTTACAGATTTGATTAGAAATCATTTGGTAGATGTGATAGTTAGCACAGGGGCTTGTATGGTTCATGATGCGATAGAAGCTGTCGGTGGACACCACTACAAAGGAGGTTGGGCAGTAAACGACGCCGAACTCTACAAGTATCATATATTCCGAATTTACGATATTTTTGTTCCGGAAGAAGACTATGTCCGATTGGATTTCAAACTTTCAGAGATGTATGCTGACATCGCCAAGGAACGTCAAGGTGAGAGTTTAGCTTCTGACGAGTTTACCTATGAATTGGGCAAACGATTAACCGATGAAAACTCTATTTTGCGTGCTGCTTACGAAGAGAACGTGCCTATTTTCCTTCCTGCTGTGCGTGACTCAGAATTTGGTTTCATCCACTGGCTTCATGCCTCTCAAAAAGATCAAAAGAACGTGCTTCACGTTGATGCCTTCAAAGACGTGCCAACTGTCTGTGGAATATGTGCTAGATCACCCAAAAACGGCATGATTGTCATCGGCGGAGGAGTCCCACGCAACACGATCCAATCGTCTGCGCTTGCATCCAAAAAAGGTTTGGATTACGCTGTGGTTATAACTTTGGATCGTCCTGAAACTGGCGGTTTGTCCGGTTCAACGTTGGAGGAGACAGTTAGTTGGGGTAAAATGAAGGGTTCCGCTGATCACGTTATGGTTATCGGCGAGGCTTTGATGGTTTTTCCATTTCTGGTCGCATCAGCAATGGAGCGTCTGGGCAGAGATTTTAAGCGTGACTCATTTTTGCAACGAGAAAAACGTGCAGGCAAGGGTACATAACATGGAAAACAATGTTGAAGAAAAGTTTTGTGGCAACTGCGACAGCCACAACAGTTACGATTACCCCACGAAAGTTTTCTGTTCCACCCGTTACTGGCAGAACAAAAGCCCAATCGTAGATACGCTCTGGCATTGTGAAGATTGGAATAAGGTTAGCCAAGAATGCTATTGCATACGAGAAGCAAAGTTACAGCAGGCTCAAAGCAATTCTTCAACGACAAAAGAGAAAGAAATCTCCCATCTGGCGAAGACGATCCCTTGAAAAAACGTTAAAAAAACTAACGTTTAACGCATTTACCTGATACAGAATCATAGTGATTTGTGTCGCCATAATCGCAGGTTTTGCAGTCGTTTTTTATTTCTTGCCCAAATGGGCAACCCTTCAAATCAGCCATATGAAATGCCTCAGTTTAGGTATTTGCACATTTTTGGCATATAAACCTGTAGTTAGCTTTTAGCTTCTACTAACAGACTGCGGCTGTTTTCAGTGTTGACTTATCTTCAATAGAAGAAGAAGTATTGTTTTTGCAGACTTCTTCTTCTTCTCTGTTTCTTTAGTTACTTTGATTTAGATTTGATGAATCTTGAGTTTGGTAAGTCGCGGAAAGTCTGGAAAGAGGGGCTTTTTTCTAAGGCGCTTTAGCAAGAAGCGAAAGATTAGAATGAGACTTCACCAAAGACTGTAACCAAATCTTTTGGCAAGGTCTGTTGTTTTAAAAATAATTTGGCTTCAACTAAGCGACATCTAGATTTCTTGAGAATTAAGAAAAATATGAATTTACGTTTGAGCAGTGGTAGCCCGGGAGAGATTCGAACTCTCGTCAAGGGCTCCAGAGGCCCCTATGCTTGACCACTACACCACCGGGCTTTAAGGTTTCAATAAAACATCGTACCAATTATTAACTTTAACTTTCCGCTGCCAAAGCCGCTTTTTTAAAGTGATCCTTAATTTCATGTTTTCTCTTATCTGCTCAACCTTTAAAAGTTCTCTTGGTAAAGCTGCAATACTATTATCACAAACTCTATCTGATTTAAAGAATCATTTGCGCAAGTACTTCACTTGTCAACCGTTGGTATGATCCTTGTTTTGTTTGCCGTTTTTCTTTGCAAAAATCTGGAAGCCAACGATTACTGAGTAGAAGCCGTATGAAAGCAGATAGCATTGGGCGGTGAACTGCATATTTTAAGTCACTGACGACAAATTCGATGTGCTTCTGCATTGTCCAGACAGTTTCTGGTCTATAGTGGATACAGCATGGTTCATAGACTCCTAGAACCTTGTAGCCTTTGGATTCTATCCAATCCTTAATGTATCCATCTTCATACGTATGCAGCTCAAAAGGAATATTGATGTCTTTAACTGATTTAGTGCGAACCAAAAGGTCGTGGGTGCCGCCTCTTTTCTCAAAGATTTTCAGTGTGACTCTTTCGAAGAGGCTAAGGATTTTGTTGTCTTTTAGAACTGACCAAATTTCGATTCCCCAAACACCTCCAACATCATTGCTAACTAGTTTTTCTGCGTTGATAAACCAGTTGTTTGATAAAATCACGTCGCTATCTACGAAGACAAACCACTCTGTTTTTACCAGCTTAATTGCTGTTTGTCTTGCGCTACCTCTTGTTCCTTTCTCCTGAATAAAAATAACGTTGCCATATTTTTTTTGATACTCAGCAATGATGGCTTCGGTGTTATCTGTGGAGAAACCATCGATTACAATCAGATTGCTAACAGGTATGTTTCTGTAGACAGAGTCGATGCATTCTCTGAGTTTACGTTCACTGTTAAAAGTGAGAACGGCTACATCTATAGGTGTCTTAATGTTTGAAGAGTAAGACAGCATTGTGGCTGATTTGTTTTCTTGTGGTGGCAGATTGGTCAACGCGTTGTTTCTCCATTAGAGCAGTGTCATTTTTTAGTATCCCATTAAACCGCAGCATCGAGAACATACTGGAAAAACACCGTTATCGCAGCTTTTTAGAGCTTGCCTAAACTTGCGGTGTTTTTCGCCATTGTATATTTCCTGTATGCTTGATTCTTGTATGTTTCCCGTCACGAAGTCTGGGAAGTCTCTGCATGTGACGGTGTCGCCGTTTGGCATTATGTCAAGTTGGAACCAAGGTGAAATACATTTTTTGTATCCAAAAAAGTTCTCCGGTTCGGCGTAGTATGTTCGGATTTGCTCTGCTTTTAGATCTGGCACAAACAGAATAGGCATTTTGAATTTTTCAGATTTTATCTGTTGAACCTGTTTAGTGATGTTTTCAATGTCTAAAACTGAGGTATCGCGCACATATCCTTTCCAAGCAAAAGGGGTCACTCCGAGTTTTTCTTCAGCGATTTTTGTGTGTTTTTGTCCGATTGATTCCTTAGTAAACCATGAATAATAGATTATCATGCCATCCGGCGTTAGTTTTTCGGCTTCTCTAGCTGTCTCGTAGATTGTTGATTCGTTGTTTTTTGAGATTGTTGTAAGAACATAGATGCCTGGTTTTTTGGTTTTTTTCTCTTTCTTTATTTTTTGTATAGCCATTATTCCTTTGGTTGCCGTCTCTAAGGCTCCTGGGGTGCCTCTACATTTATCGTGGATTTCTTTTGGACCATCGAATGAGACGCAAATCATATCCCAACCGTTGTCAACGATTGTTTGGGCATTTTTTTCCAGCCCCACTCCATTAGTTACTATTTGGACAGTAGATCTTTTTGTTTCATGTAGTTTACAAGAGGAACTAGCTCTTCGTAGAGGAAAGGTTCTCCTCCTGTTATGTAAACGTGAACTTTTTTGGAGGCAACTTCATCAATTACTTTCTTGTACGTTTCAACTGGTACTTCGCCTGTAACTTTTGGAGTGTCTTCCCTAGCGTTGTAACCAACTTTTCCCCATTGTGCACAGATTGCGCATCGGTGGTTGCAGCGGTGTGTAATTCTTAAGCTCAAAAGCCAAAGAGATGAGCTGCTTCCATCTTCATTTCGGTAATCCATTCTGGATTTAACAAACTGGCGATAAGAGCCTCGGGCAAAGCTCTTTACGAGTTGAGGGTTTTTGCATACTGGTCCGAAGAGTTGCGTTGGGATGCGTCTCATGAATACTACCGTTTGTTAGTGCCTTAGGTGGGAGTAGAATTTAAATTTGCTCCAAATCAATTGCCAGATTCAAGCCACAAGACTTCGAGTCAACGTTGAGTTGCATAAATCAAAACTAAACAGAAATTTCTTTGGAAAAACGCTCTAAAGCGACATTACGTTAATCAGGGTTTTGATGTTTTTCCAGGTAACCTTCTTTGGTTTCTACAGGCATGTGTCTCTTTAAAACATCAATTCTCTTTGAAAGTAGGGGCAAGATTTTCTCCACTGCAATAAATGCTATTGTCGCGTAAGCAATTCCTCCTAAAATATCAACTACATAGTGTTCGCCGAGGTAGACTGCACTAAACCAAGTTCCAACAGGAATTATCACAATTGGAAGGCTCTTCCACTTCCAAATCTTAAATGCAAAAAGGAAAACTAGCCACGGCATAGCTGAATGCATACTGGGGAAGGCAGCAAATAAGTTCCCGCCTAAGAAATCAAACAATGTTCTATAGACTGGAATTCCTAGGTTAACATCAACCGAGTTTGTTAAGACTCTCTGAACTACTGGTCCAGTATAGGAGGAAGTGAAAGCCGAGCTGAATTGGTACCATGGAGGTGCTACAGGGTAAAAGAGGTAAGTTATCAAGGCAGCATAAGTTAATACGCCAAAGGCGACGATGTATTTCCAGTAGTTCTTGGGGCTTTTTTTCCAAATTACGAAAGCAAAAACGGTTGGTACAAAGAAGTATATTCCATAGAAGATGGCTCCAACATAATCTAAAACTGGAAACCTAAAATTCTGCTGTAAAATCAGGCTTGGAAGTTGTCCAAACATCTGGATATCAAGATTGCGTGGTCCAGAATGAAGATTAAATAGCGAGATAGTACCTACGAAACTGTACATGATTTCGTAAGAGATGAACACTGTAACAAATGGAAGCCAATCCTTTAGCGCACTCCATGTTCTTTTATTATAGGAAGCGTAAAACAATATTCCCAAAACAAGGAATTCTGGTCCTGGAATAACATTGTATTCCACACAGAAGATTGTTATTGCCACAACATAAATTCCCATGAAGAGAAGCGAGAAGAACCGTGAAGAATGGTAGTCAAAATTCAAATCAATCTTTAATTTTTCAAGATTGATTTTTTTGACTTCTTCTTCTTTCTTCACCATTATATATTCGTCCAGCTTCTATTTACCTTCTATTACCCTTTTTAAATGCCTTTTCCCTATTCACCCTTAGATTTGATGCACAAATAGATATTCGCTTGACTTTTGGCATTTCAACAATATCGAACAAAGAAACTTCAGAAACCGCAAGAAACTTTAGAGACCTTAAAACCTATAACGCCTGTGGAACAATGGAAAGAGTTTGGGATGAATTAAAAAAAATTGAAGCCCAAGCAGAGCAAATCCAGAACGATGCTCAAGATAGGGCAAACAAAATGGTTTTTCTTGCAAAGCAGGATGCTGAAAAACTAGTTGAAAACAGTAAAACCTACGCTGAAGCTGAATCACAAAAGCTCTATGCAAAAGCATTAGAAGACGCTAATCAGGAACGTGATGAACGCTTGAAAACTAATGAGGAAACCGCTGGTAATCTGAAGTTAAAGGCTGAAAAGCATATGGATGAAGCGGTTTCAATAGTTGTGAATGCCGTGCTCGAGGACACTTGAACTTGACTCAGCCAACACGTTATGCTTCTGTTCTAGCTAAAATTGGTGCAGAAAAAAGTAAACTTGTCAGTGAAGCCAAAATAAAAGCATTTGCAGAAAACAAAAACATCACTGAATTAGCTGCTCAACTTAGAGATACAAGCTACCAGGAACAAATCTCTAAATTGTCCTACCCCCTTACAAGCCGCAAACTTGAAAGAGCATTCAACGAAAACCTCATTGACACTTACTTAAAAATAATTAAGTATTCGCCTAAAAACGTAATTAAATACCTTAGCATATATCTTCTAAGGCTCGAAATTGAGCAAGTAAAGGCACTTGTAAAAGCAACCAGTGCCAAAATGAATCCTGAACAAAAATTATCGAAAATTTACTTTTCATTGGAAGATTATTTTAAAAGACGTACGGTGTTGGAAGAAGCCATTAAGGCTTCTACTCCAAATCAAATGATACATGCCTTAAAGGGCACAGAGTACTTTTCCCCACTAACCATGGGGCTAAAGAATTACGAAGAAAACGTCTCAACAGCATCTTTTGATGTATTTTTAGACAAGTTCTTTTTCGAAAAACTCTACGACGGCTACCAATGTCTTAGTAAGAACGAGCAATCGCACGCTAACTTTTATGCAAGTATAGAAAATGATGGCTTCGCATTAGTGACATTACTGAGGGGCAAAGTGTTGAATTACGAACCCAACTTTCTAAGGTTGGTGGTTCCTCAACACTGCTTCAATCTTAACAAATCCACAATTGAGGCTTTAGTAACCGCGGTAGATTTTGAAGCGGCCATTAAAATTGTCCTCGAAAGTTATTACGCAAAATTCTTTGTTAAAGCACAAACTCCAGAGGAAACAATAGGAACAGCAGGGAAAGCTTTCAAGAAAGCTGTTTTTCAACACGCTAAATCAAGCATAATTAGTGAAACCTTTAACATTGGTTCACCACTTGCCTTCTTAACACAGAAAGAAGCGGAAGTTCACAACCTTACTGTTTTGAGTTTAGGAATAGACTCAGAAATGAAGCCTGAAGAAATTCGAAATCTACTTCTAAT
This sequence comes from Candidatus Bathyarchaeota archaeon, assembly GCA_963842545.1. Classification (GTDB taxonomy): domain Archaea; phylum Thermoproteota; class Bathyarchaeia; order Bathyarchaeales; family Bathycorpusculaceae; genus Bathycorpusculum. The sequence continues at coordinate 18,344 of CAWJGR010000021.1, forward strand.
ATAGTTTCTTATTGTTTGGATTGAAAATGTTATTGTTCTTTTCTCTTAAAAACCAAGTTGGTATGGGTGAATTTCTGTTTGAATGGACTGAACTCTGATCCTGTACCTTGGTAGAACTTGCTAAACCACTCGTAGAAGTGTAGTCTTAAGGTGTGTATGAAAACGATTAACCCTTCAAGTGCCAATACGAATATGTTTCCTCCGACAATGATTATTCCGCTGATGACCAAGGTTAAAATTGAGGCGGTTCCGACTAAACCCGCGATGGTGTAGGTCACTAGCATCAGTGCCCAATGTGCCATTAGTAAGGCGAGAATTCTTGAGTAGGATATTGTGTTACTGAGCAAACGTGTGACTAAATCTCCGCCTTCAAACAATCTGCCTGAAAGGGTGTCCATTTCAGCATGCTCTGCTCCTGCATGTATTTTTGATTTTGTTAAAGCAAGGTATGCTGGTTTTCCAACGATTAAGATAGTGAATGGGATTATTGCAGCTAATATTGGGCCGCTAAACCATGCGCCAAAGTTTAGTTGGTAGACGGCAATCAGGTAAACTCCCCCTAAGAAGAACCCAATTTTCGGCAATGTGGTAAAGAGGGCGTCTACTGCGTTGTGTTTTAATGTGAAATTTACCCCTTCCAAGACTATACCGCTGATTATCTGTACTATACCAACTATAAGGGCAAAGATCAGGAATGTAAATACACTCTCGAATGGGCTAAACCACAGGGGTCCCCACGATAATCCAAAAGATTCCCACGATAGTCCAAAAAACTCGCCGAACAAAACTCCAGTAACACACGCTGCCATACCACAAGCAGCCATAATGAAGCAGACGTTTTTTATGGCTTGATTGCCTTTAATTAATTTTCCAACGGTCAATCCACCAAATAGTAGAATTAATCCGTGACCAAGGTCTCCGAACATTAACCCGAAAAGAATTGGAAAAGTTATCGCAATTATAGGGGTCGGGTCTAATTCCTCGTAATGGGGTAAACCGTAAAGTCTAGTAAGCTCTTCAAAAGGTTTTACAAATCTGTTATTAGTAATCCTCGTGGGAGGATCTGCAGTTTCTGCCACTTCGTTTTCCAACACTAAGGATTTTCCATCCAACATTTTAGCAACTTTTTCACTAAGTTCTTGGAATTTTTTCTGTGGCACGAATCCTTGAACAGTTGCAAGCCGACCTGACTTAAGCATTTTTTTTTCAGCTTGTAGAAGAGAAAGAATATTTTCTGAAGTTTCCTTCAAAGATGCAAAATTATCCTTGTTTTCTTCGCCTAATTTATTTAGTGAATTGCAAAGCGCTTTTTCTTTGATTGAATTTTCTTTTAGTTGCTTGTTAACTTCTTTGATCGCTTCTGTTAAGTCATGTGGCAACTCTTTGGGAATATGAAAGACTTCAGCATGGTATGTTCTTAGGATTTTCTCGACGTCTGATTGATGTTTCGCTGGGAGAGCTAAACAAACAAAAGTGACCTCTTTAGTTAGAGAGCAACGATTAATAAAAATTGGAAATCCCTGGAGAGCTGTTTCTAAAACAGAAAAGTTTTTAGTTGGCATACTCGCCGTTGCAACATAGATTAGCTTCAGATCTTCCATCGCTGCAAGGTCTGCGCCCATTATTTTGAGCCTGTCCAATATGTCTTTGACGTGGTTGAGATGTTCAGCTTTTTCTTGTAGGCATGAAAGGGCTTCATTGAGATTATCCGTTTCTTCTTTCAGAGTTAGAATTTCTTGATTGGTGGCTTCTAAGAGAGCCTGCCAATTCTCGACTGTAACATGGATCTTGGTGATTTGTGGCAACTTGAAAATGCCAAGGAGGCTTGATTTTTCTTTTATGAGCTGACCAATCAACATATTGACGTCTGCGAGTGATGCTTCAACCTTCTGGATGCTCTGGTTGTTGTCTGTCAAATCTACATTGTCTTGAGCCGTCTGTTCTATGTGAAATTCTCCGAAGTCACTCAATGCTTCCAAAATTGGCTCTACATCTTTCCTTACGCAGATTATTGATGTAGAGGTCATCCTTTCCGGTCGGAACATTTTTAACAGAATGTTTGATTTACCACCAAACATTTAAAGTTATATTTGGCGATAGAATGATCGGCTACGTAATTGGGGACAGCGACATGATTACTGGCTTCAGACTAGTCGGTATTGAAGGTGTCGAAGTCTCAACGAACGATGAGGCAAAGCAAGCCCTAAATAAGGCGATTGCACGAAGCGACGTTGGCGTAATAATTATTAGCGATGTATTCTCCACTGATCCCGGAATGCAGGAAGAAGTTAACAAACTACGGCAGGAACGGGTAACTCCATTAATTGTGGAGATTCCTGGAAGTAAGAGTCATGCAAAAGGAATGCAATTATCCGACATGGTCAGCAAAATATTAGGTATCAAAATGTAACGGTGAATTAATATGAGCGTTAAAGACGGCCTTTCAGCGATTGCAAAAGATGTTTTGGGCGATGTGCAGAAAGAAGCAGAAACTATTATTTTAACAGCTGAACGTGAAGCCAAAGAAACCTTGAAGGCAGCAAAGGAGCAAGCAGATCATTATTACAAAGATAAAATCACCCAAGCCAAATTGAAAGCAGAAGCTGAAAAACGTAAAGTCGCTTCTGTAACTGAGGTGGAAATGAGGAATCGGGTGCTCCAGATAAAAGAAGAGTTAGTTGCCACTGCCTTTGAGAAAGCTTTGATTAAACTTAAGAATTTCGTAGAAACTAAGGATTACCATAATTATCTACTTAAAATTATGCAAAATGCCGTTGAAAGAATCGGTCAAAAAGACCTTGTTGTAAAGGTAAACGCCAAAGACAAAGATTGGTTAACGCAAGATGTTCTGAAACTTTTATCTAAGAAATTGCATTGTGAATTGAGAATATCAGAAGAAACAGGGGATTACCTTGGGGGATGCATAGTCCAAACCGCTGATGGCAAAATAATCTTTGATGTCACTTTGGATAATCGGTTTCAAGAACTTAAGCCAGTCTTGCGTGTTGAATTAGCAAAAACCTTGTTTGGAGGAGAGTATTGAGAAGTGCCAGTTAAAGGAAACGTAATCAGAGTTGCAGGACCAGTCGTCGAAGCTTTGGGCATGGCAGATGCAGTCATGCATGAAATGGTCGAAGTTGGCAATGACCGCTTAATTGGCGAAATCATCCGTTTAGAGGGTGAAAAAGCAACTATTCAAGTCTACCAAAACACAACGGGGCTCAAACTCAACGAACCTGTCTTGGGCACAGGAAGCCCGTTGTCAGTAGAACTAGCTCCAGGAATCGTTGGCAATGTTTTCGACGGTATTCAAAGACCTCTTGAAGAATTAAAGAATCTCACAGGTGCCTTCATCAAGCAAGCAGCTGGAATGACGTCCCTATCTAGAACCAAGAAATGGACTTTTGTACCAACTGCTAAGGTTGGAGTTAAACTTGTGGGTGGAGACATACTTGGCATAGTACAGGAAACCGCCCTTTTTGAGCATCGCATTCTAGTCCCTGTTCACATTCAAGGCACATTGGTTAAGATTGCGCCGAAAGGCAACTATACAATTGCAGAAGCAATTGCCACCATTGAAACAAACAGTGCCAAAGTTGAACTGCCCATGTTGCAGAAGTGGCCAGTCAGAGAACCACGCCCCCACAATCGAAGGCTGTTTGCAACTTCTCCGTTGATCACTGGGCAACGTGTCATCGACACATTCTTCCCTATAGCCAAAGGTGGAAGTGCATCCATCCCTGGTCCTTTCGGCTCAGGAAAAACTGTTACTCAACAACAACTGGCCAAGTGGTCAGATGCTAACATCATCATTTACGTGGGTTGCGGAGAACGCGGCAACGAAATGGTCGATGTACTAGATACCTTTCCCAAATTAATTGATCCAACATCTGGGCATCCGCTCATGGAGCGAACAGTTCTTGTCGCTAACACCAGCAATATGCCAGTCTCGGCTCGAGAAGCCAGCATCTATACTGGTATTACCATCGCAGAATATTTCCGCGACATGGGTTACGCAGTTGCGCTGATGGCTGACTCCACAAGCAGATGGGCAGAAGCCCTGCGAGAAGTATCCGGGCGACTCGAAGAAATGCCTGCTGAAGAAGGCTTCCCAAGCTACTTGCCATCGCGACTTGCAGAATTCTATGAACGTACAGGCGTCGTCGAAACCTTAGGTTCAGACAAACGCGTCGGTTCTATCTGCGCCATTGGAGCAGTTTCCCCTCCAGGAGGCGACTTCTCAGAACCTGTTACCCAACACACGAAACGTTTCACCAGAGTTTTCTGGGCTTTAGATGCTGAACTTGCAGCTGCAAGACACTATCCATCAATCAATTGGATGGCAAGCTACAGTGGCTACATACAAGACCTCGCAGAGTGGTGGCATAAACAAGTCGATAGAAACTGGAACAGCTACCGCGAAGAAGCAATGCGCATACTCCAGGCTGAAGATGATTTAAAAAACATCGTTAAACTTGTCGGCCCAGAAGCTTTGCCTGACAAACAACGTTTAATTTTGGAAACCGCCAGGATTATCCGAATTGCTTTTCTGCAACAAAACGCACTGGACGCAATTGATACTTATAGTTCTCCGCAAAAACAATTCAAAATGATAAAGATAATTGTGGACTATCATCGGTTGGCAGACAATGTGGTTAGCAAGGGTGCTCCAATCTTTAAAGTTACAGAATTGCCAATTACTGATGAAATTATGCGTATGAAATCTTCGATACCCAACGATAAATGCGAGTTGCTTGATGATTTAGAGAAGCGAATGTATGAAAGCTTCGGATTGTTGGAGGCAACATTGAGGTAATGTTATGGCAACAAAAATAAAGTCAGGATTGGAATACAAGGGTGTCGCTTCAATTTCAGGTCCAATCATTGTCGTTGAGAATGTGCAGGGGGTGGGCTACGATGAACTAGTCGAAGTTAAAACTAATCGTGGCGAAACACGTCTGGGCAAAGTTATCCAAATTACGCAGAAATCTGTCACTGTACAAGTATTTGAAGGTACAACTGGTTTATCGCCCTCAGAAACACGAACGCGGTTCCTTGGACACCCACTAGAAGTTCCAGTGTCTACTGAAATGCTTGGGCGCGTCATGAACAGTTTTGGTGAGCCAATTGACGGTCATCCCCGCTTTTTCACTGAAGAAAAACGCGACGTAAACGGCTTTCCCCTTAATCCCGTAGCTCGAGAGTATCCCAAGGAATTCATTCAAACAGGTATATCTGCAATCGACGGGTTAACTAGCCTTGTTCGTGGACAGAAACTTCCAGTTTTCAGCGGTCCAGGTCTTGCACATAATGAACTTGCCGCCCAAATTGTGAGGCAAGCCCAAATTCGTAGTGGGGGAGAAGATTTCTCCGTAGTTTTCATTGCCATGGGCTTAGAGCATGACGATGCCGCCTTCTTCCGTAAAAGCTTCGAGGAAACAGGAGCCATTAAAAACGTTGCAATGTTCCTCAATTTAGCGGACGACCCACCAGTAGAACGTATTATTACTCCAAGGGCTGGCTTGACTTTAGCCGAGTATCTAGCATACGAACAAGATACCCATGTTTTGGTTCTCTTGACCGACATGACTAACTATTGCGAGGCTCTTCGAGAAGTCAGTGCTTCAATGGAAGAAGTGCCAAGCAGGAAAGGTTACCCTGGGTATATGTACAGTGATTTAGCAAGCCTATACGAGCGGGCAGGCAGAATCCATGGCAAAAAGGGCTCTATAACACAGATGCCGATTTTAACTATGCCTAATGACGACATTACTCACCCAATCCCCGACCTTACCGGTTACATTACTGAGGGACAGATTGTTTTGTCTCGCTCTTTAGAGAAACAAGGAGTTTATCCTCCAATCTATGTGTCTACAAGCCTGTCTCGACTTATGAAAGATGGAATCGGCAAAGATAGCACACGAGAAGACCACGCTAACGTTTCAAGCCAGCTCTATTCAGCCTACGCCCAATATAACTCAGTGAAATCTCTAGTAACCATAATCGGTGAGGAAGGTTTAGGTCAGAGAGACAAAGAATATTTGCGCTTCGGTGAGGCTTTCGAGAAAACTCTTATTAATCAAGGCAAAAACGAGAACCGAACAATCGACCAGACTCTCTCAATTGCTTGGGACGTGCTTTCATTGCTGCCTGACGAAGAATTAACTAGTATAAAGCCAGAATACATCAAGAAATACTATCCAAAATTTGCCAGCGAGGTCAAGTAACAAAATTGTCCTCTGAAAATGTTAGCCCAACAAGAATAAACCTAATTCAAACAAAAAAGACATTAAACCTTGCAGAGTCTGGTCGTGAGGTACTTGAACGCAAACGCGACATTCTTTTGCGTGAATTGAGAAACAGTATCTACGAGGCTGAAAGAGCCCGCGAGGAACTGTTAAATGTTCTTGGGAAAGCCTACCAAAGTTTAAGAGACGCAAACATGGCTAAGGGTTCAGAGACAGTTGCTATCGTTGCCTTGAGCTCAAGCACCAAAGCACGCTATCTCACAGATTACAAGAGCATCATGGGCGTAACAGTGCCATCTGTGGAATTTCAAAATGAACCTGAAGTAAAACCAGACTACGGTTTCGCCAACACCAGCGTAGAATTAGACAAAGCATTCGAGCATTTTCACAATGTTCTAAATCTAATCGCTGATTTAGCTGAAGCAGAAGGAGCTACATTCCAGATTGCCAACGACGTACGTAGAACCCAACGTCGAGTAAACGCATTAAACTACGTCCTTATCCCCCGTTACCGTAAAACTGCCAAATGGATTGAACTAGTGCTAGAAGAAAAAGACCGCGAAGAATTTGTTAGGACAAAAATAATCAAACGTGTAATTAAGGAGCGTAAACAAAATGAAGTTTAGTTCGCAAACCATAAAAAAAATTTTGGTTCCTACTGATGGATCAGATTATAGCATTCATGCCGCGGAATATGCTATAAGCATTGCCAAAACACACGAAGCACAAGTCATAGTTGTTTATGTACTGGATGAAGTTGTTATCGACCGATTTTCAAAAATAACAGAACGTGAAGATATTGAAAAGGAACTCAAAGCGGATGGTCAACGATACGTCAACTATATTCTTGGTTTGGCTGAGAAAGAAAGTGTTAAAGCAACTTCTTTAATTGCGAAGGGAAGGCCATTTGAACAGATTGTACATCTTTCTGACGGCTTAGAAATAGATTTAATTGTGCTGGGAACATATGGACGAAGAGGTGCCGAAAGAATCCTTATCGGCAGTGTAGCCGAGCGCGTGATTGAATATGCTCGTTGTCCTGTCCTGGTTGTAAAATAAGGAGTCTGGAGCACTTAATCTGTCAAATAAAGACAAGTTAGATGACGACTTCGGTAAATTTAACCTCAATATTGAGCGGGAAACAGAAAAAGAATTGAACAAACTCCGTGAAGAAATCAACACACTCAAAGAAAAAGTCGATAAGATGAGTGAAGAGCTTTTGAACTATTCCTCAAATGGAGAGAAAAGAAGTTAATCAAGAAAAACGTTAATAGCTAAGCTTGTTATGTCCAATGTTAATGGAGTGACGTCGTTTGAAAACTAAACTATTAGTGCTTTTCATACTTCCACTTGTGCTTCTGCCTCTCATGGGCGTTGCAGCTGCTTTAACAATCGACACAATTCAAAATCAAACTACTACTACGACAACTGGACAATTTGACAGGGTTGGAATTGCAATCAGTGCCGCATTGGCAATTGGCTTGCCTGGATTAGGTGCAGGATTAGCAATTTCTTCAGCTGGTAGTGCAGCTATCAGTGCATTAGCTGAGAAACCTGAAACGTTCTTTAGAAGTTTCTTGATTGTTGCTTTGGCTGAAGCATTAGCAATTTATGGTTTGATTATGGGTATTCTACTCTGGCTAAGACTGTAGAAGATATTATTTCTTAAAACCCGGAGTGTTGCTGGCATAAACCAGTTTATTCTTTTTTAGTTTTTGCTACAAACTTCTCGGCGACTTTTATTTTTAAATTCATCGTTGAAACATATTATTAGGCTCGCTAGATTGAGGGTATAGGTACCTAATACTACGCGTTTTTCCTTACGATAGTCGCTAAGTAAATAAGCATTTAAATAATACTTCCAAATAAGACAGCGGAGGCGAAATAATGGATAAATGGGCTGATTACCTAGTCTCTGGAGTAAAAACGCCTGACCCGAAATATATAGATTCAGTCGAATGCCACTCGGACTTTGGTTGTGTTGTTTGCGAAAACATGATTCTTTCTAGAACTGGACCTAATCGTAAACATAAAGAAGGGTTGTACCTATGCAACAGTTTTTAGAACTGCTATTGGCAAATGGCGAAAAGGTCAAGAAGTGCATTTGGTAAATGTAAATGATGAGGAGTTTCTTAGGACTGACTCAAAAAACGCTGTCGCTTCCGACAACTTTGACGATGTTCCGGAGTTTTAGGGCTTAAAAT
>CAWJGR010000022.1:0-39563 GCA_963842545.1 Candidatus Bathyarchaeota archaeon
CCTACAATTTGGTTGTAAGATTGCTGTTTTTAGACGGAGTCCATGACCACCAATGTGGTTTCAAAACAATGAGTCGTGAAGTCGCAGAAGCTGTGCTCAACGTTTCTGAATCTGATGGGTATTTTTTTGATACAGAGATGATTTTGCGCTGCAAAAAACTTGGTTTTCCATTGGCTGAAGTGCCAGTTCAATGGTCCGAGAGGGAAAAGGGCGTCTCAAAAGTCAATCCTGTGAGGGACGCTAAGAAGATTGGTTTGGATTTGTTGGCTTTTAGGCTTAAATCTTCAAAATAAAACGTCTTTATGTGCTGTTACCTTTGGTTAATTTGCGTTTTACCCTTTCAAACTCTTGCAAAAGGTTCAAAGTTAGAGGCACGGATTGACCAAAAGGTCGACAATACCCCTCCACGATGGCTTTTGCAATAGATTCCACGCTTGCCTCTTCGGCTTCGATAACGGTGTATCCATAGCCGATTTGGGGACCATAATGCGCGTCAGTTCCTCCCACTCGCGAAAGGTTCAAACGGTCTGCCGTTTCTGTGGCTTTTTTCACGCTTCGTTTGAAAGGGAAGGCTCGAGCATTTATGATTTCGATAGCGTCGAAGGTTCCGCAGACGTTTCCTTTTAGGCAGCCTTTGAAGTAAACATAGGGATGGCATGCGATTGCGACTCCACCTGCTTTATGAAGTAGTTAGCATATCATTAGTCTAGCATCATATCATCTAGTCTATCATGGTCTAGTTGATCCTGTCATTGAGTTGATCCTGTCATTGGTGATTCATGGTCTCTAGTTAACATTTTCAGGTAGTTGATCATCACGTAGTTGATCATGTAGTTATTTGATCACGTAGTTATTTCATCATAGTCTAGTTATCTTTCATCAATAAAATTGATCTTGAACTCTAGTTCTTAGTTCTCTGATAGAAAGTATTGATCCTGTCATTCATTCATTCATCTTTTCTCTAGTTGATCCTGTCATTCATCAGGTAGCATCACTATAACATCACATAGGGCATAGTAGTTCTCTAGTTAACATCACGTAGGTATTGATCACGTAGTTGTAGTTCTAGTCTAGTCTAGTCTAGTTCTAGTTGTTAAGTAATAGTCTAACAGTCTAATACATCATTCATCTATTCATCTATCATAGTCTAATTCATTCATCATTTCATCATTCTGGTTAATTTATCAGTTCGATCATCATTCTGCATTTCATACACGTAGTATAACATCACGTAGTTATTCTAGTTAACATCATAGTTATTTCATGTATGTTATTCTAGTTGATGATCACGTAGTTATTTCTATCACGTAGTTTTGATCCTGTCGTTGATCTAGTTCTAGTTGATCCGTTGATCGTTGATCACGTAGTTTAGTTGATCACGTAGTTCTCTAGATCATCTTGATTCTAGTTAACATCACGTAGTTAACATCACGTAGTTAGTTAACATCACGTAGTTCTAGTTATTTCCTTCTCCTGTCATTGGTCTCTAGTTCTCTAACGTAGTTCTCGTCAGTTGAGCATTCTAGTCTAGTTGATCACGTAGTTCTCGTGGTCTCTGATCTTAACATCACGTAGTTCTCGTAGTCTAGTTCTCTAGTTCTAGTTCTAGTCTGGTAACCAGTTCTCGTCTGGTGTGAGCATCATTCATCTAACATAGTCTAGTCACGGTTTCAGCGGCGCTGAATCCTCTAGGGATGAGTTCTGAAACGTTAAGGGCGACGATGTGCCCATCGCTGCTGGAGACTTCCATGCCGGGAATAACTAAAAAATCTGTTTCTTTAGCGATTTTGTAGGCGCCATCGAGCTCGTTGTGGTCGGTGACGGCTACAGCGTTCAATCCCCGTTTCTTGGCATAGTAAACGAGGTCTTTGGGGGTTATCAGTGAATCTTTCGAGTAGGTGGTGTGAACGTGGAGGTCAGCTTTTATCTGCATTAGTTAGCCTCTATTTTGGCAGGTGCCTTGGCTCTTATCTGCGCCAGCATCTCATCAAGTTTTGCTTCGTCAGCATCGATTTTGTGGAACAGCGGTGTTGGCTTAGCGATTTTGTGTCCTGCCTCAATTGGTTTTAATGCGTCGCTCCAGTTGCTTTTGTCTACGCTTTCCTGGGAGGTTGAGTGTTTGCCAAAGTTGCTGTGCCGTCTGGGGATGAAGGGCTCTGAAACCACCGCGATTGCTTTTACCACTTGTGCTGCCACGTAGAAGATGGTTCCTGCTTTTTCTTTGTCAGTCTTCATGAGGTTCCAAGGTTCTTTGGTGTTGAGGTATTGGTTGCCGATGCGGCTTATGCTGATTAGCGTGTTTGCAGCGGATTGCAGCCATGAATCTTCGATTTCTTTCGCAGCTTGCTCAACCTTCTCTTTTACTGTTTGCAACACAGCTTCATCGTCTTTGTCAAGTTTGGTTGGCGCTGGAATTTGTCCATCAAATTTGCTGTTGATGAAATGAGAGTGTTCGGTGGATGAAGTTGCCGAAGGTGTCGTTTAGGTCAGCGTTGATTTTTTCGGTGAACGCTGTCCATGTGAAGTTGGTGTCTTTGCTTTCGGGTCGTGTGGCGATGAGGAAGAAGCGCCAGTAATCAACTGGGAACATTTCTAAGGCTTCATCTATCCATATGCCGACGCGTTGGCTTTTTGAGGCTTTTTGACCTCGGAACTGGAGGAATTCAGTGGCGGAAACGTTCCATGGCAGATTGTAGCCTTGCCCCGAAGCCAAAAGCAGCGCTGGCAGGATTATTGTGTGGAAGGGGATGTTGTCTTTGCCGACAAAATAGAGGGTTTTGGCTTCTTTATCAAACCAGAACTCGCGCCACTTCTCAGGCTGCCCAATCGTTGGCACTGCTCAATGGTTGCGGAAACGTAGCCTAAAACGGCGTCAACCCAAACGTAGATGGTTTTGCCTTCTGCTCCTTCAAAGGGCGCTGGAATGCCCCATTCAACGTCGCGGGTGACGGCTCGGGGTTTTAAGCCTTCTTTTATCCAGTTTAAGCTAAAGTTTTTGACGTTAGTTGGAAGCTGCTGGTTATTTTTTAAGGTATTCGGTTAAGGGTTCGGAGAGTTTGGAGAGGTCAATGTACCAGTGCCGAGTGGTTTTCACGGTGGGTTTGTTTTTGCAGATGACACAGTATGGGTCAACAAGCGGTGGGTTCCAAGAGTTTGCCGCAGATGTCGCATTGGTCGCCGCGGGCTTTCTCGCAGCCGCAGTAGGGGCATTTGCCTTCCACGAAGCGGTCGGGCAAGAAACGTTGGTCATGCTCGCAGTAGAGCATCTGGGTGTCTTGCGCAAAGATGTAGCCGTTTTTCTGGATTTCCAGAAGGGTTTTCTGGACGAATTCTTTGTGGATTGGGCTTTCGGTGCTGGTGTAATTGTCAAAGGAGGCATCCCATCGGCGGAAGAGCTCGGCGACTTTGGCGTGGTTGCGGTCAGTTAACTCTTTAGGGGTAATGCCTTGTTTTATGGCTTCCACTTCGATGGGTGTGCCATGTGTGTCTGAACCGCTTACCATCAAAACGTCGCTGCCTTTTAGCCTGTAATAGCGGGCTGTAACATCGGCGGATAGGACTGAGCCGACAAGGTTGCCAAGATGTGGCGTGACATTGATGTATGGCCAAGCGGATGTAACTAAAACTTTTTCAGGCAAAGTCGATCTCCAACAAATCGTTTGGCGCCAACCTTATTAAAATGAATTGTATCCAAGCAGAGACAATATGGCTAATAATCGTGTTTAAGGTAAAATTATTGATTCACTGAGTTTTCATAAACCCTTTTCCATTCAACCACTTAACACCCGTAACCTCAGCCAAATCTTTTTTCATAGCAACCAGGTCTTCTAATCCCAACTTCTTGACATCGTCTTTTCCAACAATCCGTACTAAATTTGCAACTTCCACATTTGAAATGTTCATAAAATTTGTAAGCCTTCGGATTCCTTCGTCAACATTTAACTGTTGAAGCAAAGCGGGGTCATCTGTAGTAACTCCTGTTGGGCACTGTCCAGTGTGGCAGATTCGGTACTGTTGACAGTTTATGGCTATCAGAGCTGAAGTTCCAATTTGAACGGCGTCTGCACCTAAAGCAAGGCATTTTGCGAAGTCAGCTGAGGTTCTTAATCCTCCTCCTGCAATTATGCTAACTTTGTTTCGTTTGCCAATTTTTTTCAAATGTTTATCTGCTCTCGGGAGCGCTGCTATTATAGGTACTCCGACATTTTCTCTGACAAAAAATTCATGTGCCCCTGTACCTCCGCCAAATCCGTCAAGTGAAATGAAATCACACAGTTATCGCTAAAATCTCAACATCATTTTCTATATCCCAGCAGCCTATCTTAGCTCCAACGGGCGTGCCGGTTGTCGAGATCTTTTAGCCATCTTATTTTTTCTTTAAGCTCAGATTCATTAGTTATATCTGGGTGATGAGCCGGGATTAAAAGCATCTTGCACTTCATTATCGCCAATTAATTTTGCTATCTCAGGTGAGACCTTTGATGCGGGCAACAAACTCTCCCAGCCCAGGAAAGCCCATTGCCTAAACCTAATTTCCAATGCCGAACTTTTCTTTAGAATATTCTGAGGTTACTCCAAACCTCATCGTTGGATATTGCAAAATAAGCTGTTTTGATCCAATATCAAGCTCTTCAGCTAAGACGATATCTTCTCCTGGCGTTTAATCCAATCTCTAAATTTGAGGCGACTTTAGCCAGAATTAACCTTACTTTTTTGGATACGGCACCATAACTCATTCCACTAATCATGATTGGGGAAGAAACTCTGAGAGGCTTTTTTGCTTCAGTTCCAATAATAACTTGGGTGTTTACTATTTGGTTTGTATTGAGAGGTATTTTGGAAATTTGGGCTGGTACAAAATGCAGGTCATCAAAGGAAAATGGCAGTTTTTTTTGGGACCCCATAGAGCACAGTGTGCTTTTTCCTTTATCAGCTATGTTAGTTATTTCTTCCATCGTTCTATAGGCTTTTTCGTTTTCATCTAAAAGCTTCTTTCTCATATGGGGTGACTCTCCACATTTCCTTTTCTTATTATGTCAAATATTGAAAATACATTAAGAAAAACATTCAACCCAACGGTAGGTCAAGGTCACTATTAGCTTTTTCCAAGGCAAGCAAAATGGGCCTTAGTGCTGGCTCTTTAAATAAGGTTAAAGAAAGCGTCCCGTGCAAATCTTTTTCAAAAGTTAGAGGCGAATTTTTGGTAATACTTAAATTTTGTAAATCTATACCTCGTAACTTGAGGTTTCACTTTGCCTTATTGTCGAAGATGCGGAACAAAACTTGCCGATGATGCGCATTTCTGCCAAAAATGTGGAACACCAGCCATAGACACTTATACATCTCCAACTCCCCAAGCTCCAATGAAGCCAACCAGAAATGACCCGCTAGTCATAGCGGCTATTGTGTTAGTCGCAATTTTAGTAGGAGGAGTAGTGGTTGCGATTCTACTTACTGCATCTTTTGCGACAGTTAACATTAACCAGTCATACCAAGACAACACTATAGACATTAACAAATTAACTTTAATTTTGAGTCTCAAGCTCTAAAAGTAAACGTTTTACCCAGAACGTAACCGCAATAATAATTTCTTAATTAAGATTGAAGGATCGGCTTCAAAAGGAATCTCCGGCGGAAGCGAAGCCCCATCCAAATACCCTTCTACAATGACACAGTGAATAAAGAGTTAACGATAACCATGAAGATTACCCAATCAAGTGTTTTTTCCAGATACAACGTTAACTGCAACATATACGTTAACCCTGCTTTAATCTAAACCTAAACATAACGTCCCAAGCAGGGCAAGTCAACTTAACTCAGATAAGCCCGCAACTTTTGAATCCTAAACCTGCAATCATCAGCTGGTGCTGTACAAGCAAACCTTCAAAACGCAACAATCGCAGGAAACGTAACTCTCAAAACTCAAGCGGGAACGGTTGATTTTCGAACAAATAAGTTAAAGTTGAAGGAAACAACACCATTGATCTACATTCAAACGCTGGATCAGTAACATGGATATAACACAAACCAAAACTCTTCAAGGAAACCTTCAGGTAAACGCGTACTGAATTGGGCTCAGTAAACGTTGGTTTCGTTATAGATGGTGATGTCGGAGCAAAAATCATTTCACAAACCAACTTAGGAAGCATACACACAAATCTGCAGCATTTCTCAGGTAACCAATCCCCCCTCCAATCAGACAATTACCCAGCAGCAGGCAACATTGAAATAAACAACCGAACAAACTTTGGTAGCATCAACATAAACGCTGTTTACCAATCAACAAATGGCCCCAGCCTGAGAAACTGAGTTCATTAAGATCCCTAAAAGTTTAAAACTGTGCTTCAAACTTTTAAAAGGCTAAAGAAAAGGTGAATTTTTTGGCAGAACAAAAAAAGATAACACATCAAGAACTACAAGAAAATAATGGAAAAAACGGTAAACCGGCTTACATCGCCTATCAAGGTAAAGTCTATGATGTTTCAGAGAGCAGTTTCTGGATGGAAGGCGACCACATGGGCATGCATGATGCTGGCAAAGACTTAACTGAAGAACTAGAGATGGCTCCTCATAGAGAGGAAAATTTTGAAAGAGTAAAGTTGTGGTGATAGTCAATCTCTTTAAAAGATGCATTGCAGCACGCTGTCAATTTTGCGCAGATCATTAACACATTTTTTATTTCTTTCGGCTTAATATTTGTCGTTATTTCATGGAGTTCACTAATTGTTTCGTACAGGTTATCAAAGGCGGATTTAACGTCTAAATCATTATTCATGCTATCTTCAAAATCGATGCGTAATTTTGCAGAACACTTGTTTCTTCATTGATTTGGCTTGAGGTTTTGTTTTTGCAAATCCGCAACCATGTGTTTAAAGAGTTTAGTTTCTGAATGGTTTGAGCCAACTTTTGAAATGTGAAGTTCAGTTTTTTCCTGTAAGGACCGTAAATCAGAAAGAACCTTAACTGTTGGCCGCTAAAGCCTTTAGCTAAGAGGTCACTTGGGTAGTAGACGTTGCCTTTGCTTTTAGCTCATTTTTTTGCCATCCACAAACAGATGCCCTCCATGCAGCCAGTACCTACGAGAACTGTTTACCTGAAACCGCTTCCGCAACCGCAAGAGTGTAATCATGGTGCCGCACTAAATTGTCGATTCCGCCGCAACCAACATCAACAGTGAAACCTAAATGCTTGGTTACGATGGCTGCATCTTGAATGTTCCATGCAGGTCTGCCTCTTCCAATCGGCGTTTGGTAACATACATCATCTTGTTCGCAGCCATGCCAAAGCACAAAATCCCCCCTGTTCCATGGCGTTCCTGGATAGGTATCTTTGTGGAAGCGCCGTTTCTTCTTAGGCCATTTACTCATATCCAGATGGGCAAGTTTGCCGAAACCCTTGAATTTTAAGGGGTCAAAATAAACGTTTTTTGCGTCTTCGTAGGTCGAAACAGTAAGCGGAGCCTTTTTCCAGAAGTTTAGAAATCAGGTTTACTGCTTGATCCACCGCTGTTGAAGCCCTAACTGGGTAATCGGGCTTTTTGATTTTCAAAACCTCAAAATCTTTGAAGAAAATTGCTTCGTTTTTGTGAGTTAACTCTTCCACGGTTAAGTTTTCTTTTTTTGCTTGCTCAATAGCTTTGTCTTCCACATCGGTCAGCGTCATCAGCCGTTTAACTTTGTAGCCTAAATATTCAAGGTACCGTTGAAGATGTCTTCGAAAAGGAAGGTGCGGTAGTTTCCGATGTGGGCGGGCTGGTAGGTTGATGGACCGCAAGTGTACATTTTAACTTGCGTTGTCTTCTGGTGGTTGGAAGGTTCAGTTTTCTATGTTAAGGAATTGTAGAGGTTGAGCAATGTTTTTCTCCTTTAAGTCGTGGGTTTTTCTTCTTTCTCTATTTCCATAAGCGTTTTTTTTGCTTCTTCTACATGCCTGCGGCGCTTGGGTTTGGGAATTAAAAATATGGCGGACGATACCCTTCTTGTCCATGATGTAGGTGACCCGCCCAGGAATAAAACCCATGGTTGAGGGTACACCATAGAGTTCCCTAATTTTATTGTCTTCGTCGCTGAGGAGAATAAATGGTAACCCATAGTGGCTGGCGAAGGATTTGTGTGATTCCACGCTTTGCCCACTTACCCCCAGATACTTCTGCGCCCAATTTAGTCAGTTCTTCATAGTTATCTCTAAACGTGCAGGCTTCTTTTGTGCAGCCATCGTTTCATCTTTCGGATAAAAATAAAGAACAATGTTCTTTTTGCCAAAAAACTCTGAGAGCGTCACGTTATCGCCCATTTGGGAGGGAAGCGTGAAATCAGGCGCTTTATCGCCGACTTTAACTGTCAAAAACTCACCAGTACACTAGTGGCTTTTGTAGGGCTATTATTCCTTTCGATTTTCAGCACCAAATATAAATGTTATAAGAGGCATTGTATATAGAAAATGTGGTGATTTGGTTGGAGAAAACGTTAAACGTGGCAGGCCATAAGTGTCCCGCATTATATTACACTGCGCCTGGAGTTCCGATAGTTTTCCTGCATGGCTTATCTTACACAGCCGACATTTGGCAACGTATAGGCGTAACGGATTTCTAATGAAAAAACGAGTTCCTTTTCTAGCTTTGGAAATGCCATATGGAATGAAGAGTCAATGCCAACCAAAAACCCGCGACCCAGAAAAAAACATAGCGTTCGTGAATGAAGCTGTCAAAACTATTTTTGGTTCAGCGGTGCCCGGTTCTTGTTGGTGCCAGCATCGGCGGAAACATGGCGCTTAGGTATGCCTCTGCGGTTTCCAGTAAAGGGTTTATTGTTAGTTGCGCCTGCAAGAGCCCTTGAACCCGACTTGGTACAATTGTATAGTCAATTCAAGTTTTCAACGACCATAGTTTGGGGTTCCGAAGACAATATAGTTGCAAGTGAAGACATGCGTACTTTAGCGGACAAATTGCCAAACGCAAAACTCATCGTTTACGATGGTGCAAACCACTCCGCTTACAAGGATGAACCTGATAGGTTTAAGCATGATTTGCTTGAACTCTACGCAAACGCTGAATAAGCATATTCATAAATGCAGGTTTAGCTAGTTAGAGTTATAGTAATCGGTAACGGTCCAGCATGGTAGTCACCTGCATTCTTTACGTTCTCAACCGTGAACCCAGCAGACTTCAATTAATTCCGTTGCTTTCTCCTCGCTGAATCTGATGGCTACAGGTGGACCAAATGACATCTCTTGTTTTTTCCAATCTAAATCAATTAGTTGCCCCGTTGGTTTTACCATTTGTTTGGCGTTTTTGAGAACTTTAGCCGGATCATTGAAATCATGCAGATCCATGCTGTAAAAAATGAAGTCAGCGCATTTTTTGCAGAAAACTGTGTCCTCGGCTTTGCCCGCTTTAGCAGTGATGTTTTTCAAGCCTTCTTTTTTGCTTTTTGTTTGAGTTTTTCAATGGCTGAAGGGTCGATATCTACAGCGTAGACTTTGCCTTTTTCCCTACTTTTTTTGCAGCTAAAATAGTGAAGAAGCCATCGCCGCATCCAATGTCTGCAAACACCATGCCTTCATGCAAGTCATTGAGAACTGCTTCGGGATTGTACCATGATCGCCTGGTTGCTTCATCAAGGCTAAATCCGCCGTGGCAACCCAATTAGAAACCAGCTTCAGTTTATGGCTTTAAGAGTTCTCGGATTTGCTTTTCATGTGTTTGCCGAGTGGTTAAGGGGTAGATTTCTCGTTCAGAATCAAAGAACATTGGGTCTTGACCAATGATTTTGGAGAGCTTTTCGTCTGAGTCAACGTTGACTATAAGCATGCTGCCCTGTTGCCCGATAAGGTGATAGTAGACTTCGAGGGTTTTTTCTTTTTCCAGGCTTTCAAAGTATTTGAATTGCAGAGGAAGCAGTTTTGCCCATTTCTCTACGGGAACTTCGCGTTTAATTTTTTGTATTATTAAAAACTTCATATTTAATCCTTAATTAGAGAAGTGGATGTTTTAGAGTATAAAATCTTTCTTCGAATAAAAAACTGATTTTATCATTGTATTTACACTTGGTTTCCAGAACTGAAATTTAACTGTGAGGTTTTCTTTCAAAGAAATCGTTTAGATTTAACCTTGATTTTTCATTGATTTGTGAATAAACTTTTATAAAAACATGTAAATGGTTATGTTGAATAAGGAATTTGAAGGTCCAAATAGTGTCAGGTCCTATTAGTAAGAAAAAAGTGGGTAACGATAGAGGGTTGCCAGTGATTAAGTGTTTTGTTTGTGGAGAAGAAATATTGCTGGTTCCCAATGTTAAATTAATGAGCGAAGCTATAGAAGCTCATGTTGAAACACACAAACAAAAAGCAAAAGACCGTAAAGCCGGTGAAACAGAAGCCGAGCAAATACTGGACGACTTAATTACTCAAGTCCTAGAGAAAGCAAGCAAAGATTAGATCGTTTTCTAAAAAATAAAAAAACATTTGGAGAGTTAAGGATGGAATATCTTATTGTTTGTTTTCTCCGCCTCTCCTCATCATCTCAGGAATCTTTGCGGAAGCCTTAGACATTGCATCTTTAACAACATCCATCAATTCTTCGTTAACTTCAAGTTCAACGGTTACTTTCAATTTGCCTTTCTTATCTTTCATTTCAGTCATGGAACCACCTCCTGAACCGACTTAATTGTTTAGGAAACAAGTTACCCAAAAGATGCACAGCCTGCATCCCTGTCAAATCTAAATCCATCTCAATTCGGTAGTGGTATTTGCCAAGGCGTTTAGTGTGAGTTTTGTAGTTGCCGATTGCGCCTGCTTCTTTGAATCGGTGCAATTGCTGATTCATCAGAACCGTGATTGCTGTTGGGGCTAAGGGTTCAAAAACAAAAGCAACCCTCATCAATACGCGAACTGCGCTGCCGATTAAAGATTCAGAAACGGATTCTTCATTTGTCATTTTTTTTCCTCAGAAATCAAAGCTAAAACTACCGAATAAGTTCCTGTGTTTGACTGACAAGAACTTGAATTAAGTATTAAGGTAGGAGGTATTTTTTAAGGTTGCGTAACTGTAAATATGCACAATTCAGAGTGGTAACTTGTCTATGGAAGAATTGAACAGTCAAATCTACGGTTGCAAAAAATGCAGGCTCTGGCAGGGCGCAAAACATGGCGTGCCCGGCGAAGGACCCATAAACGCTAAAGTTATGTTTGTGGGGCAGAACCCGGGAGCTGAAGAAGATGAGTTGGGCAGACCGTTTGTGGGCAGAGCAGGAAAATATCTAACTAAAACACTTCTGGAATTCGGCATAAAACGTGAAGACGTCTTCATAACAAACATCGTTAAGCATGTTTCTCCAAAAAACCGCAAACCCTTCGACGATGAAGTACGAGCATGCTTGCCTTACCTAATCGCACAAATCAGAATAATTAAACCAAAAATAATCGTGCTTTTAGGTGCATCAGCAAAAGAGACACCTCGAATAGATGGCATAGAATACATTCAGGTTATCCATCCGTCAGCTGCAATGCGTTTCACAAAAATGCGTGAAAAATTCAGGCGACAAATCGCTGAACTTGCAGAAAGATTCCAAAAGAACTAGCGATTGCTTTAAGGAATATTGCTTTCAAGTTTTTGGCTGCTGGGAGTTATTTCATGGGTTGTCTTATGATGGTTTTCAATTTTTCTGGTGCTGTTGTGGCTGGGTTGTTTAGATAGATTTCGTGGTGTTTGCCGTTTAATATGTGTCCGCTGTTTTGGATGTGTTCGTGTATTTTTGCTATGGTTGGTCCTTCAGCTGAAAACGGCCCAATATACATTATTTGTGCAGCAGGTCCTTCTTTGAAGCTTTCAAACCGAACCTTGGACAGCGCAGGAGGGTTCTTTTTCTTTTTTACTTGTTCAATCGCCACTTTAAAGTCGTCAGCAGAAACGTATTTGGGCTGCATTATCATAGCTGTCCATTTCCACTCATCTTTTCGGTCCGCGCTGAACTTGGTCATGTCATCTACCCACCATAAGCCTTCAAGCGGCATAACCGCATAATCGATGCCTTTGCCTTTCTTAACCATAAATTTGAGTGTGTAAGCGACACTAAATAATGCTTCAATCGCTTCACTGTATTGAGGTGATGTGGGTGCGCCTTCGCCGTTAACCAAGAGGAAGTTCATGGCTGGAACATCAACAATCGTAACTTCTTTTGCCGACGGATTGTAGAGGTTTTTTAACTCTTTTTTTAAGTCAACTTTATCCAACAAACTCACCCTATTTTCATAATTATTGAATTAAGAATAAAAAACTAGTGCACACCCACTAGCAATCGCTCTACAGCTTAATACCCAGAAATATCAACGTTAAAACTATAAATGAAAGGAATAACATTTGTTTTTAGGTGAATTTTGTGGTTTTAGCCCGAATGTCTTTTTGGTATTTCAAGAAGGGGAAACGTGAAGAAGGTTTTGCAGAGCTTGATAAAATTCTTAATACTTTAGCCCAGGATTCGGAGGGTTTCCGAGGTTACATGTCATTACTTTCCCATGAAGACCCAAACGCAGTGACTATCTTAACTCTTTGGCAGGATGAAGATGCCCTAAAGAAATCAGAGCAAGGTGTTTTTGCCAGAGCTACAAAAAAGGTAGCGGAATCACTTGAAAAAGTGCCTCGAATAGAAAATTATAGAGTTTTTTCGACTGAACTATTTCAGCGCCCACAATAACAACTCTTTTTCTTTGTTCAGTTTTTAATCTTGGCATTTATGTGTAAGTGCTCTATTTTATGTTGCTTTCTGGTTTATAGTACCTTTTGTGTAGGGTACAAACTCGCGGACTTGTTCAATCGAAGTTTTGCCTGCTTTTTCCCGCTGTTCTTTAGGTAACTTTAGCATCAGGGACTTGAGAATCTGCTTGAGCAAATCTTTACCCATAGAATCCCCGGGAACGAGGACCACGTAAGCTTTTGTTTTCGCTTTCACTGCATCGACTGGACCACCTACAAAGTTCGTTTCTTCCCCAACAATTATGCCGATTGCTACCCGAAGTGGTGTATTGCGTGACCAGTTGCGTTTGCCTACTACAAAGAAGGCGCCATGAGGAACCGACTCGCCGGAAGGTCCGCTCTTGCTTAACTGGTCAACTTTTACCCAGTAAACATCTGCAGTCCCAAGGTTTTCCCTCCAACCCCGAGAAAAGGACGCTGCAAACTCACCCGCTTCATGCAGCGCCTGCTCACTAATCACTCTGCCTTCAGCTTTAATAACGACGAATGGTGAACCCGTGATTTCAGCGTGAAAAACCACATCCTCCTGTGTAGTATGCTTTTTTATGAGCACTTCGTTGCTGACGGTGTCCTTTCCCGCTACCACTAAAAACCCGTCTGAGGAAGTATACCAGCGGAATTTCTCGTACCACTCCTTATTCTCTATTTCTAGTTTACGTTTCGAGAGGGCTTCAATAATTTGCGCTGGTTTGAGACTTTTTAATTCTTCTGCTTGAGTCAATTCACGCTCGATTTTGGCGAGTTTCCTCTTAGAGTCCTGAATTGCTGAGAGGGCTCCTTGCGACTTTTCTTTAGCCAGTTTACCATGTTGATAGTACCTGTTGGCATTGTCGAAGAGTGAATCGCGCAAATTAAAACTGAAATGGAAATTATCTATGCCAAGGTTTAGGGCAAGGTTTTTGCCGTCGAACCCTTCAAAGTAGGCCGCTGGTATTTTGCCTGTTTTCTTTGCAGACATTACGGTTGTGATTATTGTGTTCCAGTCGTGGCCTTGAATGTTGGCTTTTATAAGTTGATCTTGGAAGGTTTGGAGTTCGTTGAAATGGGCGTATATGGTGTCTCCAATTAATTTGTCTCGTTCGGCTTTAGCTTCATCTTCATGAATGGATTTTTCTTGTTCTGCAACCATGCGCCTTAGTCGTTCTGTTTCTTTCTTTATTTTATCGACTTCTAAATGATTAACTGCTCTTTCAGCTACTGTGACCCGTAAATAGAATTCATCTAACGCTTGATTGAAACTATCATACGTCTGAATCTTAAAGCCTTCATAACGTTTGAGCTTGACGGGTACAACATCCACAAAATCTCCTTCCTCACCTAAAATTATGCATGGTTCCAAATTACCTCCTGAAACCGCAGCCAACAAGGTTTGTAGAGCTTCAAAAACTCCTTTAACTTCCTCATTTGTCAAGGCACTACAATGCTTGGTTTTATCTACATTGGCTCGAAGCAGTATTTCTTCAGCATAAACTCCTCCCACACCCAAGAAACGCGCAATTGATCTAACAACTTCTGTTTCCCCCGCGTTTTTGAGGGTTTCTTCCAGTTCAGTTTGCGTTACTTTGAAGGGGTTTTTGCTACTTGAAGGCGGAAGTTGAAGAATCACGTTGTGCAGGATATCGCGATCACGCATTTTCTTGAATGCTAAAGCGTGGATAATTATGTTCTGCTCGTTTGTTAATATGATGTTGCCGTCACCGAAAAGTTCCACAACAAGCTTCAGCAACCCAGTTTTGGTTCGAAAACTAATTGTTACAATTCTTTCAAACTCATATTGGTCAATACCCGCGACCCAAGCGCCTCTTAGGTACTTTCTTAATATCATGCAGAATGCTGGGGGCTCAGCTGGGTTTTCTTCTGCGTAGCTTGTGGAGTGTAATCTTCTGCCTGCTTCTATCACTAGTCTGAATTGGAGGTAGATCGGTTTTGTGGATTTTGAAGACTATGGTTTTTTCATCGAGTTGGTGAATATTATTCACTCTGGATTCGGCTAATATTGCTTTTAGCTCTTTGACTGCTGCTGCAATGTCAAAGCTTGAAAACTCTTTTTTGCGCAACCCATCCACCAATGTTAATGAATCTATATTGGGGTTCTCTATAAAATAACCGTTGTCGCCAAAAAACAGAAAATGCTAGAAATGGAGTTTGTTTGGCAGAAATGATTAATACTTAGGCATCTTTTTTAAGTAAGAATAAATATAGACAGCAAGGATTAGATTCACATGACACCTGTTGTTCAACTTTACTGGTTACGAGTTATAATAGGCATAGTTGCAGGGGCAATAACTGCGGTTTTGGCTGCTGTATTAGCTGGTGGGAGCGGCATGACTGACCTTACTACTCTCTTAAATGGCGTGACTTTGGCATTACTCATCTACTTCGCAACCTACTACATCCTTAGGGGATTTTACAAAAACAAAATAGAGAAACAATCAAAAATCCTCAGTACGGCAATAGGTATGTACTTCTTTGCTTGGCTATCATTCTTTGTGCTTTTCTACACAATAATTGTAATGGCCCTCGGACTGGCATAAAAAAATTATTCTTCTTTTTCTTCAGCTTTATTTAGAAAATTCGCGATTGTTGCTTGACTTTTGTCGCTTCTCAAAGTTTCGATTTTTTCTTCTCCAACCGCTGCTTTTCCATTACTATTCTGTGGAGCTGGAACATCCATGCGAGCAATGATTCGCATGCAATCGGCCCATGCAGAAAAGAAACCGCGGTCAAAATCACCATGCAAACCATTTCCCATGTGTTCTAAGAATTCTTTTCGGTAAGCATGCAAGTTTACTTTATCCGACAAATCTACATTTGAAAAAAAAGCATAGTTATCTGTGGCACTATTCTTACGTGATAGGTACATACCGTATAGTGCCCTGAAGTATCCTCTGTTCCATTCAGTTTTCTGCATTTTTTGTTTTACTCGTTCCAACTCACGTTCAGCTTCGGTAAATTGCCTGCTGACTATGAGCTGGAAGTACCTGGTAACTAAGGCTTGTGAAATCGGCATACTTAGCGTCCACGCGGTTTAGTTGCTTTCTCTTCTTCAGAGACATCCTCTATTCCATTCTCGGTTACTTTAAGGATTTCCTCACCTTCTGGCAAATATGGGCTCGAAACTAACCTCGCTATGCGTATTGGTCCATGCGAAGCACGTCTGAGGTAGATTCGTGTGGCGCTTGTGTGGCCAACGATGTTTCCGCCAATTGGGTGAATTGCGTCGCCGAAGAATTGGTCTGGTTTTGCCATAACTTGGTTGGTTACTACTGCCACAGCATTGAATGCTCGTGCTAACGCGATGAGTTTATGCATGTGCTTGTTGAGTTTTTGTTGTCTTGAAGCAAGCATTTCCCTTCCGATGTATTCACTCCGGAAGTGGGCCGTTAACGAGTCTACTATGATTAGTTTGACATTGTTTGCTTTTATGATTTCATCCGCGTTTTCAAGCAGGAACATTTGGTGGTCGGATGTGTAGGCTTCAGCGTAAATAATATTTTTAACGACTTCAGCTGGGTCTAATCCTGCACCTTTTGCCATTTGCACGATGCGTTCTAGCCTGAAGGTGTTTTCGGTGTCTATGTATAAGGCTGCGCCGTTGAGTCCGCCTCTTTCTGGAGGCAACTGAACGTTGATGCATAGTTGATGGCACATTTGACTTTTGCCGCTGCCATATTCACCGTAAAACTCTGTTATAGTCTGGGTTTCTAAGCCGCCATCCACGATTTTATCTAAGGCTTTACTGCCTGTAGTTATACGTAGGACGGTTTGGCGCATTTTGAAAAGTTCATCGGCTCGAATAAATGAGATGCCGATGGATGAACGTGCAGCTTCGATGACTTGAAAGGCTTTTTTCTCGCTTACCCCGACTGGTTCAAGTTCACGGCTGGTTGCCATGGCTAAGGATTCTACAGTGTGGTAACCGAGTTCTTTAAGTTTCTGCGCTGTTGCTGGACCAACGCCTGGCAGGTCTTCTATGAACTGGTATTTTTTCTTGTTTGTTTCAAGTATAGATTCTTCTGGTTCTTCACTGTTTTCTTGTGCTTCAACGTCAGAGTCTTCTTCTTTCATTACTTTTCACACTTTTAGCATGATGTATTGGCTGAGATATTTAAAACAAGCGAATAAAAATAGTTCTATGGTAGGGGAGGGGTAATCGGAAGTGAATGTTTTTTATGAAAAAAATTAAGGTGGGATTACGCCCATTCTTGATAGTTCCTCTTTGAGGCTATCTCTAACATTCTTTAAGCTCTGCCTTCTTGTAACATAGTCGTCGCCGCATATCTTTTCTGAACGGAACTCACTGTCACACTGATCCAACTCGTTATTTATCTCGATAATTCTGGCTTTAAGCTGGTCAACGTAGGAAACAGCTTTTTCTCTAACAATTACCTCTGAAGGCGCCAACGACGTTTTAATTAAGCCATCTTCAATGCGTAGAATCCTGCTTGAGACTCTAGCTACACTTGGATCATGAGTAACCATAATAATGGTTTTCCCGAATTCTTGATTCACTTTAACAAGGTACTCTGCAATGAGTCTTGCGTTCGCAGTATCCAACTCCCCAGTCGGTTCATCAGCTAACAGAACAGGCGCATCATTCGCTAACGCAGCTGCTATGGCGATTCTTTGCTGTTCGCCACCGCTTAGCTCTTCAGGTTTATGGTCTGCGCGTTCCTGTAAACCCACTGTTTTTAGAAGTTCTTGAACTCGCTGTTTGCGTTTTCCCCGTTTCACACCGGAAGCCACCATTGAGAATTCGATGTTTTCTTTCGCTGTAAGGGTGGGAATTAAGTTTAGGTTTTGGAAGATGTGACCGACTACTTTTCTTCTGTAATCAACGAGTTGCCTAACAGATAGGTTGGTCACGGTTTTTTCGCCTACTTGAACGGTGCCTGCAGTTGCTTTGTCTAAACCGCCGATAATGTTCAGGAGGGTTGATTTGCCGCTGCCGCTTGGGCCAATAATAGAGACTAATTCACCTGATGTTATATCCAGGTTTAATCCTCTGAGGGCTTGAACTTCTATTTTACCGGTGTGGTGCACTTTGACTAAGTCTCTGATTTTTATGTTTAATCCGCTCATCTTGATCTAACCATCTTTTCAAGTTTTGTTACGTATTGAGTTGTCATTACTATAATGGCGCCTATTGTGGATGCGTAGATTAGGGCTATGTAGGTGCCTATGGTGGCTAAGGCGTTTGCGGGGTAAATGAGGCGTTGAGTAACAAGGGACATGTTGGAGATAGCGTTGGCTGATGTGACAGTGCCATAAACGATTATTAGCCCAACAACTACGCCGAGTATGACTGCAAAGGTAATGATAGCCATGCTTTCTGTGAGAAACATCCAGACTAACTGGCGATAGGATAAGCCACGAACACTCATCAATGTGGCTTCACGACTGCGTTCTTTCAAACTTACTATAGCTATCAGTGCTGTGCCAACTGATGCTGAGAGCACAGCAAACACAAGTCCTAACCCTTGAATATCTAAGGTCTGCAAGTTACCAACTGTTGTAAGGTAGTTTCCTGATTCTGATAGTCGCCATGTTTCATCGAAGGAAGTTACGCTGTAGAGTTCATTGCCTTCCAACGTTCGAATCTGATTTGCAACATCCGTTCCGTTGACGCCTGAATCAAGCTTGATTCTAAGCGTTGTGCCAAATTGCTCAACTTTATAGGCGTCGCTGAAAGGGCTGCTTACGTTGAAGAGGTTGTTTGGCACAAACGAATAGTAGGGAGAGTAGTAGTAGATCAAGGATTTTGAGTCACCATACGATCCTGAATAACTGATGACTTGTCCAGAGTTGCCTGATGGTTCAGGACCAAAGAAGCCTACAATGCGCAGTGTGCGAGGATACGAGTTAAAGTTAATCGCTACTTCATCGTATAGTTTCAGGTTCAATTGTTTGGCGATAGGTGCGGTCCAAAATTATTGTATTATTACTTGCTTGTAGATCTTTTAGTGCTTGTTCAACACTGACGCCGTTAAACCATCCTGGCTCATAATAGGCTGATTCGCTCCAATTAGCTGGATCGATGGCTCTTATGGTTAAGGTTGATCCGTAAGTGTTGCTGCTAAGCGAAGGTGTAAGGGAACGTTCGATTGATGCATTTCTAATCCCTGAAACATTCGCAATTATGTCATCCAAGATTAATTGGCCTTTTGTGGCATTTACCACGCTTAACTGTTATGTCGGCTCCAACTTGGTTTTGAACGGTTCTAACGAGTATAGTCTTGTTGGCTTGCAATTTGACCCGTTACCTGCACACTGTAACCCATGATTAATGCAATTAGGAAAGCTATAGCTGCTAAACGGGCAGGGTTTCTTCGAACGTTTTTCGCTGCCAATGCACCCAATTCACCCATCAATGAGGAAATTTTGGTTGCCAACTGCTGGAATTTAGTTGATTCTTTGATAAGCAATTTCGTTAAGCCCCAGCAGAAACAACAGAGGACCAATGTAGGTTAGGGCTGCATCAAAGAGTATTAGTGGCGCCTCGATAATTGAGAGGTAAAAAGCCTCCGCCAGAAGATATTTGACTTAAGCATCATTGGGACATTTATTCCCAATATGAAAACTACTATTTTGTAGCTTCCCAAGGATTAGAGCTATTAGCGGCAATATTTTTTGGCGAGGTTTATTTGTTTTCAATCGGCATGTAATTTCTTAAGGTATCAACTGCTGGCATTCTTGAAGCTTTGCGAGAAGACCAAAAAACTGAGGTAAGCGCCAAAATTATGCCGAAAATAATCGTGACCACCATGATTGTTGGGTCTGTATATTTGGGAGTTAAATAGGTTGTTTAAGTTTACTGTGCCAGCGTAATATTGGTTTAGTATTAAGCCGCCAACAACACCTAAGGCTCCACCGACCAAGCCAATGACTAAAGCTTCGGTTAAGAACATTCTTTGTATTTGTCCGCTAGAGAGCCCTTTGGTTGATAATAATCCGATTTCGCGTCTGCGAATGTTGAAGGATACATCCGAAACTGTGGCGCCAAGATACCAAGCTACAAAGAATACCGGAAGAGAAACGACAATGAAACTGATTAGAGTCTGTGAGAAGTTAACCTGAAGTCCACTCAATGAATTACCAAGGTAGTTGTTCAAGTTGCTTTGCACAAAATACTTGCCATAATCTGATTCTGAATTTTGTCTCCAATGATATCGACTTTGTCAATTGATGATTGAATATTCCATGGACTAATGAGTGTTTTGCGATCAACACCTATAGAAATGTAATACTAACAGTGCTGCTGTCAAGCGTGCTATTCCAAAGTTTCTTGAAGGTTTTATCCCAACCGATAATTAAAGTGTCAGAACGGTACCTGAGGCCAATGGAACTGATAGCCCCATTCGGAATTACCCCATGCGGACTAGTTATCGTTACTCCGCTGGGTACATTAGGAAGGATAACGCCGCCGCCGTAGCCTGATAATAGTTGGTACCCATTTTCGGTTAATTCAGCGAATCCGGCTACGGTTAGGTTAACATAAACTGTGCTTTGGTTATAGTATTTTGGTTGGTCGGAAACGTAATCATGGTTGTTATGTTATCGCCAATTGAAACTTTTTTGGCGAGATCGGTACCAGCTATAAGGTAAGTATAGTTTTCTGGGATGCCGCCAACGGGTTTGTTTAACCATTCATCATAAATCCTAGAATCATTTGGGAAAGTAGCTATCTGCGGAAACCAGGGAATAGTAAAATTATCGCTTGATAATTTAATTGGGGAAGAATCTATTCTGGCAACCAAATCTACCTTCTTTACCCCGTCAATGTGGGTTATGTTCTGATAGGCTAAAGCAAGGTTTGACTGGTTTAAGGGAGCAGTAAACTCCATGTCAGTTAGGACACTGCTAAGTTGCTTGTCCATCGCTTGTTCAGCAGCTAAATTTGCTTTTACACCTATTGCCGCACAAAAAGTTGCTGCTAAAGTTATACCAATTAAGAGAGCAGTGAAAAGTTTCCAGTTGCGGAAAACATGTTTGATAGGGTACATTAGCGGCATTGGATATCAATCTCTTGTTTGCCTCGATTTGCTTTTAAATCTACTTGTTAGAACACCAAATCAATTACTTTCGACACAGCTTGCAGCCGCTTAGCAGTCTAGAAAGAATTAAATCGTAAGTCCCATCTCTAATAGCTCATGAAAAGTTTTCTCGGCTTACTTAAACAGTTGAAAACATGAGCCTATTCACTGACTACTACGAGTTAACGATGTGCGCAAGCTACTTTGACAACAAAAACTTTGAGCCTGCCACATTCGACCTCTTCATAAGGCGATTGCCAGAAAACCGCAGTTACTTTCTTTTCGCAGGCTTAGAAGAAGCGTTACAGTACCTGCAAAACATAAAGTTTACCGAAGAACATTTAGCTTACCTAAAAAAACAGGGTTTAACGCAAGATTTCCTCGACTACCTCCGAGAATTCAAGTTTACAGGTGAAGTGTGGGCTATTCCCGAAGGCACCTTGGCATTTCCCAATGAACCTTTAATCCGAGTAACCGCCCCAATTATTGAAGCCCAACTAGTGGAGACCTTTTTGTTAAACACCATTAATCTGCAAACCATGATAGCTACCAAAGCATCGCGAGTAGTTCATGCGGCTAAGGGTAAAACTGTGATTGAGTTCGGTTTACGGCGTGAACCCGGAATTGATGCCGGCATGAAAGTGGCGCGTTCCAGCTACATTGCAGGTTGCCAAGGCACAAGCAATGTTTTAGCAGGCATGGTATTCGACATCCCAGTTTTCGGCACTATGGCGCATTCATTCATCATGTCTTACCCTAAAGAAATCGATGCTTTCCGGGCTTTCGCCAAAACTTTCCCAAACAAATCCACCTTCCTAATTGATACCTATGACGATATTGCAGGCACAGAAAAAGCAGTCACAGTTGCAAAAGAACTGGAAGCGAACGGTTTCAAACTTGGCGGAGTACGATTTGACAGTGGGGACTTGACAGAAACCAGCAAGAAAATCCGAAAAATCCTAGACGAAAATAACTTGGGTTACGTAAAGATTTTTGTC
Source organism: Candidatus Bathyarchaeota archaeon (assembly GCA_963842545.1). GTDB lineage: Archaea > Thermoproteota > Bathyarchaeia > Bathyarchaeales > Bathycorpusculaceae > Bathycorpusculum. Next base: position 21,780 of record CAWJGR010000022.1, read on the forward strand.
AGCGGAGATTTGGACGAATACAAAATCACTCAATTGCTCAATGAAGATGCAAAGATTGATTCGTTTGGGGTTGGCACAAAAATGGGTACTTCTGCAGACCGTCCCTACCTTGATGTTATCTACAAACTCAGTGAAACCATGGCAGTTGATGGCAGTTTCTCGGCGATAATGAAGTTAAGCAAAGATAAAATTACTTTGCCGGGAAGAAAGCAGGTTTATCGTTTCCAAGATCCTGAACGGTTTTTTAGAAGGGATGTTATTGCTTTGGCTGATGAGAAAGTGGGTGGTGAGCCATTGCTTGTTAAGGTAATGTAACGGATGGCAAACTTAACTATCCTCAACCGTCGCTTAACGAAATTCGCGCTAAAGCTTCAGATAGTCTCTCCAAACTTCCAGAAGAGTTTAAAACGTTGACAAATGCTCCGTTATTTCCTGTTGAATTAAGCGAGAAACTTCAAGACCTCATAGAGAACCACTAAGCTTCAATTAACTAAAAATGAAATTGATAATGGGAGCCTCTAAAGAGCGCATATTAACTTTTATGTTGGATCTTTTCGTATTCGACACATTAACTGTTTCCTCACTGTCGACACTGAGGCAAAATCTTTTCGCATTCCTTAAAACGTATTCGTAAAAGTAGAAGAATCCGTCAATTTTCTCTTGTAGACTTACTTAATATTCTCTTTTTCTATCCAATTTCAAAAGTTTTACCATATTTTCCCGTTAGGTATCATATGTTATTCTCATTATTTTTTGGGATAGATGGCAAACACTTAATAGTCTTTTTGAAAAACCTTTATAGGTTATCCAAAAAGGGAGACACTCGAATGCAAAACCGCCCAGCTATAGTTGCTGTTGGCCGCACCAAGTTTGGAGAACATTACGGCAAAGAGCCAGAAAAACTAATTGAAGAAGCTTGGCTTGCCGCTTCAAACGAATGCAACATTGAACGCAAAAATTTAGAAGCATGTTACATGTCCGATTGTTTTCTTCCCATCACCAACAAGTTGGGTCTTGAAGAGGGTTTTCTCTCAGAATTAACTGAACTTCATGTGCCCATGGAAGTTACGCGTTCGTTTAGCGCCGCTTTGCTAACTGCTTGCAATGCGATTCAAGCGGGAGTTTACAACACGGTCCTGGTCGGCGGCATAGAAAAAATGACTGATCGCTGGGACAAAATCCGAGATGATCTAATGCTCCTTGATGACCCATGGAGCTACTTATGCAGGCGGAACACCAGAATCAAACCATGAACTCATGCTCCGCGCATACATCAAAAAACACCATATTACAGGTGAAGATCTAGACAAACTTAACATAGCTCTAGCAGAGATTACTGTTAAAAACCATGCAAACGCAACCAAGAACAAGTATGCACAATACCAAAGAAAAATCACAGTCGAATCAGGTTCTAAGCGCAAGAAAAACTGCTCATAAACACTTGGGACTCTACGATTTTGCTCCAATATCTGACGGCGCCTCAGCCCTAATCCTCACAAGCGATTCAGTTGCCAAAAAAATGACTAAGCGACCAATAAGCGTTTTAGGTTGTGGTTCAGCAACAGACTATCTAAACTATCCAAAAAGAGAAGACTTATCCCATTTTGTTGCAACTGAACTTGCAATGAAAAGTGCAAGTCAAAACCTCAAAAGTTAAACCTTCTGACTTGCAAGTTATCGAAGTCTATGACCAATCTACTGTGATGGAGATGGTTTCTCTTGAAGACTTAGGCTTCTGCAAACCTGGAACCGCTTGGAAAAGCATCCATGGCTGCCAAAACTGCTACAACATTGATGGAATACCACTATATGTAAACACTGACGGCGGTTTAAAAGCAGACGGTAACCCATTGGGTGCAACTGGAGGAGCCCAGATTTTTGAGATTTATCGTCAACTTCGTGGTGAAGCAGGCGAAAGACAAGTTAAAGTTAATGGTGGTTCACCCAAGCATGGTGCTGTGCTGGAGTTTGAAGGTTTTGGAACTAAAGCATACGTTACCATCTTAGGAGAGATTAAGGATGAGTAGTGAACCGATAGAGAGACGAGTTTCTTACTTGGGCGACCGTTTGAAGGCTTGTCGCTGTCAATGCTGTGGCAAAGAATACTTTGAAGTTCGCGATTACTGCAGCAACTGCGGCAGAAAAAGCTACGGAAAAATGGACAGCATAGACCTATTCTATGACAAGGGCAAACTGGAAGTCTGCACCTACGTCAATGAACCTACAAACAAATTCTCTAAACTCAGCAGCTACGTTTACGGTATAGTTTCTTTCCATGACGGCAAAATCCGTGTTCCTGCAAGGATTAACTGACCAACTGATTTGTGATGGTGAAGACGTTGATTTGGCAAGCCTTGAAGGCAGGGAAGTAATTCCACGTTTCCGAAGACGCTATACCGTTGGCAAAAGCGACGTTATTCCTACAATTTCCTTGGCTTTCACATTAGCGGACGAATATTATCCACATCAAGAATACAAAATGGTTCAACCCACCAAGGAATATGAATTGCCAGGGATCGTTGGTTATGGTGCTTATACTTCCCGTTTCCGAATAAAGGAAGGTGGATTGGAACGTGCTGTTCCCTTCATCGACGAAGACTCCGTAACTGCGGCGGTTGAAGCTGGTAAACTCGCACTTATCCATTCAGGAATTGACAGTTCTTGGGTTGGAAAAGTTTACGTTGGTTCCGAATCAAATCCATATGCCGTTAAACCTATCGCGTCAAAAGTTGCTCAGGTTCTTCAAGCTAGGCGAAGAAGAAGGCGACATCCAAGGCGTTGATGCCGTAGATACCGAGTTTGCTTGCAAAGCTGGCACAAGCATGTTCAAAGATGCATCCGCTCTCGTCAGCTATCCAAAGTCAGGAATCAAATACGCTATGGTTATTGGTGCAGATAACTCTCAGGCAGCCCCCAGAGGTTGTCCAGGCGGCGAATTAGACACTTATGTTGGCTATGGCGGCGCAGCTTTCATGTTTGGAAAACAGGATGTCATCGCTGAAGTTGAAGGCTGGTACTCTTGCACTTCCGACACTCCCGATTTCTGGCGACGAGACGGCGAACAATATCCGATGCATGGCGGAAGGTTCACAGGTGACCCAGCTTACTTTAAGCATGTTCGAAAGTCAGCCACTAAACTGATGGAGCGCTTAAATGTCAAAGCAGCTGATCTGAATTATTTTGTTCCTCACCAGCCTAATCCCCAGTTCCCTGTAAGAATCGCAAAAGAGCTCGGCTTCAAAGATGAACAATATTTGCCAGCGATTCAGATAACAAAGTTCGGAAACACCTATTCGGGTGCTGCGCTGGTGGGTTTAGCCGCAGTGCTTGATATTGCAAAACCCGATGAACGCATTTTGGTTGCAAGTTACGGTTCAGGCGCAGGAAGCGATGCATACCTACTCAGAACAACAAGCCAAATACTTGATAAACGAAAACGCCAAAAAATCACTGTTAAATTTCAGTCAGAAAATCCATTCATTGAATACGTGGATTACACAACTTATCGACGACTCAAGACAGGCATGTAAAATATTTAGCTACTTCACTATTTTCGACGTGGACTTTGCCTAATTACGCGTTCGCATTAATCTGATTCTGTAAATGCTCTCCAACAATTAATAAAACTGGGTTTTGGCTCCTTATTTTCCGCTTTGATGCAAAGTTGAACAACACTTAATAAATGCAACGCAATCTTCACATTGCGAGGGAGCGAATTAGATTGATTATTGACGATATTCTGCAGGTCATTTATGCACCGCAAAAGGCATTCAAGAACATTGTTACAAACCCAAAATATCTCGGCGCATTGATTATCTTGCTTCTTTTTGTTGGCTTAGAAATAGGCTACGAGTATTCACAGTTCTCTAAAACTTACACCGAACAAACTTCGCCATCAATTGATCAATTGAGTACTTTCACAAACGCGTCAAATTGGGCAGCCTCTTCAAACGTAGCATTAACCAACAATTTTGACGACTACATAAATTACAGTATTTATGTGGCGGGTTTTGGGCTTCCCCCAACGGATCCAAACGCTTACTTTAGCCTCTTTGGAAACAATAGCATGCAAATGAGCGCTTCAACCACAAATACCGTAACAGCTGCTATAGGCAATGTATCAAACGTTGACTGTAGTCCTAGCGGGTTCCAAAACCTATCAATATCATTAAAATTGGTGCAGCCTCAAGTAGCTCCTCAAAACGCCACTTTAACATTGTATTCTCTTGGCGTTTCTGATCTTTACCAACTTAACCTAACTCCTTTGCTGTCCAATGCAACTAATGGTGATTGGACCAACCTAACTATTTCACTTGGACCAAATGCAGCTAGCTGGACAAGCAAGGGCGTTCCCTCATGGAGCAATATTACTTCATTGCAAATGGATTTTACTTATCCATCCAGCTCAAACATAACTGTTCGCATTGGCGCCTTATTCTTCCACGGTGAATACTTAACACCTATCCAATACAACAGCACGGGCATTCTTCTCCAGTTTTTGCAACTATTCTCCCTACAATTCATATTCGCCTGGTTCATCTTAACTGGCATAATCTACTTAGTTTGCAGACTACAGAAAAGTCCTGTTATTTGGAAACCGCTATTTACAGCAATAGGCTATGCAATGGTTATAATGGTTCTTCGAGGGGTAGTTAACCTCGCTGCAACTCTTCTCCTGCCAACAGTCTATTATCCATACGATCTATCTCTGGGAGCACGCTTTGACCCCTATGCAGCATTGTACTACCCATCAGACGCGCTAGGAACATTACCTGCCATGTCACACACAATTTTCAACAACATCGACTCAGCAACAATAGCGTTCAGGGACATAGTGTCAGGTATGTTCATAGTTTCCTACGTATGGTTGGGAGGAGTAGTTGCCTTTGCAATAGGAGAACTCAAACCCGAGTTTTCAACCGTTAAGAAAATTGCCCTTTCAGCAGGTAGCATAGCTATAGTAATCCTACTCCTTGTGTTCCTGGTTGGGGCAATTTAAGAACGCCAAATGGCGTTGCCACCTACTATTTCTTCATTTCTTTTTTAGTTAGCAAGATTTATATGATTGCAGGTCACCTTTGCAATTGAAAACCGACTGTTAGTAAACAGTTTAGGTGTGACTTAAATGACTGCAATTAAAGATTTACAAGATGGCATGAAACGGGTTAGTGTTGAAGCCAAAGTCGTGGATAAAGGCGACCCAAGAGAAGTTAAATCACGATTTAAAGATGAAACTTACCGAATAGTCGACGCCGTAGTCGCAGACGAAACGGGCAGCGTAAAATTGACTCTTTGGAATGAACAGATTGACCAAATCAACGTTGGCGACAACATAAAAATTGATAACGGCTACGTAACAAGTTTTAAGAGTGAAATTCAACTTAACGTTGGCAAATTTGGCAAATTAACCGTTGAATAATTTTTTGCTTCAGCCTTTCTTTAGGTGAGGTCAGCGGTGATTTGGCTGGGAAATTGTTTTATTTTAGACTTGAGTAACTGAACGTTATGGTTTTAAAAAGGGAACTTGCTTTCCACGCTGTAATAATTTTATTTGCTTTAGCGGTTTCTCTTTTTGCCCTTGACTTGGATATCAGCAATGTGATGGATGCAAGCATACGATTGCTTGCTCTAGATGGCTATATTGCCTTAAGCGTTGCAGCCATTCTAACACCTTTTATTAAAGAAGTAACGCTTTTTTTCAAAAAATCATTCATCAAAGTTCACCATTACTTTGCAGCCGCTGGCTTGCTAATGATAACGTTACATCCGATTGCAGTAGTAATTCTATTTGACAACCCCGGTATCCTGTTGCCCAACTTTGCTTCGCTATCCAATTTCTTCTTTTACGGAGGCAGCGTAGCGTTAATGGCTCTTTACACCGCGTTTGGAGCGGTGCTTTTACGGAGAAAAGTTATTGCTTATTGGCGCTACTTCCACGCGTTAATGTATGTGGCTTTGTTCTTTGGAGTGGTTCATGCTAACCTTTGGGGTCGGGATTTTGAAAACGACTTCGTCGTAGTTATCTATGATGGGTTATTTGCGGCTGCAATTGCGGCGTTTGTTCTGAAGCGTTGGCAGTTCTATCGAATAAAGCAAAAAAGAAACCGCCCAAACAATCAATTCAAAGTGGCTTCTGAATCACCAAAAACTACCTAAATTAAACCACTTTTCAGAAAAAACTTAATTAATTCTGTCGTTGGGTCATTTGTTATCGTTTGTGGGGAAGCAAATGCAGTTTGAACTTGTCGCACCATTCCAAATTTCGCCTGGACAACAAGCCGCGGTAGAGCAGCTAGTGAAAAACTTTTCCACAAAACCCAAACAAACCCTTTTAGGCATTACAGGTAGCGGCAAAACTTTTGTTATGGCGAACGTAATCAATAAACTTCAAAAACCTACTCTAATAATTGCTCACAACAAAACTTTGGCAGCTCAGCTTTACGCTGAGTTAAAAGAGCTTTTCCCTCATAACCGAGTTGAATACTTCATTTCAGTTTTTATGATTTCTACCAGCCAGAATCTTATCTGCCCGCGCAGGACATGTACATTGAAAAGGATTCCACCGTGAACGAGCAGATTGAAAAGATGCGCATGCACGCTGTCTCCAGCATTGTCAGCCGAAACGACACCATAATAGTGGCAAGTATCAGCTGCATTTACAGCTTAGGTAACCCAGACGACTTCCGAACCATGGCAGCCGAACTTAGAGGTTGGAAAGCAAATGTCTCGTAGACAACAGCTTATCCATGAACTCGTGGACATGCAGTATGAACGCAACGACATGGTGCTTGAACCTGGACAGGTTCCGCGTTCGAGGCGACACAGTTGATGTAGTGCCCTCTTACGAAAACGAAATTTTACGCGTTGAACTTGAAGGCAATATCAATCAAGAAAATAAAAGAAGTCAACCTGTTAAACGGCGACGTGAAGACCAGTGCTCGACAGATTTACACTTTACCCAGCACGCCAATACGTCGTGCCGGAAGAGAAGCATGCTTTAGCGCTTGAACTAATCAAACAGGAATTGGAAGCAGCGGTTGCCCAGTTTGCCTCCGCTTGAAGCCCATAGACTAAAACAACGCACAAACTATGATCTTGGAAATGATTAAGGAAGTGGGGTTCTGTGCGGGTATGGAAAACTACAGCCGCCACTTCGACGGACGCAAACCCGGCGAACCCCCCTTCACTTTGATGGATTACTTCCCCAAAGATTACCTATTAATCATCGACGAAAGCCACCAAACCATTCCCCAATCACGCGCCATGTACAACGGCGACTATGCACGAAAAAAGAACCTCGTCGACTTCGGCTTCAGGCTCCCAAGCGCACTCGATAACCGCCCGCTCAAGTTTGAGGAGTTCGAGAAGAAAATGGGCAAAGTCCTCTTTGTCTCCGCCACCCCAGCCGAATATGAACTGGAAAAAAGCGGTCCACCTGTCGAATTAATCACACGACCCACAGGGCTTTTGGATCCTGAGGTTGAGATGCGTCCGATCGAGGGGCAGATGCAGGATTTGATGGTGGAAGCCAAGAAAACCATTGCACGAGGCGACCGCGTTCTAGTTACAACCTTGACTAAGCGTATGGCTGAGGACTTAGCCGATTACCTTTCTAAGGAAGGTTTCCGCGTCAGGTACATGCACTCAGAAATTGAAAGCCTCGACCGGATAGAGCTAATACGGCAATTGCGTGTTGGCGAATTCGACATTCTCGTCGGGATCAACTTGCTTCGTGAAGGCTTAGACATTCCTGAAGTCGCAACAATATTCATCTTGGACGCTGACAAAGAAGGTTTTCTGCGTGACGAACGCAGCCTAATCCAAACCATCGGACGCGCCTCAAGAAACGTCAACGGCAAAGTAATACTCTACGCAGACATAGAAACCCAGTCGATTAAACGTGCCATGGAAACCACATGTTACCGCCGCAGCTTCCAAAAACGCTTCAACCAAGAACACGGCATAACCCCAACAACTATCATTAAGGGCGTTTCAAAGAAGGAAGGCGTAATCAAAGGCACCAAACACCTGCCAAAATCAGACATGAGACGCCAAATCATCGAGTTGGATGCGCAGATGCGGGAGGCAGCCGAGAAATTGGATTTTGAACGTGCCATCGAATTGCGGGATGCAATTGCTGAGCTCAACAAAGCGCTAGCTCGAGAAGGTGGAAAATGAAGCGGTGAACGCCAGAAAATTAAAGATTTAGTGCAAAAAGGTTCTAATCTTGCGAATTAAAACTGTTACAAGAATAGAAACAGAATAGGAATTGGGTTTAAAGTTATGCGTGATAACATTTCCATTAAGGGTGCACGGGAACACAACCTAAAAAACATCGATTTAGAGTTGCCCCGAAACAAGTTCATAGTTATAACTGGGCTTTCAGGCTCAGGAAAATCCACCTTCGCCTTCGACACGATTTACGCTGAAGGGCAGCGAAGATATGTTGAAAGCCTCAGTGCTTATGCAAGACAGTTTTTGGGTTTAATGGATAAACCCGATGTGGATTCGATCGAAGGGCTCTCACCCGCAATCTCCATTGAGCAGAAGAGCACAAGCAAAAACCCACGTTCAACAGTTGGCACAGTTACCGAAATCTACGATTACCTAAGGCTGCTTTTTGCGCGAATTGGCACTCATCATTGCCCCAAATGCGGCAGCAGCATTCACCCCCAGAGCGCAGAGAACATCACTAGCCTTATCATGGCTGAAAAAGAAAAAACTCTCACGTTCCTTGCACCAATCATCCGAGGAATAAAGGGTACTCACGAACAAGTTTTTGAAGACCTCAAAAAACAAGGCTACACAAAAATCCGCGCTGACCAGAAAATCTACGAATCTGACTACCATCAAAGAAGAAGTTAAGCTGGTTCGATATGAGAAACACTGGATTGAAGCAGTCATCGATACTGTGCAGATTGTGGATGAGGAACGTTCACGTATCTGCTGAAGCTGTAGAGCAGGCGCTTCAAGTCGGAAAAGGCACCATGATAGTCATCGATGCTCAACAAAGCTGAAGATGCGAACAAGAAAAAGGAACTTGAACGCTTTGAAGACGAAACCATGTACAGCACCTTTGGCGCATGCCCAAACCATCCTGAAATCGTTTTTGAAAGCCTTGAACCTCGTATGTTCAGCTTTAACTCGCCGTTTGGCGCTTGCCCAACCTGCCATGGTTTAGGTGAAATCACCGAAGTCACAGCTGACAAAGTGATTCCCGACAAGAGTCTATCAATCATGGATGGTGCTTTGGCAGTTTACAAAGGCACTATGGAACTTAGTTGGCGAGCGCAGCAAATAGCAACAGTGGGCAAAAAATACGGCTTTGACGTGTTCACACCAATTAAGGATTTTACTGAACAGCAACTCCAAGTGCTCCTGTACGGAGACAAGGAACCCATCAATGGCAGTTGGTCAAATGGCGCCAGTATGTGGATGCGCGAGGGGTGGGAAGGCATAATCCCACAAACCATGCGGCTGTATCGGCAAACTGAAAGCGATTGGCGCAAAGAAGACATCGAAAAATTTATGACTTCGCGTCCATGTGCCACATGCAAGGGCAAAAAACTCCAGCCCGTAGTGCTTGCTGTAAAAATCCTTGACAAAAGCATCATCGACGTAACTGACCTATCAATTGAAGAATCTGTTGACTTCTTCCGTGACCTACCGCCTAAGTTAAACGAAAAGGAACTTACGATCGCTAAACAGGTGCTTAAAGAAGTAAATGAACGGCTCGGTTTTCTCAAAAATGTCGGTTTAGGGTACCTTTCGTTATCTCGTGCCGCCAAGACGCTCTCAGGTGGAGAAGCTCAACGTATCCGTTTAGCTACCCAGATTGGAAGCAACCTCATGGGCGTCCTATACATCCTCGATGAACCCAGTATAGGCTTACACCAGCGAGACAACGCCAAACTCATCAGCACCCTACAGCGCCTGCGAGATTTAGGCAACACCTTAATTGTGGTTGAACACGACGAAGAGACAATGCGGCATGCTGACTGCATCGTTGACATGGGACCTGGTGCAGGTATCCATGGTGGGCACATCGTTGCTGAAGGCTCTCCTCAAGAAATAATGGAAAACCCTCGAAGCCTCACAGGCAAATATCTCTCCGGCGAATTAAGAATTGAAATTCCCGGAAACAGACGCAAACCCGTCGGCTACATCACAGTTAAGGGCGCAGAAGAAAACAACCTCAAAAACCTCAACTTGCAGTTACCGTTGGGTGTATTGTGCGGTGTCACGGGCGTTTCAGGTTCAGGCAAAAGTACTTTGATGAATTTGACAGTTATTCCAGCTCTGCGGAAAATGTTCGGTGAGCAGGTTGACAAAATTGGAAAACACGAAGCGATTGATGTTCCAAGCAGTAGTGCGCAACGTTATAGTCATCGACCAAGACCCAATTGGACGAACTCCACGAAGCAACCCTGCCACTTACACTAAATTCTTCGATGAGATACGGCGGATTTTTGCTTCCACCAAAGAAGCCAAAGCCCGGGGTTACAAAGAAGGGCGATTCAGCTTCAACGTTAAAGGCGGCAGATGCGAAACCTGTCAAGGCGACGGAGTTCTCCGAATCGAAATGAACTTCCTACCAGATGTTTACGTTCAATGCAGCGAATGCAAAGGTAAACGTTACAACAAAGAAACCTTAGGCGTGTTCTATAAAGGCAAAAACATCGCTGAAGTCTTGGATATGACAGTTGAGGAAGCAGCAAAATTCTTTGAGAACACTCCACGGGTTTCACGCAAACTCGAAACGCTTACTAGATGTTGGGCTTGGGCTACATCAAGATGGGGCAAAGCTCAACCACCCTATCAGGCGGAGAGAGCCAACGCATCAAAATCACTCGTGAACTCAGCAAACACAAATCAGGACACGTAGTCTACATGCTCGATGAACCCACTACAGGTCTGCATTTTGACGACACTAAACGTCTCATAAAAGTCCTCAATCGACTGGTCGACAACGGCAACACTGTCTACATTATTGAACACAACCTCGACGTCATCAAAAGCTGCGATTACCTCATCGATTTGGGTCCTGAAGGAGGAGCTGCAGGCGGCGAAGTTGCTTGCTCAGGGAACACCTGAAGAAGTCGCACAGAACAGGAGCTCGTACACAGGATGTATTCTTAGAATAAAATACTTAACCATAAAGCAGAGACTGTTTTGGCAGTGAAGCAGCCTGCATGATCCAAATAACATTGCCCTCTAGACTTCAAAAGCTCCGATATACCCACTAACCCAGGCGTCTACCTCTACCGCGATGAAGCAGGCGAAATCATCTATGTTGGCAAAGCAAAAAGCCTTCGTTCACGGGTTAAAAGTTACTTTTCAAACACTGACCAACCCAGTTAAGACACGGCAGTTGGTTTTGCATATTCGCAATATCGATTGGATTATCGTCAACAACGAAGTTGAAGCGTTGCTTCTGGAGAACAAGCTGGTCAAGCAGCACACGCCCAAGTACAACGTTAACCTAAAAGACGCCAAAACCTTCGCTTACATCTCGCTTACAAGAGAAACTTTCCCAAGGATACTTACCAGCCGCAAGGTTTCGCGGAAACTCGAATCTTTTGGACCCTACACTGACGGCTTCACACGACAGGACTTGCAACGTTTAGTGGTTAGGGTGTTTAAACTTCGTACCTGCAAGACCATGCCCAAACGGGCTTGCCTAAACTACCACATCCACCTATGCACTGCTCCATGCATCGGCAAAGCCACCGCCGAACAATACTGCGAACAAGTCAAGCAAGCACGCAGCTTTCTAAACGGAAACTATCAACAAACAATTGAGCAACTAAAAACCCAAATGCAAACAGCCTCCCAAGCCCAGCAATACGAAACTGCTCTTGAACTCCGCAACCAAATCCTATCCATAAGGCTCGTAACCGAGCATCAAATTGTGGATAACGAGCGACGCTTTGACCAGGACGTTTTGGTGTTTAGGCAGGTGGGCGAGAAGATGCTGGCAGTTCAGATGGGTATGCGTAGAGGCGTGCTTGCTTGGGCAAAAAAGAGTTCAGCGTCGATGTTGCAGCCCCAAATTGAACAGGAATTTTTGAAAGCATATTACACTACAAACCAGATTCCCAGAGAAATCCTATTGAACAAGCCCTGTTGGCAGGGTGCTGAAGAGAAAAAGGCGTTAGAAGAGTTTCTTTCGGCAAAGCGGGCTGCGCCTGTTTCGTTGACGATTCCCCGGCGAGCAGATAAGTTGGGGCTTGTGCAGTTGGCAGAGAAAAACCTGGAATCAAGCCTTAGACGTTGACAGTGCACTGGTTGATTTGCAAAACAACCTCAACTTGCCAGTCCTGCCGCACATAATCGAGTGCTTTGACATATCCAACTTGGGAACGGAACATGTAGTTTCAGGCATGGTCAGCTTCAAAGATGCCAAACCCGACAAGAAAAACTACCGCAAATTCAAAATCAAAACTTTCATAGGACAAGACGACTTTGCCGCCGTCAACGAAGTTGTATGCAAGAAGATACAAGCGCCTAATAGAAGAGAAAACGCCAACTGCCAGATCTTAGTGGTGATCGACGGTGGACCCGGACAGGTCAGCGCAGCAAAAGCAGCTTTGCAAACACTCGGGTTACAACTTCCCCTTATTGGTTTAGCGAAGGAGCATGAAGAAATCTATCTGCCAGACGAAGCAGCGCCCAGAAACTTTGACAAGAACAACAGAATGATGCTTCTGCTAAGAAAAATCCGTGATGCAGCCCACGACTTTTCGTTGGGTTACAACCGCAAAAGACGGCAGATGAAAATCCGAGAAGAATTCAAACAAACCAAAGCTTAAAGATACTTTTTAAGTGCCTCTTCAAGCTGGTCAAAACCCTTTATTATCGTGTCTGAGTGGAAAACTATCCATGGGCTCAGACATTTCATCTCAGATACCACAATGATTTTTTTGCCTTTGCGTTTAGCATAGAACATTTCCATGCAGGCGCCTGCTGAAAGGATAGGTAAATAAACAACCATTATGTCGCATCGGTCAGCATCATCTAAGTCCCGTTGAACAAAGTCAAATGTTGGTACCTTGTCCCACCAGCACTCCTCAGTTCCATTGTAGAGAACACGTTCTCTTTTCCATGGGTCAATGACATTGAACCCCAGTTTTGTGGCGATGTCAGTGATGGTTTTTCGGTAGTCTTGCTGTTTTTCCATTCCTATGATAGGACCTGAAATGAATACTGTTCTTTCTTCATACTTTGACCGAGAAATCAACAACAACTAAGACTAATAATCTTTTTTTTCGAAGTACCCTGCATTTGCAATAATAATAAGTATCTAAAACCAACAATACAATTATTTGCCGAGGAATGCTTGAATGAATCCATTATCGGGAAGAATAGGGTTCTGGTCAGCGGTCGTGTTAACGGTACTTGTCATTCTAATTGATGTAGGCATGATTTTATCAACATTACTTTTTCCAATGACAACAGTCACCAACATAGACTCTTATGCAGCATTGTTTACCAGCTTCCAGATGTTGCCCTTTGTTCCTTCACTAATTCTCGCTCCTGTCTTCGTAATGCTAATGGTTTCTATTCATAACATGGCGTCGGAAGACAAGAAAATTTTAACTCAACTTGCATCGGGTTTCAGTCTTGTCTGCGCCGCAATACTGAGCCTTCACTATTATATTCAACTAACAGTTATACAACAAGGTATCCTAAATCATGAAACAAACGGACTTTGGCAATATGTAACTCCTAACCCCCACTCGTTCTTCTGGACATTTGCAGCGTTAGGATACGGTTTCATGGGCATTTCCCTTCTGAGTGCTGCTCCTGTATTTACAGAGAAATCTGACCGTATCATAAAATGGCTGTTTATTGCAAATGGCGTAATTGGAGTGAGCTTTCTTATTGGAAATGCTATGGGCATTTTCATTATAAACATATTCGCAAGTTTGATTTGGGGTGTTCTGTTTCCAATAACTGCCCTTTTATTAGCTAAAAAATTCAGAGGAACACGTGCCTGAAATCCAACGTGGTAAGGTTTAACCGTTATCCCTGTATTTCTATAGTATCCTGAAATACGGTTTGGTTGAAGATGTCCCGAAATAGCTCAATGCTCGAAAAAGCATCTATATTCGACAGAGTCAAAGTAACCCGCACAGAAGTCGATAGAGCGCTTGCATTACTCAAAGAGTTTAGGCAGAAATATCCTTTCACCGAAAATCTCCGCGCGATTGAGTACTTAGATCCCGATAAACTCTTCAAAGTAAACCCTGATGAAGTCGGCGAATTCTTCCATCTCCTCGAAGGTTCCCTCAAACCCCTTGGTCGTCAAGTCTTAACAGCTCCAACGTTTACCGCAACGCTCGCCTACAAATCGGGGAATTCAAAAACTTGCTTCGCATCGCAGTGGACAGCCGAAAGTCCCTCGCCCAAAAAGTCGATGCTCCATGGGAAAAAATAGGTGGAATAGGACAGGACAAGCAGCTTGCCAAAAAAATAATATTCTGCTTCAACTAAGAAAGCGGAACGGTATTGCCGATTTTTAATAATCAGCATCTGCGCCATTTTGTTAACCGGTCGTCGATGCACCCAGTGGGCAAACAAAGTATTCTTCACTTGGACAAGAATATGAAAACTACATCGTTGAGCTTATAACAACTAAAAACATTTTGCCCTTAACCCGAGTTGGGATGCCCTGTACTTTGCATCTTTCTTATACAAGACTTATCCGCCACCAGACAGCAAACCTCCTGGAGCCACCGACCTAGGAGATCGAAAAACAGCGATGGTCGAGACCAACGAACAGCTGGAACTGAGAGCATTCGCAAAATTGTTGGCTGATTTGCAGTCAAAGGGCAAAATCTCAGGGGAACAGTTCCGAGAGTACCGCGAGCAATGGACGCGGCAGCAACCAAACGACCGCGACTTACTAGTCTGGCGCCTCAAGAAGCTCTTAACCGAAGAACCCAAGCCCAACCCTAATACCCAAAGAAATCAATCAGATGAAGTTCCAAAACGACCAGCTCGACAGAGACTTTAGAAAGAAAAAAAGTATCAACAAATTCCAGCTACATTAATGACAAATTAATAATCAGCAGCCATCAACCTAATATCCATAGACACCCGAGAAGAAAATCGTACTTTTTAATGAAAAGATCCAACGCTTTAACTGGACGAAGGATTTTTCGACTATTAATTGGAACTGGGCAATAATTTTGTTCATAATTGGCGGGTCCGACGGGGACTAGTATACATATGTGAGAAAAGGTACTAGATTTTTGGGTCATTCCGTAGCCTCCTTACGGATAATCTGCTTGAGTTGTTCTGCAAGAATCGAGAGCTGATGGTTCTGCGTCTGGTCCTGTGTTTCTGTGATGTTGCCTCTAAGTAGTGCGTCTTTGGATAGGATTTCTTCAGGGTTTTCTCCCCATGCTCGTATGATTTCTTTGAGTTGTTCGATGCGGTTTATCTGTGTTTTGGGTCTAATCGCAAGCCCAGCTGATGCGTAGAGATTTCTTAGGGTTTCTACGCCTAAGCTCTGGACGTCTTCATAGGTGTTGATTGTGTGTCCCATCATGTATTCGACGATTTCTGTGTCGATTTTTGCTGTGCTGAGTTGGCTTCTGAAGAATTTTCTTAGGCTGTGGGTTCTTACGCTGTACATCCAGCTGTTGGGTAGTTTCTTAGAGATTTTTGCGCTTACGGCTAGGTCGTGGACGATTTTTCTGATGGTTTTCTCGCTGACGCCTAATACTCTGTCTGTGATTGGCTGTTTCGGATTAGTGGGGATTCGTCTGTTAGTTCTTCTGGCGGCATTGATCTTCCGCCTCGTCGTCTGTCTTGGATGTATAGTTTTAGGAGCTGGCATGCTTCTGTGTTTATGAAGGTATCGTAGTCGTGATATTTGCCTTTGGTTATGTGGGCTTCGACGTGGATATGGATGGGTACTCTGTCCGGCTTCTAGGTCTTCTTTTACGTGTCGGTACTTGAGTTTTGCAAAGGTTCCTTCTCGGAAGCCGCCTGAGGCGATAGCTGCGACGATGAAGGCTTCCCGTATAGCGGCTTTGTCTAGCATCTTAGAGATTTCTTCAGGTTTTGGTGCTCGGTCTTTGTATGTTACTTTGCGGCTAAGCGGTTCGTCGAGTTCAACTTTCTTTAACGCCGTTAGTGCGGTAGAAGGTTTTTACTGATTTGATGTAGTTACTGACTGCGCCTGAGTTTAGATCGGAGTCTTGGAGGTATGCTAGGTAGTCGCTTAAGAATTCGCAGTGGTTCTGTACTTTTATGGGGTCGGGGATTGCGCCGACGGGTTTGACGTCTTGGATGATTAAGTCAGGGTTGTGACCTAGCCATTCAGCGTATTTTCTGACTTTAGTTGCGTACATTAGGCAGCTATCTTGTGATGCTGAGCAGTGTCGTAGGAAGTGTCGTGCCATCTTTAGCATGCTTTGGTATTCAAAGATGTATGGGATTATGCTTGGGCGATCGTTTAGGCATGAGCGTATGATGTAGTCTACGAGTCCTTTTTCTTTGGCAGCTAAGATTTTGCTGAGTTGTATGGTGATGGGTTTTCTGAGTTTCCAGCCGTCTATGCTTCTTTCGATTATGACGAGGTCGCCTTGGAATATTAGCGGTAGGTTGAGGCTTTTTAGTTCTTCAATGGAGAGATTGCGGTTGCGGGTTATAGCGGAGGCTAAAGGTGCTGTGCGCTGTATCAATCGGTTTTCTCCTTTGGAGCTTTTTGCTCTGTGAGTTTTTCGCTCCGATGGTCGGAACGCATACTCACTCTCTTGTATAGGCTGTTTGCGATTTAAATGACCAGTTTGAAGTTTTTTGTAGTAGCGGCTGGGCAGATTTTAAGCCTCTGTAATTCCAAAATATCGCTTTTCAGCAATACCAAACCCGATGCTTTCGGATCGCCTCCATGAAGTGTAGGCGGCTCGGCATCTCTGTCCCATGATACAATAATGTAAAGGTCGCAATCGTAGACCAGCCAACCGACAGCTTCTCTAATTTGCGGTTGCATCATCAAAGCAGAACTTCGATTGTATAAAACATGGTCTCGATAACGAACAAAAATTAATTGCTGAAGTGGGTTTAGGGGGCTGGTGCCGGTGGAGCCTTGGGCAGACTCCAACTTACAAGAATTAAAACCGACTTTAGTGCCAAATACGTCTGGAGAAGGTTTCGATGTAAGCTCAGCCATTCCCTCCCACCTCTACTGTTTAGTTTCACTTTGCATTATGCTTGAAAAAGAAATGGTTTGCCTTTGACGTCTTGCAGGTAGGTTACGGAAACATTTGCCTAAAGCGTAAGCAACTGGTTTTCAAAGATGGATTAGCGTATTCTGTCTTGTCTAAGGTCTTTCAAAATAGAGCGTAAGCGTTTGATTTCGCTCTACCTGTGGAGGGTCAGATTAGAATTCTCATCGGTTTTTCCTCAAGCTCAATGCACCTTACTTGAAGAATTGGTCGTCGCGCATGTTTTCGCTGATTTGGATATAGCGGCGTTTCTTGCAGAAATCCAAGATCTTTATCAAGAGCGGATCGTCGCCCTTATCAAACTCTTTCTTGAAGCCAATCCTGCCCGTTTGTACCCTAATTTCGATGATTCCATCGTTGCTAAGGAGTTGGTAGAAACCTAATTTTTCCCCAGCATACTCAGCCAGGACATCCCAGTCCTCAATAATATTTACCACTTTCTTGTCACCTAAAACTATCTTGCGCCCAAAAGTTAAAGGAATTCTGCCCCCATTGAGGAAACTCCGCAATGACCCCTCTGAGGAGTTTCCGCAGTGACCCTAAC